>NZ_NOYJ01000010.1:0-196970 GCF_002258365.1 Rhodococcus sp. 06-221-2
CACGCAAAACGCTCGGCTGGAAAACTCCAGCCGAGCGTTTACGTGATCTACTGACAGGCATCTGACCATCAGGTGTTGCGAGGACCCCTAGAATCCGCCAGTTGCCGGCCCGGGCCTTTCAGTTGGTTCAGTCGAGTTGGATATGACTGTGACGCTGAGTGATTGCGTCTCGAGGGTCCGCAGGTGGAGACAGTGGTCGACCCGCCTTCACCATGAGGTGTAAGCGGGTCGACGGTGAGAGCCGTTACGAGTCGGAGCTCGCAGCCCTCGTATCCCTCAGGTCCTCCGATTCGATATCCACATCGCGGCTCTCACGCAGTGTGAATGCCGCGATGAGACTGATTGCCGCGGTGGCGACCACGTACCACGCGAAGTAGTTCGAATGACCGGCGTCTTCGAGTGCGGTGGCGATCAGGGGGACAGTACCGCCGAAGAGTGCGATAGACAGTGAGTAGGGGAATCCCAGCCCGGTGACGCGCACTCGCGCAGGGAACATTTCGACCATCACTGCCGATCCTATGGAGGTGGCGAAGCTGAGCATCAACATTCCCGTGGCTTGCACGAGTACCAGGACTGCCAAGCTGGTTCCCTCGATGGACAGGAGCGGAACGGTCAGCACGATAGAGGAAATGCCGTAGATGTACAGGCTGGGTTTACGACCGATCTTGTCGGACAACAACCCAGCGAGTGGCTGGATTGCGAGGTAGAAGATCAACGAGATCAAACCGGCCGCCAACGCCGTCGACGAGGCTGCACCGTTCTTGATCTCGAAGTACGCGGTCAGGTAAGTTGCCCAGAAGTATTGACCGACCGCCAAACCTGTTGTCAGGAAGAAGATCTGAAGAGTCTGTTTCGGGTATGCGCGGATCGCATCGAACGGCCTCGGTCGCGATGATTTCTGCTTCTCGGAGGAGACGTCCAATGTCTCGACGGTGCTGCGTCGAATCCACCACGCGACAACGGCACCCAGTCCACCCACCGCGAATGGAATTCTCCATCCCCACTCGGTCATGGTCTCCGTTCCGAGGACGGTGACCAGTAACGTGATGAAACCCAAGGCGAAGAGTTTGCCGGAGGTGGACGCGACGAACATGAAGCTGGAGTAGAAGCCTCGTCTGTTCGCAGGCGCGGACTCGACAATGAACGCCGATGCACTGGTGTACTCGCCGCCCGCACTGAGCCCCTGTAGCAGCCGGGCGGTCACCAGGATGATCGGCGCCAGAATTCCTACCTGGCCGTAGGTCGGACTGACCGCGATCAGCAGGCTTCCTCCGGCCATCATCGAGATCGTCAATGTCATTGCCTGACGGCGTCCGAAGCGGTCGGCGAACAGGCCGATCACCAGACCGGCGATCGGTCTGGCCAAGAACCCGATGGCGAACACACCGAATGTCTGGAGCAGCGGAAGCAGCCGCGAATCCGACTGCGGGAAGAAGGATGTAGAAAAGTAGACCGCAAGATAGGCGTAGGCAAGGAAATCGAAGAATTCGATACCGTGACCCAGAATTCCACCGAACAACTGACGACGGTGGTTGATGGGCGCGGTGCCTGTCTCGGTCGGAGCGGTCTGCAGTGGTGGTTCCGATTTGTCGGTGTTCATCTTTGCCTTCGCTGGAGCATCGGTCGGATGGTGGAGTGCATCGAAGCGCGGACGGTGCCACCCGAGCGCGCGGTACCTATCGCGCCGACGTGGATGCCGATCCGGAAGTAGTGTTGTCGATCACACCGTAACCACTTACTGGCCGTACAGCAAGGAAAAGTTTTACACCGAGATCACCGGCCCCTCCCGCGACCGCGTTGTGGAGCCACACCGACGCCGATGACCATCGACGTCCAGCTCAGCACCGGCTATAGCGTCGATCGTCACCTCGTGCGCGAGTGCCCGACCCCACAACTGAGGTCGGGCACTCGAGCCGTTCTCGGGCCTCGGCTATCTGCCCGCCAGATCGCTTTCGTCCCGCAATGCCGAGGTGTTGCGGTCGAGGGTTTTGCCCTCGAAGAATGCGGGATGGCGGAACCTCATGACGATCATCAGCACAGCGCCGAGGACCAGGATGCCGAAGCCGAGGAAGAACACGAGTCCGATGCCGCCGATCGAGGCTCCGCTGGCGTTGTCGGGATTCATGCTCTCGCCGAGTGATATGACGAAAACGGCGAGCAGCATGAGGCCACCGAGAAGTGGAAACAGGAAGCGGAAGACAGTGTTACGGACACTGTCGAACAGCCTGTCGCGGAAATACCAGATGCAGGCAAAGGCCGTGATGCC
Source organism: Rhodococcus sp. 06-221-2 (assembly GCF_002258365.1). NCBI lineage: Bacteria > Bacillati > Actinomycetota > Actinomycetes > Mycobacteriales > Nocardiaceae > Rhodococcus > Rhodococcus sp. 06-221-2. Next base: position 2,267 of record NZ_NOYJ01000010.1, read on the forward strand.
GTAATACCAGCAGATCATGATGCCCAGGGCCGCGATGGTGTCGATCAGAGTGCGCTCGGACAGGAACGTGACCACTGTGTAGAACCCTGCGGTGATGGCCCCTGCGACGACGGTTGCGTAGGAAGGCACCAGGAAGCGAGGTGACACTTCGGCGAATTTCTTGGGGAAGGCACCGTAGGAACCCATCGCCAGCATCGTTCGCGCAGCCGGAAGGAACGTGGTCTGCAAACTCGCCAGTGAGGACACCAGCACGGCCAGGAACAGCAGCAGTCCGCCCCATTTACCGAGCACCGGGTCGGCCAGAGAGCCGAAGACGTTCTCGGCGTTGTCCGGGTTACCCAGGCCCAGGCCGTCCTCGCCTACCCCTGCATACATCATGGCGGCCACCGCGACGAGGAGGTACGTGAGCAGAATGGTTGCCACGCAGAGCAACCCGGCGCGGCCGGGCGTCGTCTTCGGGTTCTTCGATTCCTCGCCGAGCGTCAGGCACGTATCCCAACCCCAGAAAGCGAAGATGGATCCCGTGAGTCCGATGACGAACGCACCGACAGCCACGCCGGTGAACGGGTTGAACCAGTCCAAGTCGAAAGTGACCTCGCCCGGGGCGTCTCCTGCTCCGACATGAATCAGCGCAACGACGGCGAAGACGACGAGAAGCACCATCTGAAAGCCGACCGTGACGATCTGCAGCTTTTCGCTGGTGGTGATGCCTCTGCTGGCAATCCAGGTGGCCGCTGCGATGAACACCAGCGTCGTACCGACATTGACGAACTTGTTGCCCGGTAGATCGGCGATCGACGGTGTGTCGAACAACTTCGCTATGAACAGATAGAAGAACTGCACCGCGATGGCCGCAAGATTGGACAACACGATGATCGTCGCAATCACCATGCCCCACCCACACATCCATCCGACGTAAGGTCCGAATGCTTTGGTCGACCACGTGAACGACGCGCCGCAATCGGGAGACTCGGAGTTCAGCTCGCGGTAGGCATAAGCGGTGAGAAACATCGGAACGAAGCCCGCGATCAGGATTGCCGGCATTTTCAGACCTACGGCCGCGACGATCAGACCGATGCTTGCCGTCAGAGTGTAACCCGGTGCGACAGAGGAGATTCCGAGTATCGCACCAGAGAAGGTGCCGACTGTGCCTGTCGCCAGCCCCTTGGCGCTGACTTCACCTGCAGTGGGCGAGGGCCCGCTTGCGTTCTTGCCCATATTCGAGCCTTCCGTCGACGGATTCATGATTCGAACTCCTGCTTGGGGACGACCACCATGGGAACGGGCAGGACGCGAAGCATCTTCGCTGCCGTCGAACCGAGAAAGAGTCGGCGCGGTTGTGCAAGGCGGCTGGAGCCGACCATGACGAGGTCGCCGTCCTGCCAGTCGAGCGTCCGCACCGCAGACTCGACGGACGACCCGTCCGCTATGGTCACCGATATCGGAAAGTCCTCCGGCAAGGTGGATTTCGCTTCGTCCACGAGGGCACGTGCGTGTGCGACGGCACGGTCACGCGCGCTGTCGTAGCTGTCCCGGGCATCGCGAAGATCGTTGCGGGGGTCGAGCGCAACCAGGGACACGAGCCGCAGTGGAGTGTGCATTCTCTCGCAGGTGCGTACCGCCGTCCGCAGCAATACATCCGCTCCCGTCCTGGTCCCGAGTGCGCAGGTCACCTGACGAATCTCCCGAGCAGACGAGTGCCGGGTGCCGCGCGGCGCGAGTGCAAGCGGTACGTGTGCCGAATGCAGCAGTTCGGTCGAGACCGAGCCGACGGAATGCCGTCCGAGCAGCCCGTCTCCGGACGCACCCACGACGATGGCCGAGGCCCCCAGCCGAGCCACCTCGTCCAGCAGTCCCTGGGCGAACGAATCGTTGAAACTTGCGTGCACGGCGACCTCGATGTCGGACGGCACCAACGATTTCGCCTCGTCGAGCCAGCCTTGCGCTCGTGTGACCAGGACGTCCTCGTAACCGGTTTCGGCGGGGACTCTGGACGCAACGGTGCGGTCCGGCGGTAGGACCATGCAGATGTCGAGTTGAGCACCCAGGCTGCGGGCGAGCTGCACCCCGAGGGTAAGACCGTCCTTACCGCTGGGGGTGGCGAGATATCCGACGATCAAGCGCATGGGGACGGCTCCTTCGTTTCGATCGAACAGGTAGAGGTAGTGCGAATCATCGGCACCGAGACAGGGCGAGCGACAGCTCTGCGCTCACCACGCACACTTGCGAATTGCTCAGCCCTTCCACGCTGTGGAGTTCACCGACCATCTGGGCCAATCGTTCGACGGAATTGGTGTGCACAGACTGCCACGCTGCAACGGCGTCGGGAGCAGATTCGGTGTGTACCGCCTCGGACAGGACCTGCTCGGTCATGTTGTGCCAGTGCTCACGAATCGCATCGACCAGAATCGCACTTGCCATGGCGTCCCAGTAGTCGGCTCCACCGGAGGCGACAGAGGACCGTTCCACCAACCGGTCGAGACCCACGACGCGGCCGAATTCGAGATACGTCTGCGCCACGTGCGCTATCGATCGGTTGAGCGACCGGGCTGTCGTCTCCAATGCGAATGCCTCGGAGAGGAGTCGAAGTGTGTTCTGATCGACGACGAGATCGCCGGTCAACTCCGGCAACGATGCTCGGAGTTCACGTACCGGCCGCGTGAAGCGTTCGATCGTCTCCAGCGGCGTCGAATGTTCGTCGCGGTTCCGCAACAACCACGACGTGGTCCGCTCGATCAGATCCTGAACACCGAACTGCAAAACCAGCCTGGTGCTCTGCGGGATTCCAGGTAGATCGGCAACGACGTCCCACAGATGGTCGATGTCGAAAACCTGGCGCACGACGGCATACGCGACCGCGATATCGGCAGTGCTCACGCCCAGCCTCTCCTCCAGCCGGTGAATCATGCCGGGCCCGACGCGGTCGATCATGTGTCCGGTCACGACGACCGCCACGATCTCCCGCGCCAGTGGATGCCTGCGAATGTGGTGAGGAACCAGGACACGGATCGATTCTGGAAAATAGCCGGCGAGTACCCCGTCGAACACCTGGTCGTCCAATAGGGGAGAGGCGAGCAATTCGAGGGCCACCAGGTTCTTCGACTGCGCCAACAGCACCGCGATCTCGGGCCGAACCAGTCCCTGCCCCAAGCGATGTCGAGCTCGCAACTCGGCAGGCGAGGGAAGAACCGCAGCGACTCGACTGATTCCCGCGTCGCGTTCGAGGTTGTCGATCAACCGTTCGTGCCGGCCCAGCAGGAACGGCGCGTGGGCCTCGGCGAGGCTGATCGCCAGGGTCTGCGATGCAGCATCTGCAAGCACCGACTCGGCAACCTCGTCCTGAACCTGGGACAGCGCTCTGTTGCGCTCGGTGACGGACAGTTCGCCGTCCGCGACGGCCGCGTCCACCGCGATTTTCAGATTCACCTCTCGATCGGAGGTGGCGACGCCCGTGGCGTTGTCGATGAAGTCGGCGTTGACGCAACCCCCGGCAAGGGCGAATTCGATTCGAGCACGCTGCGTGAGGCCGAGATTGCCGCCCTCGCCGACCACCCGGGCCTGCAGTTCGGACGCGTCGACGCGAACGGAATCGTTGGCCGGATCGGCGGAGTCGGAGTGCCCCTCGGTCGAGGCCTTGACGTAGGTGCCGATCCCTCCGTTCCACAGTAGATCCACCGGTGCGGTGAGCAGCGCCTCGACGAGTGCGTTGGGGGAGAGGGTGCCGACATCGATTCCGAGTCGTGCCTGCATCTGCGGTGACAGTTCGATGGACTTGACCGAACGGGGCCACACCGCACCGCCCGACGACAGTGCCCTGGTGTCGTAATCTGCCCAGCTGCTTCCGGCGATCGATGCCAGCCGTTCCCGTTCGCGGTACGAGACCTCGGGGTCGGGGTTCGGATCGAGAAAGATGTGCCGGTGATCGAACGCGCCGACGAGTCGGATGGCGTGGCTCAGGAGCATGCCATTGCCGAACACATCACCCGACATGTCTCCGATACCGACCACCGTGAACGCATCGGTATCGACGTCGATCCCCTTCTCGGCGAAGTGGCGTCGTACCGACAGCCACCCGCCGCGTGCGGTGATTCCCATGGCCTTGTGGTCGTAGCCCGCCGAGCCTCCCGAGGCGAACGCATCCCCGAGCCAGAAGCCTCGGCGGACTGCAATGCTGTTGGCGAGATCGGAGAATCGCGCAGTCCCCTTGTCGGCGGCGACGACGAGATACGGGTCGTCGCCGTCGCGGATCACCGTGCGCGTCGGATGCACCACCGCGCTGTCGACGACGTTGTCGGTGACATCGAGCAGTGCCTCGATGAAATCGGTGTAGGCGTTGCGGACACCTTCGGGAGTCGTCTCCGTTCGAACCACGAAAGCGCCCTTGGCACCCATCGGCACGATCGGTGAATTCTTGACGTGTTGCGTCTTCATCAGATCGAGTACTTCGGTGCGGAAATCGTCGTGCCGGTCCGAATGACGCAGGCCCCCGCGAGATATCGCACCGCTCCGAACGTGACTCCCCTCGACGATCGGCGAGTGCACGAAGATTTCGCGGTACGGGGTGACGGCCGCAGAGAGGGACAATCGTGCCGGGTCGATCTTGAACGCTGCGGGTGGGGCGCCTACCGTGCGGTCGTGCTGAAACCAATTGGTGCGCAACACTGCCGAGAGGAAAGAACGCAGTCCTCGTAACAAGCGATCCTCGTCGAGTGCCGAGGTGCGCTCGACAGCGGTGTCGAGAATGTCCTCGGCGGCAGCCGTCAGCCTGTCGCGGTCGGTCACGTCGGGATCGAATCGTGCATGGAAGAGTGCGCAGAATCCTCGGACGAAGTCGCTGTGCCGCAGCAGTATCGAGACCACAGTGGGTTCGGACAGCTCCAGCCCTACCTGGCCGAGATAGCGGGCTGCGGCGCGAACGAGAACGGCGTCGGTGAACGGGATGGACGCCGATGCGATGAGGCGAGTGAAGCCATCGACCTCGAGATCGCCCGATGCGGCGGCCTCGAATGCAGCCCGCAGCAGGTTCGGAGTTGCTGCGGACCAATCGATTTCATCGGTACTGAAACCGAATCTGTGAACGAAGGCGTCGCTGTCTTCGCCCGACGGCAACAACTCGTGGTTCGCCACACGTAGCCCGAGATCGGCGAACAATGCGACCAGATCGGCGAGAAGTGGAGCGCGACGCTGCCACTCCAGGATGGCAACGGGCATCTGTTGGTCCGCAGTGTCGATGAACCGCAGCCGCACACCGCTGTCCTCCCGGACTGCACCGGCACCGCTCATTTGTTTCTCCTGACCATGCTCGACGAGGGTGAGGCGGCGCTCACTGTCGGCTAAGTCTGGCTGAACGAGACGCACGACACAGCTGACGAAATGGACAGCCGACGTCCTCGGACCGCTCCATTCCGGTCCTTGTGCTGCTTCATCACCCGTTCCGCAGCGCCTCGTCGATTCGTGCTCCCACGGCGGCGGCACCGGCCGAGGTCATGATCGTGCCGGCATGGTCGAGTTCCATCATCGGGGTGATCGAGGTCAGGTCGAGCGCATCGATGTCTTCGGGCGAGTACATCGGTGCCGAGTTCTTACCAATGCTCCACTGCGCGTGTAGGAATCGAATCGGCATCGTCAGTTCTCGAAACCGTGACTCGCCGAAGAACACATCCTCGGCGTCGGAGACGACTGCCTCGGTCGACAGCCGCACCGACCCGTCGACCAGATCGTGTTCGGCGTACGTCCGCAGGAGTGGATCCGCCGGGTCGAGAAGCGGCAGCGACGTCGACACCAAGAAGTCGACGTATTCGTCGACGGCGTCGAAATGCTTCTGAGTTCGAGCAATTCTGTCCGCGAACACAGCTCCGACGGTCTCGCGGGTGAGACCGGCGGGCGGTGCCACCGGAACGCCTCCGTCGACGAGAACGAGACTCTTCACTCGAGATGGATACCGGGCCGCGAACTCGACTGCCACGAATCCACCCATGGACATTCCGCACACGTGTGCAGCGTCGAGTCCGAGGACATCCATGACGGCGTCCAGGTCGTCTGCGTGCCGAGCGAGCGACGACGGCCCCGTGACCTCGACGCTGTCGCCCCTGCCGCGCAGATCCGGTGCGACCAGTGTCAGGTGTGGCGATTCCGCCCGCAGCCAGCCCCACAGCACGCGCTGGCTGGACACGCCGTGCACCACGAGGACGGGCTCGCTGGTGCCGGTGTGTGTTTCGACGACGAGATCTCCGCCGGGTACCGCTATTCGATCGAGGGTCATGGTGCCGACAGTAGGGGAAGCAGGCTTCAGGGGGGATGGATTCTTCGCCCACTGCGCACGCCGAAATATGGATGAGTCGTCCGCATCGGGGAGGGCACCGTCGCCTGGACGGAGTAGGGGATGCAGAACACCGAGCGGTACACGTCCGGGCCACACGACCAGGCGGTACGTTGCTGGTGTGGACCACCCGGGCAAAGGATCGAGGTGCACGTAATTCCGGTCAGCGAACCGCTGGCCAGCGGTTCGAAATCGTCGAAACCGGGTGCTCATGGCGGGTTCCAGCTGGGTCGAGGCCGGCCTCGGTGTCACTGAGCGGACCTTTCACATGGCGACCAGGTGAATATCTCTCCACACTGATCGCTATTCGACGGCGCTCGTCGTCCTTGGTGTTCGCAGGAGGAGTTGAAATCTATGGTGCCACGTACGCAGAGCAGCGCATCGACGACTGAGGGGTCGACCGAGCTCGCGCAGGGAAGTCTCAATGTCGCGCACATCGTGTTCATGGTGATGGCCACGGTTGCGCCCGCCGGAGGCGCTGTGGCAATTCTGCCGCTCGCCATCGGACTGGGGGTAGGTATCGGTACACCCGGAATGTACGTGTTCGTACTCGTCATCATGCTTCTGTTCGCCGTCGGTTTCACCCGGATGGTTCCCTATGTGCAGAACGCCGGAGCCTTCTTCGCCTACATCGTGCGAGGGCTGGGGCGTCCCGTCGGCTTGGCCGGTGCCTACATCGCTACCAGTGCCTACATCGCGCTGGCATGCGCCACCAGTGGCGCGATGGGTTTCTTCGCCTCGGGTAGCGCCAACAAGATTTTCGGCATCGATCTTCCATGGTGGGTCTATACCTTGGTGGGCCTGGTGATCGTGTTCCTGCTCGGCTATCGCAAGATCACGCTTGCTGCAGGCGTACTCGGAGTGGCCCTCGTCGTCGAGCTCGTGGTCATTCTGGTGCTCGACATTGCGATCATCGCGCGAAACGGGATCGGCAGCTTTCCGATGGAATCGTTCAGTCCCAGTCAGGTTTTCGTTCCCGGAGCCATCGGCGTCGCGATGATTTTCGCGTTCTCGTGCTACCAGGGCTTCGAAGGGACAGCGATCTACGCTGAGGAAGCACGCGATCCGAAACGCACCGTTCCTCGTGCGACGTACATTTCGATGGGATGCATCGGCTTCTTCTTCGTCCTGACGTCCTGGGCATTCCTGGCCAGTTCGAGTGGCGCCACCGCCGCGGCAGCCGCAAGCCCGGGCACATTCGTCTACGACCTCAGCGACGAGTTCGTCGGTTCCGCGTGGACAACGACACTCGAGGCGTTGATCGTGACGAGTTGCTTCGCCGGAGTGCTTGCCTTCCACAACGCAGCGTCACGGTATTTGTTCGCACTGGGCCGGGACGGCTTCCTGCCGCGGTCGATGCGAACCCTGCACCCGCGCCATCAGTCGCCGGTGGTTGCCGGTTCGACGAGCTATGTGATCGAGACGGCGGTCGTCATCGTCTTCGCCGTCGCCGGGCTCGACCCTCTGACGACCCTCACGTCCGCGCTGACCGGTTTCGGAGCGGTCGGTCTGATGGTCTTGATCACCACGACATCGCTGGCAGTGCTGGTGTTCTTCGCTCGGCAGCGTCGATTCGGTTGGGGCCACACGGTTGCGCCGGCCCTGGCGCTGATCGGTTTCGGAGCAATCACATATTTCGCGCTGTCCAACTTCTCGGCCATCACCGGTACCGATTCGGTGATCATCAACGGTCTACCGTTGCTGCATCTCGCGACGATCGTGGTGGCAATCGGGGTTGCGCTGTACGCACGCAAGAACCGGCAGGACACCTACGCGAACATGGGCCGAACCCTTGTCGACTGAAGCCGTGCTCGACGACACCACGACCCTCGTGCGCTTCGGCTACGCCGACACCCCGCTCGGTCAACTGCACTATGCAGAAGCCGGAGTCGAGGGAGTCCCGTTGATCTGCCTGCACCAGACCCCGCGTTCGTGGGACGAATTCGCCGAGTTGATGCCCCTCGTCGGCCCGTCCCGTCGCATCATCGCCATGGACATGTACGGATTCGGTCAGTCCGCCAAACCTGTTGGCCCGCAAACGATCGAGCAGTATGCCTCGGGTGTTCTGCATCTAGCGGATGCGTTGGGTCTCGATCAGTTCTCGGTGATGGGTCACCACACCGGGGCCGTGGTCGCGGTGGAGGTCGCCAGTGCGGCACCAGGTCGGGTGAAGTCCGTGATCCTGTCGTCGCCGTCCTACACCGGCCCCGAATACCGTGCCGGTCACGCTGACGGCCCCGGCGTCGACGTCGCGGAAATCGACTCGCACGGTGGCCATCTCACGACGTGGTGGGGCCAGCGAGAACCGTATTATCCGCCGAATCGTCCGGACCTACTCGATCGCTTCGTGCGCGACGCGCTTGCGCCGGGGGTGGATCCGGCCGAGGGACATATCGCGTGTTCGCGGTACGTCATGGAAGATCGGATCGGCGAGGTGACGGCCCCGGTACTCATCCTCGGTGGCGACGCGGACCCGTTCTCCTTCCCCGATGTCGGCCTCGTGCGGGACGGTCTCGTGCAGGCAGCGACGGTCGACATCGTGGTCATCGAGGGCGGCACCATTCCCATGGTGGAGCAACTACCGACACCGGTGGCCGACGCGGTCGTCGGCTTCCTCGACACGCACACGCCCAAGGATCGCTGAAACCGACGTCGACAAGCTCGAACGCTGGTGTGCACAATGCACACCAGCGTTCGAGCTTGTGCACTGCGACGGTCAGGGTATTTCGGAGTCCCATTCCTGCACAATGAATTCCGCGGTTCTGCGTGCGTAGGCTTCGATCGACACCATGGGGTTCACCCCAGGCGCAGTGGGTAGCGCGCTCGCATCCGCGACATAGACTCCGGAACAATCGTGGAGGCGACCGCGGCCGTTCACCACCGATGTCGTCGGGTCGAGGCCGGTAGGGCAGGAGCCGCTCTGGTGTGCCGACAATGTCAGGATGTCCGCGGCGTCCAGGCTGCCGAGCGTGTCGAGAAATGCATCGAAGTCATCGCCCTGACGCCAGCGAGGGTCGGATGGAAGGAACGTGAAAATTTCTTCGGCACCCGATGCCCGGAGGATGCGCGCGAGTTCCTGATGCGTACGGCGGACGACTGCCAGGTCGACCGGATCGTCGAGACCCCATGTGACGACCGGCATTCCGTGCGCGTCACCCTCCACCCGTCCGGAGCCGTGATCTCGAACGAAGCCCCAGACCCCGGAGACGTGTTCGAGGCGTAACTGCTCCTGCTTGTGTTGCTCACCGGAGTGCCACGGTGTGAGACCCGTCCAGAAGCCGAGGCCCATGGGCGCGGCTTCCACGACGAATCCGTGTTCGCCTTCCACGTGCTCGAAGTCATGACTGACGCTGGTGAGAATCTGCCCGGCCCAGCCCTTCACGACCTCGTCGTACACTCCGCTGACGAAGTACGAGGGGTGAACGTGCAGGTTTCGACCGACGCTCGGCCCACCCAGCCCGGAACGTTGCAGGAGAACGGGCGAGGCGAGCGCGCCCGCGGCGACCACGACGATCGGTGCCTCCACGAGTACGTCCCGGTCTCCGTCGGGAGTGTTCACCACCGCTCGGACGCCGACTGCGCGGCCATCGGCGTGCACGATTTCCTGGACGTCGCACTGGGGTAGCAACTGCGCACCCGAGTCGCTGGCATCCTGAAGGAAAGTTTTCATCGTGGATTGTTTGCATCCTACGAGGCAACCGGCATTGCACTCGCCGCAGAATCGGTCGTCATTGTCTTTGGCGTTGCGTGCCAGAGTATTTCGTTGGAGTCCGGCAGCGTCGAGGCCGCGATTGAGAATTCGGTTGACGCTGTTGTGCACGGTATTGGCGGGTACAGCGTTGATCCGCTGCATCACCGATTCGATGTGCGGGCCGAACTCGTCCGAGGACGCGCCCTCCATGCCTGCCTCGACCCATTCGTCCAGTACGTACTCGGGCGTCGGGAGACACGCCATGGAGTTGACCGTGGTTCCGCCACCGACAGTCGAGCCTGCCAACAGGCCGACGCTGGCATCGGTCGACCAGACGAATCCACCGCCGAGATACAGATTCGGAAACGAGAACGCCTCCAACTGAGGTAGATCGGGCTCGTTCCGATAGCCACCTTTCTCCAGTACGAGTACCTTCATACCCGCGGCCGCGAGACGGGCCGCGGCAACGCCGCCGCCCGCACCGGAACCCACGACCACCGCATCGACCGTCAACGTGATCGACCCGTTGTCGGGTAGCTCGGCCACGGTCAAGGTCTTCGGAAACTGCACTGCGGTCGGCGGTTCGAGCAACGGACCGGCAAAGCCGAGGGCCGGCCACGTCGGGTTCTTCGACGCCTCGTCCGGCACGGTGTAGAACATTGCCAACACCGTGCTCTGCACTATCAGAGCGCCAGGACGAGTCGACGGGTCGGCGAGCACCGTCAGCCACTGCTCGTCGCGGCGATCGGGCGAGCTGTCCGCGAACGATTCCGACAGGGCGTCGAGGGTGCGGCCTACGAGGATGTGCACATGTGGGGCCGAGAGTGGGAGGACCGAGTCGAGAATCCGGTCCACGGCGAGATCGGAGGCACTCGTGCTCCAGAACACCTGCTCGTCCGTCGAGGCCGAATGTGGCGCAGAGATTCGCGGAATCAGAGTGTCGCAGAGTGCGGCCAAAACGCGGCGGTCCCAGGATGATCGTGCGGAATCGACAGTCACCAGAACTCCTTTCAGTCAGAATTCGCCAGTGTCCACCTGGACCATCGATCGCAGGGCCCGCAGTCTCGGTGAGCGGACCGGCACAGCGTGATCGGGGCAGATGCCCCGCGATACTGCGTGCGGCGGCCGCCCGGGCGGAGCTCGCGACACAGAGGCCCGGCTGCCTCGAGGACCGCTGAGCAAAACATCGAGCTGCGCGCTCGACCGCACACTGGTTGTGTAGGAAGCACACGCTGGCGACTCGAGATCTCGACCAGATGAATGCTATGAAAGGAACACCCGTGCGTCATCCGCTCTTCGATTCCCTGACATCCGACGAGTTTCGCCGCGTCGCAGATGTCGTTCGTCGTGAGGCCATCGCAGAAAGGCCGGGGTTCGCCGCGGTCTACACCGACGAGCCGGACAAGCGACTGCTCCGCGAAGGTCACGAGATCGCCCGTCGCGCAAGGGTTCTGTTGGTCGATCGTGCGTCCGGAACGACGCACGATGTCGTCGTCGATCTCGATGCCGACGCCGTGGTCTCGTCCTCCGTTATCACCGACGGTGCTGCACCCGTCCTGCTCGAGGAGTTCGATCTTGCTCCCGACCTGATCAAGCAGGATCCGCGATACGTCGAGGCGCTTGCGCTGCGCGGCATCACCGACATGGACAAGGTCCAGATCGATCCGTGGGGCGTCGGCAACATGGCCGTGCCCGGCGTGCTCGATTACCCCGTAGACGGCAGGCGTCTGGCCGGCTCGGTCTCCTACTACCGCGATTTTCCCGACGACAACGGGTACGCGCACCCCATCGAGGGTGTCATCGCTGTGGTCGATCTGGTGGCGCTGAAGGTCATCGACGTCCACGACTTCGGCGTGCGGCCGATGAACGTCGAGCAGGCCAACTACACGGCGGACGCGAACCAGCCGATGCGCTCCGACGTCGCCCCGCTCGTCATCACTCAGCCCGAGGGCGTCGGATTCAAGATCGACGGCCGCGAGCTCACCTGGCAGAAGTGGCGCTTCCGGATCAACTGGCATCCGCTCGAGGGACTGGTGCTGCATGCGGTGGAGTACCTGGACGGGGACGAGTACCGCTCGGTTCTGCACCGCGCGTCCCTGGGCGAAATGGTCGTACCCTACGGCGACCCTTCCAAGGAGCACTTCTGGCGCAGCGCATTCGACGCCGGCGAGTTCGGCCTCGGAAAGCTCGCCAATTCGCTTCGACTCGGCTGTGACTGCCTCGGTGAGATCGTCTACCTGGACGCGGAGAATGCCGGCGAGAACGGTGAACCGACCACTATCGAGAATGCGATCTGCATCCACGAAGAGGACGCGGGCATTCTGTGGAAGCACACCGACTGGATGACCGGCAAGGTCGACGTACGTCGCTCGCGTCGCCTGGTCGTCAGCTTCATCGCCACCGTCGGCAACTACCACTACGGCTTCTACTGGAACTTCTACCAGGACGCCTCCATTCAAATGGAGGTCAAGCTACTGGGGATCGTGCAGACCCGCTCCGTCGAAGAGGGTGAGACCTCTGCGCACGGCACCCGGATCGCCAAGAACATCGTGTCCAGCTACCACCAGCATCTGTTCTCGTTCCGGCTCGATACCGAAATCGACGGGTGGCAGAACACTGTCGTACAGAACGATGCCTACGGGGTGCCTGTCGGCCCGGACAATCCCTACGGCAACGCAATCGGAGTCAAGAAAACGGTCATCGACCGCGAATTGACCGGTGACGACCACACCAACACGCAGTCGTCTCGCAGTTGGCAGATCATGAACACCGCCAAGAAGAACGCCTGGGGCAATCCGGTCAGTTACAAGTTCCTGCCCGGTTGGTCGTCGGCAACGATGCTGGCGCAGGATCCCTCATTGATTGCCAAGCGAGCCGGTTTCGGCACCCGCAACATGTGGGTGACGCCGTACTCGCCCGCTGAAATGCGCCCCTCGGGTGACTTCCCGAACCAGAGCCGCTCCGGTGACGGTCTTCCCCGATGGACTGCGGAAAATCGCGCGACCGACAACACGGATGTGGTGCTGTGGCACACCCTGGGAGTGACACACATTCCGCGCGCCGAGGACTGGCCGGTCATGCCGACCGAGGTCGTCGGTTTCCACCTGCTGCCGGTGAACTTCTTCGACAAGAACCCGGCGCTGGACGTGCCTGCTTCGTCGAGTGCACACGGCGGGAGCACTGCAGACGACCAGCCGGGCGAAGCGTCGTGTCACTGACCCTCGGGCCTGTGGTGGGCATGCCACCCGGGCGCGAAAGAACTAGGGCTGGAGTCGATCTCGTCGATGCCGTCCTCGCCGCTGTTGCGATTCTGTGTCTGGTGGTGCACGTCGTGTTGCTCATCGTCACGGGCACGGCGATGCTCGGCATGGTTGTGCCGATGCTCGTTCTGTCCGGCCTGTGCGTGGCGTTCACGTGCAGGAAGGGCAACGGCCACCGCGTACGCGAGTACGCGGTGACCGCCGGTTTCGGTATCGCGATGCTCACTGTGCACTGGGCGTTGATGTCGACGTCGCTGGGCCACTCGAGCCACACGGCGGCGGAAAGCGGCGCCATGGATCACGCTGCGATGGGGCACGGGGCGATGGACATGGCAGGCTCCGGCAGTGTTCTGTCCGCGCAGTCGTTCGAGGGATTGATGCAGGCCGGGTTGTTCTTCGCAGCCCTTCAGATCGTGTTGGCAGTGGGCGCATCGGTGCGTGCACTGCGTGCCGGCGGTGAGTAGATCCATCGCCGCGACCGAGAGCGAACACGGAAACTCCGGTGCCGACGGCACCGGAGTTTCCGCGTCCGCGGTGACGGCACCGTCGGGTCGGGGCCGTCTTCGCTTGGTCGTGATGCTCGGTGCGCTCACCGCACTCGGTCCGTTCACCGTCGACATGTATCTGTCGGCTTTTCCCGTCATCGCAACCGAATTCGCGATATCGGAGACGGCGGTGCAGTTCACCCTGACCGGCACTCTGATCGGCTTCGCCGTCGGCCAATTGGTGATCGGTCCGATGTCGGACGCACTGGGTAGGCGACGTCCACTGATCGTGGCGTCGCTGCTCCATGTTGCGGCCTCTCTCGGGTGCGTGGTCGCGCCGGGTATCGAGGTGCTGGCAGTGCTTCGGGTCCTGCAGGGTTTCGGAGGTGCAGCCGGGGCGGTCCTCGCCATGGCCGTGGTGCGAGACCTCTACCAGGGCAACGCCGCTGCGGTCATGATGTCCCGGCTGATGCTGGTGATGGGCGTGGCACCGATCCTGGCACCGTCGATCGGTGGCCTGGTCGTCGAAGTGTCTACGTGGCGCGTGATCTTCGTGATCCTCGCGGCTCTGGGACTGACGGCGGTCGCGATCGGTGCGTTCGCGATGCCCGAGACCTTGCCCCCGGCGGCGCGGCAGCAGAACAGTGCACGCACGGTTCTGCGGAATTACGCGCGCCTCGGCACGGATCGAGCCTTCGTCTCGATGGTGCTCGTATGTGGCCTGGGCCGGGTGGTGATGTTCGCGTACATCTCTGCCTCGCCGTTCGTCCTACAAGGTAGCTTCGGACTCACTCCGCAGCAGTTCGGAATCGCTTTTGCCGCAGGCGCAGTCGTCTTGATCGGAGCTTCGCAGCTCAACGTCGTCGTTCTTCGTCGATGGACAACTCGAACCGTTCTGCTCTCTGCGCTGCTGATCGGCACCGTCGTTGCCGTCGTGTTCGTGGTCTTGGCGGCGACCGATACGGGCGGGTTGATCGGTTTCGGGGTGCCGGTGCTGCTGATCTTGGCGGTGATGGGCACGGTCCTACCGAACGCTCCGGCGCAAGCACTGGCAGGCTACGGGTCCCTGGCCGGTACCGCGTCGGCCTTGATCGGCGGCGTCCAATTCGCCTTCGCAGCGGCAGCCGCACCCGTCGTCGGTCTCCTCGGCAACGACGCCCTCGCAGTGGCGACCATGATGGCTTTCGCGGCGTCGGTTGCCTTGGTGCTGGTTCTCGTCGGCACCGGACCGACGGTGAGGACCGCTGAGCGAGACGCAGTTGTTGCCGGTGACGCCCCCGTGTCCGAAGCTTGCGTCGTGACTGTGAGCCAGAACAACATCGAGGCCGCCGCCGAGCGGCTGAATCACGCTGCGAACAGCGGCGAGCCCTGCGAGCCGGTCCGCGACCTGATCGGCCGTGACGACGTGACGGCGGCCTATGCGGTACAGGAGATTCTCAACAACGAGCGTCTGGATTCCGGAGCGGTCGTGGTCGGCCGAAAGATCGGTTTGACGTCGAAAGCCGTTCAGGCGCAATTGGGTGTCGACCGTCCCGACTTCGGAATGCTGTTCGACGACATGGCCTACGGTGCCGACGCCGTCATTCCCGCCGAGCAGGTGTCACAGCCGCGGGTCGAGGCCGAGATCGCCTTCGTATTGCGCGAAGATCTGGCCGACGGGCCTCTCGACGCAGATCGCGTCAGACGAGCCACCGATTACGTGGTCGCCGCCCTCGAGGTATGTGGTAGCCGAATCAGCAACTGGGACATCAGCTTTGCAGACACCGTGGCCGACAATGCGTCGGCGGGTGCCTACGTACTCGGTGATCGGCAAGTGTTGCTCGGGGATCTGGACCTCACCGAGGTGCAGATGACCATGTCGATCGACGGAACTCAGGTGTCCGAGGGCACCGGTGCCGCCTGCCTCGGCGATCCGGTCGCAGCCGTCGTCTGGCTGGCGCAGACCGCGGCAGACCTCGGTCGGCCGCTGCGTGCCGGCCAGGTCGTTCTGTCCGGAGCTTTGGGACCGATGCGGGCGGTCGCAGCAGGACAGTCGGTCACGGCCACCCTGACCGGCCTCGGATCGGTGAGCGCTTCCTTCCAGTAGTAAACCGAGACAACCCTTCTCCGTGTATCGCGCTACGGAAGCGGGTTGTACTCGCAACGTGTCACGTCAGAAGGAGAACAATGTCGTCCATTCTCTCGTCGGAAACAGCCCGCGCGGCTTTCGTCCCCAACGGGGATTATCAGCAGTTCATCGGTGGCGACTGGGTGAGCGCCCCTAGCACCTTCGAAGCGGTCGACCCCAGCGTCGGAAGCCCGTGGGCGGTCCTGCCGCAGGGCACGGCCGAGGACGCGGAGTCCGCCGTGGCGGCGGCCGTCCGCGCCTTCGGACAGTGGCGCAGGACGACGCAGGATCAGCGACAAGCAATCCTGCTGTCGATCGCGGATCGCTTCGAGGCCGACGGCGAACGTTTCGGTGCCTTGTTGGCGACCGAGAACGGCCGACCGGTCCGCGAAGCAGGAATTGCCGACATCCCTACAGTGGTGGCAATTTTCAGGTTCTACGCCGGCGTCATTCGCGCATTCAACGGCGAGCAGATTCCGCTGTCGAACCCCGACACCCTGCTCTACACCAAGCGCGAACCTCTCGGCGTGGTCGCGGCGATCATCTCGTGGAATTCGCCGTTGATCACCTTCGCCAACAAGGTGGCACCCGCGCTGGCCGCCGGCAACACGGTCGTCGTCAAGCCCTCGGAGTACGCGTCTGCGAGCATTCTCGAGTTCACCCGGTTGATCGGTGACCTCCTGCCGGCCGGTGTGCTGAACATCGTCACCGGTCTCGGCCCCGAGACGGGAGCGGCTCTGGTCTCGCACCCCGACGTCGCCAAGATAACGTTCACCGGTGGTCCGGACACTGCCCGGGCAATTCTCGGTTCCGCAGCGCGCACACTGCGGCCGAGTTTGATGGAGCTCGGCGGCAAGGGACCGATGATCGTCGCTGCCGACGCGGACCTCGAACTCGCGGTTCAGGACGCGCTGATGGGGATCTATCTGGCCAACGGTCAGGCGTGCATCGCAGCCTCGCGTCTACTGCTGCACGACGACATCCACGACGAATTCGTCGAGCGGTTCGCTGCGGTGGCCCGAAAGATCAAGGTGGGCGACGCGACTGATCCGAGCAGCGAGATGGGACCGCTGGTGTCGGGTCGTCAACTCGAACTGGTCAGCGCACACGTCGAGCGGGCGCGCGCGGAGGGTGTCTCGGTGGTCGTCGGAGACGAGCCACTCGATCTGGACGACTCTTTGCACGGTGGGTTCTATCATCGTCCGGTGCTGCTGGCCGATCCGAAGGGCAAGGCCACGATCGTGCGGACCGAAGTCTTCGGTCCGGTGACCGTCGCGGAACGCTACCGAACCGACGAAGAAGCGATCGCTCGCGCGAACGCATCGCCGTACGGCTTGGCGGCCGGGGTCTGGACACAGAACCTGCGCCGCGCGCATCAGTTCGCAGATCGCCTGGACGCGGGAATCGTGTGGGTGAACCGATGGTTCGATCTGCCGCCCGGGATGCCGATGGGCGGCCGAGGTGACAGCGGGTTCGGACGTGAGTTGTCGTTCGAGACACTCCGTGAGTACTCCGCAGTCAAGTCGGTCAACATCGATCTCGGAGGCGATCGACCACCACTGTGGGGATTGGCCGGGCAGTAGCGACGCGGTCGTCGGTAGCGTGGTTTGCTGTGAGGATGAACGCTGCCGACGACTCGACGGAACATGAATCCGATCAGTCCACCAGGGATCGACTGCTGGATGCGGCCATCGATATCGCCGGTGAGACCGGTGTACAGGCTGTCACCTACCGGGCCGTGGCTGCCCGCGTGGGCATGGCGCACGGCTTGGTCCGGCACCATTTCGGCACCCGGGAGCAGTTGCTGATCGAAGCGTTTCGCCGAGCGGCGGAACAGGATTCGGACGACGTCGGGCTGGAGGCGAACTCGATCGACGAGTTTGCCTCCAATCTCGTTCCAACACTCAATAATTCGCGTAAGCGCCAGTTGCTTCAATACGACGAGACCACTCAGGCGGTCCGCGGTAATCTACCGATCGAAAACGTGCGTGGACTGTACCGGCGGTATGCGGCTCAGGTCCGACACACGCTCGACAATGCCGGCGTGCCCGACCCCGACGGCAGCATCTCGGAGCTGGTGTTCTCGGCACTGGACGGACTGGTGATGCAGCACATGGTCTTCTCCGACGACGACAGGACCTCGCAGCTGCTGGAGCAGCTGCGAGAAGTCCTCCGGCGTCTGGTCGCGAGCTGATCGCTCAGTGATTCGCAGTGAATTCGGTGTCGACGCCCAACGGTCCCAATTTCTGAGATCCGCCCGGATCACCGATCGGCTCGCTTCTTCCCGGCAACGGCTCGTTGAAGAAGGCGATGGAATCTGCGACGAATTCTGCGAGCTCGGGATCCTTGCGCGCTTTTCGGTCGACGAAGACGGCGTCCACCGGGCACTCCACTTCGCATGCCCCGCAGTCGATGCACTCGTTGGGGTTGATGTAGCTGCGGCGGTCGCCGATGTAGATGCAGTCGACGGGGCACACTTCGATGCACGACCGATCGAGCTGATCGATGCAGTTGATTCCGATGACGTAGGACATGCTGGTTCCTCCTGGTGTGGTGAGGTCTGGTGTGGTGAGGCGCTCAGGCGCCGTCGGTCGAATGTCCGGGGAAGAGCACCAGGTCGGGGTCGAGGTCGACCGCAACGTGATTCATCGCGGTCGCGACTTCACCGAATCCGACCGACATGAGCTTGACCTTTCCGTCGTAGTCGGTCACGTCACCGGCGGCGTAGACGCGGGGCAGGTTGGTTCGACCCGAACGGTCGACGGCGATGGAACGGCCTCGCAGTTCGAGGTTCCAGTCGCGGATGGGGCCGAGATTGCTGATGAAGCCGAGAGCGGCGATCACATGATCGGCCGCGACGACGGTTTCCTCGCCGTTCTTCGCCCGAAGCGCCACCTTCGACAACGACCCGGTTTCCAGATCGCCCACCAGGGCAAGGACTTCGGTGTCCGTGTGGATGGCGACCTTGCCCGAACGCACGCGTTCGAGAGTCGCGGCGTGACCACGGAACGTGGCTCGGCGGTGGACCAACGTGACCGATCGGGCGATCGAGGCCAGTGCATCTGCCCAGTCGAGCGCGGAGTCACCGCCACCGACGATGACGACATCCTGGTCGGCATGGACCGTGGGATCGGTGACGAAGTAGGAGAGCGCGGATCCGAGCCATTCGGTACCGGTCTCCATCGCCCGCGGCGTCGGGGTACCGATACCCGCGGTCAGCACGACGGCACCGGCACGAACGATCGTGCCGTCGTCGAGGGTCAGGACCGGCAGGCCGTCCTCGTGGGTCAGCTCGATGGCCTGACGGCCGAGTAGATAGGTCGGTGAGAAGGCACCGGCCTGCTCCACGAGATTCGCGACGAAGTCGCGACCCCGTATCGACGGCAGCGCGGCCACGTCGCGAATCTGCTTCTCCGGGTACAGGGCCATCACCTGCCCTCCTGCCTGGGGGAGAGCGTCGATGACTACGGTCTCCAGCCCGCGAAAGCCGGCGTAGTACGCGCCGTAGAGTCCGGTCGGGCCAGCACCGACGATGGCGACGTCGGTCGTGACGACCGAGGGCTGAATGGTCATCGGGTCTCCTTCGAGTTCGTTGGGTCCTAGGGACAGTAGGCGCCGCCGTCGGATACATCACGTGGATTGGACCGCTGAGCGGAACCGGGCGGGGTTCTCGGTCCGAGAAAGCCGGGCGCGTGGACAAATTCCGGTAGGCGGACCGCTTCGATTGTGGTGTCCGCAACGCAGTGATGTGCTGTGCCGACTCGGAGCGATCGGTCGAGAAGTCGATCGCTTCCCACGACACGAGTGAACTGCACCTGGAGAGCACATATGAGCGAGACGCTGGAACCCCGCGCGGCGTCGACGGTATCGCGCCCTACCGTCGCGACACCGCCGAAAGAAGCGGACCGAGTGAAGACGCCGGCCCAGAAGAAGAAGGACGGCAACCTGCCCGGTAGGCAGGACTGGTCGAGTTGGCCCCTGTATCAGGCAGCCGGAGCAGGCTTTCGCGGCTACTGGTACCCGGTGGTGTTCTCGTCCAAGGTCGGCGAGCGTCCCGTACGGGTCAAGCTGCTCGGCGAGGACATCTTCGTCATCCGCGACCGCGGTGTCGTCCGAGGCATGGCCAATCGGTGCCCCCACCGCGGAGTGCCGCTGAGCTACGGGAACAAGCAGTTTCCCGGCACGATCTCGTGCGTGTACCACGGCTGGACTTTCGATCTCGAGACCGGCGACCTCAAGGCCGCCATCACCGACGGTCCCAAGTCGCCGATCTGCGGCAAGGTCACCCAACCGACCTACCACGTCGAGGAACGACTGGGAATGGTGTGGATTTTCGTCGGCGACGGTGAAGAGCCACACCCCATCGACGAGCAGCTGCCCGAGGAACTCGTCAGCAACGCTGCCGTCATCGGATCGCGAATCATGCCGCGAGAAGGCAACTGGCGCTTCGCCTGCGAGAACGGGTACGACGAGGGACACGCGAAGTACCTGCACCGAACGGCGCTGTGGCGGCTGTTCAAGGCGATGCCGGTGTGGAACACCACCAAGATCGTCAAGCGCGGTCGCTGGATCTACCGAGTTCAGCTGGAACAGTTCTGGGATGCGGACTTCCCCGGCCTCGGCAAGTGGACCGGGAAGGCGTGGTTCAAGAGCAACCCGCCGAAGACCACCACGAACATCGGCAACACCGGTTCACACCGTGAGGTGAACCCGGTGATTGCGGCACAGGAGTTCCCGGGTTTCGCGTCGGTGAGTATGCCGGGTGTTCTGCGTATCGCCTACCCCACCTTCATTCACTACGAGTTCTACGTACCGGTGGACGAGGACAACCACCTCTACGTGGGAGTGATGGCGGATTTCCAAAAGGGGCTCAAGACCATTCCCTTCTACTTCAAGTACCTCGGAGCGGTCCGTTGGCTGTTCCACGGTCAGTTCTCCAGCCAGGACAAGTGGATGGTCGAGGTGACCGATGCACCGCCGGAGAAGCTGTACCGGCCCGACGACTCGCTTCTGCAGTGGCGCAAGCTCGCCGAGGACACGACAGAGGATCGGATCGACGCGTTGGCCGAACAGGGCATCGACGTACCGACCCCGAACTGATCTCACCCTCTGATTCGAGCTCGACCGAAGGAGCAAAACATGTCAATCGTGCTGGGAATCGGGGCATCTCACTCCACGTTGATGAACACCCACTGGGACAAGGTCGTTCACACCGAGCGTGCCGAGGCATTTCGAGAAGGACTCGCGACGGCCCGCGACCGCATCGTCGAAGCACGTCCGGATGTCGTGGTTCTGGTGGGATCCAATCACTTCCGGGGGTTCTGGCTGGACATGATCCCGTCCTTCACCATGGGCGTCGGCGAGGTCGTTGCCGCAGGTGACGGCGGAACACCGAAGGGCCCGCAGAAGACCGATCCCGAATTCGCTCGTGCGTTGGCTCAGTACCTCGTCGATGCCGGCACCGAAGTCGCCATTTCGGCACGCCTGCAGATCGACCACGGTCAGTCCCACGCAATTCAGTACCTGCTCGACGGGATCGACGTCCCGGTGGTGCCGTTGGTGGTCAACGTGTTCGCCGCGCCCCTGCCGACACTTCCTCGTGTCGCCGAGCTCGGTCGCAATATCGCCGCGGCAATCGAGAGCTTCGGTGACCGCCGCGTCGTGGTCGTCGCCTCGGGCGGACTGTCACACCAGTTGCCGTGGCCCAGTGACTGGACCGCTCCCGAGGGCGAGGACGAGGAGTTCCTGGTCGAAGCCTGGTTGAACGGGCGCGGCGAATGGGAACGCTACGACAAGCGGCGACGGGAAATCATCGTCGGAGCGAAGCCGACCATATTCCCGGAATTCGACGAACAGTTTCTGCGCGATCTCGAACACGGAGATCTGCAGAAATACACACAGTGGACGTCCGAGCAGATTGCCGAAAACGCAGGAAACGGTGGCCAGGAGCTACGAACGTGGCTGATGATGGCTGCTGCTCTCGGCTTCGCGCCGGGCAAGACCCTTGCGTATTCGCCGATGCCCGAATGGTTGACGGGAATGGGCGTGGCAGTGATCGAACCCCACACCTTGCCAGGAGAGAAGAACTCATGACTGTCGCATCACCGGTTGCGGTCGGGAAGTCGCCCGCCGCTTCGGCACCCCCGGAAAGCCGCTTCATCGAAGCGGACGGTGCCACGTACCACTACTACGACATCGGCACCGGGCAGGACACGATCTTCCTGCACGGCGGCGGCCCAGGATGCACCGCGTGGAGTGACTTCGGCCCCGTCGCACCGTATTTCGAGGCAGACCGACGTTGCGTGCTGGTGGATATCCTGCAGTACGGGCAGTCGGAGAAGTGCCTGATCGATGGCCCGATGTGGGACTTCCATGCGGCCAAGACGGTGGCGCTGATGGACGCACTCGGCATCGAGCAAGCCGACTTCGTCTGCAACTCGTGGGGTGGAACGATCGCCCTGAACTTCGCTGCCCTGCACCCCGAGCGTGTTCGCTCACTGGTGATCACCGGAAGTATGCCGGTGTTCTACGGTCCACTGGCACCACTTCCCGAGCGCGGTCATCGGGGACGGACCGCACGGGACGTCTACTACGGCGGCGAAGGACCCACCCGGGAAAAGATGCGGACACTGATCACCCGCCTGGAATGGTGCGACCCCGATCGTCTCCCCGAGGAGACCCTGGACATGCGCTACCAGCAGAGCCTCGATCCCGAGGAAACGGCACTCGCTGCGATGTCGGACAGCCCACGCGGCGAATGGCAGGACCTGACACAGCAATTGGGCCTGATCGAGGCGCCCACCTTGTTCATCTGGGGCCGCGAGGATGCATTCCTCACGCCCGACTATCCAATGATGCTCGCGCGCATGATCAAACGCGGCAATCTGCATGTGATGGACAACGTCTCGCACCATCTGCAGGAAGAGCGGCCCGCTGCGTACCACGCGGTGGTGTCCGGATTCTTCACTGCCAGCCAACATCCCTGATCGAGCGAACGAGGACACCGTCGTGAAGATTCTGTACATCCCGCTGGCCATCGGTACCGGGATCGGCGCGCTGCGCTACTTCAGCGGGCGCCTGGCCACCCACCAGCGTCTGATCCCGAACCCGTTGGCACGCGTCAACACCCAAGTACATCGCATCAATCAATAGCACCGTATCGACTGAGTAGGAGCATCCAACGTGACGCAGGAACTCGCACGAACAATTTGGACGGAACTGGCGGGGCTCGACTTCAGTGTCAGCACCATCGACGCAGGTGGCATCCCCACCCGATCGCTTCGGGCAGGTAACGGTGCCGAGCACATCGTGTTCTTGCACGGCACCAGCGGGCACCTGGAAGCGTTCGTCCAGAACATCAAGCCGCACGCGGAGCGCTACACCGTTCACGCGATCGACATGCTCGGCCACGGGTACACCGGAAAGCCGGACTACCCGTACGAAATTCCGCGTTACCGGGATCACTTGCTCGCGTACTTCGATGCCGTCGGTATCGACAAGGCGCACATCGGCGGAGAGTCACTGGGCGGTTGGGTGGGCGGTCGGACCGCAATCGACAACCCCGATCGTGTAGCTTCGCTGCAGATGATCGCGGCCGGTGGAACAGTGGCCAATCCGGAGGTCATGGATCGCATTCGCACGAGTACGCGAAAGGCCGTCGAGACCGACGACGTGGAGTTGACGCGCCGTCGGATGCAGTTGCTGATGCACGATCCGGCCAATGCGAGCGAGGAATTGATCTCGGTTCGGCACACCATCTATCACCAGCCGGATTTCATCGCAGGTATCGACAATCTCCTGTCGCTGCAGAACATGGAGACTCGGCTGCGGAACATCCTCACACCCGAGGACCTCGCTCAGATCACCGTTCCCACCCTGGTCGTGTGGGGGCGCAACAACCCGTTCGGCGACATTCCGGAGGCACACGCGATGCACCAGAACATCGCCGGATCCGAGCTTCTGTTGTTCGAGAACTGCGGCCACTGGCCCCAGCGTGAGCACGCGGACGAGTACAACGCGGCCAGCCTCGCGTTCCTCGAGAAGCACCCGATCGCATGAGTGGGACGATGCGCGCAGCCCGGGTGCACGCGTGGGGCGAAGCGCCGGTCGTCGAAGACGTCGACGTGCCGGTGCCGGCAGCGGGCGAGGCACTCGTCCGCGTCGAGGCCGCATCGGTAGCGCACCTCGACGTGACCGTCGCCAGTGGTGAGTTCGGTATCAAGCCGACGTTGCCGTACACCGGAGGCGTGGAGGGCAGCGGCGTCGTCGTCGAGTCCGCCGTGTTCGAGCCCGGCACCAAGGTCGTTCTGCGCGGCGGTGGCCTCGGACTGTTCAAGAACGGAACGTGGGCCGAGTACGTCGTCGTCAAGGACAAGGCTTTGGTCGAGGTGCCCCACGGTCTTTCACCCGAGGTCGCAGCGACATTCTGGGTTCCGACGACGACCGCCCGCGCTGCACTGGTCGACGTCGGTCGACTCGGGTCGTGGTTGCCCGACGTCGGCAGCGCTGCCGAGGAACACGTCATCGTGGCCGGTGCCGCCGGTGCCGTCGGCTCGATGGTCACCCAGCTGGCCCTGCGGTACGGAGCCACGGTGACGGCCCTCGTAGCCGACCGCGAGCAGGCGTCGCGGGTCCCTGACGGTGCCACCGCATTGGTCGCCGGTGACGACGAGCAGTTCGCCGTACTCGCCGAGCAGCGCGCGGCCACCCTGCTGGTGGACACACTGGGCGGGTCGAATCTCATCGTCAGATCCCGTTGGGTGCGCCCCGGCGGCCGCGCGGTATCGATCGGATACGTCACCGGCAACGACGTGTCGATCGGGCTGTCGAACTGGCTGCTCGACGACGTTGCACTGTTGCCGGTCAACATGATTCGGCGCGAGGAGTCCGCGCGTGCCACGGTTCCCGAACTCGCTGCACTGTTGGCTGCAGGAGATCTGACGCTCGACTACGAGAGTTTCTCGTTGGACGAGACCGGGATTGCGCTCGACAAGCTCGGCGCGGGAAAGGTCCGTGGACGAGCGGTGGTCATTCCCAAGTGACGACCGTGAGCAGAAGGGACTCCGCCGACGAGGCCATCGAGCGCGTTCTCGCACATCTCACGCGAGAACGACTGCTCGCTGCCGTCCGGGCAATGGTGGACATTCCCAGCCCCACCGGCGGGGAAGCACCGCTGGCCGAGTGGATCACGTCGGATCTGGCCTCGGCCGGGGTCGACGCCGAGGTCCAGCGCATCGACTCGAGCCAGGCGAATGCCGTCGCGACCATCCCCGGCGGCGACGGACCGTCCCTTCTGCTCTACGCCCCGATCGACACGTTCACCACCGGTGATCCCGCGCTGGACATCCCCGGCGCGGCCGTGTCGTGGCGGCCGGATCTCGCACCGCGGTCGGTGGTCTCGGGCGACATCGTCGAGGGACTCGGAGCCGGTAATCCCAAGGGCCACGGCGCAGTGGTGCTGGCTGTACTGCATGCGTTGCACGCAGCCGGCGTCACTCCGCCCGGTGACGTCGTGGGCGGCTTCGGAGCCGGCGGCATGCCGAGTTTCGCGGTGTCGGGAGTCGGTGCGCCGGACCGCACGAACACCGGTCACGGTGTCGGCGCGGGGTTCATGCTCGAACGTGGGTACACCACCGACTTCGCCGTCATCGCCAAGCCCGGTTGGACGGTGCTGCACGAGGAGGTCGGGCTCGTGTGGATCGACGTGACCGTGCACGGTGGACACACTTACGTCGGCAGTCGCCACCGCATTCCGTACAGCAACGCAGTTGCGTCGGCCGGCCGCGTGGCCGTCGCCCTTGAAGACTGGCTCGAGGAATACGCACAGCGCCATCGATATTCGACGATGACGCCCCAGGGAATTGTCTCGTCGATCAGCGGCGGCCTTCGCCGGCTCGCGGCGTCGACCCCTGCGGCAGTGACGCTTCGGCTCGATCTGAGGCTGACGACCCGACAGACGCCGGCCACGGTGCTGCGCGAAGTTCGCGCCATGCTGGCCGGGGTGAGCGAGCAGCTCGGCGTGGAGGTGTCGGCACGAGCGGTGGCGGCCATTCCGGCGACCCACACGCCCCCCGACTCACCGGTGATTCTGGCGGCTGTCGATGCCTTCGAGACGGTCTCCGGTTCACCGCACCAGATCATCATGGACAACAGCGGTGCCACCGACGCGAACATTCTTCGCATGCGCGGTGTGCCCACGACTCGGGTCGGAATGCCGAAAGTGGCTGCGGTTCCCGATGGTTCGAGCATCGACTTCACGCGTGGCATGAACCTGGTGGACGTCCGAGAGATGCAGCGGTTGGCAGAAATTCTGATCCGTACCGTGTTCCTCCTGCCCTCGAAAGACGACAGTGCCCGAGCAGGATGACTGCGCCACACCCAGCGTCGCGAACTCGGTGCTGGGCAAAACGCGGTTGATTCTCGAAGCGTTTCGACTCGACGACGACAGCCTCACGTTGACCGAATTGGCGCAGCGCACCCAGATATCGAAAGCATCGGTACACAGGCTCAGCCGGGAACTCCTCGAATGGGGAATGCTCGAGCGGTCCGGTCTCGAATATCGCCTCGGGATGCGGGCTTTCGAGTTGGGGAGCCGCGTCCCGAGGTTACGTGTTCTGCGTGACGCCGTCCGACCGTTCATGGAGACCCTGCATCACCGGACCCACGAGACAGTGCATTTGGCGGTGCTCGACGGCCACGAAGTTCTGTACCTCGAAAAGGTCGCCGGCGGCCCCGCTTCTGCCCGCCCGTCACGGATCGCGGGTCGGCTTCCGCTGCACTCGACGGCCACCGGGAAGGTGCTGCTCGCGTTCGGGCAGCCGAAGCTGTTCAACGATCTGCTCGCCAGGGGCCCGCTGGAGCGGGTGACCCCGGCGACGATCGTGCTACCCGGCATGTTGGCCGAGCAACTTCGCCGAGCGAGGGCCGACGGGTACGCCTCCGAACGGGAAGAGATGACCGCAGGCTACTGCTCGGTCGCTGCGCCCATCTTCGGGCCCACCGGCCTGCTGTTGGCGGCGGTGTCGTTGACTGCGTCGGCCGCCCGATCGGACCTGCCGCAGTTGGCCACACTGGTGAAGTCGCTGAGCGACAACGTCTCTGCTACCGGCGTGGTCAACTGACCCCTAGCTCATCGACCCTCGAACTGCGCAGCACGCTTGTCGAGGAACGATCCGATGCCCTCGGCGGCGTCGCGTAGCTCGAGGTTGGCCATGACGTGTTGCTCCTCGACCGCCATGGCCTCGTCGATGGGCAGGTGCAGGCCGCGATCGATCACGGACTTCACCAAACCGATCGTGGCGGTGGGACGGTCGGCGAGTCGACGTGCTTCGCGGGCAACAACGTCCTCGAAATCGTCACCGGCGACCACGTCGACCAAGCCTTCTCGTAGAGCTTGCTCCGCCGTGAACTTGGTGGCGTCGATGATGAATCGTTTGGCCCGATGTGCGCCGACCAAACGGGGCAGCCGTTGCGATCCACCGGCACCGGGGAAGATCCCGAGATCTGTCTCCGGAAATCCGAACATGGCCTTTGCGTGCAGGATTCGCAGGTCGCAGGCCAGCGACAGTTCGGCACCTCCACCGAGTGCATGGCCGTTCAGCGCTGCGATCACCGGTTTGGGAGCCAGTTCGAGCAAGCGTTGCACCACCACCCATCGACGCATGTCCCGATAGGTATCGGGATCGAGTCGTTGCATGACCCGCAGATTCGCTCCACCGACGAAGATTCGGTCCTTGCCGCGAACCACCACGCATCGCACCGTCGGGTCGTCCAGCACGGTGGGAAGATGTGTGATCATCGATTCGATGAGTTCCGGATCGACGATGTTGATCGGCCCGTGGTCGATCACCACGGTGACGATGTCGCCGTCGCGCTCGTAGCGGTGGCCGGTCGGTTCGGTACTCATGAAAGAACTCCTTCGTTGTGCAGGTCGACCAGCTCGTCCGCAGTCAGACCCAGCTGTTCGACGAGGATGTCGTCGGTGTGTTGGCCCAGAAGTGGTGCTGCTGTGCGTAATGCACCCGGGGTAGCGGACAGGTGGGCGACGAGACCCTCGTGCGCAACGGATCCCGCCAGTGGGTGTTCGAGGGTGGGGTAGAAATTGCGGGCGCGCAGCTGTGGGTCCGTGTCCACCAGGTCTCGTCCGTCGCGGACGGGATATGCGGCGATTCCCTGGCGCTGCAGGCGCTCCGCGAGCACGTCGGCGTCCGTCGTCGCGGCCGTCTGCGTCAGCGTTTCCCATGGATCGTGCTCGACGGCCGTCCCGATCGACGTGAGCGCGTCGTTCAGCGCGTCGGGAGTGCAACTCCCGACCGCTATCCATCGGTCGTCACCGAGGCTCTTCAGGATTCGTGCCGAGTCGGTCGGAACATCGCCTGCCAGCTGGCTTTCGAGAGTGGCGGTGCCCAAATTCGAGGCCATTGCTTCGAGCTGCGACAGGTCGACGTGACCGCCTTCACCGCGATAGAGCAGTTCGAGTGCGCCGATGACAGCCGAATTCGCAGCGACCATGTCGCCGAGTCCGAATGTGAGCCCCTGCGGATCGCGATCGGCCCGTGCTGTCTCCGCTGTCAGTCCGGACATGGCCGCGAGGGTGTCGGCGAAGGTCACGGCATCGCGCCACGGTCCCGTCTGGCCGGTCCCGGCCATGGACACCAACACGACGCCGGGGTTGATCTTCCGAAGTTGTTCGTAGTCGAGCCCCCATCGCGCCAGGACGCCCGGGCTGAAATTTTCCACGACGACGTCGACATCCGCGGCAAGGCGACGCAAGAGATCCTGGCCGGCTTCGGTTTTCAGATTCAACGCAACGCTTCTCTTGTTGCGGTTGAAGTTGAGGAAGTAGCCACCGTCGTCGAATCCGGCGTCGGGGCGCAGTCTCATCCCCGGCGAGAAGCGGGTGGGGTCCTTGCGGTGGTACGACTCCACCTTGAGAATGTCGGCGCCGTGTTCGGCGAATGTCTTGGTGACGTACGGGCCGGCCAGAACCCAGGTCAGATCGAGAACGCGGACTCCGTTCAGTGCGCCTGTGGTGCTCGCCCCGTCGGCCGGCGCGCGTTCGTCGCGATGTACCTCGGACGCGTCGTCGCGCGGGTTCGGTCGCGGAACGGCCCAGGCCTCGGCTGCCGTGACATCGCGAGGCTCGGCGAGGCGGACGGGTCTCGGTAGCGCGGGTGACTCCCAGCCGAAGCCGACGTCCCGGTAGCTGCCCATGCTTCCACTGTGGACGAAGAATTGTCGATCCAGTAGCTGCGGATTGTCCAGCAGCGCAGGTCCGTTCGCCACCTCGGCCCAGGGCAATGCTCGACGACGGGCCTCCTCGGCGAACGGTCCGGCTGAGCGTCGACCGGTGAAGCGGGACACCACTGCATCCACGTGTGCTCGCTCGCGCCACCGAATCTCGTTGTCCTGCCAGCGGTCGTCCGCCAGATCCTCGGCCTCGCCCTCTTCGACCATCCAGGCCAGAAGGTCCGTCCACATGCGGGGTGATCCGGAATAACCGCCGGCGAGGAACCCGTCGGATGCCCGGAACACTCGGTGGGCGACGTGACCGTAGATGCCCGAGGTGCGTCCGGGAATGGTCCTGCCGTGGATCCACGAGATGGCACCGATCTCGAGCGTGGCCGCGACGGCCTCCTGCGCAGAGATCTCGACCAATTGCCCCGCGTTCGTTCGACGTCGTGCAATGAGGGCGAGCAGTGCGCCAATGGCACCGTGGGTGCCGGCGAGTTGAGTTCCCTGCTCGCGTGGCGGTGGCTCGGGGGCCTGCCCGGCATCGCCGCAGAGCCACGCCATCCCGCCTGCTGCGGTGATCACGGTGTCGTCGCCGAGCCACTCTCGGCGTGGGCCCGAATTGCCGAACGGGGTGATCACCGTGTGCACGACCGCGTCCCACAGCGACGGCCTACCCTCGCGCAGAGCAAGGGTGCGAAGCCTGGGTGCGGGGCCGGACTCGAGCACCACGTCGGCCTGGGCGATCAGTTCGATCAACGTGGTGTCCGAGACGGTCCCCGAATGTCGAAGGACCTTCTTCCCAGCGTGCCAGTGCAATCGGTCTGCCGCCGAATCCGAACTATCGTGGAGGGCTACCCGTACGACGTCGGCACCGAGGCCGACGAACACACGCGCGGCCTGATATCCGAGCCGGTCGGTGAGGTCCAGTACGCGAATCGCAGGAACGGACAAGTGAAAGCTCCTAATCTTGTTGGTGCGCTTCGGCATCGAACGCGGAGGTCGGAATGCCGCGATCGCGCAGTGCGCGCCGGTTCAGTTTCTTACTGGCCGTGGTCGGCAAGGCCGTCTCCACGTTGACGTACCGGGGGACCGCGTGGCGCGGTAATTCCTGCGCGCAGTATCGAAGAAGATCGCGCGGGCAGATGTGTCGTCCGTGACGGGGGACGACGGCGAGCAGAACCTCGTCCTCGGTCAGCTCGGACGGCACGCCGACCGCAGCAGCCTGGGCAACGTCCGGGTGGCCGGACGCCACCCACTCCACTCGTTCGGCATCGACAGTCAAACCCCGGCGTCGGATCGTGTCTGCGGTTCGCCCCTCGTAGTAGAGCCACCCGTCGACCAGACGCCCGCAGTCACCGGTGACGAACCAACCGTCACGCCAGGCTTTTCGGGTGATGTCGGGTTCTCCGACGTATTCGGTGAAGGTCAGGTTCTCGCCACACGGCCGTACCTCGAGCGAGCCGGGCGTTCCGTCGTCCACCGAACGTCCGTCATCGTCCACCACGCGCACTCGATAATCGTCGACGACTCGACCGGCCGCGCCCGGGCGCGGCACCACATCGGTCGTGGCCACGTCACCGAGCTCGGTCGATGCATACGCCTGCCGTAGCTCGACACCGAAGCGCTCCGCCACGCTGTGGAACATCCAGTCCGGTGCAGGCCCGCCGTAGGCGCGCGAAATGGTATGAGCGCGATCGTCTTCGGTGGCGGGGGAGCGAAGCAGAATCGCGCACACCGCACCCATGAAGTTGAAGGCGGTGATGTGCTCTTCCCTGGCGGTACGCCAGAACCGTCGGGCGGAGAAGTCGTCGACCACCAGTCGGGCCCCGGACATCACCGCGGGTAGGAACGCCGCATGACGGGCATTGACGTGTTGCCAGGGAAACACATTGAGCAGCACGTCGTCGGAGCCGTAATGCATGGCGCGGCAGACACGTCGGGCCTGACCGAGCCCGACTCCATTGCACAGAAGAGCGCCTTTCGGGCGCCCTCCGGTGCCCGACGTGACCATGATCGCGGCCGGGTCGCCCGGGGACGTTCGATGACGCGACGGTGTGGTCCCGGTTCCGTCCGTCACCGCAGCCAGGCCGTCGACGTGGCCGTCGACAGTCATCGTTGCGACACCGACGGATTCGCCGAGCCGAATCAGATGCGGCTCCATGGCCAGCCGCGCCGGAGACGCGACAACGAGCACAGCGGAGGCCGCAGTCATCAGCTGACGAGCGACATCGGGATCCAGTGCCGTCGGGATCGGCAGCTCGATCGCTCCGAGCCAGGAGATGGCCGTGGTGAGTGTCGCGGCCGCGGGTCCGGACGAACACGCGGTCGCGACAACGCTGCCGGCACCGACGACATCGGCCATCGAGCCGGCCATGGCCAGGGCGTCCTCGAGTAGCCGACCGGCGCTGATACTCGGCCCGCCGACGCGACGGATCACTTCACCGTCGGCGTCGGCGTGGGCGCGGAGCTCGACTGCCTCGGCCCACGAGGTCGGGTCGATCACG
The DNA here is from genome assembly GCF_002258365.1 of Rhodococcus sp. 06-221-2. Lineage (NCBI taxonomy): Bacteria > Bacillati > Actinomycetota > Actinomycetes > Mycobacteriales > Nocardiaceae > Rhodococcus > Rhodococcus sp. 06-221-2. The sequence goes on from NZ_NOYJ01000010.1 coordinate 33,866, forward strand.
CCGGGAGTGCTTCCCTTTCGGCCACGAGACCGAGAGCGATGTCGATGATCATGTCCTCCTGGCCACCGACCAGTCTGCGGCGGCCACATTCCATCAGTAGGTCACGAACGTCGACTCCGTAGGCACTCGAGGCAGCCTCCGCATGCCGAAGGAAGCTCGAGTACACGCCTGCGTAGCCGAGCGTCAGCGTCTCGCGGTCGACGCGGACCGGTCGATCCTGAAGCGGACGAACGATGTCGTCGGCGGCATCCTGCAGCGCGAACAGGTCGCTTCCGTGAGTCAGCCCGGTCAGGTTCGCAGCGGCGATGAAGGCTTCGATGGGGCAATTGCCTGCCCCGGCTCCGTGTCCGGCCAGCGACGCGTCCACTCGGTACGCGCCGTTCTCGACCGCTACCAGCGAATTGGCAACGGACAGAGACAGATTCTCGTGAGCGTGGATGCCGATCTGGGTTTCCGGTTCGAGCACGTCGCGGTAGGCGCGAACTCGAGCCTGGACGTCGCCCATCGTCAGGCGACCACCCGAGTCGGTGACATATACGCAGTGGGCGCCGTACGACTCCATCAACTTGGCCTGCTGTGCCAGAGCCTCGGATTCTGCCATGTGCGACAGCATCAGAAAGCCGGACACATCCATCCCGATCTCGCGGGCCGCGGCAATGTGCTGGGCGGAGATGTCTGCTTCCGTGCAGTGAGTGGCAACGCGTACCGACCGGACCCCGAGCTCGTATGCCCGCTTCAGATCGTGGATCGATCCCACACCGGGGAGTAGGAGAGTGGTGAGGGTGGCGCGCTGGATCACCGACGCGGCAGCCTCCAACCATGCCCAGTCACTGTGCGATCCCGGCCCGTAGTTCAGCGACGAACCTGCCAACCCGTCGCCGTGCGCCACCTCGATCGCGTCGACGCCGGCAGCGTCGAGCGCGACGACGATGCGGGCAACGTCGGTGGGGGACATGCGGTGCCGAACGGCATGCATACCGTCCCGCAACGTGACGTCCTGAACGTAGATGGGGGTGCTCATCGGAGTGCCACCTTTCGGCTTGCGATGCGTTCGGCGACCTGGATGCCGGCGGAGGTCATGATGTCGAGATTGCCTGCGAAGGCGGGGAGATAGTCTGCAGCGCCTTCGACTTCGAGAAACACCGAGACCTGATGTGTGGGCCGCGGTGCGGACGGGTCGGCAAGCAACGTCTCGACGGGCTGATCGTCGGGGACCGCGACAACCTGGACCTCCTGCTTCAACCGATAACCGGGCACGTAGGCGGAGACATCGGCCACCATCGCGGACACGGATTCGCGGATACGTTCGGTGAGAGCACCACGACCGTCGTCGGTCACGAGAGCAAACACGGTGTCGCGCATGATCAATGGCGGCTCGGCCGGGTTGAGCACGATGATTGCCTTACCGCGTGCTGCGCCGCCGACGGTCACGATCGCCGCGGATGTGGTCTCGGTGAACTCGTCGATGTTCGCGCGGGTTCCCGGCCCCGCAGATCGGGATGCGATCGACGCCACGATTTCGGCGTAGGCGACGGGAACGACGCGGTTGATGGCCGCGACCACCGGAATGGTTGCCTGCCCACCGCAGGTGACCATGTTGACGTTGCGCGCGGCGATGTGGTTTTCGAGGTTGACGGCCGGGATGACGTACGGCCCGATCGCGGCCGGGGTCAGGTCGATCATCGTCTTTCCAAGTGGTTCGAGCCGAGCTGCATTGGCCTGGTGGGCTTTTGCCGACGTCGCGTCGAACACGATGTCGATCTCGTCGAACCCGTCGAGCTCGATCAATCCCTCGACTCCACGATGGGTGACGGGTACGCCGAGTGCTCGGGCACGCGCGAGGCCGTCGGAGTCGGGATCGATCCCGACCATGGCACCCATCTCGAGTACCTCGGAGCGGCCGATCTTCATCATCAGATCGGTCCCGATGTTCCCAGATCCGATGATGGCGACTCTGGTGGCGATTGGCATGGGCTTACCTCACTCACGGACTGCGGCGTCACTGCCGTTGTGGCAGAACTGCTCCAGCTTCACAGCTGAACGGCGATCGACGCACGAATCGGGTCCGTTGAGCGATACGGCCTATGCCAGACGTTGCGCCGGAAAAGCGCTCGGCGTGCTCATGGCCGCGTGGGTGTGCTGCCGAGTGATGGCGTGCGAGGCGAGCCGCAGTGCGTTGATCAATGCGGCGTCACCGGTGTGGTCCACCGGCACGGTCAGGGACAGTGCCGCAATGGCGTTGTCGCCGGAATCGTAGATGGGCACGGCGAAGCTCTTGTATCCGACCAGAGCCTCTTCGCGCTCCGTCGCCAGGCGCTGATTACGGATCGACACCATCTCGCGGCGGACGGCGTGCATGCTTCGCGCGCTCTGCGCGGTCAGCCGTGGAAAGTCGCTCTCCACCAATTGGTCGAGCAGCCGATTGGAGTCGGGAGCCATTGCCAGAAGCAGCTTTCCGGACGCTGTACACGTCAGTGGGAGACGGCCGCCGACACGGGAGAGCGAGTGCACGCTCCGCGTTCCTCCCAGCTTCTCCAAGTAGCACGTGTGCGTGCCCTCGCGAACCGCCAGGTGTGCGGTTCCCCGCGTCGACGCGACGAGATCGACGAGGACCGGCCGGCCCACTCGGCGAAGCAGAGATGTGCTGCCTGCGCGCTGACTCAGGGCGAACACGCTGAACCCGATTCGGTACTCGTGACCGACCCGCTCGAGCAAGCCGAGTGCCACCAACTCCTGGGCCAACCGATATACCGACGGCTTGGGAACGCCACTGCGCTCACAGAGGTCGACCAGACGTAGCGAGTCGCTGTCACCGTCGAAGGCCGAGAGTATCGAGAAGGCCTTCCCGAGGACAGAGTTGGGCGGAGCCAGCGATGAGTCCTCATCCAGGTCGAACGGGTGTGCCAACACGGACATGGTTGCCTCCTGCGCTCACGGGTGACGGATGTGCGCCCCATCACATCCACCATCATTATCCAGATGGATAACAATGTCCAGCCCGGTGAGCGGATCGAAACGCGTTGTTTACGACGCGTCGAATATCTGGGGTCGGTTCGGTCACCGAAACTCCCCGATACGGCGTCGCTCCGCGGCTGGCACATTGGACCGTCGAAGTCCGATATGGCGCTCGCCGAACGAGATGTTGAGGGAACACATGCACAACACGCAATTGCTCATCGCAAACGAGTGGGTCGATGCCTCCGATGGCCGTACCGGCGAGACCGTGGACCCGGCTACCAACCAGGTGATCGGACGGTTCGCCGAGGCCACGATCTCGGACGTCGACGCTGCGGTGGCCTCCGCACGTGTGGGGTTCGAGTCCGATGCCTGGCAGGGGATGAGCCCGGATGCCCGAGGGCAGCTACTGTGGCGGATCGCCGACTTGCTCGACCGAGATGCCAAGGAAATAGCGGCACTCGAAACCGCCGACCAGGGGCAGCCGACGTTCATGAGCGTCGGTGTCAACCTGCCGCTGACCGCTCAGGTCTTCCGGTACTACGCGGGCTATGCCACCAAGATCGAGGGCACCGTCTCGCCCGTGTCCATTCCCGGGAACCTCAGTTTCCAGCAGCGGGTACCGGTCGGTGTCTGCGCGCTGATCACCCCGTGGAACTTTCCGCTCGCCATTGCTGCGTGGAAGTTGGCACCGGCACTGGCCACCGGCAACGCGGTAATCCTCAAGCCTGCCGAACAGACGCCGCTGTCGACCATGAAGCTGGTGGAACTGTGCCTCGAAGCGGGAGTGCCCGCTGGCGTGGTCAATCTGTTGACCGGAGGACCCGAAGTCGGTAAGGCGTTGGTGTCCCATCGCGGTGTCGACAAGGTGTCGTTCACCGGATCGACCGAAACCGGTCAGCACATCGTTCGAGCCTCGGCCGGAAATCTCAAGCGCGTATCGCTCGAGCTCGGTGGCAAAGCCCCCAGCATCATCGCTGCCGACGCCGACATCGACGCTGCCGTCGCAGGCAACCTGCAGGGTGCTGTGTTCAACACGGGTCAGGCCTGTGGTGCCTACACCCGGTTCTTCGTACACAGCTCGCGCGCAGAGGAATTCACCTCCAAGATCGCCGCGGCAGCCGACGCGTTGCCGATCGGTCCGGGATTCGACCCGTCGACGGTCATCGGCCCCCTGGTATCCCAGGAACATCTCGATCGAGTGCATTCCTACGTCGAATCCGGTCGGTCACAAGGAGCCGAATTGGTGACGGGCGGAAGCCGCGTCCAGGGCGATCTGGCCGACGGATTCTTCTACAAGCCAACGGTATTCGCCGGAGTGCGCGACGACATGACCATCGCCCGAGAGGAAATCTTCGGGCCGGTGCTGTCGGTCATGGCCTACGACGACGAGGACGAGGTCATCGCTCGGGCGAACGATACCGAGTACGGGTTGGCTGCGGTGGTGTGGACCAAGGCACTCGACTCCGCACTCACACTCCCGCCCAAGTTGCGCTTCGGCACGGTGTTCGTCAATCAGCTGCCCTTGCTCGACCCGGCATCACCGTGGGGTGGTTTCGGGATGAGTGGCTGGGGCCGTGAATTCGGTTCCCATTCGATCGATGCCTACACCGAAGTCAAGACGACGTTCATCAACCTCGCCTAGCCGGCCACGTCCGCACGGCGGTGGGCCGAAGCCTCGTCCATCGCCGTGAGTGAGCGGCTTCGCCGCACGTGCGCGGAAACTCGGTCTCTGCTACGAACTTCCACTCACATGCGGCGAAGCCGCTCTTCCCAACTATTTGCCGCAGCCGTTGAACGAACATACGGTGGGATGACACGTCCCGTCTCCGCGCGCAGCGCCCGCCGGCTGGAGGCACCGCATCGCCTGCAGACTGCGGGAGATGCCGATTCCGGCGGTACGCAGCGCTCCGGCAACGCGATTGACGTTCATTCTCGAGGTCGGTGCGGTGACCGACAGTGCACCGGCCAGAACGGCGTTACCGCTGAACACCGGAACTGCAACGCTCATGTAGCCCAGTCGCGTTTCTTCGACCTCGACGGCCAACTGATCCTTACGCATTCGCTCGAGTTGCTGCGCCAGGACTGCGACCGACATCGTCGTGCGTGAGGTGTGTGCGACGAAGCCCTGCGCCACGACCTCGTCGAAGACCTCTCGTGGCGAGAACGCCAACATGATCTTTCCGGTTGCCGTGCTGTACAGCGGAAGTCGTCCCGCCACCCGCGAGTTCTCGTTCAAGCCCCGATGGCCCACGATCTTTTCGATGTAGAGAACGTCGAAACCTTCACGCACAGCGAAGTGGACGGTCTCCTGGGTGGCGAGAAGCAAGTCCTCCATGTACGGCAGGGCAGCGTCGCGAAGAATGCGCTGTCGGGGGACCATCTGGCCGAGCTCGAACAGCCGCAGCCCCAATCGGTACTTCGTGCCTGCACGTTCGAGCAAACCCCATTCGACCAACTCGCCGGCCAGCCGATGCACGCTGGCTTTGGACACACCGCTACGACGGGTGAGTTCGGTCAGCGAGAGGTCGGTATTCGTACTGTCGAACGCGTCGACAATCAGCCTGGCCTTGGCCAATACCGAGGTCATGTCCGCAGTCGGCTCGATGTCCAGCGGTCGCGGACTGCTCGCAGATCGTGCGGAGAGTGCGGAAGACATGCTCACCTCTATCGTCGAAATGTCTGAAACCCCCCTCGACTTCGACGTTATGCCCTTGTTCACCTTTTGTTCGGGTTTCGGGGTCCACTGGGTGAACCTGTTTCGGGGTGTTAACAATTGCGGGCGACAGCGATCATTCGCCGAACAGAGGTCGAGCGTCGAAGATGTCCGGCTCTGCTGCAGCAATACTCTGAATGATGGTCGAGTAGGCGAACCAGCCCACCTTGTCCACCCCGACCGCCTCGAACGTCTGCGCCGCGATCTTGTCGTGCAGAACCACCGGATCTCCGGCGGCAGACGCCGCCAACTCGGCCTGCATCGACCGTTCCATCGAGACGTACCACCACACGGCCGCCTCGACGGATGTTGCCACGGTGAGGTGGCCGTGATTGGACAGGATCACGGCCTTGTTCGTACCCAGCGCCGCGGCAATTCTTACCCCTTCTTCGGCGTCGAGAGCCACTCCGTGGTACTCGTCGTACAGTGCGTGGTCCTGGTGAAAAGCGCAGGCGTCCTGGGTGATCGGCTGCAGTAGCCGGTGCAGGGACGAGAACGCTTTTCCGTGCAGCCCGTGTGCGTGCACGGCTCCGATCACGTCCGGGCGGGCTTCGTGCACCGTGGAGTGGATGACGAAGGCTGCTCGATTCAACGGTCCCGATCCGGACAGAACGGTGCCGTCGGCACCGACGTGCAACAGCTCCTCGGGCCGCACCTGGGAGAAGAGGCGTCCGAACGGTGCGGTCCAGAAGGTATCGGGATCTTCGGGGTCACGGGCGGTGATGTGGCCGGAGATGCCTTCGTCGAGGCCGAATTTCGACAATATGCGGTAGCCGCCCACTACCGCGATCTTGCGACGCGTCCGCTCTTCTGCACTGCTCAGGCCAACGGGTGCATCCGGTATCGAGGCGAGTTCGGCAATCGATGCTGCCGAGCCCGGCATCACTTGACTCCGTAACGGCCGAGGAACCGCCTGGACAGCAACCGCAGTACGCGGTCGAACAGAAAGCCCATGATTCCGAGAGTGATGATCCCGACGAACGTCCAGTCGATGCGGCCGTAATTGCGCGCCTGCCAGATCATGGAGCCGATGCCGGCATCGGCAGCGACGATTTCGGCCGACACGATGGTCAAGAAGCTGTTACCCATGGCCAACCGAGCTCCGGTCACGATTCCCGGGACCGTGGACGGCAGGACGACCGTCTTCATGATCTGTAGCCTGCCTGCGCCGAGGTTCGTCGCCGCCTGCAGCTTGTTCTCGCTGATCGCCACTGTCGCAGCGATCGTACTCACGGTCACGATGAACACCGAGGTGTAGAAGATCAGGACGACTTTGGACGTTTCGCCGATGCCGAACCACACCACCGCCAGCGTGACGAACGCGATGGGCGGGATGAACCTGAAGAATTCGATGTACGGATCGAGCAGCTGGCGGACGATATTGATGCGGCCCATGAGGATTCCCACCGGCGCGCCCACGATCACACCCAGAACCCACCCGATGAGGATGCGTTGCCCGGACGCCTGAATCGATGTCCACAGGACCCCGGTGTCGGACAGTTCTTTCGCAGCCGAGACGACAGCCGCGGGCGACGCCATCGTCGTCGGTCCGTACCACCACGCCAGGAACGACCAGAGTGCGAGACCGATTGCGGCCGAGACGACGAACAGAGCAGCGGTACGCATCGCAGACTTTCCCGCACCCCACGCTCGATTGCCTCGACCAGGCTTGGCCGGCGACGCAGCCTCGGTGCGTCCTGCGATCACGGCGGTCATAGCGTGTCCTCCTCGATACCTTGATTGCGAAGCGAGGCAACCACTTCGGCTCGAATGTCGTCTCGTAGTCGTTCATAGAGTTCTACGACGGCGGGATGATTGCGGTCACGCGGACGTGGAGCATCGACCTCGTACACGCTCTTGATGCGAGCGCTCGGACCGGCTGTCATGACGACGACACGGTCGGCCAGGGTGATCGCTTCGTCGATGTCGTGGGTGACGAACACGACGGTGCATCCCGTACGCCGCCAGATTCCGTCCAGTTCGGTTTGGAGAACTTGACGCGTCTGGGCGTCGAGGGCACCGAACGGCTCGTCCATCAGCACCAAGCGGGGCTGATTGGCGAGTACGCGCGCGATCTGGACACGTTGCTTCATGCCACCGGACAATTGCGTCGGGTACTTGCTGCCCGCGTGCTTCAGGCCGACCATGGCCAAGTACTCGGCTGCGATACGCGCCTGTTCGGCCTTGTTCGATCCGTGCATGCGGGGGCCGTACGCAACGTTCTGGCTGACGGTCATCCACTCGAACAATGCTTCGGAACTCTGGAACACCATGCCGGCGTGGGTGTTGTTTCCTTTCACCGACTCGCCGTCGCAACTGATGTCGCCTGCTGCCACCGACACGAACCCGGCCAGGGCCGACAGCAGCGTCGACTTACCGCACCCACTCGGCCCGAGCAGGCAGACGAACTCACCCGGTCGGATGTCGAGGTCGATGCCGCTGACCACCTCCAATTCGCCGAATCTGATGGCTACGTCGCGTGCCTCGATCGGAACGCCCTCTACTGTGTCCACACTCATCGTGATCCCTCCGTCGACCAACCGACGAGGAGCGCCGTGTTCAGGTCGGGTTGGTTGTTCATGGCACCGATCTCGGTGTAGAAATCGACCACGCTCTGGGCATCGGCAACGCTGGTCGGCGTCAAATCCTCTACTGCGTAATCGATTTCGTCGATCGACTGCACCGTCTGGGCTTCGTCGACGTTCACTGCGGTCTTCGTCGCCGCCGCCGCGGCCTGCGGATCTGCTTCGACCTCTGCCGTTGCCTCCGACAGCACGTCTCGAACGGCGCGTGCGGTGTCCTCGTTGCCATCGAGCCACGACTGGGTCGTGATCGCCCAATGGTGGTAGAACCAATCGAAGTCGCCGGTGGTCGCCACGACCTTGCCGGTTCCCTGGTCGATCGCAGCGCTCGGCCAGGGCTCCCACATCACGTATCCGTCGATGTCACCGCGACTCAGGAGCGCAGGCATGTCGGTCGGGGTTGCCGAGATCATCTCGACGGAGTCGGGAGAAACACCGTTCGCTTCCAGGTACTTGACGGTCGAAATCTGGCTGAGTCCGGCGACGATGCCCAGCTTGCGTATCGATTGCGGACCGTCGACGCCGTTGCGGAGTACGACTTTGATGTATTTGCCCGACGACTCGTACGAATACATGGCACGCAGCGCCGGGTTCTGTTGGAGCTGGGCGATCGTGGTCGTGTCCGAACTACCCGCCATCTGTACCTGGCCGGTGGACAGTGCATCGACGGCTTCGCCACCTCGGCCGAACTGAACCAATTCGACGTCGAGACCGGCTTTTTCGAAGAGGCCTTGCTCGTCGGCCACGAAGAACGGCGCGTACGACGCGTCGATACCGACCGCGATGCGAATGCTGCCGGTGGAGCTCGTTGCAGCCGCGGATTCGGTCGCCGGGCGGGTGCACGCACCCGCGAACAGTGTGGTGATTGCGGCGAGTGCAACAAGACTCGATGTGGTCACTGTCGATCGTGGGGCCATGGGCGCACGCTTTCCTTGCTGTGATCTGGACCGCATTTCGCGGCGGTGTGAGGCAAAGCTAGTGGCGGTCCGACCCTGCGCCCACCAACGCGGTCCACCGTGCGGACCCGACCGATGTCTTAACGTGGCCGAAACCCTGCGCAACGATGTCGGATGAATTCGTAGTGGGGTCTGGTGGCCGGACCGTCGGACGTACACGTCAGCGCGAACACCGACATCATCATGTCTTCCGATACATGGGACTGCTGCCGCATCCGTGTCGACCGCACTCCACATCGAAAGGCACAACATGCTCTTGAAACGCACTTTTCCGACCGCCGGTCGGGCGCTGGCCGTCGTCGTGGCCTCGGTGGTCGTGCTCGCCGCAGGCTGCTCGCGACCGGCCACCGAAGCAGCGGCGACCGCTGATCTGGTACGGATCTCGGTCGGTGTCGATCCGTCGTACGCGCCGATCTTCCTCGCCGACAGTGAGGGAATGTTCGAGGCCGCAGGCCTCGATGTCGAGGTCATCCAGACGGAGGGCGGGGCGGCCGGTGCGCAGAACGTGGTGGCGGGAACGTCGGAGCTGTCCGGCAACGCCGATTCCACTGCGCTCACTGTCATGGCCGCGAACCCGAGCCTTCGCGCACTCGGAGTGTTCCAGGATTCGGACCGCTACTTCCAGGTCGTTCTCCGGGACGGGGTCGCACCGGCGGACATCAAGACAATGGGGGTGTTTCCCGGAATCGGTTTGTACTTCACCGATTTGTACCTGCGGAGCCTGGGGATCGACCCAGCTGCGGTGACTCTGGTGACCACGAGCCCGCCGGAGCAGCCGGCGCTGCTGGCGCGAGGTGACATCGACGGGTTCATCTCCTTCGACCCGTGGGTCGGGCAAGCGGAGGATGCCGGGTCGACAGTCGTTGCGACGACCGGTGATTTCGGCGCGAAGTACTCGCAGTGGATCATCGCATCCGAGGGTTGGCTCACAGCCAACGAAGAACTTGCAGGCAAGGTGTTCTCGGTCATTGCCGAGGCATCTGCCATCGTCAACACCGATCCGGCTCGTGCAGCGAGGGCGGTGTCCTCGGAAATTCAGATGGATGCCGCCGAAGCGCAGGATCGGGTGTCGCAGATCGACTTCGGCGGTCGAGACTTCACCGAAGCCGACGTCCAGCAAGCTGGGAGCCTGGTCGACTTCTTCACTGCACAGGGCAAGTTGGCAGGTCCGGTCGACCCGTCGGCGGTGCTCCTCAGCGGCTGGGTTTCGCAGCACGCAGGCTGACAGCGCTGCCGCGGCCTCGGCACATGCGGGGCCGCGGTAGTGCCGCGCTTCCTCTCGGTCTCAGATACTCGAGCGGAATGTCACGCGTCGTACGCGACGTAGTGCAATTCTGCGTCGCGGCGCTCGTCGTACAACGTCGTGTATGCCTTCGCAATGACGTCCGGTTCGGCCTCCGGATGACCTGCCCCGATGAGGGCAGTGATGCCGACGTGGGCAACGTAGACGCCCTTGGGTTCGAGAGCGTTGTGCAGATTCAGCACCCAGTTGCGAAGGCCCGCAGCGGCGATGTTGACGTTCCCCAGGAACGGCATCGGACTGATCGAACCGCCACCGGTGGTCACCAGGATCGTTCCGTTGCCGGCGGCGACCATGTCGGGGAGGACGTCGCCGATGGCGCGCAGCGCACCGCCGATATAGAAGTCGATCTGCGGCTGCAGGTTCTCAGGCGACACCTCGAGCACGTCCACGGGAACGAGTGTCGGATCCGCCGGGGAGAATTCCAGCACGTCGATCGGTCCGAGGTCGGCCTTGATCCGGCCGAGGGCGGCTGTGATCGTGTCGGGCCGGCTCACATCGGCGGCAAAGCCGCGAGCGCGGAACCCTTCACCGGTCAGAGTGTCGGCGAGGGCATCGAGCTTCGCCTGGGTGCGAGCGACGAGGGCGATGTCGAAACCCTTGCGGCCGAACGCGCGAGCGATTTCCAGACCGAGGCCGGGACCGGCTCCGATGATGGCGATGAGGGGCATGAGGGTCCTTTCGAGAACCGCCGAGTAGTCGGTGCAGACGGGTGATGGGCTAAGTTGAGGTCAACCTCATCTAATTCATACCCTAACTTGAGGCCGTACTCAACATCTAGGAGTTGGCATGGGTCCCGAGAAAGGCCTTCGGCGAGACGCACAGGCGAACCTGGACAAGCTCCATTCCGCAGCCCTACGGGTGTTCGCCGAGCACGGGTTGGGGGCACCTCTGGAAGACATCGCTCGGGAAGCAGGCGTGAGTATCGGCACGCTCTACAACCGCGTCGGATCACGCGAAGCGCTGATCGACGCCGTCGTTCCCGCCGTCGCGGGCGAGAAACTCATGACGCTCACCGAGCACACACTGGCTCAGGGATCGCCCCGTGCAAGACTGCAGACATTCGTCGACACCATGATCGAGCTCCAGCTGAGCGACCCGGCGCTGAACGACGCCATGCTCCGACGGTTCCCGAACGCGACCACGTTGATCGACGCCTGCGAGCGCTCGACGGCTCTGGGTGCGAAACTCGTCGACGAAGCACACGCCGCCGGCGTGCTCTCGACGTCGTTCACGGCGGACGACCTCATGGCGATGTTGTGGATAGCAGGCACGTCGAGCCGCGACGGGGCGGCACCCCCCGGCTGGCGTCGCATCGTCGACCGCGGTCTCACCGCGGCCTGGACGACCCAGTTGGATTAGTCGCTGCGCTGCACGTTTCCGCGCGGCGTCGAGACCATCACCTCGACTCGTCCAGGTAGATCTGCGTCAGTGTTCGCAGGCGATTCCCATCGAAGCTGTCCCCGTGCCCGGCATAGGCCCTGGCGACGTCGAGGGCCGCGAGCTCTGCCATGGATCGGCGGTAGTCGGCGACGTTCGAGCCGTGGCAACGATCGATCAGAATGTCGTCGTACACAACGTCTCCGGAGAAGAGTGTGCCGTCGTGTTCGGAGTACAACGCGATGCCGCCCGGAGTATGACCCGGTAGGTGCAGGACCGTGTAGGTGACGTCGCCCAGATCGATCGTCGCGCCGTGCTCCACAGGGAGAACGGTTGACGCGGGCCTGAGCCGATAGAGGTCGATGTCGTAGTCCGGTTCGGGTAGTGCATCGAGAAGGATTGTGTCGTCGGTGACACCGAACTCGCGCAAGTCCATTCCGAGTTCGACGCCCAGCGGGGCACCGCGCAGACTTCCCGGTGGTGGAGACGTCAGGTTCTCGTCGGCGTGAGCGAGGCACGTGTCGAACTCGTGTGCTCCTCCCATGTGATCGAGGTGTGCGTGTGTGACGACGACGATCGGATCGCGATCGAACAGGTGGGGGAGGTGTCCGCGCAGAGATGCGACACCGAGTCCGGTATCGACGATCAGATCTCGATCGCGGCCGCGAAGATGCCAGACGTTCGCCTGCAGGAGTGGATGAACAGAAGGTTCATCGATCCGCGTCAACGTGGCCGTCTCCGAGCGCGATCTGAACCAGGGGCCGACACCGGGGCTGTCCTTCGCGGTGCCGGCTGCCGGCGTCGACAAGCTGGTCGGCATCAGATCTGTTCCTTTTCTCGTACCCCGGTCGTCGTTGCGGCGTTCCGCGCCGGCTGTTGTGCCCGTTCCGGGCGCGCTGGTGCCGGTTCGGCGGCATCGGTGATTCGGGGGCGATCCGTCAGTGCTGAAAGTGACAGGTAGACCGCGGTGGTCACGACCGGTCCGACGATCCAGGACACGTCCGCTCCGCCGAGAGCCTCGGCGATCGGCCCGGTGAAATCCGTCGTACTGACGCACAGGAGCGCCGACGCAGCTCCGATCAGGAAGGCACTCATGCCGGCAATGCTGAATCCGCGGTGAAACCAGAAGCGGCCACCGGGGCTCAGGTCGTTCAGTTCCCAGCCGTCGTAGGCGTTGTGGCGTCGCAGCTGATCGACGACGTAGATCGTGATCATCGGGACCAGGAGAACCACGGTCAGCTCGAGCAGTGCGCTCAATGTATCGGTGAAGTCTGCGACGAACAGTGCGTAGGCCGCGAATGCCACACCGAGTGCGCCGTCGAAGAGCACCGTGACCGATCTCTTCAACTTCAGGCCCACTGCCTGCAGGCACAGGCCCGAGGAGTACATGGTCAACACGTTGTTCGCCATGGAGCCGATGACGATGACCAGCAACAGAATCGGGTAGAACCAACCGTCGACGATGGTCCCCAGGCTGGTCTGCGCGTCGGACATGTCCACGGCAGTGCCGGCGAGCGCACCCACGGCACCGAGTGCCACAGAGGGCAGGTATCCGCCCAATGCGGTCCACGATGCGACTGCCACGCGGGAGGCGTCCGGCGGCAGATACCGTGCGTAGTCGGGACTCACACCCCAGGACAAGGGGCATGCAGCGATCAGAGCCACACCTGCCGCCATGGTGGCCAGGGTTGCGCCGCCGGTCAGAGCTTCCGGCGGCTGGTAGCTCCAGTTCGTGTTCGCCACCACGAAGACCCCGAGTACGACCATGGCGACAGTCAGGGCAAGGGTGATGATTCCGCTGACGCGCATGATGGTCGCGTGTCCGTACACGCTGACGACCAGCGTCAGGGCAGCGATGACGATGAGGATCGCGGCCTCGCCCCACAGGGGTAGATCGACTCCGAGCTGATCCAGGATCGCGACGCCGGCAAGGGTGCCCAGACACAGATTGATCGCCTCGTAGGCGATGAACACCGGCCACGAGAACACGCCCAGGCTGATGCGATTTCCGCGGGTACCGAACTGTGCTCGGGTGATCACGCTGCTCGGCGAGCCCGACACCGGACCGCTCGTGGCCATGAAACCGATTGCGGCCCAGAACAGGTTGCCCACGGCTACGACGACGATGGCTTGCCACAGGTTCAGTCCCAAGACGATCAGGAGTCCGCCCAGAACTACGTACAAGAAGTTGATGTTCGATGCCGCCCACACCGCGAACAGGCTCCGGGGGTGTCCGAAGCGTTCGTCGTCGGGTATTCGGTCGATGCCGTGTGCTTCGACCTTGCCGACATCGTTCGTGCCTGGCCCACCGCGGGTGTCCGTCACGCGTTGCTCCTTATTGTCACCACCACCAACAGCTTGTTGGTGGTGGTGACAATACGCGTGACCCACGTCTCCGCAACCCGAACGATCGAACTCCTCGCGACGAATTTCGTTGGGTCTCGATATCCTCCTGGCGCGCGCATCTACCGGTGGTAGCGTCGTCGTCATGACGCTGTCGGCGACCAGCACGCACCGCCGGAAGGATCCGCAGTCCAGGCGTCGGGAGCTCGCAGAGGTGGCCGGGAGGCTGGCGATGTCGGAGGGGTTGGGGCAGCTGACGGCCAAAAAAGTTGCCGACGAGGTCAAGGTGTATCCCGGCCTTGTCAACCACTACTTCAAAACCTCGGACGGGCTGATCGCTGCCGGGTTCGCGGCAGCGGTGGAGGGCCGTCGCTCGCAGCGAGTCGGTGCTGCAGCCGATTCCGCCGATGCACTCGACCGTCTCAGAATCTTCCTGGACGAAGCGACGGACCCGAGCCACGATGAATATGCGCTGCTGTGGCTCGACGCTTGGCGTGAGAGCACCCGCCGCCCGGCACTGCAGCAGGAGGTCGTGAGCCAGATGGAAGTCGATATCGACACCCTGATCAGAATTCTCGAATCCGGTTGCGAACAGGGCCGTTTCGCGCCGCTGGACTGCGCTTCGACTGCGATGCGCATCCTCGCCCTCATCGACGGAACCTTCGCGCAGAGTGCCGTCAGAACAGCGTTGTCGGAGACCTCTGCCATCAACTACCCGATCGCGACGGACATGGTCTTCCGGCACACCGAGCTCGAATTAGGGCTTGCGCCTGGAACATTGGTCTCCAGCTGACCCGGTCGTCATAACGAATCGGATGTTCGCGGCGTCGTGTCGTTCCGGTTCGCGTTCGACGCATCGACCAGATTCTCTCGGAGAAAGCGGGTCGACAACGCCGACCAGTGTTCGGCGTTGCCCATCGCGCAGTGGTCGTCGTCGGCGTACAGAACCAATTGGGCGTTCGGTGCGTCGACGGCGAGTTCGATCGAGTCACGGGTGCTGGCCAACGTGTCTGCGGCTCCATTGATCACCAGCAGTGGGATGTCGATATCCCGGTAGCGATGCCGTAGGGACATTTTCGAGGTCTTGCGCGCCAAGTCCAGGTTTCCGGTCGCACCGAGTGTGCGGATGAGCGTCGATATCATCACCTCGGGCATCCCGATCGAGTTGATCGCACCGAAACTGCGGTGAGTCAGCGGACCGTTGGACACCGCCACTTTCAATCGTGGATCCGACGCGGCCATGCGTGCGGACCAGTATCCGCCGAAACTGAAGCCCATCATGCCGATTCGGTCCGCGTCGATGCGCGCATCGGCCGCGAGGAAGTCGATCACTGCCGAGTACACGTTCTCGGACGCAGCTGTCATGGGTTCGTCGTACGAGTAGGTTCCGGGCATTTCCATGACGAACGTGCCCAGTCCTGCATCCCGTTGCGTCAGTAGGGGTAGCAATGTTTCGGCAATGGTCCCTTCCAGACCGTTCGTAACCAGGACTGTCGGAATGTGTTTCGCATTCAGCGGTAACGCGAGAATTCCGTGTACCCGGTCGGAGGTACCGGGCAGGGCGATGTCGACCACCTCCACGACGTACCCCATAACCGGTGCGAGAGCGAGCAACAGCGACTCCGACAATCGAGTCGACCTGCGATAGGCGTCCTGGCGTCGCGGCGTCCCACCCGGCCATGCGGCGACGAAGTAGTACACCAGCGCCTTGATCAATCCGTCGACAGCGATGGCCTCGTCGGATGCGTCGGGATGCTCGGCGATGAATCGTGCGGTCGCGTGTGGATCGGCGACCGTTCCGCGGTCGGCGAGGATCGACGCCGCTGGGGCGAGTGCGCCGCCCAATTCGGACAGTACCGCGCCGGTCGGAGCCTCTGTGTCGAGCAGCCGTGAACTCACGGGCGCACGCAACCGTGACAGGGCCGCATCGGCGCGTTCGAGGTGCTCGGTGGCGAAAGTCGACCAGTAAGAAACCCACCTGTCGTCCTCGAAGGAGCGGCATCGAGCCAACTGGCCGCGGAACTCGTCATCGGGTATGCCGCCGAGGTGGGTGAAACGGTCGACGAACAGACGAGGCAGAAACGGCGCGACACCGCCTCTGCGCGAGGCCCTTTCGGTGGTGTGGGTCAGTGCTCTCGCGCTGACTGTTGCCCTCTTTCGCCATTCGATCAACGATGCCATCGTGTAGCTCCCCGTCCCTTAACGCAGATCAATCTGCTTTAGACGCACGGTAAGGCGCTCGATCGGTAAATGCAAGACTTTCTGCTTTAGCCTTGGGGTGTGGAGCACACACCTACCGATCCTCGAATACGGCGGCGACCCGGCGGTCGAGCCGCGCAGGTGACGGAAGCTGTCCACGAGGCTGTGCTCGCTGCCGTCGTGGAGGTCGGTGTCGACAAGGTCGGCATTCCCGATATCAGTCGACGGGCCGGAGTGCGTGACACCACGATCTACCGGCGGTGGGGGACACGCGAAAACCTGATTCTCGACGTCATGCTCACCGGGAGTGAGCGGATTCTTCGGGTGCCCGACACGGGCGCGCTGAAGGACGACTTGACTGCACTCGCTACTGCGCTCGACGGATATCTCGCATCTGCATTGGGGCAGGGCCTGATTCGAGTGCTCGCCTCCATCACCGACTCGCCTGCCACCGCAGAAGCGCGCACTACGTTCTGGTCGCAACGGTTGCGGTCCGTACAGGTGATCATCCATCGCGCGGTCGAGCGTTCCGAGGTGCCAACTGATGTCGATGCCGGCCTCGCGATCGAGCTACTGATTTCACCGATTCACTTCCGCCATCTGCTGACCCGGCAACCATGCGACCGCGAGTTCATCGACAGCCTGGTGAATGCCGTAATAGGTTGCTGCCAGTGTGCTCCGGCAGATGCGACGCACGAGTGATCGCAGCTAACCCAGGACGGTCCCGGTCGACTCGGTGTTGAATTCTCTTCGGCGAGAAAAGGACCCGAGATCGACCTTCACCCCGGTGTGAGTTCCCGTGTATACGACGGGGTCGACGTCGTGGTCGTGTCCGGCCTCGACCCTCTCGATCAGAGTTGTCAGCATTCGGCCGACGACGGGTGCATTCTTGAACTGATTCCCGCTGGTGCCCATGGCAACGTAGAAGCCTGCCCGATCGGTCCGGTCGTAGATCGGGGTCCAATCCGAGGCGGCGTCGTACACGCCGGCAATTCCCTTGGGCTGGAACGGGACCGACAATCGAGGTAGACGCCGAGCAGCTCTGGTGACCTGCGCCTGGAAGCGCGCGGCAGTGCGGCTCGGGTTGGCGCTGTCGGGGTCGTCGATCCATTCCAGGGGGTCGCATTCCGGTTCGGTACCGCCGATCAACAGGCCCCCGCCCCGCTCCGGTCGCATGTACGTGCCCAGGTCCAGATCGGCGATCATGGGTCCGAGACGTGCATCCTGGTTGTAGCCTTCCGGTGCAGAGACGTGGTGGACCTCCTGCCGCAGGGGGCGTACGTCCACAGTGAAATCGCTACCTACCCCCGCCATTGCGTTGAGTGCGCCCGACCAGGGGCCGGCTGCATTGACCACTATCGGGGCTTCCACGGTATCTCCGTTGTCCAAGTGCACGATCCACCTCTCGGAGACCTGCTGCTCGATACGAACCACCCGTGTCCGGAAGGTAAATCGGGCCCCAGCAGAGGCCGCAGCAGCTCCCAGGTTGGCCGCAGCGAGTCGAGGGTCGTCGACAAAGCCTGCCTGCGGCGTGAACACCGCTCCGAGCGAGGTAGCAGCATCTGCGTAGAAAGCGTCGCTGTCAACAGGTTTCGGCGGAAAGTAGGAGCCGACATCGATTCCAGGGACTCGATCGCTCAGAGTCGTCGAGTCCCAGAGTTCATATGCGACGCCGATTTCGTCGAAGAGTCGGACCGTTCGCTCGCGCGGGGCCAGGTCCACATCGAGAAACACCATGCCGCACTCGTGGAAGCGGGCCAGGTCGGTCGACGCCGAGTTGCCCAGGTGCTCCGGCCAGTTCTTCCAACACTGAGCGGACTCCCATGCCGTAGCCATACCGTCGAAGGTCGAATAGTTGAACCGAATGATCGCGCTGGAAGCGCTGGTGGATCCGAATCCCGGCCCACCTTCCTTGTCGACCACCAGAACTCGATATCCGCGTGCAGAGAGTTCGTAGGCAATGGAGTTGCCGATGACCCCCGCTCCCACGACTACCACGTCGGTCGATCGGGGCACCGTTCCTCCAGATGATTCGGTCGCGTCGTTGTCCGGAACGTGGTTTTGTTGCACAACAACAGTTTTGCTGAAGCCGACGGGCGACGCTATCGACATCTGTGAACACTTCGGCCACCCGCAGCGCATCTCGTGTAGCGCATGCCGGAGGTCACGGAACCGCCCGCCCGGACGACGCTTCCCGGGCCGCAGTCAGCGACGTCAACTTCAATCCCAGATGCAAGGTAAGTCGATCATCGCCGTTGTCGAGACTGCACTCGGTGATCTGCTCGATGCGTTTGAGTCGTTGGTAAAGGGTCGCACGATGAATGCACAGCTGGTCTGCTGTTCGCCGAATATCGCAGGCGTTGTCGAAGAATGTGTTCAACGTGCTCACGAACACGTGCTGCCGGTCCGCTGCCTCGAGTACCGACACCGGAGAATTGCGTGCAGCACTGGCGATGTCGTCGTTGGACATTCGTAGGAGAGTGTCGTAGGGGCCAAGATTGCCCCATCGTGCCATGTCGCCGAGCGAGGGGACCAGCAGCGCGGCGCGAACCGCCGTGAGAGCGTGTCGATAGGCGCGAAATATCAGCCCAGGTTCGTTCACGACGTCACTGGTGCCGAGTACGAACCGAGTGTTGTTTCCGCTCAGCTGCCGGAAACGAGAAGTCGCACGCGTGGTGACGGACTCCAGCTGATGCGGTGTCAACGGTTCCGTCGTCGCGAGCAGCAACCATATTCGCGATTTCTCCACAGCGATCGAGCCGGTGCCGCTCGGGAGAGCCTGTAGCCCCTCCTGAATCGCCACTTCCATTGCTACGTCGTCCGATGTTTCGGCAGGGTTCGCACTCTCGCGCTGTGCTGCGACGACCTGATAGTGGCCAGTGTGCTCCGCTATCACTTGCTCGGCGAGCGCGTCCTCGACTGCCTGCTTCCTGACGTCGTCGGCCGAGTCGACGAGGTCACGCAGAATTGCCGCGCGACGCTCGTTCGATCGCTCGCGGACCAGAAGGCGTTCGTACAGAACGATTCCCGCTCGCATAGCGGTGTTCTCTGCCTTCTGGATATCGGACGCGGTGAGAGGATTCTCGGCGGAGTCGATGAGCCAGAGAAAGCCCAACAGAAGACTCTTGCACCGCACAGGAACACAGAGCCTTTTCTGGCTCCCGGGCACATCGGGTTGGGCGAGGCCGGGTTCGATCCACGTACCGATGCCGGAAGCGAGCAGGGGGCGGGAGACTTCCTCCGGTACCGCTCGGTTCAGGATGGAGGTGATTCTCAGCGAGTCTTCGTCGCCGAAATGTCGACTTGCTGCGAGTAGGCGAATCGAGGGGTCGTCGATGGCCACAGAGCGGTGAAGCTGCGCGGCCAGGTCGTCGACGAACGTCTGCAGATCGTCGATGGGCATGACACCCTCCTCACGACGTCGATGGGCTCCACCAAATGTTAGAGCAGCCACTGCACACGATTACCGGACATGGCACTCCTTCAGGTAGCTCAAGAACGACGCCTGTACACCGGTCACGTGCGTCTCGTCGAGCATCGAGGTCGACACGACGTCGGCGCGTCCTTCGGCTCGCAATTCCTCGAGCGCGCGCAGGACGTTTCGAGCCAGACCGCGGTAGACCGGGACATCCCCCCACAGTTCGACCTTGTTCAGGGTGACGTGGAGACGAGGGTCGCGCTCGTCTCTCTCCGGAAGAGCGCGGATCAGTTCGAACAATTGGCTCTCGGCACTGCTGATTCCTGGAGTTCCCGCACCGACCGTCGCGAACGGTGTTCCGCCGCGAAGCCACGCGTAGAGCGCGAAGAGGCCACCGTACGAGTACCCGAACAGGCCGTGACCGTACTCGCTGACGCGCAGGCGCGATTGCAGTAGAGGGTGCAGCTCCTGAACGAGGAAGTCGAGGAAGGCACCTGCGTTGCAGTCCGAGATCTGCGCTATGTACGCATCGATGTCCGTCTGGCTCATCGTGCCTGCTTCGCGAGCCGACTCCAGCGCGGCTACGACGTCGTCGCCGATCGGTTCTCCGGGCGGAACGAGGTCTCGGTTGCGGAGCTGCGACCAGTCCGACGCCTCCTGACCGGCGTAGCCGACGGTGATCTGGATGTAAGGCGCGATACTCAGAAACGGATCCTTCTGCGTGACGATCAACGGTGCCGTGAAACCCACTGTCCAATTGCCATCTAACACATAGATCAGGGGCACCGTGTCGGTGGATTCGGCGTATCCAGGAGGTGTGGTGATCCACACCGCGTAATCGAGCCCGGATCGGGACGTTACTTGGATGTACTCGGTGTCGGGAAGGCAACCGTGCAATATCGTGCTCATCGAATGTCCTTTACTGTCGAACCGCTCTTGACTACGAGAACGGCCATTTCCGGATTTGCAAAGACGCTGGGATCTTCGAAGGGATCGCGCTGCCACACCGCGAGGTCGGCTCGCATTCCGACGCGCACCATTCCGACGGTGTCGCCCACGCCCAGAATGTCCGCGTTGACGCTCGTCGCAGACACCAAGGCCTGCATCGGTGATTCCAGCTCGGATCGCACGCGCAATTCTTCGCCTCTCCGTTGCTGGTTGGGGCCGATGAGGTCGGAACCGAGACCGATTCTCAAACCGCTCGCGCGAGCGATCGCGAGGGCGGCTTCCATGCGCTCGCGGATTCCGGCCGCCCTCGACGCAGTCACCGGATTCACGTCCGTCACTTCGTCGTTGGACAGCAGATCGAGGACGGAGAACGTGGGGACCACGGCGACGTCGTGTTCCTTCATCGAAGCTGCTGTCTGCTCGTCGATGTCGGTTCCGTGTTCGATGCAGCGCGCGCCGGCCTGTATCGCGTTGCGGATGCCTTCTTTGCCGTGCGCGTGGACCGTGACGTAGGTACCGCGGGCAGATGCTTCCTCAACGGCCACTGCGATTTCCTCGACGGTGAACTGAGTATCGGAGAGCCGGTCGTGGCCGCCGACCACCCCGCCGGTCACACACAACTTGAGGAAGGTGGCACCTCGGCGGAACGTTTCTCGAACGTTCTTCCGAAGTTCGTCGGCATTGCCCGACATCAACGACAACGCGCACAGTCCGGGGATGTGATGGTCCGTCCACATGGCCGTCGGTTCCCACTCGGCACCGTAGTACCCGTGCCCGCCCACCTGGCATTGGACGGGTCCGCACGACAAGACATGTGGACCACGTACCTTGCCCTTGGCGAGAACGCCCACGACGCCGCCGTCGATGCCGCCGGTATCACGAACGGTCGTGAATCCGGCGTCGAGCGCGAACCCCGCCGTTGTGAAAATGTCGGCAGCAACCTCTGCGGCAGACAGTTCGAACCCGAACTGCGCGCGGATAGGGCTGGACAGGCCGAGGTGGACGTGTGCATCGATCAGGCCAGGGGTCAGTAGTCTGCCGTCCAGGTCGACAGTCGTCGCACCCGCCGGAGCGCTGCCGACCGCGGTGATGATGCCATCCGTCACGCACACATCCACAGCGGATGGTTCTCTACCGGAACCGTCCGCGACTCTTCCTCCTGCGTACCACGTCTCCGTCACACAACCTCCCGGTCTTCGTCTCGACCGATGTCTCCGAGGCACGCCGACATCGGCGCGTAATGTTGGGCCGTCGAATACATCATGGTGTCTAGTAGCCGGAACCGACAGTGACCGTGCGATGCGACTTCGGCGACCTGCAATCGACAAACGTCGTGTCTACGTCTTCGATTCCGGTATTCCGCGCCACAGGACGGGCAGAGAGATCACGGCGATCGCCGTTGCGTAGAAGGCCGGTGACAGGGTGTTGCCCGTCGCGTTCACCAGTGCCTCGCACACCAACGGTGCCGTACCGGCGAAGAGTGCATAGGCCACGTTGTACGGGAGTGCCGTACCCGTGAATCGTGCATGTGTGGGCATCATTTCCAGAACCGCGAGAAGGGCGGAAGCCAGCAAAGCTTGGACGATGACCAGGGCCAGCAACGCAAGTGCGATCGCAACGATGTTTCCCGTTCCGATGAGTAGGTAGCTCGGTATCGCGACGAAGATCGACGACACCATGCCGATCCGGACGAGTGGCCGCCGGCCGACTCGGTCCACCGTGGCTCCGAAGTAGACGTACAGGGGAACTGCCACCACCAGTGCGCTCGACGTCAGTAACAGAGCAGTCGTGCTCGAGACTCGAGCCGCATGAACCAGGAACGTCGGCATGTAGCCGATCAGCATGTGAGTGGCAACGCCCAGCGCGGCGAAGTAGACGAACGCGGTGATCAGGGACTGCCGGTGATGGCGGAGCAGATCAGCCATAGGACGAATCGGGAGAGATTCTTTTTCCTTCATTTCCGTGAAAGCCGGAGTTTCCTCGACAGCAAGCCTCAGAAACAGGCCCGCAAGTGCGACAATTCCGCCGATGACGAACGGCCAACGCCACCCGCCATTCAGGAAATACTCTGCACCAACCGAATTGAACGACAGGACCGTCACCGTTGCGAAGATGCTTCCGACGAACGACGAGCCGGCGATTATCCCCGCGTACAGGCCGCGACGGTGGTACGGCGCATGTTCGACGACAAACGTAGCTGCTCCGGTGTATTCGCCTCCCGCCGAAAATCCCTGTACCAATCTGCAGACCAGCAACAACAGCGGTGCAGCGGCACCGATCGATGCGTACGTGGGAAGCAGGCCTATTGCGGCCGTCGAGCACCCCATGAGAGTGATGGCCAGTGAGAGCGATCCCCGTCGACCGAATCGGTCACCGAGTCTTCCGAAGAAGACTCCACCTGCTGGTCTGGCCAAGAAGGCGACTCCGTACAGGGCAAAGGTGGCCAGCAGTGCGCCACTCCCGAATTCCGCCGGAAAGAACACTGTCGCGAGAACAACCGCGCTGAATCCGTAGATGGTGAAATCGAACCATTCGACGATATTTCCTGTTGCACCGGCAATCAATGCTTTCCGACGAGTGAGCGACAGTGCTGTCGACCCTTCTGCCGGGGTCTTGACGGGAACATCGGCTGCACCGGTCATCGCAGTTCCTTCGGTGGTAGGTGGACATCGTGCAACGACGGCGGAACTCCGAAGTATCCTGGAATGCACGTGAGAAAACCGTTGCTACACAGTCGAACTCACGAGGTCGGTTCGACACGAGGAAAGCCTATGGCAGGCAACCTGGGCTGCGACATCGTCATTTGTTCACGGTAGCCGGGTGAAACCGCGGCACGTGTCGCATACGAATCTGCGCGGGGATGGCGACAGTCGGCGTCAGCTCGGTCCGAAACGCTCTGTTCGAATGTTCCCAGCCGAGTGACCCCGCGCTACCAGCATGTCCGCCACCGTGTCGACGAAGCTCGTGGGCCCGCAGATGTAGCAGCGCGGCTCGAATTCCGCCGGCCATCCGTGAGCGTCGATGTCTTCCAACGTGATTCGACCGAGGGGCCGTGTGCTGCCGGCAGGAGCACGCCGCGTGTGGATCATCGTGACGTCCACTCCCGCCGGAGGGTGAGCCCACTCGTCCGCGAAGTACACCTCTGCTGGTTCGCGCACGGAGTACAACACTCGGAAGGGCACCCGCCCGCCCGTCGCAGACGCCTGCGCGCGAACCATGGCGCGGAGCGGGACGATGCCGGAACCACCACCCACCAACAGAATCGGCGGAGACGGGGTCTCCGACGGTTGGGACGGCCGCCAGACGAACCATCGACCCACCGGCCCGCGGATTTCGATGCGATCGCCGACCTCGACGGACTCGACCAAGTAGGGCGACACCTCACCGTCCGCGACGTTCTGCACGGCGATCTCGATACGCGACGTGCCGTCGGGTGCCGAGGCCAAGGAGTAGCTGCGCTGTGCGCTGTAGCCGTCCTCGGCGGTGAGCTTGACGTCCACGTGCTGCCCGGCGAGATGGCCGGGCCAACCGTCGACGTCGAGAACAAGGGTGGACGCGGTGGGTGTCTCACGCCGCACGGCCGCAGCCGTGGCAACGAGCCAGGGTTTCGCCCCAGCCGCCGAAGTCACGTCAGTCGCCCTGGTAGCGCTGCTCGCGCCACGGGTCTCCGTAGTCGTGGTACCCACCACGCTCCCAGAAACCTTGTTCGTTCTCCAGGGTGAGCTCGATGCGTGAGATCCACTTGGCCGATTTCCAGAAGTACAGATGCGGAACGAGAAGCCGTGCCGGACCGCCGTGTTCGCGAGCCAGGGGAGCGCCGTCGAACTCGGTGACCAGCCAGGCCTTCCCGTCCCTGAGATCCTCGAGGGGGAGATTGGTGGTGTAACCGTCGAAGCCGTGCACCACGACGTACCTGGCATCGGTGTCGAGACCGTCCAGCAGAACGTCCAGGCTCACGCCCTTCCACGTGGTGTCGAGCTTCGACCACTTGGTGACGCAGTGAATGTCGACGGTCGGAGTCTCGTGCGGAAGTGCCGCGAATTCGTCCCAGGTCCAACTGCGAGTGTCGCCCCGTTCGGTGGTGACCGAGAACGACCACGTGTCGGTCGCGACCACGGGCGCAGGCCCGATCGCGAGGACGGGAAAATCCTTGGTCAGATACTGACCGGGGGGAGTGCGCCCGTCGTCGCCGCGCCGTCGGCCCACGAAGCCCTTCGAGATCAGTGCCATGGTGAAGAATTGTGCGCTCGTTGTCGCGAGTCTGACAAGTCGGGTGACGGTGTCGGCTACCTGCGCTTCGGCGGGAGCACGTGGGATCGATGCGGAGTTCGCCGTGCTTCGTACCGGTACGGTCGAGGTGTGGACACTTCTATCGTCGACGCACCATGTGGTGCGGCATGAGTATTTCCGCCGACGACCGTGCATTTCTGGCGCGTGCTGTGGATCTGGCGGCAGCCGCAGTGAGTACGGGCAACGATCCGTTCGGTTCGGTGCTGGTGTCGGGCAGCGGTGAAGTGCTTGCGGAAGATCGCAATCGCGTCGGCGATCGACACGATCCCACCCAGCACCCCGAGATCGCTCTGTCACGGTGGGCTGCGACCAATCTGAACCCCAGTGAGCGACGATCGTCGACGGTATACACCTCCGGTGAGCACTGTGCGATGTGCGCGGCGAGCCACGGAATTGTCGGGCTCGGACGTATCGTCTACGCCACCTCGACAGCCCAATTGCTCACGTGGCTGGAAGAATTCGATGCTGCGCCGCTCGCGATCACGCCGCTCACCATCACGCAGGTCGTGCCGGGAGCAGTGGTCGACGGGCCGGTCGCCGAGTTCAGCGACGCTGTCCGTGACCTGCACAGGCAACGTCACACGTCCACGGCGTAGCTAAGGGTGAGCAAAATTTTCGAAGGCCGGCGAACGAGAACGTCGACATCGGCACTCGTGATGACCGGTGGTATCGGTGTTGCACTCGCGTGGCTCCAGTGTCTTCTGATCCGTCAGCAGTTCGCGGTGGGATTGTGGGTCATCGTGGTGGCCGTCGTGGCCACCTGTCTCGTCGCGTCCGATGCCAGAAAGCATGTAGCCGTAGGAATTTCGCTCGGTGCAGTGACCGTGGTCGCTCAGGTCGCCTGGTTGGTGACGCCCTTTCACGCGCTGTGGGTCGTGAGCGCAACCGCGGGGACTGCGCTCGGGTTCTTTCTGCTCGGATCGGCGTGGGCGGGCTCCTCGGATGGCACTCGCCGGGTGGTTCTCGCCGTACCGGCCGGCCTCGCTGCCTCGATTGCGTTGGTGGTTTCCGCAGTGACGATCACTACGGCCGCCAGTCCGGCGCCGCTGGTTCGAGCGCTGCACTCGTTGGGGCAGAGTAATTCCTTCGTTTCTGCCGCGCCGACAGCGACGTCGGTAGTGAACGGGGCAGGTCGCACCAGTGACATCGAATACGGCTCGACGCTTCCCAATTCGTTTCTCGACATCTACATCGCCGACAACGATCCGTCGGTCAGCCGTCCCACGTACGTCATGGTGCACGGCGGGGGATGGATAGCGGGGGACAAGGCCGACGGTGATTCCGAACTCGGCGCGGACGACCCGTACTTCGCGTCGGGGGCGGGCCCCGTACTCGACGCCGGTTTCAACCTGGTGTCGGTGAATTATGCCTTCGCACCGGAATACCGTTTTCCCACACAGACGATCCAGCTGGGTGAGGCTCTGCAGTTCTTGGAAACGAACGCCGACCGATACGGCTTGGACATGAGCCGCGTCGTGCTCGCCGGAAGCAGCGCGGGTGGTCAGATCGTGGGTAGCTACGCCAATGTTCGGACCAACCCCGACTACGCACGGGCGCTGGGCATCGAACCCACGATGGATCGAAGCGCTCTCAAGGCCTTGGTGTTCGACAGTGCAGTCCTCGATGTGGGGAGGGCCGGCTCACCGCAATCTCCGAGTCCGTCGAACGGCTTTCTGTACGACATCGGTGCACGCAGCTACCTCGACACCACCGATGCCGATTGGCTGGCGCGCGCAAACGTCACGGAGAACGCCACCTCCGACTTCCCGCCGAGCTTCATCGCCGACGGAAACACCGGCACGTTCCCCGATCAGGCGGCCGAACTGAGCGCGAAGCTGGACAGAATGGGCGTTGCCAATCGCTTGAATCTGTACAGCAAGAACGAGGGGACCCTCGAGCATGCATTCATGACCACGGGCTCGCAGTGGACCGACGAGTACAACCGGCTCAGGATCGAGTTCCTCCGCGGCATCGTCGGATAGCAGAGCAGTCGCTGACGCACTCGACTGGCCGCTACTGCACTGGCAACCGCAGCTGGTCGACGGACCCGGAAACGGCGGCCAACCGGAGTTTCGTGTCGTCCTCCGATCCGGGGGCGGCTGTCATGATGACGATTTTCAGCTCCGCGTCTCCGTCGGTGAGTACGTCGCAGTCGACGGTGATCGGTCCGACGGTCGGATGGTGGACCACTTTGTGATCCTCGCGATGTGAACCGACAGCACCGACCGACCACAGAGACTCGAATTCTGGACTGCCGGTGCGTAATTCTTCGATCAGACCCCTCAGTCTCGAGTCTCGGGGAAACCGCCCGGTGGCCCGCCGAAGGTCCGATACGACTGCTGCGCGGACCGACCCGTCGCCGCCGGACGGCGTCACCGGCCATGCGGACATTCCGGGTGCATCCGTGCCGACAGGGAAACAGTCACGAGCGAAGTTTCGCTTCGAGGGTGAGACGGACGACGGATCACCGACCAGCGCGGCCCAACTCCGGTTCCACCAGAGCAGTTGCCAATCGGCGGCGAAGACGGCAACCGCACCCTCGTCGAGTCGGCCGACAACCCGCCTGACCCCAGGCGGGATGTGGTCGGAAATAGTCCCGTCGGCCGGCGGAATGTGGCCGGCCAAGCGGTAGAGATGGTCTCGCTCGGGAAGAGTCAGCTGGAGAGCCCGCGCCACGGACGACACCACCTGCACCGACGGTGTCGTCGCTCGTCCCTGTTCGAGCCGCACTACGTAGTCCACGGAAATGCCCGCGAGATCGGCGAGGTCCTCGCGTCGGAGCCCCGTGGCCCGTCGAGAGCGTCCGGTCGTCAGTCCGACAGCATCGGGTGAGAGTCGATCACGCCACGATCTGATCGTCGCGCCGAGTCCGTCCGTTGTCGAGGTCACGACTCCATTGTCACTCTTCGAGCGGGTGTGAGGGTGGTACCGATTGTCCTACCGTCCAGGCGTGCCTGGAACACGCGCCGGTCGACCTGAACACTGGGGGCATGACCATCACATTCATCACCGGAGCAAACAAGGGCCTCGGTTACGAAACCGCGCGCCGACTGATCGATCAGGGCCACACCGTGATCCTCGGAGCACGTGACGCCGAGCGGGGTAGGAATGCCGCAGCAGCGTTGGGTGCTCGGTTCGTTCGGATCGACGTCACCGATGCCGAATCCGTCGCATCGGCAGCGGCGGACGTGGAACGGCAGGAGGGGGTTGTCGACGTACTGATCAACAACGCGGGCATTCCCGGACCGCACAGCGCCATCGAAGAACTGACCGCCGAGGATGTGCAGTCGGTACTCGATGTCAACGTCCTCGGAATCGTCCGCACCACAACAGCATTCCTTCCGCTACTGCGCCGCTCCACCGATCCCGTCATCGTCAATGTCAGCAGTGGAATGGGTTCGTTCGCGGCGACACACGATCCGTCTCGCGTCGAATCCAGCGTGATTGCTCCGGCCTACACCGCGTCGAAGTCGGCTGTCACGATGTTGACGACGCAGTATGCCAAGGGCCTGAGCGACATTCGCATCAATGCCGCCGATCCGGGCTACACCGCAACCGAATTCAACGGAAACAGCGGGCCGCAGACCGTCACCGAGGGGACCGACGCCATCGTGCAGCTCGCCACCGAAGGGCCCGGCCACGGATCCGGGCGGTTCATCGACCGCCACGGAACCGTCAGCTGGTGACCTGTTCCGTGGCAGTCGGAGTCAGCCGGTCACGTTCTGCAGGTCCATCCCCGCCGGCTTCTTCAGCGGAGTGAACGTTCCGACGCTCTGCTCGACGGCTCGGGCCGCCGCGAGTGCGATGTGGTCGCCGTTGCGCGGAGCGATCAGCTGAACGCCGGACGGGATGCCGTCCGAGTCAAGCCCGGTGGGCACGGCGACCGAGGGCAGGCCGAGGAGGTTGACCGTCACCAGTAACCGGTGATCACGCCACAGTTGCGTGGTCGCTTCGGGACCGGACAAGTCGTAGCCGACGGCAGTCATCCGCCGCGCCGAGACCGGGCCCAACACGATCGGGTACTCGGCGTGAAACCTCTCCCACGCTGCCGAAATCAGCACACGCTGACCCCACGCAGCCTTGTACTCGGCGATCGACTCGTAGACCTCGGTCTCCGAGGAGTTGTCGAGGAAATACTGCGTTGCGCCCGCGCCGAGGGGCTCGGCACCGCTGTCGGGTTGGAAATTGCCGACGAACTCGGTGACCGAGAGTCGACGCCACAGCACTGCAGCTTCCTCGATCATGGGTGCCTCGGCCTCGACGACCTCCCACCCCGCAGCGGCCAGAGCATCGGCAGCTACCGAGATTGCTTCGGCCACTTGCGGATCCACACCCCAGCCGGCGGGATCGCGCGTGACGGCGACGCGACGTACGCCGTCGTAGGTGGTCGGGTGAGGAATCGAGGACGCCATCGGATCCAGGCCGTCCGACCCGTGCATCAGCGAGAAGGCGGTGTCCAGGTCGTCGACCCGGCGAGCGATCGGTCCGTTCACTGCGAAGAACTGTTCCGTCAGGGGCCAGGCCTCGATGGGTGAGGGTGCCGGCACTCGGCCCGCCGACGGTCGCAGTGCGCAGATACCGGCAGCGTAGGCCGGCAATCGTAGAGATCCGCCGTAGTCGTTGCCGAGTCCGATGACGGACATGCCGGTTGCCACGGCGACGCTGTCTCCGCCGCTGGAGCCGCCGGCGACTCGGTCACGATCCCAGGGGTTGTAGGTCCGCCCGAAGAGTTCGTTGTCGGTGTCCCAACGCAATCCGGTGTCGGGCATGTTTCCCCGGCCGATCGGGATCGCGCCTGCTTCCATCAGCCGTCGGACCATTGTCGAATCCGACGTCGGAATCGCATCCGCGAGGAAGGTCCAGCCTTGCGTCGACGCAGACCACGTCAGGTCGATGTTCTCCTTCACGGAGATCGGTACCCCGGCGAGCTCACCGACATCCTCACCGTCGGCGATTCGGCGATCGATGGTGTCGGCGAGTGCGCGTGCGCGGTCGTGGAATACGACGGTGAGAGCGCCGAGGTGACCGTTGACCTCGGCGATGCGGTCCAGGTGCGCGTCGATCACCTCGCGTGCGGTCACTGCGCGAGTTCGAACGAGTCGTGCTATCTCGCGGGCGCCGAGCGTCCAGAGAACGCGGTGTGCCTGAGTCATGCTGTGCCTCCTGTGGAGTGGGACGGGGAGCCGAGTGGTGCAGGTGCCGCGAGGGCGAGGCCGAAGGCCGGGCCGCCGGGGACCGAATCGATCAGTGTGCGTGTGTATTCGGACTGCGGATCGGCGAATACCTGCTGCACCGAGCCGGATTCGACTACGTCGCCGCCCAGCAGCACGACGATGTCGTCGCAGATCTGGCTGACGACGGCAAGGTTGTGCGAGATGAAGAGCACGGTCAGCTGCAGTTCCTGACGCAATCGGGCGAGTAGATCGAGAATCTCGGCCTGCGTCGAGACGTCGAGAGCCGACGTGATTTCGTCGGCGATCACCACCTCGGGATCGGTGGCAAGTGCACGGGCGATCGCGATCCGTTGGCGCTGGCCGCCCGAGAACTCGTGTGGGTACCGGGTGATGGCCGAGTCGTCGAGGGCCACCATGGCAAGTAGGGAGGAGATGCGCTCGCGATTCGGCCCGACCCGTGCCAGTACCGGATCGATTGCCTCGGCCAGTGTTTGTCCGATGGTTCGGCGTGGATCGAGAGACGAGTACGGGTTCTGCGGAACGAGCTGAATCCGACGCCGCACAGATCGACGGGTTCGGCGACTCGCACCGACCAACTCGGTCCCGGCGAATCGGATCGATCCTCGATCGGCTCGATGAATTCCGATGACGGTCTTGGCAATCGTGGATTTGCCGGATCCCGATTCGCCGACGAGAGCGACCGTCGACCCACGTTGGAGGGTCAGGTCGATCCCGTTCAGGATCTTCGTCGCCTTCGATCGCTGTCCGAGCGTGACATCGAGTCCGTGCACCTCGAGAATGGGGTTGTCGCTCGTGGTCATTGGGAGACCTCCTCGGCAGCAAGGGCGGGGGTGGGCAGTGCGATCGTCGGCGTCGCGGCCAGGAGTGCTGTGGTGTACGGATGCTGCACGTCCCGAGCGGCAAGCTGTGCACCCGTGAGCCGTTCGACGATCTCGCCCTGCTGCATCACCAGAACTCGATCGCAGAAGGCCTCGACCACGCCGATGTCGTGCGAGATGAACAGGATGGCGGTGCCCTCGCTGCTGTTGATCTGCTTGAGTTGGCGTAGAACTTCTGCCTGGACGGTGACGTCGAGTGCCGTCGTGGGTTCATCGGCGATGATGAGCTTGGGGTTGGTGACGATTGACGAAGCAATGATGGCTCGTTGCAGCATTCCTCCCGACAGTTGATAGGGATGCTGGGTCATTCGTTCCTCGGGCTTCTTGATCCGCATGCCCCGTAGTGCCTCCACCAGGGTCGCGTTCGCCTTCGCGCGAGACATCCCGAGGTGCACTCTCGCGACCTCGGTGAGCTGAACACCCAGCCGGAGAGCAGGATTGAAGGTCGAGCCCGGGTCCTGGTAGACCAGCCCGATCTCCTTGGCCAAGCGGCTCTGCTGCTTGCAGGAGCGGAGATCGAGCTCGCCCAGTCGCATGAGACCGACGTCCACCGCAACACTCTCCGGGTGCAATCGAGCCAGGCTCATCGCCGTCATCGACTTGCCGGAACCCGATTCGCCGACCAAACCGAGAATTTCCCCGGGCGCGATGTCGAAATCGATACCCTTCACGAGCTGTTTGCCGTTCGCGGCCGTGACCTTCAGATCGCGAACTTCGACCAAGGAGTCGGGGGAAAGGGAAAGAGCTTCGGTCGGCCGCGGCTTGCGCACCAACCGGGGCTGACGTCCCCACGGATCGATGCGCGCGGCCAGACCGTCACCGGTCAGCATCGCTGCGACTCCGGCGAAGATCAGCATCGCGGCGGGTGCGGCGACGGCCATGGGCTGTGAATAGATCGCAGGAAGGCCCTCGTTGAGCAATCGGCCCCAGTCGTAGTCGGGGCTCTGCACACCGAGTCCGACGAAAGACAGGCTCGAGATATCGAGCAGCGACAGCGCAAAACTCGACGCGATCAGTACGAGCAGCGGACCGCCGATGTTGGGCAGCAAGTGTCGAACGAACAGCATCCAACCCGGTACGCCCAACAGTCGAGCCGTTCCGACGAAATCTTTCTGCGCAACCGACGCGGTCATGTTCGAAGTGATTCGGGCGAAGCCTGGAATACCGGCAACGCCGATCGCGATGATCGCCGACGACGTGGCAGGCCCGAGGATCGCGGCTATCACCAGCGCCAGGATGATCGACGGGAAGGCGACGGTGGAGTCGATGATCCGGAGGACCGCCTCCCGGAGCCGACGCGGCGCAAGCCAGACCAGCGCTCCGACAAGCACTCCCGCGACTACCGCCATCGCGGTTGCGGCTGCAGCCATGAGCAGTGTCAGACGAGCGGCGACCAAAGAGCGGGCCAGAATGTCGCGGCCGAGGTCGTCGGTGCCGAACCAGTGTTCCGCCGAGGGAGTGGCGCGGGTATCGGTGGTCAGCGTGTTGGCCGCGCTGCTGAGGAAGACCGGCGCAAGGATGGCGGTCAGGACGAGGATTCCCAGCATGACCAAGCCCGCGATCAGCGGTGCCGGCATGCGGCGGTGTGTTTCAGCCATTGGTCGGCCCACCCAGGGTTCGGGGGTCGATGAGACCCAAGAGGACGTCGATCACCAGGTTGATGACGATCGCGATGGTTCCGATGGTCAGGACGATGCCTTGAATCACCGGATAGTCGCGGTAGATGATCGCCTGTACCACCTCCAAACCGAGCCCGGGCAGGCTGAAAACGGTTTCGATGATGACTGCTCCGCCGAGGAGTCCGGCGAGGATCAGGCCCGTGAGCGTCAGCGTCGACGCCATCAGGTTCGGCAACGCATGGCGCAGGTACAGACGGGCCGAGGAGATGCGCCGGCCGCGGGCGGTGCGAACGTAGTCCTGCTGCAGTACCTCGAAAGTTTCCTGTCGGACCACTCGTGCGACCGCGAAAGCGGGACCTGTTGCGAGAGCGGCAATGGGAAGGATGAAGGAGCCGGTGGACGACACCCCACCTGCAGGAAGAACTCGAAGCCAGATGGCGAAGACGATGACCAGGATCGTGCCCGCCACATAGGCCGGGAAGGATGCGAAAAATCCTGCGACAGATCCGAACCCGGTTGCGAGTGCAGGTCTGCGTCCACCGCGGGTGAGGACGCCGATCGTCATGCCGAGTGGAATCGCAACGAGAATGACCACTGCAATCGAGCCGAACGCCAGAGTCGCTGTGTACGGGAGTTTCGTCGCGATCGTCTCCGCGACAGGCGTCGAATACCGGAAGCTGTCGCCGAGATCGAACGAGAACAGACCTCTGATGTAGAGCTCGAATTGACTCCACAGCGGAAGGTCGAGATGAAGCCGTTCGTGCACGGCCGCGATCGCGTCCGGCCGCGCGTCCGGGCCCAGAATCGCAAGTGCAGGATCACCGGGAATGAGCGGCACGATGAGGAAGGTGAGAACGACCAGCAATGCGAGGGAGAGAACGAGTCCCCCGAATCGGCGGAGCGCGAAGCCACTCCACGAGTTCTGTGCGATTCGACGTCCGAATCCGAGCGCGGGCGCGCCGGTCGGGAGAGTCTGTTCGGCTATGGACATCAGCGGTTCCCTGCTCTGTGGACCAGGGGCACACGCTCGTTCTGCCAACGGAACGTCGGTGCAAGAGGGTCGACCACGACGTGGTCGCGGGTCGTCCGAGCGGACGCGGAGTGCCATCGGTCGGTCATGTCTGCTCCTGAGGGTTCGGTTCGCGGGAGGGGCTCATCCGGTGATGCGAAAGATCGGGTCGTCGAGCGAGCCGCCGCGCATCTGCACGGTGAAGCCGGGGCGCTGGACGTAGATGAAGGCGTCGTTGATCAGTGGGAGTGCATCGACATCGTCGACCAGTGCCGAGACCGCACTGTTGAGGTAGCTGCAGCGTTCCTCCGGCGAGGATGCAGTCAGTGAGGCGGCGAAGGCTTCGTCCGCGGCGTCGTTCGTTACCCCGCCGACGTTTCCACCGCCCTCCTGGATCGTCGGTCCGACGAAGCTGCCCAACGGACTGGTCAGCGAACCGAGGAAGTTGAGGTCCGCGAACAACGTGAGGTCCCACGCGTCCGGCTCACCGAAGACCGTGCCGATCCAGCTTCCGACGTCGGTGTTCTGAATCGTGACCTGAGCGCCCGCAGCCCGCAACGCCTCGGCAATGTACTCGTTGCCGGCACCGGCGGGACCGGCAATGGACGGGCCGATGAAGCGGATGTTCAGACCGTCGAGGGCCTTCGAGGCAGCGTCGGCGTCCTGCTCGGGAAACGTGGTGTCTGCGGTGGGAACGCAGGGGGTCAGGTTCGAGGCGAGCGAGGTCGCGATCTCACCCGTTCCTGCGGACGTCACCTTTTCGAGCATGCTGCGATCGATCGCCTGTGCGACGCCCCGTCGGAGGGCGGGGTCGGCGAGAACACTGCTGGGGCGTTCGTTGAACACGAGGTAGAAGTCCGAAAAACGATCGACCGATACCTTGTACCCGTCCATGCCGTCGAAGCGTTCCATCGTCGTGGCTTGAATCTTGGCTATGTCGAGCTGTTCGCTCATCACCAGATTCGCTGTCGCGGTGGAGTCCTGAGATACGAAGTACTCCAAAGTCTTTGCGGGCGTGCCGTCTACCGGTGTCGCCCACGCAGGCCAGCCGTCGTAGTTCTCACGCAATCGGAAGGTGTACTTCACTCCCGGCTGGAACGAGTCCAGAACGTACGGTCCCGACTCGCTGCCCTTCACGGTGCCGCCACCGAGTCCGTCCGGATCGGCAAGTCCAGCGGGACAGATGATTCCAGTCGAAGAGATGCTCAATCCGATCATCAGGTCGGGCCAGGGCGCGCCGAGGTCGATGACGACCGTCCCGGCGTTGTCGTCCGCGGTGATCGTCGGCGGTGTTCCGCCGAAGACCTGACCGGGGACGGTCGAGCCGGAGTCCGGACGCGCGAAGTAGTCGAGCGAATTCTTGACGACCCCCGGAGTGATTGCGGTTCCGTCGGAACAGGTTGCGCCCTTGCGGATGGTGAGCGCCGCTTGGGTCGGTGTCGCCGTCCAGTCGGTTGCCAGACCGGCAATCAAGCCGCCGTCGTCTCGGCGGACCAGTGTGTCGTAGGACGTGCGTGCGAGCAGATTGTCGGGAAGCGACAGTGTTTTGGTGGGGTCGAACGTCGACGGCGGATCGATCGTCGTCCGAATCGTGTCTGCGGATGCAGGATTGCTCCCGCCGACACAGGCCGTCGTGAAGAGCGCGCATGCGGCGGTGAATGCGATCGCAATCATGCGAGTATGTCGTGTTGACATCTGGGTGCCTCTCGGGCGGATGCGTGCGAACACGCGTGCGGCGGTGAGATGAGTGATCAGGCCAGAACTTCGAAGACGTCGATCGTGGTGCCGGTTGCGTCGGATGTCGCGCGCCCCACGAACACCGAACGCGTGAGCCACTGAAGTCGCGGTGACGTCGTCCGAAATCGGGGGGTGGACTGGAAGTAGCCCATCTCTTCGCCGGACTCACCGGGGAGGTGGCGGACTATCCCGAGGTTGACCACGTCGACGATGTCGTCCTGATCGGTACGAATCAGGTATCGCGCTTCGACCTGGTATGCATCGTCTGCGCGAGTCAGGCACCAGTCTCCACCGCCGGGGATGATCGTTCCCGAAACATCTCCTTCCATGGTTCCGCCGGTGATGGGAATGAACTCGAGCAGCTCGGCGGCTCGTTGTTCGAGAGGTAGATAGGGGCCGGTGTCGGCGACGATGCGGAATGTGAATCGCAGCTCCGGTGCCGTGGGGGCGTCCATGGCTCGTCCAATCTCGGGTCGTATCGTTTGGTGTTGCAGTGACTATGGTCATAGTCAAGGCAATAGTCAATGGCATTCACTAAAAGAAATGTCGTCGGAACAAGACGGAAACACGTCTGGACGCGCTCGACGCGTCGGACGCGAAGGGATGTGCCGATGAGTTCGGACGTGCGCAAGCGCCGCAAGAGGGGATCGCTGTCGCAGGAGGAAATTGTTGCCGCAGCGCTGACGATCCTGGACACAGAGGGCGAGCTGGCGCTGAAGTTCTCGCGCTTGGGTGACGAGCTGAAGTCGTCCCCGACTGCGGTGTACCGACATTTCGCGAGTCGTTACGACCTCCTCATCGCGGTGGCCGATCATCTCGACGAGCTGTCTCTGGACGGCTACGAGCCGACCGACGACTGGCGTGCGGATCTCGAAGATCTTGCCTGGCGCGCGTGGCGAACCACGACTGCGCACCCGGCAGCCGCCGCCGCAACGTTCTCCCTTGTCACCAACGGCCCGAACGAATTACGGGCCGTCGAGTGGGTGTTGCGGGCGATGCACATGGCAGGTCTGCGAGGCCGTGCCGCCGTGATCCAGTATCAGGTCTTCGCGAATCTGGTTCTCGGTTCGGCCAGTGCCGAGGGTGCTCGGCTCAGTGCGTCGGACCCGCGTGAAAAGGAGGACGGGTGGGTGCAGGTGTACGCCCCGAAGCATCCCGAGAAGTTTCCGTATGCGGAGCAAGCCAAAGCCGAACTGGCACTGATGAATTACGAAGAGGTGTTCGCCAAGCAGGTCGAGATGTACCTCGACGCGCTGCAGGCGCTTGCCGCGAAGGGCCGCGAGTAGGTCAGCCCCGGATCGTCGGACATCCCAGTTGCGCTGCAACTGCACGCATTCCGTCGGCCGCTACGTCGTGAGTCGTGATGTGATCGGCCACGATGTGCAGGCCGTATCCGTCCTCGAGGGCGACCATCGTCGTCGCCACGAGGTCGCCGCTCGGGGTCGGAGTGAACACTCCCGCACGCTCGCCCGTAGCGATGATGTTCCGGTACGTCGCGGCCTGACGTCGGTCGAGTTCCTGCACCAGCTTTTCGTGCAGCGCAGAGCTGCCGGCGAGTACGTCGAGCTCGAACAGTAGCCGCATCAGAGCATCGTCGGGCCCTGTCGGTAAGCCGGCGTCGATGGCGATGTCCAGTTGTCGACGCGGGTCCTGTGTCGCCGCCACCAGTTCGTCGCGCTCGTCGCAGAACCGCGAGACACCGGCGGCATGAGCCTCGACCAGCAGCGAGTCCAGGTCGTCGTAGTAGTAGAGCACGGCACCACGGGTCAAGCCGGCTTCCTTGGCGACGTCGGTCAACGACAACGCGCGCAGCCCGTGCTCGCGACCCGCTGCATACGTCGCTTCGATCAGCGCATTGCGCCTGGCCATCTGGTTCCGCTGGCGTGCCACCTGTTGACAGTACCGAGCGCGCGTGCCAATCTCCTAAGAATTCTTTGACACTTGAGTCAAAGAATATCTCGGCTTCACACTCCAGGAAGCAGGCCGTGTCATGCCCGAAATCCCCAATTCTCCGGTTGCCGCCGATGCACGCTCCAGTCCGCCGCTCGGCGTTTCTGGCACCTACGACAGGGAACTGGCGCGTTCGCTGGGCGTCAGCGGCAACGTCATGCTCACCCTCTCGTCGATCTCACCTGCAGCGAGCGTGTTCATCCTCGGCGGAGCGGCACTGACGGCCTACGGCACCGGGGTGTTCTGGGGCTTCCTGATCGGCGGCATCATCAGCTTGCTCATAGCGCTGTGTTATGCCGAGCTCGGTTCGCGGCACCCCGTCGCCGGTGGTGACTACGCGATGGTCAGTCGAACGCTCGGACCCGCATCCGGGGTTGCAGTCTTCTTCCTGGGGCTCGTCGGTCTTCCTCTGGCGCAGGCCATCTTCGCCCTCGGCGTCGCCGACTACCTCGGAGTCGCGATCTCCGGCGTCGACCCACTCGTCACAGCCCTGGTCGTCACCCTGATCGCAACAGTGGTGGCCTGCTTGAACATTCGTACCAACGCGTGGGTGACCGGGTCGTTTCTGTTCGTCGAGATGGCATCGTTGGTATTGCTCACCGCATTGGGATTGGTACATATCGAACGCCCGGTCACCGATCTGCTGAACCCGCAGGCGCTGGACTCGAGCGGGGCTCTTGCCCCCATCGGGATCGCCGGCCTTGTACTCGTCGTCACGCAGGGAGTGCTGTCGCAGTTCGGATACGGCGGCGCGGTGTACTTCGCTGAGGAGACCAAGAACCCGCGTCGAAACGTGGCACGGGCGGTGTTGTATTCCGCCTTGATCACCGTGGTGGTCGAGCTGGTCCCTCTCGTGTCGGTGATGTTGGGAGCGGACTCGATCGAGGGCCTCGTCGGTTCCGATCTGCCGGTCCAGGAGTTCCTCGAGCAACGTGCAGGTCATGCAGTAGCCGTATTCGTATTGCTGACAATGGCTTTGGCCATCCTCAACGCCAATATTGCTCTCGGGTTGCAGGCCGGTCGGTTGTTGTTCGCCGCTGCCCGTGATCAGGCACTGCCTGCTGTGTTGGCCACGCCCCTCTCGCGTGTCTCCGGCTCCGTCAGCATGCCGCGGGTGGCAACGATCGTGATGGGTGTGATCTCGGGTGCCTGCTGCCTCATGCCGATGACCCTGCTGGTCAACGCGACGGGATCCACAGTTGTCGTCGGCTTCGCCTTCATCGCACTGTCGGCTCTCGTCGTTCGTCGACAGCGTGGCGTGGAGCATCCGGAGTTGTTCCGAATGCCGTTGTGGCCGTTGCCTGCACTGGTCGCGCTGGCCGTGATCGTCGGTGTCGTCGTCATCGGTGTGATGGATCCGGAGCAGTGGTTGAGTCTGGGCATCGCACTCGGGGTCGTCGCCGCCGGCTACGCCTACTACTTTGGATACCTCCGCTCGCGCGGTGCTACCCACCTGCTGCTGCTCGACGCCGCGGACGACGACCGGGTGTGACTGCTGTGGCCGGCGCTCGACTCCGCTGACGCTCGCCCGGCTCCGCGATGCCGACCTCCCCGAGTTTGACGTGCGCGGTGTTCGAGGCAAAGGTGAACCGGGTGACGTACGGAGGCGACTGGCAGCCCAGCTCGGTGGATTGGTCGTCCACGCGTGGAAAAATCCTGTTGGCGGCGGCTTCGTTGTTCGCGCAGCGCGGTTACTTCGGTACTTCCACGCGTGACATCGCCGAGGCGGTGCACATTCGCCAGCCGTCGCTCTTTCATCATTTCGAGGCCAAGCACGCAGTCTTTCGGGCACTGGTGGAGATGGACCTCGGGGCTGCGATCCACCGCTTGCAGTGCCGGTTGGCAGAGGACAGCTCGTGGGCGGAGAAGCTGCACCTGACAGTAGCCGGGGACGTGCGGGTGTCGCTGTTGCAAACTTTCGACTCGCGCGGTCTGTATCAAGATGCTGTTCTGACGCAACCGGAGTTCGAAGCCGAGCGCCAGGGCATAGCTCTGTTCCACGAGTTGATGGAGCAGCTGATCATCGGCGGACAGAAAACTGGTGAATTCGTCGATGTGGAGCCGAGTTTCGTGCAGCGAGCGGTGAACGGAGTGCTGTTCGAGACGGTGCGCGAGCAAGGGGGGCCCAATGGGCCCGTCCGCCACGCGCGTCCGCTGCAGGCGGGCGATTTCGTGTTGCGCGCAGTACTGGTGGACCCGGCCGCGCTGTCCGCGGTACGTGAAACGACGCGTCGTCGGCTGGATGACCTCGAGGGCGCAACGGTCGGCTGACCGCACCAGCCCGCCGTTTCTGCATCGTTAGCCGACCGATTTCGCGCAATCGACACAATTCGTATCCCGGTTGACACAGAGTCGGCCTATCGTTTGATAGTCACCACCTATCGAGTGATAGACGACAGGTGGCAAGAGTTCTCGTTCCCGCCCGATCTGGAGGAAGAACCGTGTTCAAGACCGCATTTTTCGTCGGCGCCGGTGTCGTTGCCCTGCTGGCCACAGGCTGTTCGTCGTCGGATTCGGCAGAGGCGAATGCCCCCTCGGGCCCACCGAAGGTGGCTCCGCCCGCCCTGCAGGAAGCCGGCACCTTGAAGGTGTGCGCCGCAAACGACGGCGCCCCGCCCAGCGTCTACTTCGACGAGGGCGGCGAGTTGGTCGGCAGCGAAGTCGATCTGGCCAAAGCCCTTGCGGCGCAGATGGGATTGAAGACCCAGTTCGTGCAGGCCGGATTCCCCGCCCTGATTCCGACACTGCAGGCAAAACAGTGTGACGTGATCATGGCCGCGCTCTACATCAAACCCGAGCGCGAAGCGATCGTCGATTTCGTGCCGTATCTGTACTCCGGTACCGGAATTGCGGTCAGCGAGAAGGACCCCGCCGACGTGACAGGTCTGGACGACAGTCTGTGCGGCAAGAAAGTCATGGTTGCCGTCGGAACCACCGCCGAGGCACTGGCGCAGGAGCAGTCCGACACGTGCGTGACCGAAGGCAAGCCCTCGGTGGACATCAACCGCAACAACAAGCCGGACGTATCGATTCAGCAGGTGCAGAACGGGCAGATGGACGCCTACATGGACGCCGCCGAGACACTCGGCTACTACGAGACCAAGACCGGGGCACAGATACAGACCGCAGGAAAACCGTTCGGCACCATCAAGATCGGTGCTGCAACGCTGAAAGGGAATGACGAACTGCACGATGCCATCGCAGAGTCGTTGAGTGCGCTCGAGGCCGACGGTACATACAAGAGCATCATCGACCAATGGGGCCAGGGCGACCTGAGCATCCAGGAATAGCGGCGGTCGACGACATGCAGTTCGATTGGCAATTCTTTTGGCAGAGCTTGTTCACTCCGACCGATCGCTTCCTCGACGGACTCGTATTGACCATCGCGATCTCCGTGGTGGCAATGATATTGGCCATCATCACCGGGCTGGCGATTGCCCTCATGCGACGATCTCGTATCGCTGCGGTGCGCTGGGTTGCAGGCGTCTACATCTGGGCCATCCGTGGAACTCCGTTGCTGGTTCAGCTGGTGCTGATCTACACAGGCTTCGCGGCCGTCGGTCTCTATCAGTTCGATGATGTGTCGCTACTGGGGCTTTCGGTGAAGGCGGCCGTGCAAGCTGCGATCCTCGGATTGATGATCAACGAGAGCGCCTACATCGCGGAGATCGTTCGCGCCGGACTCGATGCTGTTCCCAAGGGGCAGTTCGAGGCTGCCGCTTCCCTCGGAATGCGACCGGGCAAGCTCATGCGGTGGATCATTGTGCCGCAATCGCTGCGGGTCATGGTTCCGCCCTTGGGCAATTCCTTCAACGGAATGATGAAAACCACGTCGATACTGAGCGTCATCGGGGTGAGCGAGATGTTTCAGGTCACCCAATCCATAAGCTCTGCAACGTTTCACACGTTCGAGATCTTCATCGTGGTTGCTATCTACTATCTGGCACTTACCACGGTCTGGACGGTCATTCAGTCGGCCATCGAGAACCGGCTGGCCCGTCAGGTGGGCATCGAACAGCCGGTACGAATCACCCAACGCCTGTTGGGGGCGCGGCGCTCGGTAGCCGCCTCTCAACCTGCCCACGAATGACGACAGCAGTCGAGGAGAGCGACATGACAGTCAAGACCGAGGATGCCGAGCCCATCGTTCGGGTCCGCAACGCATGCTGCACGCTCGGTGGCCGCCGAGTGCTCGATGAGGTTTCGCTCGATGTTCTGCGTGGTCAGGTCGTGGTGTTGATCGGGCCGTCCGGCGCAGGAAAGACGACGCTGCTGAGGTCGTTGAATCACCTCGAGCAGATCGACGAAGGCGAAATACTCATCGACGGCGCGTCCATCGGCCACCGGGACCTGACCTCCAGGAAGAAGGTCGGGACCACCGAGCTCGCTCGTCGACGCCGCGAAATCGGTTTCGTCTTTCAGCATTTCAATTTGTTTCCGCACATGACCGCCGCCGAGAACATCTGGA
This sequence comes from Rhodococcus sp. 06-221-2, assembly GCF_002258365.1. NCBI lineage: Bacteria > Bacillati > Actinomycetota > Actinomycetes > Mycobacteriales > Nocardiaceae > Rhodococcus > Rhodococcus sp. 06-221-2. Next base: position 75,809 of record NZ_NOYJ01000010.1, read on the forward strand.
ACGCCCCGGTGCGTGTTCTCGGAACTCCCAAGCAGACGGCGGTTCGTGAGGCGGCTGCGCTCCTGGAACGGGTGGGGCTGGCAGACAAGGCCGAATCGCGTCCCAGCCAGCTGTCCGGCGGCCAGCAGCAACGCGTGGCCATTGCGCGTGCACTCGCCATGCGGCCCAAGGTGATGCTGTTCGACGAACCCACGAGTGCACTCGACGTCGAGATGGTCGGGGAAGTGCTGGCGGTGATGCGCGAACTCGCGCAAGAGAACATGACCATGGTCATCGTCACGCACGAAATGCGCTTTGCCCGTGATGTCGCCGACCGCATCGTCGTCATGGACGCCGGTCGGATCATCGAGGACGCACCGCCCGAGAAGCTCTTCTCCGATCCGGTTCACGAGCGCACGAGGTCGTTTCTGTCGACCATCGACTGAACGGGCCTCGTCGTCACCAATCAACTCGAGACCAAGGAGTATCAAGGCCGTGTCGGAATCGACTGCCACCAGACGTTTCACCGGAGCAGTAGCCACACCTCACACATCGGCGACCGATGCTGCTCAGCGGGTCTACCGCGATGGCGGCAGCGCCGTCGACGCGGCCATCGCCGCTGCCGCGACCCTGACGGTCGTGTACCCGCAGAACGTAGCGCTGGGAGGCGATCTCATCGCCTTGGTGCGTAGTCCGGACGGTGTCATCCGGTGTGTCAATGCGTCCGGGTGGGCACCGTCGACGACCGACGCACACGCGCTGCGATCTCGGCACAGCAGCGGGCACCTACCGTTCCGCGGTGTCGAGACGATAACCGTGCCCGGGGGAGTGGGCGGCTGGGAGCGCATGCGCAGGCTGGGCGGTCGCCTACCGTGGGAACGGTTGCTGCACGATGCGGAGGAAGCCGCCGAACGCGGTGTCCCGGTGTCGGCCTCGCTGGCAGACCACATCGTCGACCCCGAACATGCAGACCTGTTCGGTATGCCGGATTTCGATCGGGTCTTCCGACCGGGTGGACAGCCCCTTCACGCCGGAGAGTCGTTCGCGCAACCCGCACTCGCAGAAACGTTCCGCATCTTGAGAAGCGAGGGACCGGAGAGTTTCTACGAGGGCACTCTCGCCCGCCGCACCGTTGCATTCCTACGCAGTCGGGGTTCCAGCCTCGACGAGGACGATTTCGTCGAATTCGCCCCGGAGGTGACCGAACCGGTCTCGGTGACATTTCGTGGATTGACCGTGTCGACGAGTCCGCCGAACACCCACGGTTTCGTTCTTCTCCGCGCGTTGCGCGCACTCGACGAACTCGGTTCGAACGACCCTTTGGGCGACGATCTCGGTGCCGTGATGCGAATCTTCCATCACGCCAACGGCCTACGGTCGAAGTACCTCGCCGATCCACGCCGGAGCATCGTGGACGTGGGTGAGCTGGTGCACGCGGACCTGTTGGCAACCTCCGCACTGGGAGCGGTGTCCGAGCGCACGGCACCGGTGCCGCACGGTGACACGGTCGGCATATCCACCGCCGACAGCGACGGATACGCGGTGTCCCTCATTCAGAGCGTCTACGGCGGTTTCGGGTCGGGAATCATCGATCCGGAAACCGGTGTCCTGTTCCAGAACCGAGGCACCAGCTTTTCCCTCGACGAATCTTCTCCCAATGTCATCGGACCTCGAAAACGCCCGGCCCACACGCTGATGCCGACAATGACCACACAGGGTAGTTCTGTCCGTCACATCCTTTCGACGATGGGTGGTCAGGGTCAGCCGCAGATCATCGCTCAGTTGCTGCTTCGAATACTGAGCGGCGTCGGCCCCGACATCGCCGTGGCTGCACCGCGGGCAATCGTCGGAGTCCAATTCGACGGCAACACAGACGAATCCGTTTCGGTCGAACCAGGATTGTCCGCGCCGGCATGCGCATCACTCGAACGAAGCGGCCTGAACGTTCGACATGTTCCGGCCTTTACCGAAGCTATGGGTCAGTCGAACGTCGTAGTCGTGGGCGATGACGGGTCGATGACCGCGACCTCGGATCCTCGGTCGGACGGATCCGGGTCCGTCGTCCACTACTCGCGCCACGCGAGTCCCGCAATGTGAAACGGTCGACCAAGAACGCAAACATCAGAGAACTTCAATGGACAGCAATTTTATTGCCGAAAAGCACATTCGGCTGTTCTTCTGGGCTAATCTTGGTCGATCGTTCAACTTTGGAGGTAGTAGCTGATGGTGTTCACTCCGGTCGATGTTGCAAGGCCCGTTGCCGTGGTGACGGGTGCAGGTGGCCCCGACGGCATCGGCTTCGCCTGCGCCCGAGCGTTGGCGTCGACGCATTCGCTCGTGATCGCGGCGACGTCGTCGCGAATCGACACCCGCGTCGCAGAGTTGACCGCTACCGGTGCGCAGGCGATCGGTTTCATCGGCGATCTCACCGACTCATCCACGGCGAAACGCCTGGTGGACGAGGCAATCGAACACTTCGGTCGAGTCGACGTGCTGGTGAACAACGCGGGCATGACCGCGACCACGGGTAGCGAAGAGCAGACTCCGGCCGAACTCACCTCGGACGACCAATGGCACGCCGCAATCTCACGCAACCTCGACACGAACTTCTTCGTCACCCGCGCTGCGCTCGCACCCATGGTGGAACAGCAGTTCGGTCGAATCGTGAACGTCGGTTCGGTCTCGGGTTCGGTGATGGCCTACGGGGGAGACGCCTCGTATCATGCTGCCAAGGCGGCATTGGTGGGCTTGACGCGGTCGATCGCGATCGACAACGCTCACCGCGGCATCACCGCCAATATCGTTGCCCCGGGCTGGATTGCGACGGGATCGGCAACCGAGCACGAGAACACGATGGGTGCTGCCAGCCCCCTCGGACGTTCCGGTCGACCGGACGAGGTGGCAGCGCTCGTATCATTCCTCGCCTCGGCATCGGCGTCGTACATCACCGGCCAGGTTCTCGTCGTCGACGGCGGAAACTCCATTGCCGAAGAGCGAGGCGTCACCACACCTGCAGTGAACTGATACAGCCGTCGAAAGATACCCCGACACAGTGCATCCGAGGTCCCCTTCACTGGGCAACTTCGCCTCAACCAAGGATCGGAACAACGAATGACGCAGTCGGCCGACATAGCTTCAGCACTCGAAACGCATCACATCGACCCGGTGCCCACCACCGAACGCATAGGAACTGCGCGAGACCTGTTCGCAGTGTGGTTCTCGGCTAACCTCAATGTGGGCAATGCCGTATTCGGCCTGGTCATCTTGACGATCGTTCCCAACTTCTGGGTGGCGCTGGTTGCGACTCTGGTCGGCAACGTGATCGGGACGGCGCTGATGGCCCTGCACTCCGTGCAAGGGGCGAGACTCGGTATCCCACAATTGATTCAGAGTCGCGGACAGTTCGGTTACAACGGTGCTCTCATACCGGTGATCGCGGCCTTCTTGATGTACGCGGGATTGACTGCATCGGTCACCATAATCGGCGGGCAAGCATTGACGGCCGCAACCGGCATAGCTCTGCCGGTTGCCATGACGATCGTGGCAGTGGCAAGTCTGCTGATCGCGGTCGTCGGCTATCACGCCATCCATGCGGTGTGCCGATGGGCGCAGATTCCCCTGACCGCGATACTTCTGACGGTGATCGTGGCTGCCTTCCTCCGCGATGGGGCTCCGGTGACCACGTCACAGGACGTGTCGTGGGGTGCCTTCCTCACCGGCACCGGTGTCGCGGTCACATTCGCTCTGACATACGCACCCTTCGTGTCGGACTACTCCCGTTATCTGCCGGAAGACACCTCGGGACCGGCCATCTTCGGGTGGACCGCCGCGGGTGTGTTCCTTTCCGCGACGGGGGTGTGCGCCCTCGGCTTGCTGCTGACCGCGAAGTTCGGGTTCGGAGACATCTTCCAGAGTGCCGACGCGGCGCTCGGAGGCGGCCTACTCGGTTCGGTCGTTCTCGCGGCAACTGCTGCGGGCCTTGCCGTTACCAATGTCCTCAACATCTACGGCGGGATGCTCAACCTCGTCACCGGTCTGTCCACCTTCGTTCGCGTACCTGCTTCGCTCCGCACACGGGTTCTGATGATGATGCCAACTTTCGTCCTCGGGACGGCCGCCGCCACCATCGCGTATCAGAGTTACGCGCAGAACCTCCAGGCGTTCCTGTCCGTTCTCTTGCTGCTGCTCACTCCGTGGGGTGCGGTCAACCTGGTCGACTACTACGTGGTCCAGCACGGCGCGTACAACGTGTCCGCCATGTATGCGAAGGCAGGTCCGTATTGGCACGACCCCGTCAATTGGATCTACTACGGGCTGAACCTCAAGGTCCTGATCGCATACTTCGCCGGCGTTGCCACCGGGATCCCGTTCATGACCAGTGCATGGTTCACTGGGGCGTTCAGCACGGCGCTCGGGGGTGCCGACGTGTCCTGGATACCCGGGCTGGCCGTCACCGCAGGCGTCTACCTCGTGCTCGCGCGCAAGCGATCTGTCCAGCCGACCACCGTAAGCCGCTGAATCCCTACATCTTCGGAGACTCGATGACGTCAACTTCCGCCCGTCCGATCCCCGTCGTGACCAGTCCGGAACACCGGGGCCATGCCCCGCCCGTCGAGGTGCAGTGCGGGCGACCGATTCCGGCGTTCGACACCGTCGCACGAATGGACGCGATCCACCATGCTCTCGCAGGTGAACCGAATGTCGAGTTGATCGGACCGGACGTCGATAGTGCTGTCCTTGAGAGCATTCGAGGCGTACACGACACGGCACTCGTCGACTTTCTCGGGCAAGCATGGTCGGCGGCCGATGTGCCGGACGACGGCGTCGAGCTGGTGTTCGCAGACACGTTCATCCACCCAGGTCTGCATGCTCCGACCGTTGCCGCGAAGAAGCCCCAGGACGCAGGTGCTTTCGGACAGTACTGCTTCGACACCATCACCGGTATCGGGCCGGGTACCTACGACGCTGCGATCGGGTCGGTGAGTACTGCACTAACCGCCATGAGACGAGTCGCCGACGGCGCTCCTCTGGCCTTGGCATTGTGCCGGCCTCCGGGCCATCACGTGTCGGCGGATGCGTTCGGAGGTGGGAGCTACCTCAACAATGCCGCGATCTCCGCGCAGTCGTTGCGAGACAGCGGTGCCGACAGGGTCGCCATCCTCGATGTCGATTTTCATCACGGCAACGGGACACAATCGATTTTCTACGATCGGGCAGACGTGCTGTACGCCTCGCTGCACGGTCACCCGGACCGTAGCTATCCGTACTTCACCGGATATGCGGGAGAAGCGGGATCCGGTCACGGACGCGGAAGCACGCTCAATCTTCCCTTCGCGGAAGCGATCGAGGGTCCCGCGTACCTCGCCCTCTTGGACGGCGCGCTGTCGGCGATCTCGAAGTTCACTCCCGACCTCATCGTCGTGTCCCTCGGCTTCGACACCTTTCGCGGGGATCCGGGTGGGGATGCCGCGCTCGATCGTGCCGATTATCGCGAGATGGGTCGTGCGATCGCTGATGTCGGCGTACCAGTGCTCGCGATTCTCGAGGGCGGCTATTCTGTGTCCGAGCTCGGCGACAACGTCGGTGCGTGGTTGTCCGGCGCGACGAACGCGTCCACAGTGGGAGGGTAGCGATCACCGAACACGGCGGGAACGGTTCTGCGGATCTGCCCGATGCCCTGAGCAAGATGCCGCCGAGTCGCCGCGGCGTCGCCAAGAAGAACGCGATCGTGGACGCAGCTCTCGAGGTGGTCAGTGAGATGGGGATCGCAGGCCTGTCGATGCGAGTGGTTGCTGCTCGAGCGGGGATACCGCTCGGCGCCGTGGGCTACTACTTCGCGGGAAAAGACGACCTGATTCAGGCAGCGTTCGACCGTCACATTCAGCGCGAAACGGCGCGGGTCACCTCGGCGATCGCTCGCATCGGCGAGCACCCATCCACAGACGATCTGGCCGATCGGTTGGCCGATCTCGTTATCGATGGTCTGACGCACAAGCGTTTTCAGCTTCTGGCCGAATACGAATTCACCGTCGAGGGTGTGCGGCGTCCCGCGTTGGCGCGTGCATCCGCAGCCTGGCAGGCAACGCTGAACATCCAGTTGCAGACCGTTCTGAAGAACATGGATTTCACGAGCCCGAGGACGGATGCTCGTCTGATCCTGGCGGTGCTCGCCGGTCTCGAGGTCGATCACCTGCCGAACGAGCTCCGGCCCGCGGATGCTCGAACTATCAGAGAAGTGCTGAGGCGACTGGTGCAGTCGCTCGACAAAGGTTGAGGCACAGCAGAACCTGAGAGTTCGAGCGAATACCGCGCTCGAAGTCATCCTCTACATCTGTCGCCGGCACCTCGGCCGGTGACCCCGACATGAAAGGTGCCGACTGTGGCACGTGTTGAGATCACTCGAATGACGAAGGCCCTCTCGGACGCGGCATTCATCGCGATCGCCGAGGCCACCAAGTACTCGATCGGAAGGCGGGTGTGCGGCAAAGAGCCCAGCGAGCTCGAACCGGTAGACGTCACCGTATTCACGCAGGTGCCGTGGATCGGTACCGAGTCCGGCTACGCCGTCGAAATCATGCCCCAGCTTGCGACCGAGGATCAACCGGCGACGGTCGAAGCCTGCGATCGACTGGCAGCAGACATACTGAGCGACGTCGTCGCGGTCGTTCCCCGCGGCGCTCCGTTCCATGTGTGGGTCAACAACGGTGGATTGACTGGATTCGCCGAGGGTTTCGGAACCTCGACGTCTCCGATTCTGACCCGGGACAGCTATGTCGCAGTTCTCGGTCACACCGTCACGGACCAGGTATGGGAGTCCGCGAGCGCGCTCGCCGAGGAGGAGGGGCAGTGGGCGTTGCTTCAACACCCCGAGTCCGTCTATCGAGCGCTTTCCATGTGACGGCTCCGCAAGTTGGACGTTCGTCTCACAAACGCATAGCGTGATGCTCACGTGAAGCCCTCTACTACGTGTAGGGTCGGACAAAACTTGGTCGAACGTTCCACTTAGCAGGTAGGAATTCAATGGATGCCATGAGGCTGGACCCAACAATGGCCCTGCGAAGATCATGTGAGCACGGTGCCCGATGACTACACCTACCTGTGAACGCATGTTCTGTCTGACCTTGGCCTTCGACGAGATCCCCGAACACATTTCGATCGAGGGTGGCTCCGACCGCGTTCTCGTCGAGCCGGTGTGCGCCATCCTCGTCAAGACGACCATCGGCTGGGTCCTGCTCGACACCGGAACCGATGCGCGACGGTTCCGCGGTCCCGATCCCGACGATTCCTACGCGCCGTGCGCTCCTCCCACCTTCCCCACCGACGGGGATCCGTTGATCGATGCCCTTGCAGTTCATGGACTGACGCCCGCCGACCTCGCTTTCGCGTCGATCTCTCATTTGCATCTGGACCACTCGGGAGGACTTCGGCATCTCGCCGACGCAGGTGTCGAAGTATTCGTGCAACGGCGCGAACTCGAATTCGCAATGGACACGGCCGGGCGGGCCGACGCCTACTTGCGCGAGGACTACTCGAACCCGAACATCAAGTGGCGCATCCTCGATGGTGACGCAGAGCTCGCCCCGGGTATCGACGCGATCTCGACGCCGGGACACACCCCGGGGCACATGTCGTATCGGGTTCGGATGGCGAAGTCCGGAACGTGGATCTTCACGATGGATGCCATCGATCTGCAGGCCGGCATCGATGAGAACCGTCTGGTCGGAACCCATGCAGTGCCGGAAGATGCTCCGCTGGTACGTCTGTCGCACGATCGGCTGATCGACCTGGCGGCAGCCGAGGGGGCTCGCTTGGTCGCCGGGCACTGCCCGGTCACATGGCCGAACGTAGCCACCGTCGCCGGTCACGAGTAGGTCCGGGTCGAGCGAACAAAACGGTGCGGCGTGTAGCGTCTCGAGCTGCGCGGCAACCGAGTTTCGAGTGGTGGCGCGTCGGGGCATGTCACCGTCGACGAAACGAGAGCAATCGATGAGCACCAAACCTCCACTTCTGTTGCTGCACGGAGTGACGATGTCGGCTCGAGCGTGGGACACCGTCGCACCGCTTCTGGAGAAGAACTACGACCTCGTCGTCCCCACTGCAGCGGGGCACCGCGGTGGACGTCGTCTCGATCACGCGAGCATCGGTGCTCTGACCGATGTGACAGAGCAGCTGCTCGATGATCGTGGTCTCGACACCGTGCACATCGCGGGCAATTCGATGGGAGGGTGGATGGGTATCGAGCTCGCTCGCAGAGGCCGGGCCCGTTCGGTGTGCGCGCTCTCGCCCGCCGGTTTCTGGGAGCCCGACGCCGATCCCGGTAAGAGTCGGGCGACGTTGATCCGGACCAAGAAGCTGGCCGACGCCACCAGCTCACTGATGCCGCCGCTGATGCGGTTCGGGTTCGTTCGCCAGCTCGCCATGCGTGATATTGCGTTGCGCGGCAAGCAGATGACGCACCAGCAGGCTGCCGCATCATTCGAAGACCTCGTCGGATGCGATGCGGCTCACGACCTGTTGAACACCCGCGAGAGCGTGGCACCGTTCACCGAAATGCCATGCCCCGTCACTGTGGCATGGTCGAGTGGAGACCGCATCTTCCCGCCCGAACATTTCGTCCCTGCGGCCCGTCAGCGGCTACCCGGGGCGCGTTTCGTCACGCTGGCAAACGTCGGCCATGTGCCGATGATCGACGATGCGGCACTGGTGGCGAAAACGATCGAGGAGTCCATAGTCGGTCGTTGACCACAAGAATCAGATCGTCGGCTCCAGGGCGTCGGCGAGCATGTGCATCGCTGCGGTGGTGGAAAGCGAACGCACACTTGCCCTGTCACCGGGCAGTCGAAGTGTCCGGGTGACGGTCGGCTGATCGCGGACGGCAATCGCGAAGCATACGGTGCCGACGGGCTTGAGTTCGGTGCCACCGCCGGGGCCTGCGATGCCACTGGTCGAGACAGCGATGTCGACGCTCACCCGGTTCAGCGCGCCCTCCGCCATCAGTGCAGCCACCGGTTCGCTCACGGCTCCGTGCTGGTCGATGACCTCGGCTGGAACACCGAGAAGTTCGGTCTTGGCTTCGTTTGCGTACGACACCACCGCGCCGATGACATATGCCGACGACCCGGCACGGTCGGTGAGACGCGCGGCAATCATGCCGCCCGTGCACGATTCTGCCGTTGCGATGCGACGGCCCGTCAAGCGACTCGCCACGATGTCGTCGATAGTGGATCCGTCGGTCGAAAAGACCTGTGCTCCATAGTGTTTATCGATGAGTGCTGCGACGTCGGCGTATGCGGCCGCCGCTGATTCTGGATAGCGCGTCACCATTTCGAGTTCACCGAGACGCAGGCAGGTGGTGATCTCGAGGTCGCCGAATCCCGCTACCTCGCGCTCCGCTGTTCGTAAGGTCGCCGCGAGGTCGGCCTCCGACAGACCGTACGCGCGGATGGTGTCCTGGCGAACCGCGGCACTCCTGGCCAACACTCGCGAGACCGGCGCTGTCTGGACAGCTTCGGGCCACATGGCCTGTAGTTCGCGCGGTGGGCCCGGCAGAATCAGAACCGCAGGCAGCATCCCGGAGTCGCTCGCTGGTATCGCGACGCCGGGAGCAGTGCCGGTCGGCGAAATGGACTGCGCGCCTTCCGGAATCATGGCTTGTTTGCGGATGCCCGCGAGAAGGGGCTCCGAATCGGGCGAGGAACTCAGGCGACTCCGCCAACGCTGAACGATTGTGTTGATGCGCTCCTCGAGTTCGACGTCGAGCCGAAGTTCTCGACCGTACAGCGCGGCAACGGTCGCGACCGTGAGATCGTCGGCGGTCGGCCCCAACCCGCCAGTGGTGACGATGAGGTCCATACGCTGATCGGCGAGGAAACGAAGTTGTGCGGTGAGATCATCGGGCCTGTCCCCGCACACGGTGATGTGGGCGACGTCGACGCCCAGTTCCAAGAGACGTTGGGCGACCCATGGGCCGTTCCTGTCGGACACCCGACCCGAAAGAACCTCGGTTCCCGTGACCACAACACCTGCTCGCACTGACATTCTTCGACTTTACTGTCACCGGGTTCGAGTGGACTCGCGACGGTGGCTCGATCGACACCGAATCCGGGGCCGCGGTGAGTTTCCGTACCGACGGCAGTCGATACCGGCGACATCGTGCATCTCGAACATCGGAGAACATCATGACCACGACGACCACTCCTGCAACCACGTCACGTACCGCTGCACGCGTCGGCTGGGTCCTCACCGGCCTGCTGGCGCTGTTTCTGATCTTCGATATCGTCGGCAAACTGCTGAATGTGCAGCAGGTGAAAGACGCGACGGTGGAATTGGGGCTGCGCGACGAGATGACGCCCGTCATCGGCGTCGTGCTACTGGTGTGCTTGGTGCTGTACTTGGTGCCGCGCACCGCATTTCTGGGTGCCGTTCTCCTGACCGGCTATCTCGGTGGTGCCGTTCTCACCAACTGGCGGGTCGACAAGCCGCTCTTCAGCACGGTCCTGTTCGCGGTCTACGTCGGGATTCTTGCATGGGGTGCGCTGTACCTACGGGATCCGAAGGTGCGTCAGGTCATGCCGATCGTGCGGTAATGAGACGCTGCTCGACTCATCTGTACGAGTCAGGACAACGGATTCAGACCCGACGTGACGGGACCCTCCAACACGGAGCCGTCGGCAGCGAATCGCGAACCGTGCAGCGGGCAGTCCCAGGACTTCTCGGCATCGTTCCACGCCACGATGCCGCCGAGGTGTGGGCACACCGCAGACACGCGGTGGGTGACGCCGTCGACGGTGCAGACAGCCTTCGGTGCGATGCCGGGCTCGACGTGGCCCTGGCTCTCGACCGGTGGGGGTTTCGTGCCCCCGGTGATCGGTTTCGCCCATCCTTTCGTCATGTTCAGTCCCACGTTGGCATTGATACGGATCGCGTCGACGATGCCGGTGAGTTGGCGCAGATTCCAGCTGTCGTACGCGCCGGCCCAGTCGGTTCGACCGCCGAACGCCCGCTGTGCAAGAACGAGCGCGGACGCCGCGGCGTTCGTCATTCCCCATTTGTCGTACCCGGTGGCGACCCAGATGCGATCGTCGCCGGGCAGCAGTGGTCCGGCGTACGGCAGCGCGTCGATCGACCCGTAGTCCTGCGCGGACCATCTGTATCGTCGTCGGGCCCCGGGGAAGTTCTCTGCGGTCCATTCGTCGAGGTCGTTCACCTGGACCTGCGGAGAAGACTCGCGCCCGACGACGTGATCGTTTCCACCGATGAGGAGTAGATCGCCGGCCGGGGTGGGCGCATACCGGATCGATCGGCTGGGGGAGTCGGCCGAGAGGTACATTCCGCGTGGAACGTCGCCGTCGATCTCGTACGCGGCGGCATACGACCGCATCGGTTCCATTCGAGCGAAGAATGCACCACGATCGAGAATGGGTGTGCCAGTAGCCAAGACGACCCGCGACCCGCGGAGTGGACCCTGATCCGTCTTGACGTCGACGTGACGAAGCCTTCGTCTCACACCGAGTGCTCGGGTGCCCTCGGTGATGTCCGCACCCGCGCTCGAGGCGTCCTGGGCCAAGGCAATGAGGGCGTCCATCGGATCGAATTGAGCTTGGTCCGGAACAGACACGGCACCGGCGACGTCGAAGGGAAGTTCGGTGTCGGTGCCGTAGGAGGCGTTCAGTCCGGCACCGAGAGCGACGCGCAATTCATCGCGAACGGCGGTGAGACCGGAGCTGGTCGTGGCGTACGTGTACGCCGTCTCACGTTGGACCGCTATCCCCCGCTCCGCGCAGTAGTCGAGCAGCCATTGCTGCCCAGCAGTGTTGCCCTGCACGTAACGTCGCACCTGCTGTTGCGAATGTTTCGACGCTATCGACGACAGCTTCGTGCCCTGCAGAACACTGATCTTGGCTGTCGTGTTTCCCGTCGCGACGGCACCGATCGTGCGGGCTTCGAGCACCGCGACGCGTTCTCCGGCTCGTGCGAACAGCAGGGCGGTGACCAAACCTGTGAGTCCGGCCCCGATGACCACGGTGTCGTACTTCTGGGTGAAATCGATCGCGCGGTAGGGCGTGCGGTCGGGTCGGTCGAGCCAGAGCGAGTTGGGCGGCATACAACCGAGTTCCCGCCTTCGTCGTCGCGAAACCCGGAAAAACCAGATCGCCGCACGCCGTCGTCAGTGAACGATATCGCCGGGCGGACGCGCAAGAGCGACGCAATTGCGGCCGTTGCTTTTCGCGCGATACAAAGCCTCGTCGGCGGCGGCGAGTGTTCGGTCGAACACGGTGCGGGTGGAGCGTGGATCCACCTGTGGCAGTGCGGCACCGACGCTGACGGTGATCGGTATGTCGTCTGCGACGTTATGGACGGCCTGTCGAAGGCGCTCGGCGAATTCGCCGAGCGTCGGTGTCGGATCCGGTACGAGGACGACGAATTCGTCGCCGCCCAGTCGTGAGACCGTCGCGTGTCGGCCGGCGCTCATGGTCAATCGCATCGCCGTCAGCCTCAACGCGACATCGCCCGCGGAGTGGCCGTGGTGGTCGTTGACGGCTTTGAAGTGGTCGATGTCGATCAGCAACAAGGCCGGGCGAACGGGGTCGTTGCCGGCACCGACTGCTCTGGCTTCCAGGCCTCGCCGGTTGAGCACTCCGGTCAGTGGGTCGGTCATCGCGTCGGACAGATGAACCCGAGAGGAGTGCAGTACTGCTCGTGAGAACGCCGACAGCAGCGTGACAGCGCCGTTGATCACCGTGATGGCCACCACGACTCGTAGGACGACCGATACGGTGTCGGTAGGGGTTGTCGCCAATGCTGATGCTCCGAGTACGAGCACGTACACCGTGCTCCACCCGACGTGGAACCAGATCACTTTCGGTCGAGCGAAGTGCGCGGCGTACGCACCGACCAGTGCGAGAAGCATCGCACCCTGAAGCGCTGCAAGAGGATCAGCGTAGGTTGCCGTCACCACGGTGACACCGAGTTCGCAATACACGACGAACCAGTTGTTGACGGGTGCGCGGCGAGACCACCAGTCCATCCCGAATTCGGCTTTGCTCATGATCCGGGCGACGGGAATCGTGCTGATGCACACGGCGTAGGTCAGTACGGTGCCGAGTCCTTCGGTGGGGCCGTCCTGCGTGAACGTGGTGCCGATGCCGAGCAGCCCGAACAGCAGAGTCTGAACGACAACCCCCGTCCGCAGCAGCGGGTCGGGTGTCTCGTCGTTCGCCCGCATGCCGGCCGGTCGCTCGGTGGGCGCACGTCTTGCCGGTGAGTCCCGATGTCTACCCACCGAAACCGTCTCGTGTCATGTCCGATCGCCAGCGTAGACTGGCTCGGACTGCCTCCCCGACACGGTCGGCGAGGTCGGCGGCGAGGGGCTCGGAGTGGTGAAACGTAGTCGCCTGTTTCGGTTTCGACAACCGGGCCGGTTCGATCTTCGGTGCATGCCCGTCGATGCCCAACCTGAAGGCACCGTCCGGAGTCATTCGAGTCGAGGGTATGCGTTCGGCGTTGCGCGGAACCGCCGAACAGTCGATGGTGAGCAGCGTTCGATCCGGGCGCGCGAATGTCTGCTTGTCGGCAAGCGCGACATACAGTCCGTCGTTCGCCTCGGCGCGCGTCGCCAGTCGCGCGACGACCCGTCGAATACGCTGCTGGCACTGTGTTCGGTCCGACGACACGACCAGCTCGGCACCCGGGACGGCAGATCGTGTGCTGCGCGCCGACTCTGTCAAGGACGTCCAGATTGCGTCGTCGTCCTCACCGAAATATGTTCGCAACAGCCAGAGTTCGGAGCTGCTCGCGCCGTCGGGCATGGTGATCCAATCCGAGAACTGTGGGGTGCGCCGAACGTGCGGTCAGGCGGAGGGGACAGCCCGGAGTTGCACGGGCACAGTATCGGCGAGGAAGGTCAGCTGATCTCCGATCACCGAGGAGAACAGCGGCTCCACGTACGGGTCGAAATGACCGCCTACGTAGGTTCGAACCGTCGCACCGCGGACTTTTGCCGCGGCGCGTTGTGCGACGGACGCCGGGGTCACTGTGTCTTCGGACGCAATCTGCACCAAAGTGGGGCAGTCGATACGTGACATCGTTCTCCCGGGGGAGTAGCGCCAGATCTTCAGAAGGATTCGTGCAGCGACGGTTTCGGGGTAGTCGCCGTCGGACAGTCCGGACTCGAGGACGAGACGGTCACGCCCCTTCATCGCGTCGGGCGAGACCATCACGGCTCGTTGGCCGGGTAGTCCGACGCTGTCGACGTAGCGCGGCGATCGGCCGAGGACAGCGCGCACACCGTCGGACATAGCGGCCGGAGCCAGCCGCACAGCCTGTCGCAATCCGGTTGCGCGAACGGCAGCAATGCCGTCGATGTGGGGTACCTGGGCGATGACGGCTGAGAATCGAACCCCGTTGCCCGCCAACGTCAGTACGTGGCCACCGGCGAACGACGTCCCCCAGCCGACGACCCGATTGTCGTCGACTCCGTCCAATGAGCGAGCGAAGTCGACGGCGTTTCGCCAGTCGATAAGCTGTTCGTTCACGTCCAACAGCTGGCGCGGTTCGCCCTCGCTGTCCCCGAAGAACCGGTAGTCGAAGACGCACACCACGTAACCGGCCGCGACGAAACGCTCCGCGTAGGCGTACAGGCGCATGGCTCGGGGACTGCCGAACCCGTGGGCCATGACAATCACCGGCAGACGGTTGGAGGCCGGGCTGCGTGGCCGGAAAACCGTAGCAGCGCAACGAACTCCGTTCGAGTGGAATGACGTCTCGGTACGGGTGAAACCGGTGTGGTCGTCGGTGATCATGCGATTGTTCCTCTGTTCAGCAAAGACTGTATGGATCGAAACTCGTTACTTGAAGGGATTGAGTGTCCTGCCGAGGTAGTACCCGATACGTGTCGGAATCGGTTTGGCTGCAACAGCAGTCGCTTTGTTGACCAACCCGGGCACGCACACCGGAGTGCCGTTCTCGACCGCGCGCCATCCCTCGCGAACGACGTCCTCGGGGTTCTGCCACAGGATCGAGGGGAGTTTGGACGTGGCCGCCTCCCTGGTCCCCATGACGTCGTGGAACTCGCTGTGCGTGAAGCCCGGGCAGAGCGCGGTGACGTGAATGCCGTGGGGACGCAGCTCCATGTCGAGTGACTGCGACATGTCGAGTACGTAGGACTTGATGCCGGTGTACAGCAAACTGGCCGCGGGGGGAAGCAGGGCCGCCAGCGACGAGAGGTTGACGATGCGCCCGTATCCTCGCTCTTTCATGCCAGGAACAGTGAGGTGAGCAAGTTCGGTCACCGCCGTGATCATCACCTGGATCTCCGCGGCCAGCGACTCGAATGAAGCGTCGGCGAACTTCGAATTCCCCGACATTCCAGCATTGTTGACGAGTATGTCGATGTCGACACCCAGGGCTCGCGTGCGCTCCATGATCGCGCGGGGAGCGTCGCGATCGGCCAGGTCGGCGGCCACCACGTCGCACCGCACGCTGTGGCGCGTGGTGAGCTCGTCTGCCAGTGCAGTCAACCGATCCTCGCGACGGGCTACCAGAACGAGGTTGTGTCCCTCGGCGGCGAGGTGACGTGCGAAGGCCGCGCCGATGCCTGCGGATGCGCCGGTGATCAGGGCTGTGCGTCCGGTGTTCGACATCTGCCACGTCTCCATCTCTTGAACGGTCATCAAGAACGGTAGCAGTGTCTTGAATGGCATTCAAGATAAACTCCGGGACATGCCCAAGAATCGCGGACTGCACGACAGGGAGAGCAAGCGCGACGACATCGTCGCCGCTGCCCGCGAGATGTTCGTATCCGACGGTTTCGAGCGCGCATCGATCAGCCGTCTGGCGAAAGCTGTCGGGATCACCCCGAACACCGTGTACTGGTACTTCGACGACAAGGACGACATCCTGGTCGCAGTGCTGACCGCTATCGCGGCCGAGGATGCGGCAGATTATGCGACCGTCGCGGATCGATCCCTGGCCGACCGTTTGGTCTGGCTCGTGGAGCAACTTCAGAGGGTGGGCCCTCTGGTATCGACGGTGCACGACCGAGTTGCCAAGTCGGCAGCAATCGAGCACTGGCACAACGGTTTCCACCACTTCGCGGAATCGTTGTTCGTTTCCGATATCGAGAAGGCTGGACTGTCCGGGTCCGAAGCCGATGCGATGCTGCGCATCGGGACGTTCGTCGTGGAGGGATTGCTGACGCACGCCCCAGCTCCGGAGGTCGTCCGTTCGGTGATCGATCGATTGGTCGCGACCATACCTCCGGCTACGCATGCCTCCGCGGCCGAATAGGGCGGCACATTCGGTCCGGCTACCGCTCGCGGGCCCGGCGGGGTACGAGTAATCGACGAAGGTGGATCAACGCGCTGTCCGTCGCCTGTCGGTCGTCACCGGTGATCTGCTCGAGTATCAGGCCCTCTGCAGCCGAGTAGACGAGGTGGCTCAGAGCTGGATCGGGGTCGATTCCTGCCAGCGTCAGTTCCGCGCCGATGGCATCGACGTACGCGTCACGTACGCGCCGGATGTGGGGCCTCAGCTTCGGACGACGGCGTGACTCGAGCATCAACTCGAATTGAAACGCCTGATCGATCGCATCGTCGTCCGCAAATGTGGACAGCCCTGCGAACAGCGCGTTCAGATCGCCGCTACCGGGCCGGGTGGTGATGGTGGCGACACTGCGAACGTAAGAACGGTGCAGCGCCTCCTCGACGAGAGTGTCGATCGATCCGAAGTGGTGTGCCACCAGTGTGTGACCGACACCGGCCTCCGAGGCAACCCGCCTGTAGGTGAGGCGACGAAGCCCGTCTTCGGCGACCGCTCGAACGGTCGCGTCCAGCAGGGCGTCGCGGCCGGTACCGTACCGGGACTCGTGAACTCTCTGCTCGACGGCCATGTGCGGTGTGCCCCTTTCTGTCGGCTCGAACTCGCGCTCCTCACCGTACCCAGCTTGCGATCCGAGATGTGGTCGAAGCAACGGTGATTCGGAGAGCATCGCTGGTGCGGCCTCGGGCACGCTGTGCGGTGTCATACCCTCGAATGCGGCGAACGCCGACCGATCCGCGAGGCGAAGCGGTGGCGTCCGGATCGATGGAATTCAGACCAATTCGGCCTCGTAGTTGATGGCGGGACGCATTGTGGCCCAAGCGAACCCGGCGACCGACGCCGCGGGAATCAAAAGGAGCAGCCACTGAGCAACTCCGCCCTGGCCACCGAGCAGGACGTCGTAGTTGGTGACCGCAATGTAGGCCACGGATCCGAATCCGGCGATCGAGAGCCCAGGCGCGATCTTCGTCGTCCACGGGTTGGTCTCCAACGTGTTCCGTGCGAAGAACGCGATGATGGACACGGATGTGAGGATCAGGATCACGATCAGCGCCACGGTGCCCAGCGAGAGAAGCCAGCTGAAGGTGACGGTGATGGGATCTGCGCCGGCGAGTCCGAAACCGGCGACGACGACAGCGATGAGTACACCTACGCAGAGAGCGGCGGTGGCAGGTGTACCCGACCTGGAGGTGACGGTACCCAGTCGAGCGGGCAGAACGCCTGCTCTGCTCAGTGCATAGAGATAGCGAGCGAACATGTTCTGAAACCCGATGAGCATGGCGACGAAACTCGTGACGACGAGAACCTCGAGGGAGGTCGCGAGCCAGGACCCGACCTCGGTCTCCGCCACTGCGAACACGAGTCCGGCAGGGTCATCGGTGGCTGCAGCCTGAACCGAATCCGATCCGACCGAATTGCCGATCGCCCACACGGTCAGGGCGTAGAACAGACCGATGAAGGCGATGGATCCGTAGACGGCGCGGGGAATGGTGCGACGTGGGTTCTTGGCCTCCTCCGAGAACACCACCGTTGCCTCGAATCCGGTGAAGCACGCGAAGGCGAACAGGAACGCCACGCCGAGACCCGGGCCGACCAGGTCGGATGGATCGAACGCGGCCAGAGAATTACCGGCCGGCCCGCCGCCACCGAGGATGATGGCAACGTCGAGCACGAGGAGCGCCGCGATCTCGAGGGCCACCAGAACGCCGAGAACTTTGAGGCTGAGGTCCACCCCGACGGCTGTCAATGTGGTCACTGCTGCAAGGACGACCAGGACGATGACCAACGGCGGAATGTCGATGCCGAGTTTGTCCGCAATCAATGCGTTGGCGAATACGGAGAACTGCGACCACAGAGCCGCCTGCAGACTCCCGTAGAACAAGATGGCCAATCCTGCCCCGGCGGTGGCGATTCGGGCACCCAGACCCTGAGCGATGTAGGCCACGAACCCGCCGGCGTTGCGTACGTGCCGACTCATGGCGACATACCCGGAGGAGAAGATCACGAACAGTGCAGCAGCGAGTAGATAGACCAGCGGTGCCGTTGCGCCGTTGGCGGAGAACACGACCGGTGAGGCACCGATGACTGCGGCCATGGGTGCCACGGCGGCAACGACGAAGAAGATGATGGCCCCGACGCCCAACGTGCCCGGACGCAATCCGGATCGTTCGGAGGAACCTGACTGGGGTGCTGCGTTCGACGAAAAGGGTGGTGTGGTGGACATCGGGCATCTCCGGGGTGGCAGGTGGAGCAGGATCGAATAGGTGGTGTTCGGCCGAATGCGTAAGAAAACGAGCGATCAGGCCGAGGGGCCCGGACGCGCAGCGTCGATCGACGGCGTGCGCTCGAATTCCTGGGCGTAGGAGCCCATCGTGAGATTCACCAGTTCTCCGCTGTACTGATCGAGGGCGAACTGGATGCCGACCGTGCGGTGGGCCGCCAGGTCGATGAGAACCATGCCTTCGACGCCCAGGTTCTTTTCCAGCCAAGAGAAGAGGTACGTGTTGTCGCGCAGCTTGAAGTAGGTGCAGCGTTCGGTGTCACCGACTCCGAGCTCGGTACCGCCGACACACAGCCACGTGAAGATGTTCTCGTTCAGGTAGACGTGGTCGTAGACGTCCTCACCGCTGTATGCGTACCGGACGCGGCGTCCGATCAGCTCGTCGGTGACAGTGTGCGCGTCCTCGGGCGTGGCACCGGATCCAGCGATCTGGCCCTGGAACCACTGCTGGCGCGCGGCTTCAGGTCGGGGGTCGAGTCCGAGTTCGCCGATCGCTCCGGTGACCTGTCCGCTGGCGGTGTCGATCGCGGCGCTGAAGGCTACGGGGTGATCCTCCCCGGCCCGCAGGTAGTGGATGTAGAACAGTCCGGGCTGCATCTCGAACAGCTCGTAGCTGTCGGTTCCGCGCGCGGTCTCGGTGCCGTTCTCGAACACGGCCCACTCGACTGCCGAACTGGAGAATTTCTGGGACAGAGTGAAGTCGCTACCGCCGTCGAGGTACCGGGCGTCCAGCACGATCTCCTCGCCATCGAGTGCCCGGCTGAGGTCGGGCAGGTACTCGTCGAAGCCGTCGGCCATTTCGGTGAGCGGAGCCCAGTCTTCTTTGCTCCAGCTGAACGGTGTTGTTGCAGTCTTCATTTCATACCTCTCGAAGGTGACGGCGCGTCGTGTTCGGTGACCGGCGGGTGATCACCGCGCAAACTGAACAGATGGTCGATTGTGACCCGTGGCACAACTATGACGGATCGTGGGCAAATAATCAAGGGTTTGATCGATTTGTTTACGCGTGAAACACGCTGGAAACAGCAATCGGACATATCTGTCGGAACTGCGCGCCGAATCGAATCCGCGAGGTGTCTGTTACGCCCTGCGTCGGAACGGTTTTCGTGATGCTGAGCGTGCGGCGAGGGTAGATGCGGAACACTTGCTCCGTAGGCGAGCGGTCAGCGCCGCTTGATGCCGTCCTGGTCGATCGCGGTGGCCAGCTTTTGCAGAAGGCCGGTGAGAATCTGGCGTTCTTCGCCTGTCAGAGCATCGGCCCAGAGTTGTTCACGACGATTGTGAGCCGCAAAAGTGTCCGTGATGGCGGAATGCCCGGATTCTGTCAGCGAGACGGTCAGGGCTCGGCCGTCGGTGATGGACCGTTCCGATTCCACCAGACCGTCCTTGATCAAGGTCTTGACCAGAGCGGACGTGGCAGAGCGGCTGATGCCTGCCAGCTCTGCGATGCGCTTCGATTCGCTCGGCCCGACGAGCCACAGAACGAACAACACTCGGAAACCCGACCATGTCCAGCCACTGGGGCGATGAACACTCGATTCCAGGTCGTAGACCACGGCACCGGTGACTCGATGCAGCTCGAGCACCAACCGCATGGCAACCGGATCGACCTGTTCGAGTTCCGTGGACGCCTTCTCGACGGCGAACTCGACGAACGACATGAAGTCGAGCTGAGTGGGGTCGATGGAGTCGGCGGTCACCGTCCCACGGTATCGGACCGGCATCGGCGTGCCCGGCCGAGCACGCCGATGCGGTTCGATCAGCCGTTGATGACCTGTGGTGCCGAGACCGATTTGAGTCCGTCGACGCCGAATTCGAGGCCGTAGCCGGACATCTTGATGCCGCCGAACGGAACCATCGGGTGTACGCCACCGTGGCTGTTGATCCATACCGTGCCGGCTTGAATCCGAGCGGCTATCTTTCGGGCAGCATCGCGGTCGGAACTCCACACCGAAGCTCCGAGTCCGACATCGAGGCCGTTGGCGAGTTCGATTGCCTCGTCGACTGTTTCGTATCGAACGATGGGTAGGGCCGGGCCGAACTGCTCCTCGGTCACCAGAGCGTTGTCGTTGTCGATGTTCGACACCAGAGTCGTGGGGTAGAAGTGCCCGGGGGCGTCGGCGTCCGGGTTTCCGCCGACCAGCATGGTGGCACCGGATTCGCGGGCGCGCTCGACAAGATTCGCGACGATGTCGTACTGCGCCTTGTTCTGCAACGGGCCCAACACGTTGTCCTCATCCAGACCGCGGCCCATCGGCATCGCCTCCGCGACTGCCGCGAGTTCGGTGCAGACCGCGTCGTAGACGTCGGTGTGCACGTACAGGCGCTTGAGGGCGGCACAGGTTTGTCCGGTGTTGATGAAGGCACCCCAGAACAGATCCTGCGCAATGGCTTTGGGATCGACATCCGGTAACACGATGCCGGCGTCGTTGCCACCGAGCTCGAGGGTGAGCCGCTTGACCGTGTCGGCGGAGCTCTTGATGATCGCTTGGCCGGTGCGGGTGGACCCGGTGAACATCAGCTTGTCGATGTCGGGGTGCGACGACAGGCGTGCGCCCAGGTCTCCCTCTCCGGCGACGACGGTCAGCACATCCTCGGGTAGCGCCGAGTTGATAACAGTGGCGAGCGCCAGCACACTCAACGGCGTGTATTCCGACGGTTTGACGATGGTGGTGTTACCCATCCGCAATGCGGGAGCGATCTGCCAGACGGTGATCATCATGGGCCAGTTCCACGGTCCGATTGCCCCGACGACTCCGAGCGGACGGTAGTACATCTCGGCGTTGCCGTCGTCACCGTCGAGGAGGGTGCGGCCGGGGAGTTCGGTTGCCGCGGTGGCACGCAGCCAGTTGGCACAGGCACCGACCTCGAACCGCGCATTGGGTCCGTTCAGTGGCTTGCCCTGTTCACGTGAAAGTAATTCTGCGAGAGGCTCGGTGGCTGCATCGATGGCATCGGCTGCCTGGAGCAGGCGCGCCGTGCGGTCCTCGTCGGTAAGCGCCGCCCACGCAGGCTGTGCTGCTTTGGCGCGGGCGATCGCGGCGTCGAGCACCTCGACACCCTCCACAGGGGCTTTACCGACGACGTCCCCGGTTGCCGGGTCGAGGATCTCGCGTCCGTTCGGATCGGTGATCTCGCTGAGAAGCGAATCGAATGTGATGGTCACTGTCTGTCCTTTCGACGGCGAACTGGGTTGGAGGATCAGTAGCTGGCGCGCGCGCTGTGCGCCGATGGATCGATGTAGCGCTGAGCGAGGGCCTCGGAACCCCGCGCCAAGATTGCGGCGTCGGCACCGACGAGCAGGAACTGCGCGCCGTCCTCGGCGTAGGAGTCGGCACGGTCGGGATCGAAAGCATTGACTCCGAACGGCTTTCCGGTGGATGCGATCGCCGTGAACGCATCGTTCACTGCGGCCACGACGTCGGGGTGGTTCTGCTGTCCGAGTAGTCCCATCGAGGCGGACAGATCGCTGGGTCCGAGGAAGACGCCGTCGATCCCCGGCGTTCCCGCGATAGCCGCTGCGTTGGATACCCCTTCGGCCGTCTCGATCTGGACGAAGACGGACACGTGATCGGCTCCGTCCGCCAGATAGTCCTCGACCCGGTTCCAGCGGGCCGATCGTGCCAGCGCGCTACCGACGCCGCGCCGCCCCACCGGTGGGTACTGTGCCGCGAGGGCCACCTCGCGCGCTTGATCGGCCGTCGAGATCATCGGGACCAGGATGTTCTGAGCGCCCAGATCCAAGACTTGCTTGATGATCACCGCGTCGCCGACGGGTACCCGCACCACCGGCGTCACAGGGTAAGCGGAGACCGCATACAGCTGGGCGAGAACGGATTCGAGGCCGTTGGGTGCGTGTTCCATGTCGATGAGCACCCAGTCCAGGCCCGAGCCGGCCATGATCTCGGCGGCCACCGGCGACCCGGTGGTGATCCAGCCGCCGTACAGCGGCCGGTCCGCCTCCGCCAACGCCTCCCGGAAGGTCTTGTTCAGTCGAAGCGGCATGAGATCGTTCCCATCGGTCCGTAGTCGGCGAGCACGCTGTCGCCCTGGTGCACCCACATCGGGCGGGTGAAGGAGCCGGCCAACACGATTTCACCGGCCTCCAGCCGGTCGCCGTGCTGAGAGAGCTTGTTGGCCAACCACGCCACGCCCGTCGCCGGATGATTGAGCACCGCGGCGGCGACGCCGGACTCTTCGATCGTCTCGTTCCGATAGAGCAACGCCGATATCCACCGCATGTCCACAGTCGAGGGGTCGGTGGGGTTGCCGCCGTAGACCATCGCGCCGAGTGCGGCATTGTCGCTGATGGTGTCGACAATGGTGCGGCCCTCCATCTCGATCCGCGAACTGAGAATCTCGAGAGCCGGCACGACGTACTCGGTTGCCTTCAGAACGTCGAAGATCGTCGCGGTCGGACCGGCCAACGGCCTACCGAGAACGAAGGCGAGCTCGACCTCTATCCGCACATTGGAGAAGCGCTCGTGCTCGATCACCGAGCCGTTGTCGAAAACCTGGTCGTCGAATATCGCGCCGTAATCGGGCTCGGTGATGCCGGTCGCGACCTGCATCACCTTGCTCGTCAAACCGATCTTGCGGCCGACCAGGCGTCGACCGGACTCGACCTTGCGTCGACGCCACTCGTTCTGCACTGCGTACGAATCCTCGAAGGTCATGTCGGGATAGCGAGCAGTGAGCCGCGGAATCATCGTCCGCGTCCGTTCGGCTTCTTCGAGTTGGTCGGCGATGGCCGTGATGGTGTTCGGGGGGAGCATGAATTCTCCTGTGCCGTAGGGGAATGAGTCGTTACTACAGCTGTGCGCCGAGCTTGAACTCGCCCTTCTTCCAGTCCGGCATCTCGTCGGTGTCCTCTTTGCGGGTGTACGAGAAGCCGTCCGCCCCGATGGTGACGGCCATTTCGGAATCGTCGGTCCGCGCGATGACCGGCTTGGGGTTGCCGTCGAGATCCAGGACGATCGAGGCGTCGGTGTACCAGCTGGGGACCACCGGGGTGCCCCACCAGTCGCGGCGTTGGTTGTCGTGCACGTCCCAGGTGACGACCGGGTTGTCGGGATCGCCGGTGTAGTAGTCCTGGGTGTAGATCTCGATGCGGTGGCCATCCGGGTCGCGGAGGTAGAGGTAGAAGGCGTTCGAGACGCCGTGCCGTCCCGGTCCGCGCTCGATGTGGTCGGACATCCGCAGGGAGCCCAGTTTGTCGCAGATCGCGATGATGTTGTGCTTCTCGTGCGTGGCGAAGGCAACGTGGTGCATCCGTGGTCCGTCGCCCCCGGTCATCGCGGTGTCGTGCACAGTGGACTTACGACGCATCCAGGCCGCGTACGTCGTCCCGGCCTCGTCCTGGATGTCCTCGGTGACGCGAAAGCCGAGATCCTCCATGTACGCCACGGCGCGGGGGACGTCGGGGGTCACCTGGTTGAAGTGGTCCAGACGCACGAGCGCGCCCGGGGTGTACAGGTGGTAGTGCCACGCGAGCCGCTCGACGTGCTCGACGTCGTAGAAGAACTCGTACGGGAAGCCGAGAGGATCCTCGACGCGCACCGAATCACCGATGCCCTTGTTGTACCCGTTGGGGTTTCGCTCCACGCGGCAGCCGAGTTCGGTGTAGAACGCGACCGCTTTGTCGAGATCCTCCGGGCTGCGTACCCGATAGGAGAACGCTGCTACACCGGCGACAGGGCCCTTGCGCAGGACCAGGTTGTGGTGGATGAATTCCTCGAACGAGCGAAGGTAGACGGCGTTCTCGTCTTCCTCGGTCACGACGAGGTCGAGCACGTCGACGTAGAACTTGCGTGAACGCTCGAGGTCGGTGACGACCAATTCCATGTAGGCGCAGCGCAATACATCCGGGGGAGTGGCCCGCGGGGTGGGAACCGGGTCGGCCGAGCGGATCGGGCTGGTGCGCGTCACGACGGGCTCGGGGGCATCGGGGGTGATGGTCATGTCATGGTCCTTGTCGAAAGGTGAAGGGAGTCGGTGCTGTCTGCGTCAGTGCTTGGCTGAGTCGGCCTTGCCGAAGGTCGGGTTGTGTACCTCGCCGAGCGTGATGTGCACGGCCTGCTGCTGGGTGTAGAAGTCGATGGAGCGGTAGCCACCCTCGTGCCCGAGCCCAGAAGCCTTGACCCCACCGAACGGGGTGCGTAGGTCGCGGACGTTGTTGGAGTTGAGCCACACCATGCCGGCATCGATGGCCTGGGCGAAGTTGTGCGAGCGCTTGAGGTCGTTGGTCCAGACGTATGCTGCGAGACCGTATTTGACACCGTTGGCCAATTCGAGAGCTTCGTCGTCGGTGTCGAACGGAGTGATCGCCACGACCGGTCCGAAGATCTCTTCCTGGAAGATGCGGGCGTCGGGTGCGACATCGGCGAACACCGTCGGGGTCACGAAGTTGCCCTGCTCGAAGCCTTCGGCCCGGCCGCCGCCCGCAACGAGGCGGGCTTCGGTCTTGCCGATCTCGATGTAGCTCATCACCTTGTCGTAGTGCTCCGGGTGTACCAGCGCGCCGACCTCGGTCGAGGGATCGTGCGGGTAGCCCACCTTCACGCGCTTTGCTTGTGCGGCATAGCGTTCGACGAATTCATCGTAGATGGACCGTTCGACGAGGATGCGGCTGCCCGCGGTGCAGCGCTCCCCGTTGAGGGAGAACACACCGAAGATCGTGGCGTCCACTGCTGCTTCGAGATCGGCATCGGCGAACACGATCGCCGGGCTCTTTCCGCCCAGTTCCATCGACAGGCCCTTGAGGAAGGGCGCGGCGTTGCCGAAAATGAGCTGACCCGTGCTGGATTCGCCGGTGAAGGAGATCAAGGGAACGTCGGGGTGCTTGACGAGCGCGTCGCCTGCGTCTTCGCCGAGGCCGTTGACAAGGTTGAACACACCCTCGGGGAGGCCGGCTTCCTCGAAGATGCCCGCCCACAACGATGCCGACAGGGGAGTGAACTCGGCGGGCTTGAGGACGACGGTATTGCCGGTGGCCAGTGCTGGGCCGAGCTTCCACGATTCGAGCATGAACGGGGTGTTCCACGGGGTGATGAGGCCGGCGACCCCGATGGGGGTGCGATTGACGTAGTTGATCTGCCGTCCTGGGACCTTGTAGGTGTCGTCGGCCTGAGCGACGATGAGGTCTGCGAAGAAGCGGAAGTTCTCGGCGGCGCGGCGAGCCTGACCGAGTGCCTGGGTGATGGGCAGGCCGGAGTCGAAGGATTCGAGTTCGGCCAGCCGGGCGTCGCGTGACTCGACGATGTCGGCAATGCGGTGGAGGATCCGGGAGCGCTCGCGCGGCAGCATGCGCGGCCACGGGCCTTCCTTGAAGGCTTTCTTGGCGGCCTCGACAGCGCGGTCGATGTCGGCCTTCTTGCCGGCGGCGGCCTGCAGGTAGACCTCATTGGATACCGGGTCGAGAACGTCGAAGGTGTCGCCGTCGATCGAATCGACGAACGCACCGCCGATGTAGTGCTGGATCTTGCTGGGAAGGTCGGTGGGGACGTGGCGTTGTGCCTGTTCGGCGACAGTGTTCGTCATGAATGCTCCAATATCGGGATCGGTTGTCTGATCTGACTCAGTAGGCCGGTAGGCCGATGGTTTCGTCGGGGTGCTCGTGGACCAGGTAAGCGTCGAGCGTTGCGGATCGGTGTCGTCGAGCCGCCTTCTCGATTTCGCCGAGGGGCGCACCGATTTCGATGAGCCGCACGATGTTTTCGTGTTCGTGCACCGATTCACGTGCGCGACCGGGAACGAACGCGAACGTCGATGCGCGCAAGTGTCCGAGACGGCCCCACTCGGCTTCGACGAGTGTCAGCATTCGCGGGTTCACGCATTTCGCGAACAGAATTTGGTGGAACTCCTTGTTCAGCGACGTGAACAGGTGCGGATCGAAATGCTCGAGGGACTCGATCATGCGTTCGTTCACGGCACGGGCTTTCCGAATGTCGTCCTCCGACAATCGGCGTGCGGCCATGGCAGTGGCAGCGCCCTCGAGAATGCTCAAACTCTGCATGCTGTAGCGATATTGGGTGTCGTCCACCATCGACACGTGGGCACCGACGTTCCGCTCGAACGTCACCAGACCTTCGGCCTCGAGTTGTCGGATCGCCTCACGAACCGGAACGACACTCATGTCGAGATCCTTCGCGATCGAGCCGAGTACGAGGCGGTAGCCGGGCGTGTATTCCTGCCGCGCTATCCGGTCCTTGATGTAGTGGTAGGCGGCCTGCGATTTGCTCTGTGTCACTGGGAAACTCCCTGATCCATACGCCACTGCTCGTACTTGCTCTTCCACTCCGCATTCGGTGGGAAGAGCCCGTCGAGTGGATGTCCGGCCGCGACTTGGTCGGCAACCCACGCGTCCTGCTCTTCCTGAGCGAGCGCCTCGTCGACCACTTCCTCGGCCAACGCCGGCGGAATCACGATCACCCCGTCGCTGTCGCCGACGATGACGTCGCCGGGCTGTACCGTCGCTCCACCGCAGGCGACGGTCAGGTCGAAATCCCATGGGACGTGGCGGCGGCCCAACACTGCGGGGTGGGCGGTCGCGGCGAACACAGGGAGGCCGATCTCGGCTACGGCGTCGCGATCGCGGACTCCTCCGTCGGTCACGACGCCGACGGCGCCGCGGGATCGGGCCCGCAGGGCGAGGATGTCACCCAGAGTGCCGGAGCCGAGTTCGCCGCGGGCCTCGATGACGATGATCTCGCCGTCGTTCACGGCGTCGAACGCTCGTTTCTGGGCGTTGTAGCCGCCGCCGTGGGAGACGAACAGGTCTTCGCGGTTGGGTACGAACCGCAGTGTCCTGGCCGTTCCGACGATCTTGTCGCCGGTATTCAGTGCGCGAACACCGTCGATCGACACGTTGTTCAGTCCCCGCTTACGAAGCTGGGCCGACAGACCCGCCACCGGTACCCGGGTCAGTTTGTCTCGTAGCTGGGGGCTCAAACCTGTTCGAGGCGGGATGATTCCGGCCGCCTCGGCCGAGCCCCACGCGTCCTCGCGCTGCGCATCGTCTGCCGCCGGCAGAGAGCCGAGCCCTGGGTCGAAATCGTTCTCGCCCTGGGTGACTGTTGTGATCAACCGGCCGGTCGACGACGAATCGTCGATCGTGCTCACCTCGACCTCGACGACGTCGCCGGGAACGACGACCGACGAGCCGGCGGGTGTACCGGTGAGGATGACGTCGCCGGGCTCGAGGGTGAAGTGCTGCGACAGGTCGGCTATCAGCTGGGGCAGCGAGAAGATGAGGCCGGCCGTGGTGTCGTCCTGGGCCACGGTTCCGTTGACCCACGTCCGGATTCGCAGTGCAGTCGGGTCGACCGAACGCGCGTCGATGACGTCGGGTCCCAGGGGTGTGTACCCGTCTCCGCCTTTGGAGCGGACGTTGGATCCCTTGTCGTTGGCGCGCAGATCGTAGAGGCCGAAGTCGTTGGCGGCCGTGATGCCCGAGACGTGGTTCCAGGCGTTCTCTGTCGTTACCCATCGCGTTGTCGACCCGATGATCAGGGCGATTTCGCCCTCGAAAGCGAGAAGTTCGGTGCCTGCCGGCCGCTCGACCGTGTCGCCCGTCGACGCCACAGAGCTTGTCGGCTTGAGGAAGTAGGACGGATGAGCCGGGCGGCGACCGCGCTGATCGGCTCGTGATGCATAGCTCAGATGCACCGCGACGATCTTCCCGGGCCTGGTCAGTGAGTTGTTCGACTCGATGACGGCAGCATCGTGGCTCTCGGTCTTCATGTTCCTCCTCGATTGCGACCCTTGCATCATATCTCAGATCGTATACGATGAGTGACGCAGATCGCAATAAATACCGTCGGTGCTACACAGCACTCGAGCACACGAGAGAATCGGCGAAGGTCCAGCAATGCAATTTCACCACCATGGCTACGTATCCGGTGACCCACGCGTCCAGCAAGCATCGGGGACCGGTATCGACCGGCCGGACGAGCTTCCGGAGTACGTCGATGTGCTCATCGTCGGCACCGGTCCGGCAGGAATGATGACCGCCGCACAGCTTTCCCAGTTTCCCGACGTGACGACGCGCATCGTCGAGCGCCGCACGGGACGTCTTGCGATAGGACAGGCCGACGGGATTCAGGCTCGTAGTGTCGAGACCTTCCAGGCGTTCGGATTTGCGGATCGCATCACAGCAGAGGCATATCGAATTACCGAAATGGCCTTCTGGAAGCCCGATCCCGAGGATGCCTCGAAGATCGTGCGCACTGCGCGGACGCCCGACGACGCAACCGGCATCAGTGAATTCCCTCATCTGATCGTCAATCAGGCTCGCGTCCTGGATTACTTCGCCGAGGTCATGGCTCTGTCGCCTACTCGAATGAAGCCGGATTTCGGCTACGAATTCTGCACTCTGGAGATCGGGGATGGCGACTACCCGGTCACGGTCACACTGGAGCACACCGGCGGCGATCAGGTGGGGCAGAAGCGAACGGTTCACGCCAAATACGTCGTCGGCTCCGACGGTGCACGCAGCGCCGTGCGCGACACGATCGGATGTAAGCCGGTCGGAGACAAAGCGTTCCATGCCTGGGGTGTGATGGACGTTCTTGCTGTCACCGATTTTCCCGACATTCGCCTCAAGTGCGCCATCCAGTCCGGCTCGGGCGGGAGCATCCTGCACATTCCACGCGAGGGTGGTCACCTGTTTCGCATGTACGTCGACCTCGGGGAAGTTGCCGAGGACGACAACGGCAAGGTGCGCACGACCAGCATCGACCAGATCATCGCGCAGGCCAACGAGATTTTGCATCCCTACACCCTCGATGTGAAAAATGTTGCGTGGCATAGCGTCTACGAGGTCGGCCACCGCGTGACCGACCGCTTCGACGATGTACCGGCCGACGAGGTCGGGGTGCGTATGCCGCATGTCTTCATCACCGGCGATGCCTGCCACACCCACAGCGCCAAAGCGGGTCAGGGAATGAACGTGTCGATGCAGGACGGGTTCAACCTCGGCTGGAAACTCGGGCACGTACTCGAAGGCCGCGCGCCCGAGAGCCTGCTCGCAACCTATACCGCCGAACGCCAGGTCATCGCGCAGAACCTGATCGACTTCGACAAACAGTGGTCGGCCATGATGGCGAAGCGCCCGGAGGACTTCGACAATCCGTCCGAGCTCGAAGAGTTCTACGTCAAGACCGGAGAATTCCCGGCCGGCTTCATGACCGAGTACCGGCCGTCGATGATCGTCGGCGATACCACCCATCAGAATCTGGCCACCGGATTTCCGGTGGGCAAGCGTTTCAAGTCGGCACCGGTGGTGCGAGTATGCGATGCCAATCCGATGCATCTCGGTCATCATCACCGTGCAGACGGACGTTGGCGGATCTACGTTTTCGCTGACGCGGCCGCCGCCGGCCTTCACTCGGCCAGCGTGGCGTTGACCGAATTGTCGTCGTGGCTCCTCGAATCACCCGATTCGCCGATCGTGCGGTTCACCCCGCAGGGCACCGACATCGACAGTTTCTTCGACGTCAAGGTGATCTACCAGCAGGACCACGCCTCGGTCGATATCGGCGCGGTGAATCCCGTGTACCTCCCCGTCGGGGGTCCCTTCGGACTCGTCGACTACGAGAAGGTCTTCGCCACCGATCCCAGTACCGACATCTTCACCGAGCGCGGAATCGATCGCGACGGCGCAATCGTGGTCGTCCGGCCCGATCAGTATGTGGCACAGGTTCTTCCACTCAGCGCAACCGACGAGCTGGCGACGTTCTTCGCCGGAAACATGCTGCCGCGCACCACGGCCTCCACCCCGAAGGAACTGGTATGACCGATCTCGAGAAGAAGCTCCTCGACTCCGTCCCGAACGAACTGTTCATCGGGGGACACTGGCGCGGGTCGTCTTCGAACACAACTCTGGCGGTACATGATCCGGCAACGGGGGAGGTCGTTCGTGACATCGCCGACGCCACCCCCGAGGACGGGATGGCTGCGCTCGATGCGGCAGTCGCCGCTGCCGACTCGTGGGCGTCGACCCCCGCGCGTGAGCGAGCCGAAATTCTGCGACGTGCTTTCGACCTCGTGCAGGCTCGAAAGGAGGACTTTGCGCTCCTGATGACCATCGAGATGGGCAAACCGTTGGCCGAGGCCAGGGGAGAGGTGGCGTACGGAGGCGAGTTCCTGCGGTGGTTCAGCGAGGAGGCCACCCACGTCCAGGGTCGGTACGGCGCAAACCCGGAGAACACCGGGCGGATGTTCGTCACTCAGCATCCCGTCGGTCCGTGTTTTCTCATCACGCCGTGGAACTTCCCCCTGGCCATGGCAACTCGTAAAATTGCCCCTGCTCTGGCTGCGGGCTGCACTGTCGTGGTCAAACCGGCTGCGCTCACTCCGTTGACGACTCTGCTCCTGGTGAAAATTCTGCAGGAGGCAGGCCTGCCCGACGGCGTAGTCAACGTGGTCACCACCTCGTCCTCGTCGGCGGTATCCGGCCCGATCATTGCCGACCCCAGATTGCGGAAGCTGTCGTTCACCGGTTCGACTCCCGTCGGTCAGGCTCTGCTGCGTCAGGCCGCCACCGGGGTTCTCCGTACCTCGATGGAGCTCGGCGGTAACGCCCCGTTCGTGGTTTTCGGTGACGCCGATCTGGACAAGGCCGTCGACGGAGCCATTGCCGCGAAGTTCCGCAACATCGGTCAAGCCTGCACGGCGGCAAACCGTTTCATCGTGCACAGTTCGATAGCAACCGAGTTCGCCCGGCGAGTCACCGAACGAGTCGACGCCTTCGGCGTCGGGCGAGGTACCGAGGACGGGGTGACGATCGGTCCGCTCATCGACGGCAAGGCCGTGGCCAAGGCCGAGGAGCTGGTCACCGACGCCGTGCAGCGCGGCGCAACGGTCACCACCGGCGGCGCAGCGATCGATCGGCCCGGGACTTTCTTTGCCCCTACGGTTCTGACCGACGTTGCCCCGGGTAGCGAAATCCTGCATGAGGAGATATTCGGTCCGGTACTCGCGATCGCGACTTTCGATACCGACGACGAGGCAGTCTCACTGGCGAACGACACCGAGTACGGGCTCGTCTCGTACGTCTACACCGAGGATTTCCGTCGCGGTCAGCGCATGATCGAGCGTCTGCAGACCGGAATGATGGGACTGAACGTCGGTGTGGTGTCCAACGCCGCGGCACCGTTCGGTGGCTGGAAGATGTCGGGTCTCGGACGTGAAGGTGGAGCCGAAGGCATCCATGAGTATCTGCAGACCAAATACACACTGACCCCGTCACCCTTCGCAGACTAGACACGCCGTTGTGGGGGTCTCGGACCCCCACAACGTGTGATCGCAGTGAGGATCCGGTAACGCGAAATTCACAGCGCCAACGAGGATTCGTAACGCAGGAGGAGCAATCTTCTTTCAACGGGCGTAGAACAACGAACCGTTCACCGAGAGGAGGTAAAGCGTGAGTCGAGACTTGCGACCGTCGACCGGCGCGTCGGGCCCGCCCGGTGAGCCGTTACCGTGGCCTCATGCCCAAGCTGGTCGACCACGATGAACGCAGGCGAGCCATCGCTGCGGCCACGTGGCGGCTGATCGCGGCAAAGGGGATCGACGCCGCGAACATGCGCGACATCGCTACCGAAGCCGGCTACACGAACGGCGCGCTGAGTCACTACTTCTCAGGCAAGGACGAGATTCTCAGAACCTCGTTCGAGCTCGTCTTCGAGGCTACGAACGCCCGGATCGACGCGCGAATGCGTGACGCCAAAGGTCTCGCCGCGCTTCGCATCTTCTGTCGGGAGATCATGCCGACGACGCAAGAGACGCTGCTCGAAGCCCGTATTGCGATCTCTCTGTTTCAGCGGGCGATGTACGACGAGCGGATGGACGAGATCAATCGCCGTGCATTGAGTCTGTGGCGTGGGCAGATGGCCGGTCACCTCGAGGATGCACGTGCGACAGGCGAGGTCGGCGACATCGATGTCGCGGTCGTCATCGAGCAGTTGCTCGGCATGATGATGGGCGTACAGCTCCTCGGTGTTCTCACTCCATCGGAGAGTTCTGCGAAGATGCAGTTGGCGATGCTCGACAACTTCCTCGCGCTGCTGCGTTCCTAGCGCCCGCGCTCACTGGCTCGATGCCAGAAATTTTTCGGATCGTCTTTCGAATGTGATCTGTACAGCCGTTACCCACAGGTGTAGCGTCCGTCACATCTTTTTTCCAACGTATGTAGAACCAACCTACTCGAGGACTGTTCATGCCGACTCTTTCTCCCACAAGAATCGATCACCCTCTGGCCTTGCCCACCGCCGAAGAGATCGCGGACGTACGTGCCGTCCTCGATGACGCAGGACTGCTGGGTGAGCACACCCGCTTCGTCTATGTCGGTCTGGAGGAGCCGCTCAAGTCGGAGCTGTACCCCACTGCGGCGGGTATCGACCGCCGCTTTCGTGCCTTGCTGCACGACGTCTCCACGCCGAACGCCGTCGACGTCGTCGTATCGGTCACCGAGCGAGCGGTCGTGTCGTCGGTGACTCTCGACGCAATCCGTGACGGCCAGATGCCGGTACTCGACGAGGAATTCGGACTCGTCGAAGAAACGCTGCGAACCGATCCCGAATGGTTGGCTGCGCTCGAGCGCCGTGGTCTCGATGTCGACCACGTCCGAGTGGCACCGTTGTCGGCCGGCGTCTTCGACTACCCCGGCGAGGAAGGGCGAAGGATCCTGCGAGGCTTGGCATTTCGCCAGGATTACCCGACGGATCACGCATGGGCGCATCCCATCGACGGCCTGGTCGGGTTCGTCGACGTCATGAACAAGACGGTCGAAAAGGTGCTCGACACCGGAGTGGTGCCGATCCCCGAGGAGTCGGGCAACTTCACCGATCCCGAGGTCACCGGTCCGATGCGCACGACGCAGAAGCCGATCGAGATCACCCAGCCTGAGGGGCCGAGTTTCGAGGTCACCGGCAATCTCGTCGAGTGGGAGAAGTGGAGCCTTCGCGTCGGTTTCGACGCCCGAGAGGGCCTGGTGTTGCATCAGATCGGCTTCGACGACAAAGGGGCGACCAGGCCGATCATTCACCGCGCATCGATCGCGGAAATGGTTGTTCCGTACGGTGATCCATCACCGGTCCGCTCCTGGCAGAACTATTTCGATACTGGTGAGTACCTCGTCGGCAGGTACGCCAATGCCTTGGAGCTCGGGTGTGACTGCGTCGGCGACATCACGTACTTCGACGTCGTCATCGCAGACGAGCTGGGTAATCCGCAGACGTTGAGAAACGCGGTCTGCATGCACGAAGAGGACTTCGGCATCCTGTGGAAGCACACCGACCTGTGGGCCGGTTCGAATGAGACGAGACGTCAACGTAGACTGGTCATTTCGTTCTTCACCACCATCGGCAACTACGATTACGGCTTCTTCTGGTACCTGTACCTCGACGGCACCATCGAATTCGAGGTCAAGGCAACCGGTGTCGTGTTCACCTCCGGTCATCTCGGAGACGACTACCCGTACTCCTCGCAGATCGCCCCGGGTCTCGGCGCTCCGTGCCATCAGCACCTGTTCAGCGCGCGGCTGGACATGATGGTCGACGGTGCCGTCAACTCGGTGGAGGAAGTCGAGACCAGACGCGTCCCGATGGGCCCGGACAACCCGCACGGCAACGCTTTTGCTCTGTCCACGACTCCACTGACGACCGAGGCCGAGGCCGCTCGCTGCGCGAACGGATCCACGGGACGTGTATGGCACATCAGTAACCCGGATTCACTCAACCGACTCGGTAAGCCTGTCGCATACGTGTTGCATCCGGAAGGTCAGCCATTGCTGCTCGCCGACGACAATTCGTCCATCGCCAAACGTGCCACCTTCGCCACCAAACACCTGTGGGTCACGCAGTTCGACGCGGCCGAGCGCTACGCGTCGGGAGACTTCGTGAATCAGCATTCCGGCGGAGCAGGGCTGCCCAGTTACGTGGCCGATAACCGGGACATCGAGGGCAAGGACATTGTCGTATGGCACACGTTCGGCTTGACCCACTTCCCGAGACCGGAGGACTGGCCGATCATGCCGGTCGACTACACCGGCTTCAAACTCAAGCCGGTCGGCTTTTTCGACCGGAATCCGACGCTCGACGTCCCCGCCTCGACCTCGGCACACTGTGCGCCGTCGAGCACCCCGTGCCATTCTACGAACGGAAGCTCCCATGTCTGACACACGAGACGGAAAGCTGAAGGGCTCGATCGGCGTTGTCGGCATCGTCTTCCTCGTGATCGCAGCCGCGGCTCCGCTCACCGCGATCGGCGGTGCACTGCCCATCATGATCGCGACGGGCAACGGCGCGGGTGCGCCCATGGCATACATCGTCGCGGCAGTGGTGCTGCTGGTGTTCAGCGTGGGGTACGCGGCAATGAGCAGCCACATGACCGACACCGGCGCGTTCTACGCATACGTCGGAAAGGGTCTGGGCGAAAACGTCGGTCTCGGAGCGGCGGGACTCGCATTGCTGACGTACACCGCAATACAAGCGGGAATCTATGGACTGGCGGCGTCCACGTTGCAGGGACTCGTCGTTTCCTACGGCGGCCCGGACCTACCGTGGTGGCTGTGGGCGCTGGTGCTCATCGGCATCGTCTCGGTGCTCGGCTACCGAAGTATCGATCTGGGCGCGAAGGTTCTCGGTGTTCTGCTGGTACTGGAAATCGGTATCGTGCTGGCGTTGTCGGTGGCGGTGTTCGCTCAGGGCGGTGCCGACGGTATCGACGTCCAGTCGTTCACACCGGACGCGTTCCTGTCCGGATCTCCTGGAATCGCGCTGATGTTCGCGATCGCGTCGTTCATCGGATTCGAGGCGACCGCGATCTACGGCGAGGAGGCCAGGGACCCCAAGCGGACGGTGCCGATCGCGACGTACGCCGCGGTCATCGTCATCGGAGCCGTGTACGCGGTGTCGAGTTGGGCGGTCGTGCTGGCATTCGGTAGCAACTCGGTCGCCGACGCGGCCGCCGCGGATCCGGCGGGTCTCACCTTTGCCGCGGCCGCACAGTTCCTCGGAGCGACGTGGTCGGACATCATCCAAATTATGCTCGTGACAAGCCTTTTCGCAGCACTACTCGCCTTCCACAACGCGATCTCACGGTACGTCTTCGCGCTGGCAAGACGAGGCGCAGCGCCGAAAGTACTGGCGCGGACACATGCCCGACACGGATCGCCACATGTGGGCTCGATCTTCCAGACTCTCTCGGCCGTTCTGGTGGTCGGATTGTTCGCATTGGCGGGCGCAGACCCGATACTTCAGCTGTTCACCTGGATGTCCGGATTGGCAACAGTGAGCATTCTGGTGCTGATGATCCTCACCGGAGTTGCGATCTACACGTTCTTCGCCCGAACCCGAGTCGACTCGCGGACGTGGCACACGAAGATCGCCCCCGTGCTCGGAACCCTCGGGCTCCTCGTCGTTCTCGGGCTCGTCCTCGACAACTTCACTCTGCTCATCGGAGGTTCGTCCACGATCGCTGCGATCCTGCTGCTCATCGTTGTGGGATTCTTCGTCGCAGGTCTGCTGCGGGGTATCTCCACTCGCCGTTCACGATCGACCGAGGCTTCTCGGGCGGTCGAGCACGAACCCGGCGAGCTGGCCCAGTGAGCGCCGCCGACGCGCTGATGGCCGCCGGCGCTGTCGGCGCATTTCTCCCTCTGGTGACGCAGCGCGCGATGTCACGTTCGATGACGATCGCGCACGGCTCCATGGCCGTCCTGATGGTGGTCATGGTGGTGACCCATGTGCCGCAGTGGATCTACCTGATCGCCGCCCTCGGATTACTGGGCCAGGCGTTCCACATGGTGGGGTGTACCAACGGCAGTCGAGCCAGACGACTGTGCACCGTCGACCTCACCGCCATGGGCGCGCTGCTGCTGGCGATGCCGAGCTCGGGCACCTCGGGGGTTTCGTCACTGGGTCACCACCACGCAGCGAGCAGTACGCAACTGCCTTGGGGGCCGGCGATCGTACTCGTGTGTTGGCTTGCGGCAACCACTCTCGTGGCCATGTCGGACCGGCCGCAGGCGAGAAGGGGAGCGACAATCGGTTCGGTGCTGATGATCCTCGGGATGACACCGATGGCAGTGTGACAATGCCATCGGTGTCCGAGATCCCGCTGGGTCAGGCAGTGAGCAAGGATTTCACTGCGAGCAGGTCCACCTGACGGATGGTCGGCGGCTCGGCCAGAAGCTCCTGCTGGCGTTCGCGGAGCGACTTCACGATGCTGCCGTGCAGGTGGTCTTGGCGTCCGTCCTCGTCGGGGAACGTGTCGTAGATCGCGAACGTGTTCTCGCTCAACTTGATTGCATACCAGGTTGTGGTGCCCGGCTCGTCGAGTGCGTGGGCGTGCATCTCGGTGAGCCAGTTTTCCAGGGCGTCTGCCGTGTCGGGTTTGGCGGTGAGGGTGACCAGGAGTCCGACATTGCGGGGTGCGACACGAATGGTCGTCGGCGGGGCCGGACGGGGACCCGTCGTCGCGGCGGGCCGAAAGGCCGCGCCGGGATGGTCGTCGCGCAGACGCGGCTGCCCCAGCACCAGTTCACGCAGGGAGGTGGGTTCGGTGCGGTTGGTGTCGGGAATCAATCCACGGCGACGGAGTTCGGGGGTGATCAATTCACCGAAGTCGCGAAACGTTTCGAAGTTGGTGACGCGAGCGATGTTGAAGCCATCGACATCGGCGATCTCGATCCACTCCTCGAAGTGATCGACGATCGTCTTCGGTGAGCCCACGATGCTCGCGCTCATGCCGCCCACGCACAGCCACTCCGCCAGTTTGCGTGGTGTCCATACCAATTCGCTGTCGACCCGAGTGAGCATGTCGCTGAACGCACGGATGCCGTCGCCTCGGAACTGGTCCAACGGCTTGTCGGGGTCGGCTCCCGAGAGATCGACTCCGGTCCATCCGCCCCACAATGCCAGAGCGGCGTCGACCTGGGCGTGCTTCTGAACCTGCAGCAGTTTTTCGTGCGCGGCCTCGTCGGTCTCGGCGACGATGGGGGTCAGCATCATGATGATCTTCAGGCTTCGCGGATCGCGTCCCTGCTCGGCGGCCAACATGCGGTACTGGTCGACGATGGGGCGAACGTCGTGGGGGTTGACTCCGACGAGGAAGACCGCTTCGGCGTGCTTGGCGGCGAATTTGCGCCCCCGGGCCGACGCCCCGGCCTGGAACAGGAACGGCGTGCGTTGCGGGGACGGTTCGCCCAGATGCGCACCGGGAACGGTGAAGTACTTACCGGCATGGTCGATGTCGTGCACCTTGGACGGCTCGGTGTAGACGCCACGAGCGCGGTCGCGCACCACCGCGTCCTCTTCCCACGAGCCCTCCCACAGCTTGTAGCAGACCTCCATGAACTCGTCGGCGATCTCGTACCGTTCGTCGTGCGAGATCTGCTGCGTCAGGCCGAGATTGACTGCTGCGCTCTGCTGGTAGGACGTCACGACGTTCCACGCCACACGGCCTTTGGTGAGGTGATCGAGTGTCGTCATGGTCTTGGCGAACTTGTACGGCAGCTCGTAGGTGGACGAGACCGTCGCACCGTAACTCAGCGTCTTCGTCGCCGCGGCCATGGCCGAGATCGTCAACAGCGGATCGGCTACGGGTGCCTGTGCAGCGGTACGCAGTGCGGCGTCTCGGTTGCCGCCGTACACGTCGTAGAACCCCAGGACGTCGGCCAGGAAGAGGATGTCGAAACCCGCCGCTTCCAGCGTCTGCGCTAATTCCACCCAGTACTCGATATCGGTGTAGCGGTGGGTCTGATCATCGGCGTCGGTCCACATGCCGGGGTTCTGGTGCACCACGCACGCCATGTCGAAAGCACTCAGTACCAGCTGCTTGCGTGCGGTGTCGGGCCCTGCGTTCATGTTCGGCTCTTTCGATCAGCGGGTCGGAGTACTGGGGTGAACCTGCTGCTCATCGCAGGTCGGTCGACATCAGACCTTGGCGGCGAGCACGTCGAACGACTGCACCGACGGCGCGTGCGCGAGCAGGTCGTCGGACAGTCGGGTGAGCACCGGATGGCCGTCCTGGCCGAGGGGCGCCTTGCTTTCGGACGAACCGAAGATTCCGAACTCGGTGTTGGTGATTCGATACGCGTACCACGTCGCGGTCTGCGGATCCCGCGCCACCGATCCGAGTGCTTCGCCCAGGATCGCGGCGACCTCGTCCTGCTTTCCCTCTCGTGCGACCAGGTGGATCAGAGTTCCGTTGTTGAGCGCCATGCGGTGCGACTGTCCTCACTGTTGGGCAGACCGACGTCCACCACGAATCGAGCATCGTTACCGAAGCTAACCCGTCCGAGTCCGTGCAGCGACGGTTCGAATCACCCTGATTCGAAGCCTGGCCAACGGTCGCCGAGCGTGCGAGACGCGATCGGTGGGCGCGCGTGTGCGCCGACCGACGGCCATATCGATCGAAACTCCCGCCGATCGGCGGGGACGGAGCAGACCTTCGGTGGATGTTCTTCGGCCGCGGCCGACACCAGGATCGAAGGACAGGAAGTCGATGATCGGAGTGGCCGGGTGCAGTGGTTCGAGGACGTGTCGTTGATCGACGGTTGGCTGGTGCCGGTCCTCTGGGGCATCGCTGCGGTCGGCGCGATCGCGCTGCTTGCCGTCAGGTCGGCGTGGTACGCGCAGGTCGTCGTCCCGATCGTGGCGGCGACGGCCGCGGTCGTGACAGGCGTCGGTTACGTCGTCATCGAGCATTGGTGGCATCCGTTTCCGGACAGACTGCCCTTCGTCGTCTACCTGTGGGCCGGTGTCGGTGTAATGGCGGTCGGCTTGGCGGTGTACCGCTCGCTTGCCGGTCGCAGCATCGGGACCGCGGTCGTCGTGGTGCTCGCTGCTTGTGCGGTGCTCGTGCAATCGGCCGCTGCCGTCAACGGGTACTTCGCCTACTTTCCGACTGTCGGCGCGGCTGTCGGGACCAGTCGGGTGAACGAGATCCCGTTGCTGTCGTTGCCGGCGCACCATCGGGAGCCCGTGCCCGTCGCACAGTGGCAGGACCCCGGTGGTCTACCGGCAGGCGGATCCGTCGTCACCACCGACATAGCCGGTCGGACATCGAGTTTCTCGGCCCGTCCCGCAAAGATCTACCTGCCGCCCGCGTATTTCGCGGCCCGTCGGCCGTCGATGCCGGTATTGGTCCTACTGGCCGGCCAGCCCGGCAGCCCGGGGGACTGGCTGCGAAGTGGAGGGTTGGTGAAAACGATGGACGCGTTCGCCGCTCGTCATTCCGGGCTCGCACCCGTCGTCGTGGTTGCCGACGGAACCGGGTCGACGCTCGCCAACCCTCTGTGCGTCGATTCCCCGCGAGGAAATGCTGCGACGTACCTGGCAGTCGACGTACCGGCGTGGGTCAGAACGTTCCTTCAGGTCGACAACTCCGCGTCGTCCTGGGCGGTGGGTGGGCTGTCGTACGGCGGAACGTGTGCACTGCAGCTGGCGACCAACTATCCGTCGGTGTTCCCGACGTTCCTCGATATTTCCGGTCAGGCCGAGCCGACGTTGGGCGGCGATCGTCGACGCACTCTCGACGCAGTCTTCGATGGGGACGCAACGCTTTTCGAGAAGGTCAATCCCCTGGACAAGCTGCGGACGAATTCGTACGCGAACAGCGGTGGTGTCTTCGTGGTGGGGGCGTCCGACAACGACAACAAACCGGGCTTGCAGGCGCTGTACGAGGCGGCCCGGTCATCGGGGATGCAGGTCTCGTACCAGGAGATTCCGGGCGGACACGACTTCCGGGTGTGGTCGGGCGGCTTGTCGAGCCAAATCGATACCATCGCAGCACGATTGGGAAT
This sequence comes from Rhodococcus sp. 06-221-2, assembly GCF_002258365.1. Taxonomy (NCBI): domain Bacteria; kingdom Bacillati; phylum Actinomycetota; class Actinomycetes; order Mycobacteriales; family Nocardiaceae; genus Rhodococcus; species Rhodococcus sp. 06-221-2. The sequence goes on from NZ_NOYJ01000010.1 coordinate 116,194, forward strand.
ATCCCGATGAGTACGGGAATCGAGCCGCGTCCCGAGATCGTGCGTGCGTCGACCGCCCTGGCCTGCGCCGCAAAAAGGTGGACTGCGGGCGCGCCGATCACGATCGTGATCGCGGCGACGACTGCGGTCGCGACCGTGACGGTTCACGCTTTGACAGCCGATCCGGACTTCGTGGAACACCATCTGAACCTGAGCATTTCGGCGCTCTCGCAGATGCATTGGTGGACGCTGCTCACTTCTGTGGTCGTCGCACCGAATTTCCTCGTGCTCTCGCTGTCCGTCGTGCTGTTGCTCCTGTGTGGGGTGCCGTTGGAACGACACATGGGCTCGGGCGAGTTTCTGGCGGCCGTCGGAATCGTTGCCGTGCTCGGGGCCATTGCCGGACTGAGCCTTGCCGTCTCGGTCGATTCCTTCGACGAGGACTGGGGCAGTCGGCTCGGCACGTCCGTGGTGTTCGATCCGGCGGCGTGGGTCGCTGGGGTCGCCATGGCAGCGAGTGCATCGATGCCCGTCCTGTGGCGCCGCAGAATTCGCGTGGGTCTGCCGGCCGCTGCGATCGTGCTCGCGCTGTTCCACGGCGGGTTGTCGGATCTGGTGGGGCTGGCATCCATCATCGTCGGACTCGCGGTCGGCCGGGTGATGCACGGCCCAGTCGATCCGGAGGACGCGGTGGCGGGGACGCGCCGCGAGAGCCGCTTGCTGGTAGCGCTGATCGTGCTGGCAAGCGCGCTGGGCCCGGTGCTCGCGCTCGTGTCGAACGATGCTGCCGGTCCGTTCGGGGTCCTGGAGGCATTGCTGCGGGCCGATCCGTGGACCGCCGAGGAAGTACGGGCGGTCTGCAGTTCGGCGGCCCAGAGTTCCGAATGCCGGCAGGGATTGTTCGCCTTGCGGTTCGATGGGCTCGGGTTCACGGTGCTCGCCGTCGCACCGTCCCTGCTTCTCGTCACAATCTGCGACGGCCTCCGGCGGGGCAGGCGAGCGGCATGGACGTCGGCTCTGATCGCGCAGCTGTGTCTGACGGCATCGGCGGTCCTCAACGTCGCTCAGTTGCACGAGTCCTGGTCCGAATTGTCCGATGCCGGTGTGCAGCTGGACGGTTCGTATCTGATCCGGGCGGCCGCGCCGCTGTTGACCCCGGTAGCGGTGGCTCTGGTCCTCGCCTTCACCCGATCGTCCTTCACGATCGCCTCGCCGAACGGAGCTGCACGATCGGCCATGCGATCCGTCGGTCTGGCGCTGCTCACCTTGGGCACGCTCTACGTCGCCACGGGGTCGATGTCGGCGCGGACGATCGCATACGTTCCCGAACTGGCCGTCGACTTCGTTCAACGCCTGATTCCCAGCGTGTACCTGCAATGGTTCGAGCCCGCTCTGCTTGCCGGGGAGTTCGTTCCGTCCTGGATGTACCAGTGGATCGGCGTCGCGTTCTGGGTGACGCTGTGTGCGACCGTCCTCGCGATGTTTCTGCGGCCCACCTACGACGACGAGCCGGACGATGCTCGGCGGGCTCGCGACATCCTCGTGCGCAGCGGTGGGTCGAATCTGTCGTGGATGTCGACCTGGAGCAGCAACAATTATTGGTTCACGCCGGACGGGAACAGCTTCGTGGCCTACCGCGTCGTGGGCGGCATTGCGTTGACCACTGCCGGCCCGGTCGGACCGAGACAAGACCATGCCGCCGCGGTACGCGCATTCGCGGACTTCTGTTCCGACAACGGGTGGACACCGTGCCTGTACTCGATCTCGGCTGACACCCGTCGCGTCGCAGATGCATTGGGCTGGAACTCCGTTCACGTGGGGGAGGAAGCCATCCTCGACCTCACCTCGCTGAAATTCACCGGTAAGAAATTCCAGGACATCAGGACGTCGTTCAACCGAGCGACGAAACACGGAATCGCTGCCGAGTGGACAGCGTATTCCGACGTATCACCGGTGATACGCGATCAGATAGTGGCCATTTCCAGAGAGTGGGTGGCGGACAAAGCGATGCCCGAGATGGGGTTCACCCTCGGTGGATTGACGGAGATGGAGGATCCGGACGTCCGATGCCTGATAGCCATCGATGCCGATCGAACGGTGCACGGTGTCACATCCTGGTTGCCGGTGTATCGAGACGGAGAAGTGGTGGGATGGACGCTCGATTTCATGAGGAGACGATCGACGGGATTCGGACCGGCAGTGGAATTCCTCATCGCGTCGGCAGCCGTGTCGTTCGCGTCGGAGGGTTTCGAATTCGTGAGCTTGTCCGGCGCACCACTCGCCAAAAGCCCGCGAACGATCGAGGCCGACGGTCTCTCTGCGACAGTATCGAGCCCGGACCCGGTGGAGAAGCTCCTCGATGCCGTCGGCCGAGCACTCGAACCAGTCTACGGATTCAGGTCTCTGCTGGCATTCAAATCCAAGTTTCAGCCGCGGTACGAGTCCATGTACATGAGCTTCCCCGACAGTGCCGCACTTCCGGGTATCGCCAATGCGGTCGGTCGTGCGTATCTACCGCGAATGACGTTGAGCCAGAGCGCACATCTGATGTGGACTGTCGCTCGCTCCCGGGCAACGAAACGCGACCGGCAGTGAGGCCACCCGCCGACAGGATCGACTGTGTCCGGCCGAGAAAGAACGAGGGGGTACACCGATGACCGCACTGGCTCAGTCACTGCTGTGCTGCGTCGGCGTTGTCGCACTGTGGTCACTGGTGTCCGCGAAGCTTGCGTCGTGGCGAGTGAGCGCACCTCTGGCGATCGCGTCGGCGGGCGCAGTGGTCGGTTGGTTCTTCGGCCCCGAGATCGTGACGGTGCTGAACTATCACGTCACCGAGCAGATCGTCGAACTCGTTCTGGCCGCACTGCTGTTCTCCGATTCCCTCAGGGTCGAGGGAAAGATGCTGGGGAGCTCGCCCTCGGTGTCGCTTCGGCTACTTCTTCTCGCACTACCGCTGAGCCTTGCGCTGGCGGCGAGTGCCTCATGGTTCCTGTTGCCCGAGTACGGCTTTGCCGTCGCACTGCTGATCGCGTGTGTGATCATGCCCATCGACATGGCTCCAGCGACGGCAATTCTGACCGACAATCGGCTCACGCGTGGCGTGCGGTCGGCGCTCAACGTCGAGTCCGGGTACAACGACGGCGTCGTCGCTCCGATCTTCGTGTTCGCGCTCGCCATGATCACCGCGACGAGTGTCGACAGCGTGACCACATCGATCGGAAAAGCGCTGCTCGCCAGCACCGTGTCGCTACTCGTCGGCAGCGCCATCGGCCTTACCTTCGGATGGGCGATGAAGGTGGCCCTGCGACGGGGGTGGACCACCACGAGCTCGTTGTCCATCGGCGTGCTCGCTGTCCCTCTCGTGACGTTCTCGGCGGCAATCCTTCTGCACGGCAACGGTTTCGTCGCGGCATTCGTGGCAGGAGTTGCCGTGCACCTGTGCGCGCGCTCCGAACTCCACCCGCACACCGCCCTCACCGAACAGTTCGTGGAATGCACGTCCCTCGTGGTGTGGTTCGTATTCGGCGCGGTGGCCGCGTACATCGTCTACCTCGGTCTCGACTGGCGCATCGTCGTCATCTCGGTGCTGGCCTTGACCGTGGTGAGACTGGTGCCGGTGTGTCTGGCGCTCGTGGGCTCACGATTGGGCGTCGTCGATCGGCTTGCGTCGTCGATCCTCGGTCCGCGCGGGATCACGACCATCGTGCTGGGATTGTTGGCGTTCAACGCACTCGACGACGACATCGGGTTGATCGTGTTGCAGGCGATGATCGTCACCATCTCCCTCAGCCTGCTGATGCACGGATTGGGCTCGTCCTTCATGGTCCGGGTGTTGTCGCGTGCACGGTTTCGTTCGTCGCACACCAGCAGCGCCCTATGCTGATCGTGTTCCCGGGCCCGTGACTGTTCGATGATCTACAGGAGTGCTGTCGTGGGTGATACCAAGAACGTCAGAGTCGTCGTCGTGGACGACGAGGCGCTCGTCAGATCGGGTTTCGAGCTCATCCTCGGTGCCGCGCCCGGCATCGACGTGGTTGCCACGGGCGACGCGGCCGACGCCCTCGATCTCGTCGTCGGAACGGAACCCGATGTCGTGCTGCTCGATATCAGGATGCCCGGTCGCAACGGGCTCGACGTCCTCGCCGACATCCTCGCATTGCCGCAGCCGCCCGCAGTGGCGATGCTGACCACCTTCGACTCCGACGACTTCATCATGCGTGCACTCGACACCGGTGCCGCAGGCTTCCTGGTCAAGGACACCGATCCCGAAGAGTTGCCGAGACACATCAGATCGCTTGCCGCCGGTGGAATCGTCCTGTCGCCGACCGTCGGACGCACCGTCGTTCGTGGGTTTCTCGGAGCGGCCCGTGATTCGACCGAAGCCCGAAAGATCGCGCGGCTCACCGAGCGTGAGCGTGCCGTTCTCGTGCGCGTGGTGCACGGCGACTCCAATGCGGAGATCGCCGCCGCACTGTTTCTCGGCACCGGAACCGTCAAGGATCACGTCAGTGCGATCTTGTCGAAGTTGGAGGTCTCGACGCGGGTGCAGGCGGCCTTGATAGCCGAGCGGGGTGGATTGTCGGCGGGCGGGTCCACTTCGGTTGGGGGCGAGTCGCAGTGAGCACTGTGCAGGCTGTTCGGCGTGCGACCGAGCGGCGATCGGGTGTGATTCTCGATGCGGTGTTCGTCGTTCTTTCTTTCGCCGATGGACTGCTCACGTTGCCGGATCCGACCACCGCGGAAGTTGCCGTCGCCCTCCTCACCCCGGTGCTGTTGTTCGGGCGCAGACGATTTCCGGTACTCGTATTCGTACTGACGCTGCCCGGTCTGGCAATGGGCGTCACGTTGCTGGCGGCTGTGTTCTCACTCGGGACGGTGGCGTTCGTCGTTCGCAGTCGCGTGGCCGTGGGTTGTTGCGGCGCAGGTATGTTCGCGGCCAGCATGGCGTGGGTGACGACGGACTCCTCGTTCGAGTCGGTCGTCGCGATCACCCTGGCGGCCGGCGCGTACGCCTCGGCCCCGGTGGCCCTCGGTCAGCTGATTCGAGCGCAACGCGATCTGAAGCAGCAATTGAGCGAGTTGCACCAGGCTCGCGAGCGAGATCGGACTGCGCAGGCCGAACTGGTGCTGTCGACCGAGCGCGCACGTCTGGCGCGAGAAATGCACGATGTGGTCTCGCATCAGGTGAGTTTGATCGCGGTTCAGGTCGGTGCCCTGATGGTCAGCAACGACGATCCTGCGGTCAAAGCCGCCAGCCGGACCATTCGGTCGCTCGCGGTGCGAACACTCGAGGAGCTGCGGCAGATGGTCAGTGTCCTGCGGGCGTCGGGCGGCGAGGCCGACGGAATCGATCCGCAGCCGGCCATTTCCGATCTCTCGGCGCTGGCGGCTGAATCCGAGTTGGACGTCGAATTGACCGTGCACGTGGAGTCGGATGTGCCGAGTTCCGTTCAGCGTGCTGTGTATCGAATCGTCCAGGAGGGGCTGACCAACGTTCGCAAACATGCTCCGGGCTCGAAAGTCGATGTCACCGTGAAAGAAGTCGACGAATCGGTGACGGTACAGGTTGCGAACACGGCTCCCACGCTGCCGCCGCTCGCATTCCCGTCGTCGCGGCACGGACTCGTAGGACTCGCCGAGCGGGCGGAATTGTTGGGTGGGCACGTCTCGGCCGCCGCGACGGTGCACGGCGGTTTCACCTTGCGGGTCGTCCTTCCGATCGACTGATCCGCGTCGGCCTGCAACGCCCGTCGGCCGTCGTGGCCTAATCTCGAGGCGATGCGAATAGCGGTGGTGGAGGACGACGACGGCGTCGGCGACGCGTTGGTGGACGCGCTGACCGAGGTGGGGCACGACCCTGTCCGGATGCGCCGCGGTGCCGACCTGCTGCTCGGGTACCACGGCATGGGTGTCGTTCTCCTCGATCTCGGCTTGCCCGACATGGACGGCCTCGAGGCGCTTCGTAAGCTGCGGACCTTGAGTTCGGTGCCCGTGGTGGTGCTGACCGCGCGGGACGACGAGCGGTCGGTGGTCCGAGCTCTGCGCGCGGGCGCGGACGACTACGTCGTCAAGCCCGCTCGATTGGGGGAGTTGCACGCGAGGCTGGAAGTGGCGGCGCAGCGTCGGAGCGCAACGAGTGATGCGGCGGTGGATCGGCTCGAGTTGGGCGACGTGGTCGTCGATCTCGTCGGGCGCAGTGTCGAAGTCGACGGGCGAGACATCGGGCTGACCACCAAAGAGTTCGACCTGCTCGCGCACCTGGCGACTCGGCGTGGTGAAGCGGTGAGCCGCGAACAGCTGATGGATGCGATCTGGGGCGATGCGTACGTGGCGATCTCGCGATCGCTCGACGTGCACATGACGACGTTGCGCGCGAAGCTCGGCCGACCCGGGACCATCGCCACGATCCGCGGCTTCGGCTACCGCTGGGACGGCTGACGTGCGGCGCCGGGTTCTCGTGGTGCTGATGGTCTACTCGGCCGTCGTCGTTCTCGCGCTGTCGGTTCCGCTGGGATTGTTGCTGGGTCGCGAACGCGCCCAACGATTCGGTGAGAATCGAGCTGCCGCTGCAACGTACTTCGCGGAACTGAGCTCCCGGGAGGACGAGTCGGGTGATTCTCGAATCCGAGAGTCGGTGCAGCGCTACAACGATCTGTACGGCGAGGGGATCGTGGTGGTCGACCGCACCGGAGCGGTCCGTGCTGCATCGGGTCTGGATACGACGCGCACGGACGTTCAACAGGCGGTGGCCGGTGCCCTGCGCAATCAACGCGGTGGCCTTCCGTCGAGTGTGACGCCGTGGTCGCCGTCGTCGGTATTGGTGGCTGCACCGATCGGTGGGGGAACGCAGGTCGACGGTGCCGTGGTGATCGCAGCCTCCACCGACGCGGCCCGTCGGGATGTGGCGATCGGGTGGGCGGTGATCGCTGTCGGTGCGCTGCTGATCTTGGCCACTGTGGCGCTGATCGCTGCTGCGTTGTCGCGCTGGGTCGTTCGTCCACTGACGTCGTTGTCGATGCGAGTGCAATCGTTCGGCGACGCCTTTCACGATCGTCGGCCTCTCGACGACTCGCCACGTCTCGAGTCGGACGGACACGTCGGTCCGCCCGAGGTTCGAGCGCTCTCGCGTGCGTTCGACGCAATGGCAGACGATGTGGAGAACGCGACCGCTGCGCAGCGCCGTCTGGTGGCCGACACCGCTCACGCGTTGCGTAACCCGCTGGCGGCATTACGGATTCGACTGGACGTGTTGGGAATGCGGGTGCCCGAATCGGTCGCCGAAGCGCACCAGCGAACGACACTGGAGGTCGATCGGCTCGACTCCGTCGTCGAGGATCTTCTCGTTCTTGCTGCTGCCGAGACGCCGGTCCTGCATCGCCAGACCGCGTGCGACGTACTGTTCGTGCTCACCGACAGAGTCCGATTCTGGTCGAGCGCACTGACAGTGGCCGGGTTGACCGTCCATGTCGCGGATCCCGACCCGGGAGCCGATCACACTGCTGCGGTACCGGAGGAAGACCTGGTGCGCATGCTCGACGCGATCCTGAGCAACGCGACCAAGTACGCCGGTTCGGGAGCGGATGTCGACATCGACTGCCGAGCCGGCGACGATCACGTCGTGGTGTCGATCACCGACACCGGCCCGGGTGTATCCGCTGCCGAATTACCGATGATCGCGGACCGGTTCTTTCGGGCATCGAGTGCTCACGGGGCCGGAACGGGGCTCGGCCTGGCAATAGTCGCGGCCCTGATCGAACGAGTGGGAGGACGCCTCGAGGTCGACGCTCATCGACCGTCGGGTTTGATCGTCCGAATGCTGCTCCCGCGTCACGGCTCGAGCGGGTCCTTGTCCTAAGGGAGTGTTAGGAAACGCGAAACAGCTTGGTTCTCGCTGTGCTGGGGGTCACAGTAGAAGGACTTCGGTTGCCGTCACGCGTTCGGCGACCCACCCGCAAGCTATCTGTGGAAGGACCTGCCCATGGCCAACGAGGCCACTTCGACCGCTGGTTCGTCTCGTGCGAACCCGCCGGTCTCGTCTCCCGCAGCCACCCGCCGCGCCGTCTACAACACACTGCGTGGGTCGTCGGGCAACCTCGTCGAGTGGTACGACGTGTACGTCTACACCGTATTCGCGACGTATTTCGAGAATCAGTTCTTCGATTCGGCGGACAAGAATTCGACCATCTACGTTTACGGGATCTTCGCGGTCACGTTCCTGATGCGTCCGGTCGGTTCGTGGTTCTTCGGACGCTACGCAGACCGGAACGGTCGCCGAGCCGCACTGACATTCAGCGTCTCGCTGATGGCGGCCTGCTCGATGGTCATCGCGTTCACCCCCGGCCGGGAGAGCATCGGTGTATGGGCCGCGGTCATTCTGATTCTGTGCCGTCTGGTGCAGGGCTTCGCCACCGGTGGTGAGTACGGAGCGTCGGCGACATACATGTCCGAGGCCGCCACTCGTGAGCGTCGCGGATTCTTCTCCTCGTTCCAGTACGTCACGCTGATCGGTGGCCACGTTCTGGCGCAGGTCACGCTGCTGCTCATGCAGGTCTTCTTCGAGCGGGAGCAGATCGAGGACTTCGGTTGGCGCATAGCGTTCTTCATCGGTGGCGTCGCCGCAGTGGTTGTCTTCTGGCTGCGCCGCAGCATGGACGAGTCCCTGACGAAGGATCAGCTCGAGGCAGTTCGTAGTGGTGCTGATCAGGCGTCCGGATCTCTCAAGGAATTGGTCGGAAAGCACTGGCGCGCTCTGCTGATCTGTTTCATGGTGACCGCCGGTGGCACCATCGCGTTCTACACCTACAGCGTCAATGCACCCTCGATGATCAAGGCAGCGTACGAGGACCGCGGAATGACCGGGACCTGGATCAACCTGTTCGGGCTGATCTTCCTGATGTTGCTGCAGCCCATCGGCGGCTTGATCAGCGACAAGGTGGGACGCAAGCCTCTGCTGGTCTTCTTCGGCGTCGGCGGCGTGCTCTACACCTACGTGCTCATCACGTATCTGCCGTCGGCGACGTCGGTGGTGCAGTCATTGGCGTTGGTCTGCGTGGGTTACGTCATCCTGACGGGCTACACCTCGATCAACGCGATCGTCAAAGCGGAATTGTTCCCCTCGCACATCCGCGCCTTGGGAGTCGGCCTCGGGTACGCGCTGGCGAACTCTGCGTTCGGCGGTACCGCTCCGTTGATCTACCAGGCCGCGAAGAACGGTGGGCACGTCGGGTGGTTCATTCTGTACGTGACCGTCGTCATCGGTATCTCGCTCCTGGTGTACATCTTCGTGCTGCGGAACAAGACCGAGACCGTCCTCGACAGGGAGCAGGGCAAGGCCTTCGCGTGACCTGTGACGACTTACAGTGAGTGACATGCTCCGGCCCGCTGCGTTGTTCTCCCGAAGAACAGCTCTGCGGGCCGGTGTCGTGTCGCTGACCGCGGTGGCCATGGGAGCCTGTGCCACGGACCCGCCGATGCAACTGCGCCTGGCGGCGGGCGAGGTGGGCGGCTTCTTCTGGGAGTTCTCCGGCTTGCTGTCCGACGCGGCTGCCGGACTGTCGGAGGTCGAGGTAGTGCCGCTCACGACATCCGGTTCTCTCGACAACCTCGACGCGTTGATCTCCGGTCGTGCCGAACTGGCGATGACGCTGATCGACGCCGCCTACAGCCACCCGAGTACCGACCTGGCCGCGGTCGGATGTGTCTACGAGAACTACTTTCAGGTCGCTGTGCGGGCGGACTCGACCATCCTCGCAGCGAGCGATCTACGGGGACGACGAGTGAGTACCGGCGCGCCCGGATCGGGGGCGACGGTTCTCTCGCATCGGATCCTCGACGCGGCCGGCGTCTCGGGACCGGATGCAGTTCGTGAAGTTCAATTGTCGATGAAGGCGGCTGCGACCGCGTTGTCCGACAACGAGATCGACGCGGTGATGTGGGCGGGTGGATTGCCGACCCCGGCTTTCGCCGACCCGAGTAGCGAGATCCGGTTGCTCGAATTGGGCAGTCTCGTTCCGAACCTGCGTCGGGCATTCGGTACCGCGTACGAGGCGGTCCCGGTTCCGGCGAACGTGTACGGCTCGCACCCGGAGGTGACGACCGTCGGAATTCCGAATCTGCTGTTGGCCCACCCCGATGTGCCGAACCGAGTTGTCGCAGCCCTGGTGAGCGTTCTGCTCGACCGATCGTCGGCCCTGGTCCCCGGGCAAGCGATCGGCAGCCAATTTCTCGACGCACGCTCACTGGTCATGACGGGCGGTATTCCTCTGCACCCCGGGGCGGAAGAGGAATACCGCGCTCGACACGGTTAGACGGCCGTGCACGGTTTGTATCTCGGTCGCTCCGGACATCCACAGTGGGTGACCGAGCAGTCTTCGTTCGACCGAGTGAGGCACGCGTGAATGCGTTCGGAGCAGCACTGTACGGGGCCGGAACGGCCCTGCCGTTGGTGATCGGGGCCGCTGTCGGCCTGTGCTGGTCTCTACCGAAACGAGTACTCGCGGCCATGATGGCGTTCGGCGCGGGCACGATGATCGCGGCGGTGTCCTCGGAATTGTTCGAGCCCGCCTTTACCCAATCCGGCATCATCACCGCCGGTGCTGCGTTGTTCGCGGGTGCGGGGGTGTACGTGGTCGCGAACCACCTCATCGAGAATCGGCTGGGGCCGGCGGCAATCGGGTGGGCATTGATGCTTGGAACAGTGCTCGACGGCGTTCCGGAGAACACCGCGTTGGGTGTGTCACTGACCAGTGGCGGTGGCCTCGTGCTCCTCGTCGCCGTCGCCGTCGGCAATGTTCCCGAGGCTGTCGGCGGTGCCGCTCTGATGCGAGATCAACACAACTTCGGCCGAGCCCGCGCCCTCGGGTTATGGAGTGTGACTGCGGTTGTCCTGGTACTGGTGACCGTGGCAGGGTTCCTGCTCTCGGACGTCATCCCTGCTACTGGGATATCGGCAGTGCAGGCATTCGCCGGCGGTGCGACCTTGGCGGTGCTGGCCGATTCGTTGATGCCCGAGGCGTACCGAGACGGCGGCTGGTGGGTGGGAATGGCCACCGCCGCGGGTTTTCTCGTCGCTTTCGGTCTGGGCTGACCGCCGCGGCCGTAGCCGCGGCGGCCCGGACTCACAACCTCGCTGCGAGCCGGTGGTACGCCGCATTCCATCGGAGAGTCTGCTGGAACCCACGCGTCGTGGTGCCGGAATCGATAGCGAGCAGCTCGACACCGATCATGTCCGAGAATGCCTCCAGCACAGGCAGACCGATGGCGGTGCTCAACACCGTGTGGTGGGGTGCGCCTGCAGTCAACCACGATTCGGCCGACACCGACAGCGAGGGCTGCGGTTCCCACACTGCGCATGCCACGGGTAGTTTCGGCAGCGCCTCGTCGGGCTCGACCACGTCGATCACGTTGGCCGTCAATCGGAATCGCTCACCGACGTCGGACAGTCCGACGACGACACCATGCCCCGGATCGGCGGTGAATCGCAGCCGCACCGGATCCTCGCGGCCGCCGATCGAGAGTGGATGAATTTCCAGTGTGGGGCGAGACGTCGTGATGGACGGGCACACCTCCAGCATGTGTGCACCGAGGATCTTCTCCTCACCGGGGACGAGGTGGTAGGTGTAGTCCTCCATGAAGGACGTACCGCCCTCCAGTCCCTCGGCCATGACCTTCATGCCGCGCAACAACATCGACGTCTTCCAGTCGCCCTCGCCGCCGAAGCCGTAACCGTCGGCCATCAGTCGCTGCACCGCCAATCCCGGCAACTGACGCAGGCCGCCGAGGTCCTCGAAATTGGTGGTGAACGCCTTGAACCCGCCGTCGGTGAGGAACTGCCGCATTCCCGCTTCGACGCGTGCGCCGTAGCGGAGGGAGTCGTGACGATCCCCGTCCTTGTCGAGGCTCGGTGCGATGTCGTAGAGCGACCGATACTCGTCGACGAGTTCCGAGACGGCCGACTCGCTGACGCTGTCGACCACGTCCACGAGATCGTTGACGCCGTAGGTGTTCACGGAGACGCCGAACCGCAGCTGCGCCTCCACCTTGTCGCCCTCGGTGACCGCGACGTCGCGCATGTTGTCGCCGAAGCGGGCCAGTTTCAGCGAACGCAATTCTGCCCGGCCGAGTGCCGCGCGCGCCCACTGCTCCGCCCGCGTCCGTACCGACGGATTGTCGACGTGGCCCGCGATGGTGGTGCGCAGTACGCCGACCCTGGACTCGATGTGCCCGAACTCGCGATCACCGTGCGCAGCCTGGTTCAGATTCATGAACTCCATGTCGATCGTGGACCAGGGCAACGACATTCCGGCCTGCGTGTGCAGATGCAGCAGTGGCACATCGAGCGCGTCCAGGCCTGCGATCCACATCTTGGCCGGCGAGAAAGTGTGCATCCAGGTGACGACGCCGATGCAGTCCTCGGCGGCGTTGGCCTCGCGCATGCACTGCAGGATCGCGGACGCGTCGAGCAGCACCGGCTTCCAGACGACGGATACCGGCAGTGCGCCGTCGAGTTTGTCTGCGATCTCCCGTGATTGGACTGCCACCTGCTCGAGCGTCTCGGGACCGTAGAGGCCTTGACTGCCGGTGAGAAACCATACTTCGGACATGGAGAATGTACCTTCCGTGGAAAAATGTGGCGCTGATCAGCGCTGGCCGTAGACGTTCTGGTAGCGGTCGTAGAGTGCGTCGACCGACGCGCGGGGGATGGGAAGCGGTTGTCCCAGTTGATATGACAGGTGCACCGATCGGGCCACGTCCTCGCACATGACCGCCGCTTTCACCGCAGATCGGGCCGACGGGCCAACCGCGAAGACACCGTGGTTCTGCATGAGTATTGCCGGCGAGCGGCTGTCTGCGAGGGTGTCGACGATGCCGCGTCCGATCGAGTCGTCGCCTATCACGGCGAACGGACCCACCGGAATGTCACCGCCGAATTCGTCGGCGCACATCGTGGTCACGACCGGAATGGGTTCTCCTCGCGCGGCCCACGCCACCGCGTAGGGCGAATGAGTGTGTACCACACCGTTGATGTGGTCGAGGTGCCGATAGACGTATGCCTGCGCCTCGGTGTCCGAGGACGGCGCGTGGTCTCCTTCGACCACTCGACCGTGCAGATCGCACACCACCATGTTGCCCGGTGTCAGGTCGTCGTAGGAGACGCCGCTCGGCTTGATGACCATGAGGTCTCGACCGGGAACGCGCGCGGACACGTTGCCCGCCGTCCACACGACCAGTCCGTAGCGCACCAGTTCCGCATGCAGTGCGCACACGTCCTTGCGAATCTCCTCGACGACCTCGCGAACATCGTCGACAACTGTCATTTCGCTTCCAGCTTCCTCGTCAGGGCTGCGCGACGCAGTGATCGCAGCCGGCGCATGGTCGGTACGTCCCGACCGAAGCGATCGTGCAGTTCCAGGTAGACCTCGTACAGCGAGTCGTATGCCTTCGACCGGGACTCGTCCGGAACGAATGCACCGCGGCGAACCTTGCCCATCGATTTCGACGCCACCGGCACGTCCGGGTAGCAGCCTGCGGCCACTGCCGCGTGGATGGCGGAGCCCAAGGCGGGGCCCTGTGCGGACGCGATGACGGACAACGGCATTCGTAGCACGTCGGCGTAGATCTGCATCAGCAGTGGGTTGCGGGCCAGCCCTCCCGCCACGACGAACTCGTCGACGGGAACGCCGCTGTCGCGAAACGTCTCGACGATGACGCGGGTACCGAACGCCGTTGCCTCGAGCAGTGCGCGGTACGTGTCCTCGGGCCGCGTCGCAAGCGTCGATCCGATGACCAGGCCGGACAGTTCGTGATCGACCAGGATCGACCGATTGCCGCTGTGCCAGTCGAGCGCGACCAGACCGTGCTCGCCCACCTCTTGGGCCGACGCGAGCCGTGTCAGGTATTCGTGCACGGACTCGCCTGCGGCAGTTGCCGCTTCACTGTAGGACGCGGGAACTCCGGTGCGGGTGAACCACCCGAAGATGTCGCCGACCCCGCTCTGCCCGGCTTCGTACCCGTACGACCCAGCGACGATGCCGCCGTCGACGACGCCGCACATACCCGGAACGTCGTTCAACACGGTCGAACTCATGACGTGGCAGGTGGATGTTCCCATGATGGCGACCATGCGGCCCGATTCGACGGCACCCGCAGCCGGGGCCGTGACGTGGGCATCCACGTTTCCGACCGCGACGGCTATCCCCTCGGGCAATCCCGTCCATGCCGCGGCCTCGGCGGTCAACGTGCCTGCACGCGAGCCCAACTCGCCCAGCGGTTGGTCCAGTTTCTCTGCCACGAACCCACCGAACCCGGGCGCGAGCTCGGTGAGGAAGTCGACGGAAGGATACTTGCCGTCCTGATAGATGCCCTTGTATCCCGCGGTGCAGGCATTGCGCACGTAGTTTCCGCACAGTTGCCAGACGATCCAGTCGGCCGCCTCGACCCACCGGTCCATGGCCTTGTAGATCTCGGCGTCCTCCTCGTGAATCTGCAGCGCCTTGGCGAATTCCCATTCCGAGGAGATCAAGCCGCCGTAGCGGGGGAGCCAGCTCTCTCCGCGACGGGCGGCCAGTTCGTTGATCCGGTCGGCCTGTCCCTGCGCCGCATGGTGTTTCCACAGTTTGACGTAAGCGTGTGGGCGATCGACGAAGCGCGGGTCTTCGCTGAGCGGCGTGCCGTCCGCGTAGGTCGGCACCATGGTGCATGCGGTGAAGTCGGTCCCGATGCCCACCACCTGCTCCGGCGCGATGCCCGCGGCGGCCATCGCAGCGGGGACGGCGCGGCGTAGGACGTCGCGATAGTCGTCCGGCACCTGCAGAGCCCACGCGTCGGGAAGTCGCACGGTACTGCCGGGCAGAGTCTCCTCGAGTACGGCGTGGCTGTATTCGTGTACGGCAGATGCAATTTCGGCACCATCGGACACACGGACGACTACGGCACGGCCGGAGAGAGTGCCGTAGTCCACTCCTACCGTGTAGCGGTCATTGGACATGCGATTCTCCTTGTTGCGGTGCAACGGTTGTGGTCGGTTTCGGTGCAGTGGTGCTGGACGATCGAACGACGAGTTCAGGATCGATGGACGCCTCGGGTGCGGCAGTGTTGTCCAGTGCCGCGCGCAGGACGTCGATCGCGCGTCTGCCGACTTCGGTGAAGTCCTGGCGGACCGTTGTCAGTGGTGGGATCAGGAAAGCAGCCTCGGGGATGTCGTCGAATCCGACGACGGCGAAGTCCTCGGGCACACGGCGGCCGCTCTCGTGGAAGGCGCGCAGCAAGCCGAGGGCCATCTGGTCGTTGGCGCAGAACGCGGCCGTGACGGTGTGGTCCTCGGCGAGGCGGAGCCCGTTCTCGTAGCCGCTGCGTGCGGACCAGTCGCCGCGGAGGACCGGTGTCCACGCCAGCCCGGCCTCGTCGAGCGCATCCTGCCACCCTTGTTCACGGCCGCGGGATTCGGTCCATCCCTGCGGTCCGGACAGATGCACGATGCGTTCGTGACCTGCCTCGATCAGGTGTCGGGTGGCCAATCGAGCGCCGCCGACCTGATCGATGCCCACGGTCCAGGTCGAGGTGGTGGGGTCACCTTCGACGACCACGACGGGTACCACGGACTCCTCGGAACGAGCCGCTGCCACAGCGTCGTCGGTGGCGGCGATCAACACGATGCCCTCGACGCCCTGGTCGTGCAGGTGATGCAGTGCGCCGACGAGTTCGTCGTGTGTCAGCGTTGCGAGACTGACTGCGCTGACGGAGAATCCGGCATCACGTGCCGCGCTCTGCACGGTGCGATGCGTGGTGCTCGGCCCCCAGAACCCGCCTTTGGAGCCGATGATTCCGATCGACGCGGACCGTTTGGTGACCAACGCCCTGGCGGCACGATTGGGACGATAGCCCAGTTGATCGATGGCATTCTGTACCCGGTCGCGGGTTTCGGGGCGTAAGTTGTTCTGGCCGTTGATGACCCGCGAGACCGTCTGATGGGATACCCCGGCCAATCGGGCGACGTCGGTCATGACGGGTGCCTTACCGTCGATCCCTGTGTTGGTCACCTCTTTCTCGCCGTCAGCAGACGTTGGGCGAGAACGAACACCAGGAGCAGCACTCCGATCGTGATTCGCGTCCACCACGAGCTCAGGGTTCCGTCGAAGGCGATGAAAGTCTGTATGGCACCGAGGATCAGGACTCCCACCAGCGAACCGAGGACGTACCCGCGCCCGCCGGTGAGCAGCGTTCCGCCGATCACCACCGCGGCGATAGCGTCGAGCTCCATGCCGACGGCGTTGAGGCTGTAGCCCGACAGTGCGTAGAAGGAGAACAGTAGGCCGGCGAGCGCTGCGCAGAATCCGCTGATCGTGTAGACGCCGACTTTCACGGCCGCCACCTTGAGCCCCATCAGCAGCGCGGACGCTTCGTTGCCACCGATGCCGTAGACCGAACGTCCGAAACGAGTGCAGGCCAACACGTATGCAGCAATCGCCACCGTGACCAGCGCGATCACCACGCTCCAGGTGATGGTGTAGCCGCCGGGTAGTTCGATGACGGCGAATGCGATCGAGGAGAACGTGTCGTCGGTGATCGGGATCGACTCGACACCGATCATGTAGCACAGGCCCCGGGCGAGGAACATCCCCGCGAGTGTGGCGACGAACGGCTGAATCTGCAGATAGTGGATGAGGGCACCCATGACGGTGCCGAGCACGGCACCGCACAGCAACACCACGGCCATGACCAGCAGCGGTGGCCAGCCCAATTGCAGTGTGCGCGCTGCGATCATCGTCGACAGTGCGACGACGGACCCGACGGAGAGATCGATTCCGCCGGTGAGGATGACGAAGGTCATCCCTACCGCGAGGACGATGAGGAACGAGTTGTCGATCAGCAGTGACAGGAACACCTGTGGATCGGCGAAGCCGCTGTAGCGGAATTCGCCGAGTCCGAACAGACCGACGAACAGCGCGAACGTGGCGATGACCGGCAGAAACCGAGACGGTGGGGAGTACCGCTTCACGCGGTCCCAGGTCGAGGGCGCGGTGCTCGGTGCTGCCGCGGTGGTCGTGGGGGGAGCAGTCATGAGGTCGCTCACGGTCGTACCGCCTTGGTGGAGTCGGTGCGGAACCACGTCCGCAGTGATGCGCGGGCTCGTGGTGATTGCAACAGGCAGACCACGATGATGACGACCGCTTTGAACAGGTAGTTGGCCTCGGAGGGGATACCGACATTGGTGATGGTGCGCGTGAGCGTGCCGATGAGCAGGGCACCGACGACGGTGCCGGCGATGGAGAATCGACCACCGGTCAGAGCAGTACCGCCGATGACGACAGCGAGGATCGCGTCGAGCTCGATCCACTGGCCCAGACTGTTCGCGTTCACCGAGTTGGTGTTCGCAGCGATGATCAGACCTGCCATTCCCGAGCACACCGCGGCGAACACGTAGACCGTCCAGACGATCGTCCGCGACTGGACGCCTGCCAATCTGCTTGCCTCCGGGTTGATTCCGACGGCTTCGACGAGCATCCCCAGTGCGGTCCGCCGGGTCAACAGTGCGGTTGCTGCCACGACCACGAGGGCGACGATCAGTGCCAGTGGAAGTCCGAGAAGCGTGCCCGACGCGAGCGTGCTGAAGGCCGGGTTGTTGACTGTCGTGATGTTTCCGTCGGTGATCAACATGGCCAGGCCACGTCCGGCGACCATCAGAATGAGCGTCGCGATGATGGGTTGAATCCCGAAGACCGACACCAGAAGGCCGTTCCACAGACCCAGCAGCAGACATACTCCCAGTGCCCAGACGACAGCCATGATCATCGTCGTGGTGGCACCCTCGTCCGGTGCCGCGACGATGCGAGTACACGCAACGGCGGCAGCGATGACTGCCACTGCGCCCACGGAGAGGTCGATGCCGCGGGTTGCCACCACCAGCGTCATGCCGACGGCCACCAGAATGAGCGGCGCGGAGTTGCGTGCGATATCGACGATGTTTCCGAACAGGCCACCGTTCTCGATTCGAATGTCGAGGAAGTCCGGTGTCACAACGACATTGACGACGATCAGAGCTATCAGAGCCAGCAGCGGCCAGACGACCGGCTGGGCGAGGGCGGCACGTGCGCGAGCGGGCGCGCCGGCCGATGGTTCGAGGGTTTCGGTCATGATGCGACATTCCTGTCGGTGGTCGAAGTGGCGGCCGCGACGGGGTCGTCGGTGCGCACCCCGGCTGCGATGGTGGCGAGCACGTCGCCGACCGACACACCGTCGTTGATACGTTCGTCGATCTTGCGGTGATCTCGCATGACCACGATGCGGTCACTGAGGCGCAGGATCTCTTCGAGCTCGGCGGAGATGAACACCACCGACATTCCGCGCGCGGCTAGGTCGGCCACCAGGGTTTGGATCTGCGCTTTGGCACCGATGTCGATTCCGCGTGTCGGTTCGTCCAGAATCAGAAGTTCGGGTTCGGTGATGAGCCAGCGGGCGAGGAGCACTTTCTGTTGGTTGCCGCCGGACAGGTTGCGCATCAACGCGTTCGGATCGGCGGGCCTGATGTCGAGTGCAGAGATGTATTCCTTGACGAGCTTGGTGCGGGTGGCACGGGGGATGGGACGAAGCCATCCACGCTTGGCCTGCAGAGCGAGCAGCATGTTGTCGGCCACCGTCAGATCGGCCACCACACCGTCGGCCTTGCGATCCTCGCTGGTGAGGGCGATGCGCTGATCGGCGGCCTGGCGTGGACTGCGAATGCGGTGCTTGGTCGCATGCACTTCGATCGATCCGGAGTCCGATCGATCGGCTCCACCGAGCAGGCGAGCAAGCTCGGTACGGCCGGACCCGAGCAGACCGGCGATGCCGACGACCTGTCCCGCATGAAGACGCAGATCGGTTGCTTCCAGTGCGCCCTTGCGTCCGATGCCCAACACTTCCACGACGGGCGTCTGTTCGTCGGAAACCATCACCGGCTCGCGGCTGTCGAGTTCGCGCAAGGTGTCCAGTTCCCGACCGATCATCAACTCGACCAGCTCGAACTGCGGAGTGTCGGCGACCAGGCGCTCGGAGACGAGCTTTCCGTTGCGCAGGATCGTCATTCGGTCGGAGATCCGGTAGATCTGGTCGAGGAAGTGCGACACGAAGACGATCGAGGTTCCGTCTTCCCTCAGCCGTTCGATGACGGAGTACAGGGTTTCGACCTCGTCCTTGTCCAGGCTCGAGGTCGGCTCGTCCAGGATGAGGACTCGGGCGTCGACATCGACTGCACGGGCGATGGCGACGAGCTGTTGCACGGCGATCGGATGGTCCCCGAGGACCGACGACGGCTCGATGTCGAGGCCCAGCCGGTCGAGAGTCGTTCTGGCACGGCGGTTCATCGCTCGCGTGTCGATACCGCCGATGGCCCCCAACAGTTTTCCGGGTAGGCGTCGGGGCTCGCGGCCCAGGAGCATGTTCTCTGCGACAGTCAGATTCGGAAGTAGGTTCACTTCCTGGTAGACGGTGCTGATACCTGCAGCCTGGGCCGCGCTCGGCGTCGCGAACTCGTGTTCGGTTCCGTCGATCGTGACCGTTCCGCTGTCGATCGAGTAGACCCCGGTCAGTGCCTTGATCAACGTCGATTTACCGGCACCGTTCTCACCCATCAGCGAATGCACCTCGCCGGGGAAGAGCCGCAACGACACCCCGTCGAGGGCTCGGACGGCACCGAAGGTGATCGAGATGTCTTTCATCTCCACGAGCGGAGTCGGCTCTGTGCTGGTGATCGGCTCCGCGGTGGGAACGGTGTCGGTATGCATGCGTCGACTTTCAGTACTGGCGGTCGGCGAGTACTGCTGCCGCCTGGTCGGGCGTGAAGGTGGTCTCCTCGGTGACGACCCTCTTGGGAACGTCCTCGCCCTTGACGACCTTGTCCGTGAGCTCCATCAGTTGCGGTCCGAGAAGTGGGTTGCACTCGACGATGAAGTCGATCTTCTTGTCCGCCAGTGCTTGCATTCCGTCCTTGACGGCGTCGACGGTGATGATCTTGATGTCTTTTCCGGGTACCAGCCCGGCTGCTTCGATGGCTTGGATTGCGCCCAGGCCCATGTCGTCGTTCTGGGCGAAGACGACGTCGATCTGGCCTCGATTGGAGTTGAGGAACGACTCCATCACCTGCTTGCCGCCGTCACGGGTGAAATCGCCGGTCTGTGACGCGGTGATCGCGATGTTCGACTGGCCGCCGATAGCGTCGCGGAATCCCTCGGCCCGGTCGATGGCGGGAGCGGCTCCGGTGGTTCCCTGCAGCTCGACCACGTTGATCTTGCCGTCGCCGGTGGTGTCCGCAGTGGCGCTGTTCTGCACCAGCCAATCGCCTGCCTTCTTGCCCTCCTCGACGAAATCGGAGCCGAGGAACGTGGCATACAGCGAATCGTCGGTGGTGTCGACGGAGCGGTCGGTGAGGATCACCGGGATGTTCGCGCGCTTGGCTTCCTGGAGGACCGGCTCCCATCCCGTCTCGACGACGGGGCTGAAAGCGATGACGTCGACCTTCTGCTGGATGTAGGTGCGAATCGCCTTGATCTGGTTTTCCTGCTTCTGCTGCGCGTCGGAGAACTTCAACTCCATGCCGGCAGCGCTGGCCGCGTCCTGGATGGAGATGGTGTTGGCCGTGCGCCATCCGCTCTCGGCACCGACCTGGGAAAAGCCCAGCACCGTTGCGCCGTCACCGCCGCCGGACGCGTCGCCGCCGCCTCCGCTACTGCACGCACTCAGGACGATCGCACCACTCAGAATGAGCGCGCTCGCCGCAAAAATTGTCTTCGACGCCATGGTGATCTCCTCAATGTCGCCACTCCACTGTGACGTGTGCAACACAGTGTGAGCGTTAACATCGGGCCGCGTCAAGACTTGAAACGTTTGAATTCCAAAATTTTGTGAGCGCTCACTCAAGCGCGAAGTGCAGAAAATCTCCACTCGATCACGGACCGGTACGTCTGGCCCGGTCGCAGCACCGCAGAGGGAAAGTTCGGGTGATTCGGTGAATCAGGGAACAGCTGGGGTTCGAGCGCGATGCCGTCGCCTTGGCGCAGCATCGAGCCGCGTCGAGACACGTCGCTGCCGTCCAGGAAGTTGCCTGTGTAGACCTGCACTCCGGGCTGATCGGTCCACAGTTCCAGTGTCGTTCGACTGCGCTCGGAGCTCAGGATCGCCGCACGCCGAAGCCCCGTACCGTCGACGACGAAGTTGTGGTCCACACCCCGGGCGGTCAGCAACTGCGGATGAGCTGCTCGGGCCAGGTCTCCGACTCGTCCCGGCGTGCGCAGATCCAGCGCGGTGCCGTCGACGGATTCGATGGCACCGGTCGGGATTCCCTCGGTGTCGACCGGGGTGTACGTCGAGGCGAACACCTGCAGGGTGTGATCGTCGATGCCATGGCCATCGAGATCGAAATACGCGTGCGACGTCAGGTTCACCACCGTCGGCGCGGTGGTCGTTGCCGTCGACTCCAGCCGCACGCGATCGGTCGTGACGGAGAACTGGGCCCGCGCACGGACTTCGCCCGGATAGCCCTGATCGCCGTCGGGGCTGATCAACTCGAACTCGACCGAATCCGGCGATCGGCCGACCACGGTCCAGTGTCGTGAGTCGAAGCCGTCGGTTCCGCCGTGCAGGTGGTTGGTGCCGTCGTTGATCGTCAGTTGCACCGCCTGCCCATCGATCTCGAACCGGCCGTCCTCGATCCGGTTCGCGTACCGGCCGACGGTAGAGCCGAAATAGGCAGTGGACGAACGAAGCTCACGCTCGCCCGCCACGCCGACGAGAACGTCGCGGCGCTCGCCGTCTCCTCCGGTCACCGACATTCGTTGCAGGGTCGCGCCGTAGGGGAGTACCTCCACCTCCACCCCGGGCGAACGTCCGATGGTGATGGTCTCGTTGTGATCGTCGTCGGTGGGCACCGGTCGACGATAGCTCCGGAGAGTGAGATCGGTCCCCGGATTGCTTCGTGCGGCGGGCGACGCACCGTGTATTCGTAGGTGCGCATACTATGGTGTGATGCAGGCCACATCACTGCGCATTGATCGTCTCGATGAGATGAAAATAGCTATCGCGCAGGCGATCTCGGTCTGTCGAACGCAGCCGGACACCGTCGAACAGGAGAAATCGTGGCAGACAACAGAGCAGTGACGTACGCCGGACCAGGCAAAGTCGAGGTTCAGGACATTGCTTTTCCAGGCCTGGAATTGACCGACGGGCCCGGCGTGAACCCGGCCAACGTCGGCCGCAAATGCGAACACGGCGTGATCCTGAAGGTCGTCTCGACCAACATCTGCGGCAGCGACCAGCACATGGTCCGTGGACGCACGACGGCACCCGAGGGTCTGGTGTTGGGCCACGAGATCACCGGCGAGATCGTGGAGGTCGGGCGAGACGTCGAATTCTTGAAGGTCGGCGACATCTGCTCGGTACCGTTCAACATTGCTTGCGGACGGTGCCGAAACTGCAAGGAGCGCAAGACCGGCATCTGCCTCAACGTCAACCCGGATCGACCCGGTTCTGCGTTCGGTTACGTGGACATGGGCGGATGGGTGGGCGGCCAGGCCGAGTACGTCATGGCACCGTACGCGGACTTCAATCTGCTGAAGTTCCCCGACCGCGATCAGGCGATGGAGAAGATCCTGGACTTGACCATGCTCTCCGACATCTTCCCGACCGGATATCACGGCGCGGTCACCGCGGGAGTGAAACCCGGTGCGACGGTGTACATCGCGGGTGCGGGCCCGGTCGGTCTGGCGGCCGCGGTCGGCGCACAATTGCTGGGCGCGTCGGTGGTGATCGTCGGCGACATGAACGCCGACAGGCTGGCGCAGGCACGAACGTTCGGCTGCGAGACCGTCGACGTGGGCAAGGGCGCGCCGCAAGATCAGATCGAACAGATCCTCGGTGTCCCGGAGGTCGACGCTGCGGTGGACGCGGTGGGATTCGAGGCTCGCGGCCACGGCGGAGACTCGTCCCACGAAGCACCGGCCACGGTGCTCAATTCGCTGATGGACATCACCACCGCGGGCGGTGGCATCGGAATTCCCGGGCTCTACGTCACCGGTGATCCGGGCGGCGTGGACGAGGCCGCACAACGCGGCGCTCTCTCGCTCAGCCTCGGCACCGGTTGGGCGAAGTCGCTCTCGTTCGCCACCGGGCAGTGCCCGGTGATGAGCTACCACCGGGAATTGATGAATGCCATTCTCAAAGAACGAGTGTCGATTGCGAAGGCGGTGAACGCAACGGTCATCACTCTCGACGACGCACCGCGCGGCTACCGTGAATTCGACAGCGGAGTCGCACAGAAATTCGTCATCGACCCGCACGGCATGATCGCCGGCTGACACCGCGGCGTAACTACGGCCGCCCTCGCTCCGATGGATGCGAGGGCGGCCGTTCTCGTGTGCGGTCGAAAGGCGGTGGAGCGCAGGGGGTGACGGACGAGCCCGACAACGCTGAAGGATTTGCGTATATCGCCGATTTCGGAGTCGACATAGCGTCGAGTCGTACCCGTCCGTGATCGTGGTGTTTACCGAGGAGATCGAATGACCGACACAACCATTGCTCAACTCACCGCCCGACTCGAGGTGCTCGAGTCCGAGGCGGACATTCGACGCATCCAAGCTCGCTACATGTTCCTGTGCGACACTCCGTGTCCCGAATTCGGCGTGGACGACGACGCTCGCCGAATCGAGCTGGTGCTGGACCTGTACACCGAGGACGCGGTCTGGGAAGGCGTGGGCGAGTACTACGACGGCCAATTCGGCCGCGCCGAAGGCAAGGAAGCCATTCGGGCGCACTTCAACCGCTTCTGGGGTGAAAAGACCGATCCTGCGTTGTTACTCAACGCCCACTACCTCACCTCGGAACAGATACACGTCGACGGCGATACGGCCGAGGGCCAGTGGATTCACATGCAGCCCTGGCTGTTCTCCGACGGCAGGAGCCTGTTGCGTTCGAGCCGCCTCAACAACGCCTTCCGTAAGGTCGAAGGCCGGTGGCTCATTTCCAGAACTCGCACCGAAAACGTGTTCGTGGCACCGCTACCGAACCATTTCGCCGAAGCGTTCCCCAGCTCGTCGGTGTTGTTGAAGCCCTGATGCATCGAAGTCGAAATGTCAATAGGGATGTGGAGTCGCCCGCCTAGGGGAACCTTTATTCAGGCCCGGTTGCGCTGAAATTCTTCTTGGGATGGTCGACAGTGTTCTCTACAACGCCGCGAGAATCACTCTCCAGTCCGGCGGTCGTCCAACCGAACAGGATCGATACCGATGTCCGAGAAGATAGTTGCAACCGAAGCCGAGTCACCGCCGAAGCGTTCGAGTCTGGGAAGAATTGCATTCGCCAGCGGCGTCGGAACGTCACTGGAATTCTACGATTTCGCTATTTACGGAACCGCTACAGCACTCGTGTTCACCGATACGTTCTTCCGCACGGGTAATGCATGGTTCGGCACATTCATGGGTCTGGCCACATTCGGCATCGGATTCTTGATGGCCCCGCTCGGGGCCGTGCTCTTCGGCTGGGTCGGTGACACCTACGGTCGCCGCCGCGCCCTGCAGTTGACGTTTCTCGGGATGGGCGCGGCCACCCTGATCATCGGCGTGCTCCCCACCTACGCACAGGTAGGCGTCGCGGCCCCGGTCTGTCTGGTTCTACTCAGGCTCGTTCACGGACTGTGCCGTGGTGGTGAGACCGGTGGCGCTGCCGTGCTGGCCATCGAGCATGCCCCGGACGACCGAAGAGCACGCTACGGAGTCTTCACCGCTCTTGGGTCCCCGATCGGCACGATCCTCGCGAATGCGTCGTTCGCATTGGTTCTGCTGTTGCCGGCAGAGACGGTGCAGGAGTGGGCGTGGCGTCTGCCGTTCCTCTTCGGCGGTCTGGTTCTGGTGTTGGGACTGTGGGTTCGCAAGGGCGTTCACGAGAGTCCGGTGTTCCGACAGATGGTGGCCGAGCGCGGGGAAGAGGCCGTGCGGGCGCAGATGCCGTTCAAGACCGTCGTGAAGAGCAGTTGGCGTCGCCTCGTGCTTGCGGCGGGGGTCAACGTCGGACTGAACTCCACGACCTTCGTGCTCGCGATCTTCATGCTGTCGTACGCCACGGCCGAAGCTCCGGAGGGGCTCGGTCTTCCACGTACCGACATCGTGTACGGCAGTATCGCCGCGTTGGTACTGCACGGAGCGGCGGTGGTGCTTGCATCACTGCTGTCCGATCGGATCGGACGCCGACCGGTGATGATGGGCGGTGCGCTGGCCACTATCGCGGCGGTGCTCACCATCTTCCACATGGCCCAATGGGGCACCGTCACCTCGGTTGTGCTCGGTTTGATGATCGGGTTCACCGCCACCGGGTTCCTGTTCGGCCCGATGTACACGTACTTCACCGAGCTGTTCCCGAAGGAACAACGCCAGACCGGGATGGGCATCGCGTTCCATGTCGGGGCGGTGCTGGGCGGCGGCATTGCACCCCTGATCGCGAACCGGATCGTCGCATTCACCGGTGATGCCTCGAACATCGGCTACTACCTCGCCGGTGCCTGCATCATCTCACTGACCTGCCTGTGGATTCTGCCCGAGACTGCGCCGGTTCGGTTGGAGCGCAATCGGATTGCGGCAGGCGCGGCTCGTACGTCCTGAACACGATCACAGTGGCCGGATCCGGCCACCGAAAAACAGAGGAATGTCATGACCTACGCCGATTCTGTCTACATCAACGGCCGTATCATCACGATGGACGCCGCTTTCGGTATTGCGTCGTTCGTCGCAGTCACCGGTGATGTCATCACCGCTGTCGGCATCGACGACGTTGCGGCGCACATCGGGCCCGACACCGTGGTGATCGATCTCGCGGGCAACACCGTCCTACCGGGGATCAACGACTCTCACCTACACGGGATTGCCTTCGGCTTGGATACTCCGCCGTTGTCCCTGGACGTGACGTACCCGACGGTGCAGTCGATCGCGGATGTCGTCGCAGCTGTGAAGGCAGCCGTCGACGCCGCGCCCGAAGGTGAATGGATCATCGGAACCGGCTGGGACGAAGGATATCTCGATGAGTGCCGCGGAGAGGCAGGGCGCTCGCCGACCCGTTGGGATCTCGATGCGGTGTCTGCGCACAACCCGGTGTTCCTACAGGACTTCTCTCGGCACACGTCCTGGGTCAACTCGGCTGCGCTACGGCTCGTGGGCGTCGACGAGAACACCGTTGTTCCCGAGGGCGGCCGCGCGGTGAGAAACGCCGAGGGAGAGCTCACCGGAATATTCATGGAGGGGGCGCAGTCTCTGGTGCAGGCAGGCCTCCCACTTCTCGACGACGCACGACGCGAGAAAGCCGCACGATCGGCAATCGCCTCACTGCAGCGCGAGGGCATCACGAGTTTCACCGATCCGGCCCTGGGGCCCGGCGGAGAATCGCTCGCGGGAGGTGCGATGGGCAGTGGGGGCCTTGCCACGTACGCGAAGCTGGCGGCCGCCGACGAACTCGGAATTCGCGTATCTGTACTGCTGCTGCCGTGCGGAATGAGTGGTACGGCAGAGGAATTCGCAGAAAATCTGGCTGGTATCGAACCGCCGGCCGGCCCGGACTCGCGTATGTTCCGGGTGCTCGGCGTCAAGGTGTTCGCCGATGGGGTACCGCTGAGCAAGACGTCGTGGATGCACGAGGAGTATGTGGGTGGCGGCTGCGGATCGCTCTGTGTCGGTGGTGAAACCGACGAACGCCGCGTCGAAGAAGTGACCGAGATGATTCGACGAGGCCATATCGAGGGCTACCAGGTAGGCGTGCACGTCACCGGTGACCGAGCGATCGACACGGTGGCGGCCGCACTGATCGCAGCACAGCGTGATCACCCGCGACCCGATCCGAGGCACTACTTGATTCACGGCGACTTCATTTCTCGAGAAACGCTGGACAGGTTGGCCGAGGCAGGAATCGGCGTCAACATGAATCCGACGATCAAATGGACCATCGCTGATCTCGAGCCGGAGTTCGTCGGAACCGAGAGGGCAGCATACGAATTCCCCTATCGAAGTGCCGTGGACTCCGGGGTTCGACTGATGAGTAGTTCGGATGCCCCTGTCACGATGCCCAGTTGGCGACAGGGGCTGTCGACGATGATTCTTCGCGAGAGCAAAGCCTCTCGGGCCGTCAGCGGCCCGGACCAGACGATCTCGTTGGAGCAGGCGCTCCGCACCTACACGATCGACGCGGCGTGGCAGGACTTCGCCGAGGACTGGAAGGGATCGATCGAGGTGGGCAAGGTTGCCGACCTGACCGTCATCGAGGGTGATCTCCTCACCGTCGACCCTCATGACATACCCGCAATGGCAGTGCTGCGCACCGTAGTCGGCGGTACCGCTGTGTACGAGCGGGCGCAGCAGTAGCGCGTGCCGGGCATGGTGCGGACCTCGCGCGGAAGCGGGTGATACCGACTGGCCTCCCCCCGCCGACATTGCGGGGGGAGTGGGCCGTTCAGCTGCGATCAATACAGCTCGATGACCAACTTGCTCGATTTCGCACGCGAGACGCAGAGCGCGATCTGGTTGCCCGCGGCCTTGTCTGCAGCCGACAGGCAGTTGTCTCGGTGCTCGGGTTCGCCCTCGAGGAGGCCGGACACACACGAGCCGCAAATACCTTCCTCGCACGACTTGAACACCTCGATGCCGTTCTCCTCCAGCACGGAGAGAATCGATCGGTCGGCAGGTATCTCGAAGGACTCACCGGTATCCATTTCGACGGTGAACCCGGTGTCACCAGAGGTGTCGATGTCGGAGGCGACGAAGTGTTCGATATGAACGTTGTTCGGCCCCACCGTCGGTGTGAAGATCGAGACCACAGTCTCCATGAAACCTTCCGGACCGCAGGTGTAGACGGCCGAGGAAGCGCTCACGGAGCCGGCCAACCCGTCGAGAACAGCCTTTTGCTGTGTGCGGGAGAGACCGATGTGGAGATGGACACTGTCACGGAATTCGGCCCGATCCTCCAGCAACTCGAGAAACGCGGTGTGCTCCCGACTGTGCGAGAAGTAGTGGAGCTGAAAATCGGAACTGCTGTGGTGCAGTTGATACGCCATGCTCAGCAGGGGAGTGACCCCGATACCGGCCGCGATCAGCACATGGGCGTCGGCGTTCGGTGCCACCCCGAGGATGTTGCGCGGTTCGCTGATCTCGAGGACGTCGCCTTCCCGAATCCGGTGCAACGCTTCGGATCCGCCGCGGGACTCCAGCTCGCGTTTGACCGCGATGAGCAACGAATCGGGTTCGGCAGGGGGACCGCACAGGGAGTACTGCCGCAGTACGCCCGTCGGACCTGTCACGTCGATGTGGGCACCGGCCTGATAGGGGCCGAGTGCGCCCCCTCCGTCGCGCACGAGACGAAGGGAACGAATGTTCGGCGTTTCGTCGACGATCTGCGCTACGACAACTTTGACACTGGACACGGCGTCTTCCTAACGCATGTAGAGTCCGCCGTTGGCATCCCAACAAGCACCCGTGACCGACGCTGCGGTCGGCGATGCGAGCAGAGACACCATTTCGGCGATGAATGCCGGGTCGCCGAGACGACCGACGGGGATGGTCTGTGCGTAGGACTCGATATTGGCCTCGCCGACGATCTTCCGCACGATGGGGGAATCCTGGGGCCCGGGTGAGACCGCGTTGACGGTCACTCCGGAGGGTGCCAACTCTCGGGCGAAGACTTTCGTCAAAGACATCACCGCGCCCTTGGCCGACGCATAATGCCCACCGGTTGCCGTTCCACCGTTCTGTCCCGCCAAAGATGCCATGTTCACGATGCGGCCGTACCGGTTGCCGGCCATGTAAGCACCGAATATCTGGCAGGCCGTGAAGGTGCCTTTGAACCCGACGGACATGACCGAGTCCAGCTCTTCGGCCGTGATGTCCATCAGCGGACGTGCCTGTGTCTTGGCGGCGTTGTTGACCAATACCTCGACCGATCCGAAGTCGATGATCACTGCGGACAGAAGACGCTCGATCGCAGACCTGTCACCGACATCCACCTGGTAGCTGCGGACCGAGTCGGCAGAGCCGAGTTCGGCTGCCAACGAATTCGCGGACTCCAGGTCGATGTCTGCGACAGCGACTCGGTGACCGGTGGAGTGAAGTTTGCGCACAATGAGCTCGCCGAGCCCGCTCGCGCCGCCGGTGACGACAGCAACAGGCGCGTTCACAGCAGGAATCCGGCTGCGGGAACGGCGTCCTCGCTGTCGACGAGCCGAATCACCTTGAGAGCGATCCGGTCCGCTGCGCCGTCGACTCCCAGTCGGATGCGGTATTCCACGTCGCCGGCCCACAGATCGTGCTTCCCACGTTTGAACGCGACGACGATCTGTGCGGCCCTGAGGTGAACAGTGTCGTCCGCACAGGATTCGACGACGAAACGGGAGACGGTTCGGGTGGTGATCGCAGCGTCGACGGCGGCGATCGCGTACCCCTCGGTCATCCGCACCACCCGCATGTCACGCATCCGAGCGTCGTCGTAGATCATGTTGAGACGATTGTCGAAGTCGTCTCCGGTCGAGTCGATCGGGACGACGTACAGGCCGTCCTCGGAATACAGGCCCTTCCACGTCTCGTATTGCTTGCGATCGAGCAGATCGGCCTCGCGCCAGATCAATTCGATGGCTCGTACCACACGGGTGTCTGCGATCGACAGCGTTTCCACGGCGGTATCAGTCATGGCTCATCATCTCTTTCCACTGTGCGTAGGCGGCGCGCATACCGGTTTCGTCGGTCACGTGCGAGGTGGGCCATCCTTCAGGGCTCGGCTTCTCCCGAGCAGCACCACGATTGACGAGAATGGGCATGTCGGGAGCGCCCTGAGCGCCGCGTTGCACCCGATCCCATCCTTCTGCGTCGTCGGGTGTACCGAAACCGAACGGACCCTGGAAGTGTTCGTGCACTCGTAACCGCGCCCTGTTGACCGGATTCACCACCTCGGCCGGCCCGTCGGGACCGATTGCCAGATGCTCGATGGTCGTCGCGTCGACTGCGGTCGGCTCGAGAACACGGAAGAAGGCAGCCGACATCGACACGTTCGGGAAGAGATTGAGGTTGAAGCCGGTGCCGTGCATGGCGCGAACGATTTTACGGATTGCCGGCTCGTCGAGACCCGCAGCGGACAGCTCGGCCACGAGATCGTCGAAACGCGCCTGCAGCGGCTCGGATCCATCGTCGGCATCGAGATCGGAGTGCTCGGGCACCATCTGCATGACGCTGTGACCGTTGCCGAGATCGTGGGTGACGGCTTCCGGGTTGGTCATGAACGACATCATGTCTGCCGTCTCGGCGTCGACCGATGCCATCCAGGATCGATGAACGATGGGGAAATGATAACCGTCCGTGGTGTTCTCGAGCTGGATCTTCCAGTTGCCGTTGAACCGGAATCGGTGCGTACCCAGCACCTTGATGGGGTAGCCACCGCCCTGTTTCATGAATCGATCGATCCACAGCTTGGCGTCGCCGAGAAAGTCTTCGAGGGATTCGATGTCCTGGGCGAACGTGGCGAACACCATTCCGCCGTAGGACTCCGTGCGCAGTTTCCTGAGCGAGAGTTCGCCCTTCTCGATGACGCCCTCGTACCCCTCGGGGTACGGAATGCCGCGCAGCTGCCCGTCGAGGCTGTACGACCAGGCGTGGTACGGACACGTGAAACCGTTTGCGACGCCGGTCTTCTGCTCACAGATGCTGGCACCACGATGCCGACAGCGGTTGAGCAGTGTGTTGATCTGTCCCTTGCGGTTCTTGGTCACGATGACCGGCTGCAGGCCGACGTGAGTGGACTTGAAGCTGCCCGGCTTCGGGAGCTCCGATTCGTGAGCGACCCAGATCCAGGTGCTCTCGAAGATCTTGGTGATCTCCTCGTCGAACACGTCCGGGTCGGTGTAGATCCGACCCGCGACACGATCGCCCATCACCAGATCGGACGCCGGGGACTTCGGTGTTGTCTCTACGGTGTCGTGCACGGTCATCGATATCTCCAAAGCTCTCACGTTGTCGAGGTTGTCAGTGGTGGCCACCGAACGACGCAGCTGTGCAGCGTCGTTCGGCGGAGCATGAGTACGCGGTGGTTCAGTACGTGCGGGGCGTGAGTGCGCGGCCGATGCGGGCCTCGATCTTCACGTACTTCCACAGCTTCCAGTCGCTGGATCCGACTTCGATCGTCCGCAAGAAGTTGCACGCCTGCTTGACGGTGTCGTGGGAGTCGACATCGGCGAGCAAGTAGCACGTCCACGGCCAGGAATCCGAGGGGCCGACCATCGTGGCGTCGTCGTCGATATCGCCGATGAAGTCGACACCCTCGAGACCCTTGATGCCGTCGGACAGGGCGACGAACGCAGTCCAGACGTCTCCGGCTGTCACTCCGGACTCGGGGAGATCGAAGAAGTTCTGGTTGATGCCGATACAGAACAGAACGCGAAGCGGAGTAGTGGTCATGTGTTGTCCTTCGAGGGTCATTTGAAGCCGGGGACGGTGGGCGGTTGGCCCATCAGTACTGCGCCTGCGGCGTCGAGAACGGCCGGGCCCAGGAATGCGTGCTGCTGAGGAACGAGTGCGTCACCGGTCCACTGCTGAAGTGGATGCGATGCGTAAATGGCTCCGGTGCCCGAGATTTCGACGACTTTCGCTGCAGTCGCCGCCGAAATCTTGGCGAGGTGGGTCGATGCCAGACGGAGGTGAGCATTCTGAGCGTCCGTGGGTTCGAGCCCGTTCAGCACCGCGCTCCACACCTCGTCGGTGACCTCGTAGAAGTACGCTCGCGCAGATCGCAAGGCGGCTTCCGCCTCGGCGACGGCAATGCGGTAGTAGGGCCGGTCTGCGAGCTTGGGGGCTCCGGTGATGCCGGACTTGCCGGCACCGACCTGCACTGCGTAGTCGAGCGCGCTTCTGGCGACGCCTGCACCGACCACTGCGAGAACCTGCGCGGCGTAGGCGATCGTCGGGTAGCGATAGAGAGGCTCGTCGATGGTCGCCGCGCCGCCGCGAATGAAGGTCCACTCCCGCGCTACTTCGACCTTGTTCACCACGAGGTCGAACGACCCGGTGCCGCGCATACCCACGACATCCCATTCCTGGACGATCTCCACGTCCTTCGGGCGCAGCAACGCCGTTCGGGGTTTTCCGCCGGTCGAGTCGTCACCGGGAATTCCGACGCCCAGAATGTCGGCACCCATCGAACCACTTGCGAATTTCCAACGCCCGTCGACCAGGAATCCCCGGTCGGTCGTCGCCGCCGGCTGTACCGGAAACA
Organism: Rhodococcus sp. 06-221-2; assembly: GCF_002258365.1. Classification (NCBI taxonomy): domain Bacteria; kingdom Bacillati; phylum Actinomycetota; class Actinomycetes; order Mycobacteriales; family Nocardiaceae; genus Rhodococcus; species Rhodococcus sp. 06-221-2. Next base: position 148,423 of record NZ_NOYJ01000010.1, read on the forward strand.
GGCCCCCTGCGAACACGACATCCGGTCCCTCGGCGTACAGCTCGGCCTGAGTGTCCACCGGTAACGCGGCGAGGTAGATCAAGGCAGAGCCGAAGCTCGCCACCCACCCGGTCGAACCGTCGACAACGGAGATCTTCTCGATGGTCCGCAGAAAGTCCGCCGGGGCCTGCGGATCGCCACCGAAGCATCTCGGGGTGGCGGCCCGATAGATGCCGATTTCCTTGAGGCGTGCCACGAAGTCGGGGGAGACGAAACGCTGATTGCGAAACTCCGTCCGCCGCTGAGCCAGTTCGACCAACACGTCGTCGAGAGTGGCCGTGCTTCCGGCGTCGGGTGGAGCGTCCTGAGTGACGGTCATGATCGGTCTCCTTGTGCAAGGCCTCGTGCCTCGTGCCTCGTGGCCTGTTCGTTGGTTCGACCGTAATGCGAGTCACGTGCGGCCAATATCGGTAAAGAGTGCGGTCGGCAGGGGGTGCGTCCATCAGTCGTATAGGTAATTTCTTCAGTCCAGGTGTGAGATTCGAACCTTCCGCACATCGTTCGGTTCACCGCGCATACGCTCGTGAAGATGTCCATGGACTCACGTGTTCCGGAATTGGTGCCGGCCGATTTCGTCGAGATGATGAATGCCGCGCAGGTATGTGTGCTCGTGCACGACGGGGCGACCAAAAGCATCCTGTGGGCCAATCCCGCCGCCTGCGCGATGCTGGAATTCGATCTCGACGAAATGCGTCCTCTCAAGGCGAACGACATGAGTAGTTCTGCGCAGCAGTACGACCGAGTGGTCGGACGAGCGTGGTTGCACGAGGCCGTCGAGTGCGGCAGCAGTCGTATCGAGTGGCACTATCGGTCGAAATCCGGCCGTATCATCCCGACCGACGCCATTGCGACCAGGATCGAATTGCGCCAGGGCCCCGCAGTGATGGTGCAGTTCCGGGACATCGAGAACGAGCAGCGCACCGAACGTGCGTTGAGGTTGACCACCACGTACGTCGACGCACTGTCGAGGAATACGTCCACGATCGCGTTCGTGCTCGACGAGACCGGCGCGATCGGATTCGCGACCGACACCGCGATGGAACACCTGGGTATCGATCCCAGTGTCGAACCCCCGGCAGGCAGGTCCCTCGCCTCGTACGCGTCGTTCCATGTAGCCGGTCGCCGATCCACCTGGAGCGACCTGGCACGGGACGCGAGTCCGGTGGCCTCGGTCCGTCTGGAAGTGCTTGCCGCAGAGGGCAGAACACGGTGGCTGGACGGCAGTGTCGAGCGACTGCAGGAGGACGAGGTCAGCGCCTATCTGATGTTGCTGCACGATGTGTCCGATCGCGTGCGCACCGAGGAGATGCGCGGGCTGGAACTTCAGCGCGAGAACTATCTGGCTCGGTACAACGCCATGGGCGATATGGCCATGGCAATCGCACACGAGTTGGGGCAGCCGCTCGCGGCGGCGGGCAACTTTCTGGCGGGGGTCGAGACCATCCTGACCGGCGACGGTCATCTCGCGTCGCGCGTGGAGTACGGTCTCACATCGGCTCATCGGCAAATCGAAAGGGCAGCAACGATCGTCTCCACACTGAGGACGTTCGTCGGACACCTCGAACAGATCGATCAGACGGTAGATCTCAATACCGTCGTCACCGAATGTCTCTACTTCATTCGCCTCCGCGCGGAACAGAATTCCGTCCGAATCGACTTCGAGCTCGCCGACGATCCGGTGCGGGTGCGCTGCGAACGCGTACTCACCGGCCAGGTCATCATCAATCTGTGCTTCAACGCGATCGACGAAATGGCCCAGTGCGCGCTCCCGGACCGCACGATCACCCTGTCCACCGGGAACCGCGAGGACGGTGGTGCCTTCACCGTGACAGATCGAGGAAGAGGGCTGCAGCGCAACCCTTTCGAGGAGTCGTTCACCACCAAGCAGTCGGGCAGCGGGATCGGTCTCGCACTCAGTTATCGGATCATCACCAGGCAGCACGGCTCCATCTGGTACACCCCCGGCGCGGAGGGCGGTTCGGTGTTCGGGTTCGTACTCCCGACGGTCGATCGGGACTCGGCTGTTGCGGGCGAGCAGGGCCCGCCGGCGTAGGGAAAATCTTCAGGGTCGGCAAGGAACTCTTCATTCCGGTTCGACCGCCCAACTCGTAGCGTCGACCCAAGATCTTCGGTTGCTGAGCAGTGCGCAGCCGGACCTATCCGGGAGAGCGACGTATGGACGACACACGCGAACGCATGACACTGATGTGCTACAACGACACTCACGGGTACGGATGGCGACACGTGGACCTGTTCATGCACGACCATGAGGGCAACGAGCTGAACTGGGTGCATTGGCAGGTCCGAGCCGATGGCCCGGATGCGGCAGATCGGGCGACCGAGCGCGCCGAGCCATCACTGCGGCGCGTCTCGGAGTGGCGACATTTCGTCAGTGCCGGTGGAATGGACTATTGGACAGCCGACGCAGTGTGGGGCGACCGATGAGCATCGGCTCTCCCCTGTACGAGCCGTGGTCGCTGGCCGATCTCGTGGCCGACCTACGGGCCGGACGCAGCACCGTAGAGGATGCATGGCGGCGGTCCCAGCGCCGCATCGACGACACAGAAGATGATCTTGCGGCATGGGTAGTGCACGCGCCTCCGGTCGAGCTCGAGGATCCGCCCGGCCTGCTGGGCGGAATTCCGTTGGGAGTCAAAGACATCGTCGACGTCGCGGGACTCCCGACGAGATGCGGAACGGATCTCTATGCCGCGCGGGGGCCGGCCGAGGCCGATGCCGCCGTAGTGCAGGCGTGGCGCACTGCAGGTGCCGTGCCCGCGGGCAAGACCGTCTCGACCGAGTTCGCATTCTTCGCCCCCGGACCGACTCGCAATCCTGCCGATCCGTCGCGCACCCCGGGGGGATCGTCGAGTGGTTCGGCAGCCGCGGTGGCGTCGGGGCAGGTGCCCTTGGCTCTCGGTTCTCAGACCGCCGGATCGGTGACTCGACCCGCCTCGTACTGCGGCGTCGCGTCGATGGTCATGACTCGGGGGCGGCATTCGACCGAGGGCGTGACCGGCTTGGCGGCCAGTCTCGACAGTCACGGATTCTATGCCGCCCAGGTACGCGACCTTGCATGCGCGTGGTCCGCATTCGTCGGGCAGGAGGTCGTTCTGGGTTGTATGTCTGCGCCGCCACGGGTACTGCTCTGGGACGCAGGCGAACTCGGCGTCGTCGAGCCCGACATGGCAGATGCTCTCACCCGTCTCGGTCGTGGGATTCGAGCGGATGGAGCCGGACAGTCGGCATTCCCCGCGGGTGATGCCGTTTCGCTCGCCACCGCTGCCCATGCGGTGGTCATGTCCTACGAGGCAGCACGCGAACGGAGCGCACTCTTCGCTGATGTCGACCGACTCAGCGCTCCGCTGACGGCACTGTTGCAACGCGGAGCAGCAACCGCCACCGCGGACTACCACGCTGCGTGCATCACCGTCGCCGAGACGCGGGAGCACATCCTGCGTCTCTTCGACAGCGTCGACGTCATCGTGGGGCCCGCGGCCCCGGGCGCTGCCCCCGAAGGTCTCACCGCGACAGGGGATCCGGCACTGAGCCGGGCGTGGCAAGCCTGGGGACTGCCTGTTGTCAGCGTTCCCGGCCTGACCGATGGCAGGGGCCTGCCGCTCGGAATTCAGGTCATCGGACCGCCGAACTCGGAAGCAGAACTTCTTGCCGGCGCGTCGTGGATCTCCGCGGTGATCGCCTCGCAGCCCGCGGCGTGATCGCCGGCATCACCGATGCCGGTTTCGGCATCGATTTCCTTTCGTCATCGAGCACCATTCACTTCGACCAGCACAGGAGGCGGCCATGACCGCAGTATCGAATTTCACCACCGATCTTTTCATCGACGGGGGCTGGAGCAGCGGCGGCGCCGGTACATTCGAGACTTTCGATCCTGCGACCGGTGAGAAGCTCGCCGACATCGCCTCGGCGGACGCCGCAGACGTCGATCGTGCAGTCCGCGCAGCGCAGTCCGCGTCGACCGGAAGCTGGGCCGCGGTGCCGCCATCGCACAAAGGGCAGCTGTTGAACAAGCTGGCCGACTTGGTCGAACGTGACGCCGAGCTACTGGCCCGCCTCGAGTCGCTCGACATGGGTGGACTGTTCTTCCTCGGCAAGATGATGTTCATCCCCAATCTTGTTGCTTCGCTTCGCTACTACGCGGGATGGGCAGACAAGATCAACGGCGAGACCCTGCCGAACGACGGCTACATGGGCCGTCCCACGTTTGCCTACACCCGCCGCGAACCAGTCGGGGTCATCGCCACGATCATTCCGTGGAACGCCCCACTGATGATCCTCGGATGGAAATTGGCACCGGCGCTGGCCACGGGTAACACGGTGATCGTCAAGCCGGCCGAGGACGCGTCGTTGTCGATCCTGCATCTCGCGCGGTTGATCGAGGAGGCCGGATTCCCAGCAGGCGTCGTGCAAGTTCTTCCGGGTATCGGTTCGATTACCGGCGAGGCGCTCACGACACACCCCGGGGTAGCCAAGGTGTCGTTCACCGGATCCACCGCCGTCGGCCGTCGAATACTCGTGAACTCCGCTGCGGACTTCAAGCGCACCACGCTGGAGCTGGGAGGCAAATCGCCGCAGATCATCTTCGGCGACGCCGATCTCGAATCGGCAGTGGGCGGTGCCGCAATGGGACTGTTCACCAACTCGGGCGAGGTGTGTGCCGCGGGAACGCGTATCTTCGCGCACCGCTCCGTGTACGACGCCGTGGTCGAGGGTCTCGGTGCGGCCGCCGGAGCGCAGGTGCTCGGCAATCCCTTCGACGCCTCGACGACAATGGGCCCGTTGATCAACGCGAAGCAGAAGGACCGCGTGCTCGGCTATATCGAGAAGGGCAAGTCCGAGGGCGCCCGCCTGGTAGCGGGTGGTACCGACGGCGACGCAGACGGAAACGACCGCGGCCACTTCGTACGTCCGACGGTGTTCGCCGGCACCAACGACCTGACCATCGCCCGCGAAGAGATCTTCGGGCCTGTGGGCATCGTCGTTCCCTTCGACGACGACACCGACGCAATCGCTTTGGCCAACGACAATCAGTACGGCCTGGCGGCCACGCTCTGGACGACCGATCTGGGGCGGGCCCACACCGTGTCGGCGGCATTGCAGGCGGGAGCCGTCGCGGTCAACGGATGGTCCCCACTTGCTCCCCAATTGCCCTGGGGCGGAGTCAAAGCCAGTGGTCTCGGCCGTGAGCTCGGATACGAAGGAATCTTGGCCAACACCGAGGCGAAAACCGTCACGATCGTTCTGTGACCGACCACGTCGACTCCGTCGGCCGATCGGTGGGCGGCTTCCGCTGTGCCGAGGCCCGTCCACAGCTAGGCTCGGAACTCATGGAAACCGTGAAGCCCACCGTCGTTCACGTGGTGGACGACGACGAAGATCTCAGGCAATCACTGGCGTTTCTTCTGCAGAGTGTCGGAATAGAGGCGCTCACCTATCCGACCGCTACCGCATTTCTCGAGGAAATGGATGCGGCCGAGCCCGGAGTGGTCATCGTCGACGTCAGAATGCCGGGCATGAGCGGATTCGAGCTACAGGACGAATTGATCCGACGCGATTATCCGGCTCCGATCATTTTCTGTTCGGCGCACGGGGACATTCCGATGTCGGTACGTGCGCTGCGTGCGGGAGCCGTCGATTTTCTCGAGAAACCGTACGAGCCGCAGCGCATGCTCGAGGTCGTTCAAGAGCAACTTCGGCTGGCGTCCGGTGTGTTCTCCGAGCGTGCGGAGCGCGACCGGGTACACCGGCGCCTCGATGCTCTGACGCCGCGCGAGCGAGAGGTGTTGCGGCTGGTGGTCGAGGGTATGGCCAGTCAACAGATCGCACGCCGCTTGGGTACCAGCGTCAAGACCGTCGATGTGCATCGAGCGCGCATCAAGGCCAAGACGGAGGCCGAAAGTCTCGGCACACTGGTCCGTGACGTCCTGGCATGGCGAGTAACGGTCTGAGGGCTGTGCACGTCCTTTTCCGACGGTGTGGCTAAAGGTTTCCCGCCTACCAGTAAGAACAGGTGGGAAATTAATTTGGGTGCAATACCGAATCGGTCCACCGTCGACAATGCTCAGGAGATCGGCATGCCTCACACAGTAACCACGGAGGAAACGCAGAGAACGTTTCGAGAAGTCACGGGACACTATCCCACGGGCGTCGCGGTGGTAACCGGCACGGATCCGACAGGGGAGCTGCTGGCGTTGGTCGTCGGCACCTTCAGTTCGGTCTCGCTCGACCCCCCACTCGTCTCGTTCATGCCGATGAAGACGTCGCGTACTTTTGCGCGAATGCAGGATTGTTCATCCTTGTGCATCAACATCGTCGGCGGCGATCAGGAACGTGAGGTGATGTCCATTGCGCAGCGCTGGGAGAACAAATTCGCCGGAATCGATTGGTACGCATCACCGAACGGAAGTCCGGTGCTCACCGACGCGATCGGTTGGATGGACACGACGATCTGGAAGACCGTGGACGCGGGCGATCACTGGATCGTGCTGTGCGAGGTTCAGGACATGGCCATCACGAACCCGGTGTCGCCGCTGATCTTTTTCCAGGGTGGCTACGGCAGTTTCGTGTGCACGTCTCTGCTCGCTCGAATGGACCACGAAATTCTTCCGGCCATACACGCTGCCCATGCTGCGCGCGCCGAGGTCGACGCTCTCGCCGCCGAGATCGGCTGCGAAGTGTCGGTCCTGACGGCCGTCAGTGCCGACGAAATGGCGACGGTGCTGTCCGCAACGGCACCCGGCGTCGACCGCGATGCTGCTCTGGCTCAACGTATACCGATCGTGCCACCGATCGGTGACTCCTACGTCTTCGCGTTGCCCGAGGCCGATCAGAACCGCTGGATCGACAAGCTGAAGGGTGCGGACAAGGGGACCCAGGTACATCGTGACCGGCTCGATTTCATTCGTGAACACGGTTACGGGATCTCGTTTCTTCCTGCGGCGGGATCGGACGCGTACACCGAAATGCGGCAGGCCACCAAGCAATACGAGTCCGGCCGCCTGACTCCGCGGCAGGAACGCGAGATCAGAGCGCAGATCGGCCGCACCTCGGTCGACTACCGGCCGCAGGTGCTCGACGACACCGGCACGTACAACGTGGGATCGGTCGTGCTGCCGGTCCGCGATCCGTCCGGTCGACACACACTGACACTTCGGCTCGCGCAGGTTCCGCAGAACGTGCCCGGACGTCTGGTCTCGGACTGGATCCGACGCGCCAGAGCCGTGGTGGCGGTACTCGAATCGGCTCGGGGCTCGAGTACTGCAGGGTAGCGACGATCGATGGCGTCAGGTAGGGGTCTTCCTTGTAGGCGACCACGGTTGCATCGGAATCGAGCGCCCTCGGTGCCCGTACCTCTAGGCTGGTCCGATGTTTCTCCTCTTCGGCTTCGGCAGCAAGCGCAAACACGTCGGCCCTGGCGCAACGCGAAACTGCCCGCGGTGCCACAACACGACCCAGTGGGCGAGAATGAAGCATTACCAGCAATTCACGCTGTTCTTCGTCCCGGTTGCACGGTGGAAACGCGTCGAATTCGAGGAATGCGGAATCTGCGGGGCCGGGGTGTCGATCTGAACGGGCTCGCGCGCCCGCGACGGTGCGGGCGCGCGAACCATCCGGCAGACCGTCGCTCACGCAGGAGCCAGCACCACCACCGAATTGTGTCCTCCCATTCCCAGCGAGGATTTCATCGTCAGACCTGGCTCGGCTGCGGTGAATCCGTCGAGCAACTGCGGGTGTCCGTCGGAGACCTGTGGGGCCGCAGGAACCAGTCCGCGATCGAATCCCATGACGGCAGAGATGGTTTCGACGGCCGACGCCGCGCCTTGGCAATGCCCGGTGAGCGGCTTCACCGAATACACCTGCGCGTGTGAGCCGAGCACCGTCTCCAGCATCTCCGCCTCCGCGGCATCGCACTGAGCGGTGCCTGGCCCGTGCGCATTGAGGTAGCGCACCTGGCGCGCCGTGGCACCGGCGTCCGTCAAGGCGGCTTCGAAGCAGTCTCGTACCTGCGTCAGGGCCGGGTCGATGGACGTCGCGTGGAACGCGTCGTGAGTCATCGAACCGCCCAGTACCCGCGCGTACGCAGCATCGCTACGGTTGGTGAGCACGAAAGCTGTTGCTGCTTCGCCCATTCCGAACCCACGACTACCTTCCTGGAACGGTCGGCAGCCCTCCTGAGGTTCCACGTCGACCACCCCGACGCCCAGCGCGACGAAATGGTCGATGTTCTCCGGCGTCAGAGACAGGTCGGTGGCGACGAAGACGACGTCGTCGACGAAGCCGGTATCGAGCCACATCTTGGCGGTGAGAAGGCCGGCGTTGCCCGACGCGCACATGGCCGAGACGTTCATCGCCGGGCCGTGAAAGCCGTGCTCCTGCATCAGCAGTGATACCGGGGTCGACGGCATCAGCGTCAGGTAGTCGCGCACCCGCCGCACACCGCCGTCCTCCAGATAGAAGTTGCGCCACTCGTCCACTTCACCCAGGACGACCGCATGCACCAGACCGACCCGCCGACCGGGCCGCCAGCCCCGAGCGAGTGCGTCGTCGATGGCCTCGCGTGCAGCGCCGCGCAGTGCGCGGCCGAAGCGGCTGGTGCCGTCGTCGGTCTGCCCGCCGTCGGGCACTTTCGCAAGCCACACCGGGTTGCGGCCCGGGTGCGACCGGTTGTGGTGCAAGGTGGCGGCAGCCTTACCGCTGGCCAGACCGGTCCACAACGCGGCCGTACCCCAGCCGTAGCCGGACACTGCGCCGATCCCACTGATGTCGATGCCGTGAGATGTCATGATCGATTCCCGTTCCTTCTCGAGTTGTACGAGCCGTTTTCGGCTGGTTCCTCGATTTAGCCCCGCAAACAAGCACTGGGTCCAGTCGGAAAACGGACATAAGCATCGAACCGCGCAGAAGATTCCGGCTCGGCCCACAGAAGTGGTTGAATCGAGTGTCGACAGACCGCCTACGAACGCGAGGACCGCAGATGGCCCCAGGGGAGCGCGACGTCGTCGGCGACCCCGAAGCCGATCCCGGGTCGCCCGGTCTCGCAGATCGCTATCGGGTTCTGATCGAACACTCGCCCGACGCGATCGTCGTCCACCGGCGAGGCAACCTTGTCTACGTCAACCCTGCGGGGCTCCGGTATCTGCGCGCCGACAGTCTCGGTGCGGTGGTGGGCCGTCCGATCACCGACTTCATCGCGGCCGCGTCGATCGGGCCGATGCTCGAGCGCATCGCCGCCCTGGACGTGCACGGAACCGCCAGTTCGGCCTCCGAGGCGGAGGTACTCGCCCTCGATGGATCGACTCTGACCATGGAGGCGGTCTCGGTCCGCACGGTGTGGAACGGAGAACCTGCATTTCAGGTCATCCTTCGCGACCTCACAGAACACAAGGCCGCACAGAAGGCGCTGCACTATCAAGCCGCGTTGGTCGAGCACGTCAGCGACGCCATCGTGGGGGTGTCCTCCGACGGGGTCGTGTCCAGTTGGAATCCTGCCGCGGAGTCGGTCTACGGACGACGCGCAGCAGATGTGCTCGGCCTCTCCGTATCGAATGCAGTGGGGGTGCCCTGCGACCCGGTGGCCATTCTCGCGGCCGGCGGCCGGCTGTGGGACTCGCATCTGCGCGCGGACGGGACTGCGTTGGCGATGGTGGTCTCCGCGGCCCAGATGCCCGACGGGTACGTGTTGGTCTGCGCCGACCAGAGTGCCGTCCGCCGGGCCGAGGAGCATTACACCGCCGTGGTCGAATCGCTGGAGGCAGGTGTCGTCGTACTCGACCACGCCGGTCGCATCACGTCGGCGAACCTCGCGGCGAAGACGATCCTCGACATCCAGGTGGGATCGGCGACGACGGGACAGTCCGCTGTGCTGCCGTTCCGGGTGTACGGCACCGATCAGCAACCCATTCGGCGACTCGAACACCCCGTGGCCGTCACCGGCCGGACCGGGAAGCCCAGCCAGTCGGTGATCGGAGTCGAACGTCGTCGGGACGGACGACATTTCTGGCTGTCTCTGACTGCGACCATGCTCAACTTCGGCGGCCCGTCACCCTCGATCGTGGCAACGTTCGTCGACGTCACCGATGCCTATCGGACGAGCATGAAGCTCGAACACGCGGCAACACACGACGACCTCACCGGGCTTCCCAACCGCCCGCTGATTCTGGCGCGGCTCGACCAGGAGCTGTCCCGATCGAGTCGGGAGGATGCCATGGCGGTGTTGTTCATCGACCTCGACAACTTCAAGACCATCAACGACCTACACGGACATACGGTCGGTGATGCCGTTCTCGGTGTCGTGGCCGCGCGCTTGACGCGGGCTCTGCCCGACGACGCATTCGTCGGACGCATCGGCGGTGACGAATTCGTGGCTGTGGTGCCGTGCAGTGTGGGGTCGGAGGCGGACGACGTCCGGGCGGAACTCGCAACCCCGATCACGACGGCAGATCGAGAACTGACGGTGACCGCCAGTATCGGCTGCGTGACCGTCGACAGTGGTGATCCTCGCACTGCCTTGGACATTCTCGACGATGCCGACCACGAGATGTATCAGGCCAAGCCGGTGTCTCAGTACTCGGCACAGTCGTAGCGTTCGGTAACGAACAGGCACGACTGTGCACTGTTGTTACTCGTGGGGCTCGTGCGTCGTACATACTTCAGCGGTGATCAGGCCCCTGCGCAAGCACACCCTCGCCATTCCTATGACGCTCGTCGCCGCCGTCGGGCTGTTGTTCGGTGCAGAGGGGTCGGGTAGCGCTGCGCCTGCGGTCACGTACACCATGGTGGCCTTCAGCAACGACAGCGATCGCAACATGGACGTGTACCAGTCCAGCAACGGAACGGACTTCACCACGGTCGAGACCGCCGCGTACACGCCGCCCTCCGGTGTGGTTCGTGACTCCAGCATCTTCCGAGCCGCCGACGGTATGTACTACGTGACATATACGACGGGCGGCGGCGCGGAGATCGGCTTTGCGCGCAGCGCGAATCGGGTGGACTGGGAATTCTTGCAGAACGTTCCGATCCCGTTCTGCTGCCTGCTTCTGCCCGGGACCGGGGCGGGTACCGGCTCGGCGGGGTCCTCGGAACTCCCGTCTCTGTCACCGTTCACCACCAAGGCGTGGGCACCGGAGTGGTTCGTCGAGGGCGACCGCGTCAGCATCATCGTGTCGTTGTCTGCCGGCGGAGGGTTCGTGCCATATGTCCTGACAGCGACCGATCCCGGCCTGACGACGTGGAGCTCGCCGGTTCCGTTGGTGGGAATCATCAACGACCACATCGACACCACGGTGGTGAAGGCCGGGTCGACATACCATGCATTCACCAAAGGTGAGAGCAACAAGGTCATCGAACACTGGATCGCGCCCGCTCTGGGTGGTCCCTACGTTCGGGACCTCACCTTCCGCGATTTCGGTCCGTTGAAGGAAGGGCCCGCCGTCGTCGAGTTGCCCGACGGCACCTGGCGGTTGTATTTCGACGACTACACGAACCAGAAGTACTTCTACTCCGACAGCGCCGACCTGAACGGCTGGTCCGCACCTCAGGAGCTTCCGGCGCTGTCCGGAATCGTTCGCCACATCGGCATCATGAGAGAAGCTGCCTAGCAACAGCTTCTGCGGTCAGCCCGCCGACAATGCTCGGAGGCCGGCCGCGATGAATTCTCCTGTTGCGTCGGCGGCGTTGCGTGCTCCGGCACCGGTATCGGAGCCCGACAGTGCCCGGTGGGTGATGCCCTCGCCGATCACACCGAGCTTGAAGTTGGCCAACGCCACGTAGAAGCCCCAGTTGTCCACCTCGCGGCCCGATCGAACGGCGTACTGCTGCACCAGATCCGCCGCCGATGGGTAGCGGTCGCTCGTCCAGGCTGCGTCGGCACCGAGAACGGCATCGAACACGGGTTGCCGGTACACGCACATCAGCGCGACATCGGTCAACGGATCGCCGAGTGTGGACATCTCCCAGTCCACCACGGCTGCAACAGAACTCACGTCCTCGGCATCGAGAATAGTGTTGTCGACTCGGAAATCGCCGTGCACGATGGACGCCGCCGATCCGGTGGGCACCGCAGCTTCGAGGGCCCGGTGAAGTCGGTCGACGTCGGGTAGCTCCCGTGTCTTCACCGTCTGCCACTGACGCGCCCACGTGGCGACCTGACGAGCAACGAAACCATCGGGGCGACCGAACTTTTCGAGACCCACGGCCGCAGGATCGACGGCATGCAGCTCGGCGAGCACCCGCACCAATTCGGCGGCGTTGTCGGCGACCTGCTCGTCGGTCAGATCGCGCAGATCCTCGCGTGTTCGCACGACGCGCCCGGGAACGAAACGGACCACCGTCATCGGAGCACCGAGTACGTCACCTTCTCGGTCGAAGGCCACGGTCTCGGCCACCGGCACCGCGGTGGACGCGAGCGCGTCGGTCACTGCCCACTCCCTGGCCATGTCGTGCGCCGACGGGGTCAGGCCACTGGTCGGGGGCCGACGAACCACCCAAGTCGAGGTGTCGTCGTACACCTTGTACGTCAGATTGGAGCGACCGCCGCTGATCATCTCGACCGTCAGCTCACCGTCGACATCGATGCCCTCGGCACGCAGGAATCGTTCCAGAGCAACGCGGTTCATGCCCGGTAGGTCGCTCATGACTGCTCCTGTGCGGCGCGCTTCGCTGCCCCGACCGCTCGTTTGGCGATGGCCCAGCGATGCACTTCCGACGGTCCGTCGTAGACCCGGAACGGACGTACTTCGCGCGAAAGCCGTGCCAGTGGCAGGTCGTCCGATACCCCGAGCCCGCCGCACATCTGGATGCTGCGATCCACGATGCGAAAGATGGCCTCGGCTGCGAACGTCTTGGCGATGGAGGTTTCGTTGCTCGCGTGGCCGCCGCGATCCAGCTCGAAGCAGGCCTTGATCAACAGGGCACGGGATGCGGCGATGTCGATCTCGTTGTCGGCGACCATCTTCTGGATCATGCCGAGATCGCCGAGCTTGCCGCCGAACCCTTCGCGCTGGGCCACCTGGGCGACGGCGATGTCGTGCGCCCGTCTCGAGGCTCCGAGCCACCGCATCACGTGGGTCATACGGGCGGGCCCCAATCGCACCTGGGCGTAGGCGAAGCCCTCGTCGACGGCCCCGAGAACGTTCTCGTCGGGCACGAAGACGTTCTCGAAGAACACCTCGCAGTGCCCGCCGATCATGGCTTTGTCCAGGGTGCCGATATGACGGCCGACCGTGATGCCCGGTGTGTCGGCCGGGGCGAGGAACATCGTGGCTCCGCCTCGGTCACCCGGCTTTCCGGATGTACGGGCCATGATGATGAAGAACCCTGCGCCGTCGGCTCCGGTGATGAACCACTTGTGTCCGTTGATCTTCCATCCGCCGTCGGTCCGTTCGGCCGCAGTGGTGAGGGCCGAGGGATCGGAGCCGGCACCCGGTGCCGGCTCGGTCATCGCGAATGCAGATCGTTGATCGCCGCGGGCGAGAGGGGCGAGGAATTGATCCTTCTGTGCCGGCGATGCGATGTGCGCCAGCATGTGGACGTTGCCCTCGTCGGGTGCACCGAGATTGAGTGCGATGGGGCCGAACAGGGAGTAGCCCGCTTCCTCGAACACCGGTGCGCGGTCGCTCATCGACAGACCGTGCCCGCCGTATTCGACGGGTGCGTGCGGTGCGAACACGCCCGCTTCCTTGGCTGCGGACTGCATCTCGACCCGGAGGCCGTCGCCGCCTGCGTCGGCGATATTGCCCAGAAACCGATCCTCGATCGGGAGCACGTATTCGCGAGTGAACGTACGTGTTCGGTCGATCAGCTTCTCGACGTCTGCGTCGAAGGTGAGGTCGATGGCCATTCTGCACTCCCTGGTCGATACCGACCGAACACTCGCTCGGTCTCTTGAAGACTGGCATACACGCAGGTTTCGGTCAAGGAACTCACGTCCTGTGTGCAGTGCCTCGGCCGGTAGCAGCACCGACCGTTCGGCGTGCGATATCGAGGTACACCTCGACCAGTTCGGCCGGCGTCATCGGGCCATCGGGTCGGTACCAGGTGGCCACTCCGATGCACATCGTGGTGACGGCCCGGCCGGCATCCGCGGGGTGCGGGGTGTCGAAGACCCCGGACTCGACTCCGTCGGTGACGATGGCGTCGAGCAGTCGTTGCTCTTCGTCGCGCTTGGCGATGTAGGCGGCGCGGTTGGCCGGCTCGAGACTGCGAATCTCGGTGGAGCACACGAACGCGGCATCGCGGCGATGGATATGGAACAGCAGCAAGGACTCCACGACCGCGTCGAATCGGTCCTTCGGCGACGAACCCGCCCCGTCCATGGCCGATCGAGTCCGGTGCAACAGTTCGTCCATCGACGCATTCATGATGCCGACCAGGAGGGCCTGCTTCGACGGAAAGTGGTGATACAGACCGGGAACCGACAAGCCGGCACCCGCGGCGATCTGCCGCACCGACGTGCCGTGGTAGCCCTGCTCGACGAAGATGCGCAAGGCCGACGCCAGCGCTGGGGACAGTGCCGCGCCCTCGTATGTTCGCCAGTCGCCGATCGAGGTCATGCGATCACCGTAGAGGGCGCAGCGAACTGGGCCGGGCGTTCGCACCGGGTTGACACCAAAGTTGTGATCCGCAACACTATCGAGACAGCAGACCGAACGAGTGTTCGGTCGGTCCGTATGGGCCGAAAGTCTGCTCGAGCGGAAGGGCCGTTCATGACCCTCGACAGCGCGACCGGGCCTGCAACTGTTCTCGACGCCTGGCGTGGCCGAGTCGCCGACACCCCGGACCGGCCGGCGCTGGCGTACTTCGACGCCGTGCTCACGGTGCGCGAGGTGGACGAGGCGTCCGATGCACTTGCCGCCGCACTGTTCGATCGGGGAGTGTCACAGGGCGATCGCGTCGGCATCTATCTGCAGAACATTCCGCAGTACGCCTTGACGTTCCTCGCGCTGTGGAAGATCGGGGCGGTCGCGTTGATCCTCAACCCGATGTACCGCAACCGTGAACTTCGCACCTTGATCGACGATGCAGAACCTGTCGCGCTCGTCTGCGACGAACACGATCTCGATTCTGTGGGGGCGACGTTGCGCGGCAGTTCGATTCGACTGCTCGTGAGCACCAGCGGACTGGACTTGCAGACACGCGACGACCCACGAGTCTTTGCGTCGACGTCACGCGTGACACCCCGGCCCGACGACGATCTGATGGGTCTGATCGACCGCTACCGTGGTCGATCTTTCCCCGAATTCGATCCCGAGGCGGACGATCTCGCGCTACTGGCCTACACGTCAGGAACTACGGGTCCGCCGAAAGGCGCGCAGATCTCGCACGCGAACGCTTTCGCGACTGCCCTCGATTTCGGGGAACGGGCCGGTCTCGACGACGGCGACGTCGTGTTTGCCGTCGCACCGCTGTTTCACATCACCGGCGCAATGCTCGACGCGGCGGTGGCCCTGATCCGCGACTGCATGCTCGTGTTCGCGCATCGTTTCGACGCGGCAGTCACTCTCGACGCTGTCGTCGAGCATCGTGTCACCTACACCATCGGTTCGATCACGGTGTTCAACGCGATCTCCGCAACCGAGGGTGCGACGAGGGCCCACTTCGAGTCGGTGAAGGCGTTGTATTCCGGAGGCGCACCGATTCCGCCCGCCACCGTCGCCGCGTTCGAGTCCCAATTCGGTTGCTACATCCACAACGCATACGGGATGACCGAAACCACGGCGGGAGTCATTGCCGTGCCACCCGGCGTGCGCGCGCCGGTGGACGCGGCCAGCGGTTCACTCTCCGTCGGGTTGCCTCTTCCGCGCGTGACGTTACGAACGCTCGATCCTTCGGGCCGGCCGACACCCCCGGGAGTTGCAGGGGAACTGGAGATCTCGGGTCCGCAGGTGGTGTCGGGCTACTGGCGCAATCCGGACGCGTCCGAGTCGACGATGCCAGAGGGACGTCTGCGCACAGGCGACGTGGCGATCATCGACGAACACGGCTGGGTGTATCTCGTCGACCGGCTCAAGGACCAGATCAACGTGTCGGGATACAAAGTGTGGCCCCGAGAGGTCGAAGATGCACTCTACGAACATTCAGCGGTGTTCGAGGCCGCTGTGGTGGGCAGGCCGGATGACTATCAAGGGGAATCGGTGGTGGCGTACGTGTCACTCCGGCGCGACGCCACCGCGACGCCGGATGAACTGATGGCCTTCGCGCGTGAACGACTGGCCGCGTACAAGCGTCCGAAATCCATCCACATCATCGACGAACTTCCCAAAACTCAGACCGGGAAGATTCGACGTGCAGCACTCAAACCTGTTCCTGTGAAAAATAATTCGATCGAAAGTGGCACTCCATGATTGTCGGATCATCGCACGACACCCGCTCGGCACCGGATATTTCCTCACGGAAGAAATCACTGTTCGCCAGCACGATAGGCAACGTACTCGAATGGTACGAGTGGAGTGCCTACGCAGTGTTCGCGCCGTTCATCGCGGCGGCCATGTTCAGCCAGGCCGATCCTGTCTCGGCATTGCTGTCCACGCTTGCGGTGTTCGCCGTCGGATTCCTGATGCGGCCTCTCGGCGGCATCGTGTTCGGACGCATCGCGGACAAGAAGGGCCGTAAGTTCGTCCTTGTCACCACGATGCTGATGATGGCAACCGGCAGCTTGCTGATCGGCATCATGCCCACCTACGGTGCGATCGGGGCCTGGGCCTCGGTACTGCTGTTGCTCGCACGCGTCATGCAGGGTTTCGCGCACGGCGGCGAGTCGGCAACGGCGTACTCCTACGTCGGCGAGATCGCACCACCGAACCGACGTGGCATGTGGGGCAGCGTCGCGTTCGTCGCCATCTTCGGTGGATCGGCTCTGGCATACACAGTGGGTGGCGTCATCACCTCCACCCTGTCGGACTCTGCTGTCGGGCAATGGGGTTGGCGCATCCCCTTCCTCCTCGGCGCGCTCCTCGCGCTGTTCGCTCTCTACCTGCGCAAGAACATGGACGAGAGCGAGGTGTTCGACTCGGAGCAGAACAAGGTCGAACAAGAACCGATCGCGCGTAAGACCGTCGTCAAAGCGATCGTGTTGATGATCGGAATGACGTCGGGAATCACGGCGGCGCACTACACCTGGACCTCCTACGTGTCGACGTTCGCCATCACGCAGCGCGGGATGAACCCGGACACCGCCTACTGGATGCTCGTCGTCGCGCAGTTGATAGCGCTGGTGTCGCTACCGTTCTTCGGTCGCCTTTCGGATTCGATCGGTCGGCGGCCGATGCTGGCGGCATTCGCAGTGCTGATGTTCGTGCTGCAGATCCCGCTGACGATGCTGATCTCGACGCAGTGGTGGTCATTGCTGCTGCCGTCGACGGTGGCCCTGCTCGTCATCGCCGTCCCGGCCTCGATTCTGTCGTCGACGTTGTCGGAGAGCTTTCCCACCCGACTCCGCACGCAGGCAATCGGATTCGCCTACTCGTTCTCGGTGGCGGTGTTCGGCGGAACGGCACCGTATCTCAACCAGCTGTTCCTCGGGTTGGATCTGGGCTGGGTCTTCGGCGTGTACATCATGTTCCTCGCTGCCCTGACCGGAGTCGCCTGCTTCTACATGAAGGAGACCAAGGGGATTCGACTCGAGGATGTCTGATCCCTCCCTGGGCGGAGTTTGCTCCTGACGTGGCGTGAGGTTCTACCGTTGCCTGCATGAACAGCAGCGATACGACCACCTGGGGTATCGGCGACGTGGCCCGTCGGACCGGTGTCACCGAGCGGACCCTGCGTTACTACGAAGAGCTGGGTCTGCTCGCGCCGGACCGGGACGGGGGAGGCAGGCGCAGGTACGACGGCGGCGATCTCGCTCGGCTGTACCGGATTCGACTGCTTCGAGAATTGGGCACTCCGCTTGCGGACGTCGATCCGGAGGCAGGGGATCTCCACCACCTGACGCGGCAGCATCTGGCCGGCGTGGACCAACGGATGGCCGAGCTCGCTCGGGTGCGAGAGCGCGTTCGGGCTGTGGAGGACCGACTTCTTCACGGTGCTCGCCCGGGCGACGACGCTCTGCTGGACCTGCTCTCCGGCCTGTCGACCGACGAGCCCGCGGTCACTCGCCGCACCACGTTGCTGGTCTACCGCGACATCGCAGCAGCCCATTCCTACCTCGTCGACGTGCTGGGGCTGGCTCCCGGACAGATCGAATACGACGGCGACCGAGCAGTCCACGGCGAGATTCACGCCGGTGACGGTGTTGTCTGGTTGCACCGCGAGGCCCCCGAACATCGCATGGTGTCGCCGCTGACCACCGGCGCGGTCACCGCGTCGCTTGCGATCCTCGTCGACGACGTCGATGTCCATCACGCTCGCGTGGCGGCAACCGGAGCAGCGATCGACTACCCGCCGATTGACATGCCCTACGGCGTTCGTGAATACAGCGTTCGTGATCCCGAGGGACATCTGTGGTCGTTCCAGACGCCACTCGCAGAGTCGGCGGCGTCCTGAACTCGCCGCCAACCGTTCCGAATCAGCCATTCTGGGATCGACTTCAGGCAGTCAGCGCCTCGGTCACCTCGGCCGCGATGGCGGCCTCGCCTAGTGAGTTCGGGTGCAGCGGCACGAACTGATCCGCGAACAGCAGTGGTTCCACCCACCGCACTCCGACGGGCTGGCAGGCGTCGTGCCCCTCCGACGCCACGGACATGTCGAGGAAGGTCGTGTCGGTGTCAGCCGCTGCCTCGCGGATGGCATCGTTCAGCGTGGCCTGGAGGTTGCGCAGATACGGAACGTCGCCGCGCGTGACGGGGACCGACGGTTCGCACGTGCTTGCGGCCGGCATGAGCCATGGATAGCCGATGATGATCATCTTTGCCTCGAGCGCACGAGTATGTATGTCTCGCAACGCCTGTCGAACGGCCGGCAGCGTCTTGTCGAGAATCTTGTCGTCGAAGCTACTTCCGTTCTGCTGCGTGCACGGATCGAATGCACCGGCGTGGGTTGCGAGCGCACTCATGCACGCTGCACTCGCTCCCGAGAACACGCTGTTGTCGTTGCCACCGATCATCAGAGTCACTACATGTGCCGATGGCGACAACGCATCGAATTGCGGTCGTGTGCCCTCGAAATGAGGGGCATAGAAGTCGTCGGTGGCCGCACCGCCGCAGCTGACATCGGTGAGGCTGTAGCCCTGCTCGCGCGCGACGAGATGAGCAAAGTTTCGTTGCGACTGGAGGCACCTCAGTGGCGTGTTCGGCGCCAGTGGGAGAACGCCGTTGCCTGTGCTGAAGCTGTCGCCGAGGTTGACGTGCTCCATGGTCGACGCTGTTGCATGGGAGGGGATCGCCAGCGCGACAATGACGGACACGACAATGCCGAGCCCGAACCGATGCGTTGTGCTGCGCACTACTGACTCCCTTGCCAGCGGATACTGCCCGAGAGCGTACCGCCGTCGGGTGTTCTGGTGATCGGTGATGGTTCACGGTTCCGCACGGCGTGCCGTGGACAGCGAGAAGGTCTCTGGGTCGTAGGTCATGAACCCTCAGATGTCACCCGTCTAAGCCTGCTACTTCTGCGGACGGTCGTCGGTTTTCGTCGTCCTTAACACCTTCGCCGGCACCTACTTCACAGAGCATGGTGTCGGTCGCGACAGCGCCACCACATCCTTCGTGTACTGGGTCGCTTCCACGCAGACTCGTGCCCCGGCTGGGGACCGGGGATGACCAGCGTCGCCCTCGAATTCTGGTCTCTGTGGGACTCGAGAGACAACGGCGTCGAACACTGGTGGCTTGGGCCTGTCGGTATTCGTGTCGTCGGTGTTGTCGGTGACCCGGTTTAGAGTCTCGCTGTGAAACCGAGCCGAGGGGGCGCAAGTGTTGAGCACAATTGATTTTCTGGGCAGCTACACCGTGAATTGGGTACTGTCCCGGGTGAGGAGCACAGTAGATCTGGCGGTTGAGGAAGTCGATGTCGATGCCGTGGAGCGCGTGCTCGGCGACATGGGAT
Organism: Rhodococcus sp. 06-221-2; assembly: GCF_002258365.1. Lineage (NCBI taxonomy): Bacteria > Bacillati > Actinomycetota > Actinomycetes > Mycobacteriales > Nocardiaceae > Rhodococcus > Rhodococcus sp. 06-221-2. The sequence continues at coordinate 168,460 of NZ_NOYJ01000010.1, forward strand.
GGACAAGAATTTCCGCCCCACCCCAATCTGGCAGTGGGCGTCCAATAGTTAGATTTTCCAAAGACATTCGTGGCACTGTCAGCTTGCAGACCCGACGTGAGACACGCGTCCGGATTCAGCAGCGGTTGGTCGATGCTTTCATCGTTTCTTCGGTTCAAAACATCTGGATCTCCACGATCAGATATCCCGATGGGCGGGATGGCACCTGCACGATTCGAGCCCGTGAGATCGGTCGCCCGTCAGACCTGTCAGCGGCTCGAGAGCGCGAACTGCTGAGCGATCGGTTGAGGCGTGGTGAGGTCGCCCACCCGCTGGTTCGGGCCGTCGGAGGTTGGGCCGTTCGGCAGTTTGATCGTCTGGTCGAAACTTGTGGCCGACTTGTGGTCGGCACCAGGCGCGGTCCCTATCGACGGTCGATCTGGACTCGCCCGGCGATGTCGTTTTTGGCCTTGTCTCTGTTAGTAGCGGCTATCTTGCTTGCCTTGATGGTTGACGATCCTTGGAAAGCGGGGGATTGGCCCTATGTAGCGGTCTTCGGCTCGACAGCATTCCTGATCATCGGGGCGGTCCTGTTCAGGGCGGTAGTTCTTGGTTTATGTACGCGTGTTTCGGTAGGTGATCCCGCCCGATTTCGGTTCGAAAGTACTCGCTCGAGGTGGACTGTCGAGGACTGGATCACTGACTCGGATCTTGGCGTGGGAGGAATGATCAGCGAGCCTCGGGTTTCGATGTTGGTGCGTCTCAACGCTTGGTCAAATAACGTGATGGCGCTCGTCGGCGCTGGGGTCGTAGCTTTGATGCTGTTTTCGTTCGTGCAGCTGCTTCGGACGAGCCCATCGCTCGCGATCATTCCGATTACTGCCGGAGTCGCCGCGTTGTGGCTGTTGGGGGCCAGCGTCTTTCGCTCCCGTCCTCGACGTGCGACACGACTGAGATTCCGTGGGGTACTGCAGTTTGCCCTAGCTCTCGGCCTTGCCGCAGCTGTGTTCAAAGCCCCCACGTTTGTTTTCTACAACAGTATGGGACAAACCGAGGCGGCGTTCTCTGCGAGTAATGTCGAGTATTTTTACCACGCAATTCCATTGCTGGTATCCGGCTCGATCGGAGGGGTCGCTTTTCTCGTCACCTGGTTGATCAGCCCAAAACTTGATCGCGTCACCCGGGATCTTCTTTCGATGGGGTGCGCGGCGTTGATTCTGGCCTGTCTGGTCGCAGGAATGTATCCGGCATCGCAGGGAATGGGTGAATCAGGTGGTGTTCCGTCGGTTAGCCCAGTTGTGAAGCGTGCGTGCGTCGTCGACGAAGCTGGTGCACACGCAATCTGGTTGATCGGAAGAGGTGAACATGCTCTGCACTACTCGAGGAATGTGAATACCGACACCGTCGGTGGACATCGCATCGGGGAAACCGGTGTTGCCAACACGGTGCTGGTGCCGCCTGGACAAAGCTGTCCAGTAGTTGAGTGAACAGGGTCGGCAACGTAGGTCAGAGGGCGATGTCACATCGAGTTAGTGTGACGCTCGACGCTCTTGATTGCTGGACGGTTCTCACTCTCCTCAGCAGGCGATGCGACTGGTTTATCAGGACCAGCGCGGTTGCTATAGCCGTCGGTCGCAGGCAAGGGCCGGCATACGAACTGATCTCGATGGCGGCGAGCGGCGCATCCAGACTGAGAGCCAATGCCGATTCGATGATCTAACTTTGACCACAAGCGTCAGTGCGGCGCAGTCGACCTCTCAGAAGGACGTACACCCATGACCGATGACACGCTGGCTGATTTCGAGCGAACCGAGTTCACCGCGGACGGGCGCACGGCGCCTGTCTATCGCATCGGCACCGGCCCGGCGGTCATCGTGATGTCCGAAATGCCGGGCATCACGCCGAGAGTGGCGGATTTCGCGCGCACCGTCGCCGGGATCGGATGCACCGCGATCGTGCCGCACCTGTTCGGCGTCGACGGTAAGGATCCTTCGACCGCGCCCCTGGGCGTGCTCGGGACGGTGGCAACGATCTCTCGCGCCATCGTGCCGGCGTGTATCAGTCGAGAATTCACCATCCTGGCCACCGGCAAGTCGTCGCGAGTCGTGGTGTGGCTGCGTGCTCTGGCGGCCGAGGAACACGAGCGGTGCGGCGGACCGGGGGTCGGTGCCATCGGAATGTGCTTCACGGGCGGGTTCGCCCTGGCCATGGCCGCCGACGATCGATTGATCGCACCGGTGCTGTCGCAACCGTCACTTCCGTTCGCGGCGTCGAAGTCACGCAGTCGTTCCATCGACATCAGTGCCGGCGACCTTTCGAAGGTGAAAAGCCGTTGTGCTGCGGGAGATCTCACTGTTCTCGGTATGCGGTTCCAGGGCGACACGATGTGTCCCCCTACACGGTTCGAGTTTCTGAGGGAACAACTCGGCGACGCATTCGTCTCCGTGGAATTGCCCGACTCCTCGTTCAATCCGGAAGCCTTCGGACCGCCGCACTCCGTCGTGACGGAAGGACTCATCGACGAGCCGGGTCAGCCGACACGGCAGGCTCTGGACCAGGTACTCGATCTGTTCCGCAGTAAGTTGCTCGCAACGCCGTGAAGCCCCGCGGCGCGAACACGATGCGAAGCCGAAGGTCGAATTCACGACCACGGAATCGTGGCCTGCAGAACCGCCTCCTTCAGCGCGGCGGTCCGTAACGCCGTCACCGTCTGATATTCGGGATCGGCCACCATCTCGCTGAACGCCTTACGTGACGGGTACTGGACCAGGAGTACTGCATCCCAGGCCTGCCCGTCCTCGGCGGCAAGTGCGGTCGAACCGTCGCCCGCGTACAGCACCGTCGCGCCGTAGCGCGGGAGGAAAGTCTCGTCCAGTGCTTTCGCATATTCTGCGTAGGAGTCGCGACCACCCTCGGCGAACCGAAGCAGGTTCAGCATCACCACCGGACCGCCGGGTTCTTCTTCGAGGTAGCGCTTCAGGTCTCTTCCGCGGGGATCGACAGCCATAGTTCGAGTATGCGTGAGCCGTCGATCCTGTGGAGTGCACAGCGCCGTTGTCGGTCGAGTCGATCCGCTGTCGGCCCCCACGAGACGGTGGCTCCGCGCTCAGCGGTAGAACTGGGGGAGCGGGAAACCAGTAACTCGATAAAGGGAAGTGTGTCGTCAATGTCCGATGTTGAGAACGTGACCGTATTCGGAACCGGAGTGCTCGGTTCACAGATCATGATGCAGGCTGCCTACCACGGAAAAACCGTTGTGGGATACGACATTTCCGACGAACTTCTGGCCAAGCTGCCGGACCGCTGGGAATGGATGCGCGGATACTACAAGCGTGACCTGAAGACTTTCGACGAGGCGCGCTTCGACAAGGCCATCGAATCCATCACGACCACCACCAGCGTCGCGGAGGCTGTTTCGGACGCCGACCTGGTGATCGAAGCAGTTCCGGAGGATCTCGACCTGAAGAAGAAGGTCTGGTCGGATATCGGCGCGTCCGCCCCGCCGAAAACTGTCTTCGTGACCAACTCGTCGTCGCTACTGCCCAGCAGTTTCGCCGAGGCCACCGGGCGGCCGGAAAAGTTTCTCGCATTGCACTTCGCCAACCTCGTGTGGCGATACAACACCGGTGAGGTGATGGCAACTGCTGCAACGGATCCTGTCTACTTCGATGTCGTCCTGAGCTTTGCTTCGGAGATCGGTCTCGTTCCCGTTCCGGTCCGAAAGGAAATCCCTGGATACGTGCTGAACAGTCTTTTGATCCCGCTGCTGCAGGCGGGAGCCAACCTCTACGTCGGCGGGGTTGCCAATCCGGCGGACATCGACAACGTGTGGCGCATAGCCACCGGGGCACCCGCCGGTCCGTTCCAGATATACGACACTGTCGGCTTCAACGTCGCAGCACATATCGCGCGCGCACACGGTGGCGAGGATCAGGTCAAATTTGCCGACAAACTGCAAAAGGGTATCGACGCGGGAAAGACCGGTCTCGGGGACGGTGAAGGCTTTTACACGTACGACTCCGACGGCCGGCGACTCGATGCTGTCGAGTCGTGGAACATCAACTGAATCGCTCGATCCCGCCTGTCGGTGATCCTGGGATCGACGACCCGGGCTCGAGTAACAAGTCATGGGCGCGTGTGCGCATGACCACCGACGACGCCGAATTCAGCCGAGCCGGGTCAACCGAGTTGGCGTAGTTGTATCGCGGTGTCCAGCGCCAACCGATGCCACGCCGAACGCGGATCCCGGCCGGTCAGTTCCTGAGCCCGGCGCAGTCGATAGCGCAAAGTCTGCGGGTGCACCTGCAGTCGGGTGGCTGCAGCCGTTGCTGTGCCGGTGGAGATGAAGGCCGAAAGACCCTGCAGGATATGCTCGTTCTCTGCCTCGGTCAGCGGGCCGAGCACGCTACGCACCACCTCGCTCGTGTCAGCGGTCGGGCGCGCTGTCAACAGTGCCAACAGTTGACCGTCGCCCTGATCGAGCAGTGCCCGGCCGTCGAACGCGTGATCCGGTGCGGTCTCGAGCGCTTCCGAGGCGAGTCGCCACGAACTGCTGATACCGGTAACGGTCGATCTCTCCACGAGGCATCCGCGCAGCCGCAGATCCCGACACGCGAGGTCGACCTCGGCGCGATGGATCGACGGCGGCAGCAGCGCGATCGCGCGTTGTTCGCGCCGAGTGCACAAGTGCGTCCGCTGATCCGCCGTTGTGGTGCGGTCCGGAGGGACGAGGCCCATCGCAAGCACCAGAGACTCGACGGTGTCGTCGGACATGGGTCGGCCCGGATCGGTGGACTGCACCACGAGCAGGTTCGGGTGCGTGGGCAGCTTCAGGTCTAGTTCGCGAGTACGGTCCGACACCGTCCCTGGTGAGTTGTGTCTGGCAGCCAGCAAGTCGTCGAGCAACGCGGCGTGCGCCTGCGCACGGTTGGACGTGAGCTGTTCGCGCGCAATGACATACGCACCGATGATCTCCTCGGATATGGCGTCGATCGCGTCGAGCACGCCCAGGCCGAGTTCGGCGATGTCCGGCGGGTCGAGTACTTCCAGATACTCCGTTGTCACGTGCCGAACGAACACGCTCGACGCGACTCGATACGCGCGCAGCACATCGGCCAGCGGCCGCCCGTCTGCCGCGCGTGCGGAACCTATGGCTCGGAATCTCTTGTGGTCGCGGTCGTCGATCGTTCGATCGCCGTGCGCCCACAGGGCCATCAGCCGCCTCAGTGACCAATACGCGATGGCCTCGACATCGGCCAATTGTGCACCCTGCAGTGATCGGTAGACCGGGATCGCGTCGCGAATCGCGTGTACTGCGGATGCGACGACGGGGCCCAGATCCGATTCGATCTTCGCGACCACGGCGACCCGCGCCGGGTACATCGATCTACCTCGCACTCTTTATCAGCACCTGATAAATCCTATACTCATTCGACTCGATTTCCTTGAGTTCCGACGCCGACGACAGCACAGTCGAGGGAGACACCCGGGTCGAGCAGAAGAGTGGGGCAATGGACGCAGACGTGATCGTGGTGGGGGCCGGCTTGGCCGGACTGGTGGCAACCGCCGAACTGGCCGACGCGGGAAAGCGCGTGCTGCTCCTCGACCAGGAACCCGAGCAGAACCTGGGTGGTCAGGCCTTCTGGTCCCTCGGCGGACTGTTCATGGTCGACACGCCCGAACAGCGTCGAATGGGCATCAAGGATTCGGCGGATCTGGCGTGGCAGGACTGGCTCGGCACAGCGACGTTCGATCGCGGCATCGACGACCCTGCAGGGGAAGACTACTGGGGTCATCGGTGGGCCAGGGCATACCTCGATTTCGCGGCAGGTGAGAAGCGGTCGTGGCTCCACGCTCAGGGAATGCGATGGGTCCCCATCGTCGGATGGGCCGAGCGCGGCGGTTACCTGGCCGAGGGGCACGGAAATTCGGTTCCGCGATTCCACCTGACGTGGGGCACCGGGCCGGGTGTCGTCGCGCCGTTCGAGCGTCGCGTACGTGAGGCTGCCGACAAAGGGTTGGTGCGCTTCGGTTTTCGGCATCGGGTCGACGGATTCGTCGTCGACGGGGGAGCGGTGGTCGGAGTTCGCGGTGCGATGCTCGAAGCCAGTGCCGCGGAGCGAGGGGCAGGAAGTACCCGCGTCGAAGTGGGTGAGTTCGAGCTCCGCGCCGGAGCCGTGCTGGTGACGGCAGGAGGAATCGGGGCCAATCACGATCTGGTGCGCGAGAATTGGCCGGCGCGGCTCGGGACGCCGCCGAAGTCGTTGATCTCCGGAGTGCCGGAACACGTCGACGGCCGAATGCTCGGCATCACCGAGAAGGCCGGAGGCCGGCTGGTCAACAAGGACCGCATGTGGCACTACACCGAAGGCATCAAAAACTGGAATCCGATCTGGAAGAACCACGGCATCAGAATCATTCCGGGCCCGTCGTCGATGTGGTTCGATGCCCGCGGGCAACGGTTTCCGGTTCCGAACTTCCCCGGATTCGATACGCTGGGAACGCTGAAAGCGATCCAGGACAGCGGTTTCGAGTACTCGTGGTTCGTATTGACCCAGAAGATCATCGAGAAGGAATTCGCGTTGTCCGGGTCGGAACAGAACCCGGACATCACCGGCAAGAACCTCAAGCTCGTTCTCGGGCGGGTATTGCCCGGTGCCAGCGAACCGGTGGAGGCATTCAAGAAGAACGGCGAGGACTTCGTCGTCGCAGATTCTCTCGAAGAATTGGTCCAGGGCATGAACCGAATCACCGGCGAGGACTTGATCGACGGTGTCGACCTCAGGCGTCAGATCGAGTCGCGAGACCGTGAGGTGGACAATCCTTTCACCAAGGACCTGCAGATCTCTGCCATCCACAATTCCCGGCGCTCGCGCGGTGAACGCATCGCGCGGACCGCTGCACCTCACAAGATTCTCGATCCCAAGTCGGGTCCGCTGATCGCGGTGCGGTTGAACATCATCACTCGAAAGACGTTGGGCGGCATTCAAACCGATCTCGACGGTCGCGTTCTCGACTCGATGGGCACTGCCGTCGAGGGGCTGTGGGCTGCCGGTGAGATCGCCGGATTCGGCGGCGGCGGTGTGCACGGCTACCGGTCCTTGGAAGGAACCTTCCTCGGTGGATGCATCTTCGGCGGACGGCAGGCAGGGCGAGCCCTGGCGGCGCAGGCGTGAGAGTGCCGCGTTCGCTCGGTAGACCCCCACTGCCCGATGCGGCCGAGATCGCCACCACAGCATCGGCGAATCCCCGATCCCCGGTGTCGGTCTCGTTTCTCGGGGTGAGCACAGTGCTGTTCGACGACGGCGAGTCGGCGATCCTGACCGACGGTTTCTTCTCGCGTCCGTCCCTGCCGAAAACCCTTCTGCTGCCGCTACGTTCGGACGGCCCGAGAATCGACAGTGCGTTGCGTAGGGCGGGCATCGGGACGCTCGACGCGGTGGTGTGCGCGCATTCTCATTTCGATCATGCCCTCGACTCCGCAGCGGTGGCACTGCGCACCGGCGCTGCCCTGGTCGGTGGTGCTTCGACGGCACAGATCGGGCGGGGCGCGCGGATGCCCGAGGGTCGCATCACCGTCGTCGCCGACGGTTCCGCGGTCGAACTGGGTCATTTCACTGTCACGTTCGTCGAGTCGGTTCACTCGTATCCGGACCGAGCTCACGGGACGATCGACCGGCCACTGCGGCAGCCTGCTCGGGTGCGAGCGTTCCGGTGCGGTGAGGCGTGGTCGATGGCAGTCGAGCACCGTCCGAGCGGCAGGCGGGCTCTCGTCCACAGCAGCGCCGGGTTCCGAGCGGGCATGCTCGACGGCCTTTCCGCCGAGGTGGTGTACCTGTCCATCGGTCAGCTGGGGCGCCGAACACGCGAGTACATCGGCGAGTATTGGCGGGAGACGGTGTTGTCGGTGGGGGCTCGGCGCGTCGTGCTGACGCATTGGGACGACTTCTTCCGGCCCCTCGACAGGCCGTTGCGGCCGCTGCCCTACGCCTTCGACGACATGCGCACCTCGCTCGACGTATTGACCGCCTGTGCACGCAGAGATGGGGTCGACCTGCAGTTGCCGACGCTGTGGCGGCGTGCGGACCCCTGGGCAGACATGGTCTGAGGCACCGAACGGGAGCGACCGAAATGCGCGGCGGTCGTCGAGCAAGATAGGGCAGGGTATCCTCTCCTCTTGTTCGTCCTCCCGCTCAGTACGTCGAGAAAGTTCGGTCACCCCGTGAAAAAAGGTACGAGGCGCGTCGCTGCCCTCTCGTCGCTGGTTCTTGCTGCAGGTCTGATCACCGCATGTGGTGAGTCCGAGGAGGTGTCGCAGACCGCGGCCACGGGCGGCGACGGCAAGACCGTCTACCCGCTCGTACTCGACAACTGTGGCCAGTCGGTGACCGTCGACGCTCCGCCGCAGCGAGTGGTGTCTCTCGATCAGGATTCCACCGAGATCCTGCTGTCGCTCGGTCTGCAGGATCGCATGGTCGGGACAGCGTCGTGGACGGATCCGATCCGCGAGAATCTCGCCGAGGCGAACGCATCCGTTCCGCGGTTGGCAGACAACGCGCCGACCTACGAGGTGGTGCTCGACACCGACCCGGATTTCGTCACCGCGTCGTTCGGCCGCCATTACAAGCAGGGCGGTGTCGCAGACCGTAGCCGCTTCGCCGAATCGAACATCGAGACGTATCTCGCACCCACCGACTGTGACAACGGCCTGAGCGTCAACGGTGGCAATCCCCGGACGACCCCGTTGACCATGGACGCGCTGTATCAGACCATTCGCGAAACGGCCGAGGTGTTCGACGTCCAGGAACGCGGTGAGAGCTTGATCAGCGAACTGCAAGGCCGTCTGGACGCGGCCACATCGGGCAACGACAAGACCGGTGAGAGCATCGCGTTCTGGTTCGCAGACACCAAGAGCCCGTACTTCGCCGGCCGCTCCGGAGCGCCTGCCCTCCTCGCCGATCAGGTCGGTGCCACCAACGTCTACTCCGATCTGCAGGACGACTGGGAAGCGGTCGGGTGGGAAACAGTGGTGGACCGCGATCCGTCCGTACTGGTGCTCGGAGACCTACTCCGCAATCGCTTCCCCGGGGACAAGCTGGAGGACAAGATTGCGTTCCTCGAATCGGACCCGGTCACCAGCACGATGGACGCGGTGAAGAACAAGCGGTACATCTCGCTGCACGGCGCCGAGATGAACCCCTCGATTCGGCTGGTCGACGCCGTCGAGAAGCTGACCGCAGGCCTGAACCAGATCGGGCCTCGGTCCTGAGCGCCACCACGGCCGAGCCGAGCGTCTCGGCGAAACGACAGATCGGCCTGCCCGCCGTCATGATCGGCGGGGTTCTCCTTCTGGTCGTCTCCGTGGCGATCGCGATGACGCTCGGGCCGGCCCAGATCTCGCTGGTCAACGTGCGTGACGTCGTGCTCAACCACCTGGGACTGGCGGACATCCCCGTCCGGGTGTCCAAGAACGCGATCGTGTGGGAAGAACGGCTCCCACGCAGCCTCGTGGCAGCTGCATGCGGCAGCGGCCTCGGGATCTGCGGGGTCATCATGCAGTCGCTGCTCCGCAATCCGCTCGCCGACCCGTTCGTGCTCGGCATCAGTTCCGGCGCGTCCACAGGCGCGGTGCTGGTCGGGATCCTCGGAGTCGGTGGGGCCGCGCTCGGACTGTCCGGTGGCGCGTTCATCGGGGCACTGGTGGCATTCGGACTGGTGCTGCTGCTCGCTCAACTCTCCGGCGGCAACAACGACCGCGTGATTCTGGCCGGAGTGGCGTCGACCCAGTTGTTCTCGGCATTGACATCGTTGGTGATCTTCGCGTTCGCCGATTCCGACGAGACCCGCGGCGTCATGTTCTGGCTGCTGGGCTCGCTCGAGGGTGTTCGCCGGGACGACGTGATTCTGTGCGCCGCAGTCGTCGCGGTCGGGACAGCCGTCTGCTTCTACTACGCATTCGTGCTCGACGCGTTCTCGTTCGGCAACGAGGTGGCGTCCTCACTGGGCATCCCGGTACGCAAGGCTCGCATCGCACTTCTGGTCGTGACCGCCCTCATCACGGCCACCTTGGTGAGTGTGGCAGGGGCGATCGGATTCCTCGGGCTCGTGTTGCCGCATGCAGCGCGGTTCCTCGTCGGCTCGAGGCACGGTCGGCTCGTTCCGGTCACGGCATTGATCGGGGCGGTCTTCATGGTCTGGGTGGACGCGGTGTCGCGCGTCGCGTTCGCGCCGACGCCGCTGCCGGTCGGCGTGGGTACCGCACTGGTGGGCGTCCCGGCATTCATCGCCATCCTGTCCAGACGGAAGAAGGCGTCATGACACTCTCGGCAACCGATGTCACGTGGCGTCGCGGCGGTGCGCTGGTCGTCGACGGGGTGTCCCTCGAGCCCGGCCCGGGCGATACCGTCGGGCTGCTCGGGCCCAACGGATCCGGCAAGTCCTCGCTGCTGCATCTGATGAACGGTGCCGTCAGGCCGACGTCGGGTGTGGTGACCCTAGACGGAACCGAGCTGTCCGCGATGCGTCGCAAGGACGTCGCGAAGATCGTGGCCGTGGTGAGTCAGCACGCCGACACCGACTTCGACATCACCGTCGCCGACGTCGTACGGCTCGGCCGCATTCCCCATCGAGGAGCGTTCGGCGGAGACGCAGCTGCAGATGCGGCGGCCGTGGATTCTGCACTGCGGCACACGGGTCTGGCAGGAAAGGCCCATTGTCTGTGGCATCAGCTGTCCGGCGGAGAACGGCAGCGCGCGCAGATCGCGCGCGCCCTGGCTCAGGAGCCGCGGGAACTGCTGCTCGACGAGCCGACCAACCATCTCGACATCCATCATCAGCTCGAACTGCTGGCGCTGGTCGCACGGTTACCCATCACGAGCGTCATCGCACTGCACGATCTGAACCTGGCGGCGATGTTCTGCACGCAACTCGTGGTGTTGTCCGAGGGCCGGGTGGTGGCAGCAGGCGCACCCGCCGACGTACTCACCGAGGAGTTGATCGCGCGGGTGTACCGCGTGCGTGCCCATGTGACCCTCGATGGACCGAACAACAGTCCGTCGATCCGATTCGAGCCCGGCCTCGGGGCGCACGTGTAACTCGACCTGCCGATCGAGTCGACTGGTTTCACCATCGACCATCACCGTCAACATCGCCGAAACATTTCTCGCGCACGATGGTCGCGCCGAAACATGGTGCGATGCGACGGAGATGTCGCCGAGCACGACGGAAACTCGATCGAACGGTGAGCGCATGACAGAACGACCGACCGCAACGGACCGGGAAGCCGAACCCGATGTACGCCGAAAGCCTTGGTATGCATCGCTTTTCGTCCAGTTACTGATCGGCATAGTCGGAGGCATTGCGATCGGGTGGCTCTGGCCGGGCCTGGGTGCAGACCTCAAGCCACTGGCCGACGGCTTCATCAAGCTCATCAAGATGCTGATCGCCCCGATCATCTTCTGCACCGTCGTCATCGGCATCGCCCATGTGGGCGACCTCAAGTCCGTCGGCCGCATCGGCGTCAAGGCCCTGGTCTACTTCGAGCTGATCACGACGTTCGCGCTCGTGTTCGGTCTGGTGGTCGGCAACATCGTCAAGCCGGGCTCCGGGTTCTCCATCGACCCGCAGACCTTGGCCACCGGTGCCGAGGCCGTCGACCAGAAGACCGGCAGCGGCGAGTTGCCGCACACCGTGGACTTCTTGCTGAACATCATTCCGACCTCCGTGGTGTCGGCATTCGCCGAGAACGCGCTACTGCAGGTGCTGTTCTTCGCCGTGCTGTTCGGCTTGGCCTTGGCGAAATTCGGTGAGAAGGGCCCGCCGATCGTGCTCGAACTCGTCGATCACATCAGCCACATCTTCTTCACGATCATCGGTTGGATCATGCGCCTGGCACCCATCGGTGCCTTCGGGGCGATGGCATACATCGTCGGCCAGTACGGCATTTCGTCGCTCGGTAGCTACGGGAAACTGATCGCGTGCTGCTACCTGGCTGCCGTGTTGTTCATTCTCGTTCTCGCGGCCGTCGCGCGGTACTTCGCCGGAGTCAACCTCTGGAAGTTCTTGCGGTACATCAAGGACGAGTTGTTCCTCGCCCTCGGAACGGCGTCGACGGAGGTGGTACTGCCGCGCATCATGGTCAAGCTGACCGAGGCAGGGTGCTCCCGCACGACCACCGGTCTGGTGGTTCCGACGGGATATTCGTTCAACCTCGACGGAGCAACCCTCTATCTGTCGATCTGCATTCTCTTTCTCGCGCAGGCTCTCGGCGTCGACCTGACACTCGGAGAGCAGATCGCTGCGGTGTTGATCCTGATGCTGACCTCCAAAGGCATGGCCGGAGTACCGGGGTCGTCGTTCCTCGCATTGTCGGCGACCGTTGCGGCCATCGGGCACGGGTCCATCCCGGTTGCGGCCGTGGCGTTGCTGCTCGGTGCCGACCGGATCATGGACTCCATGCGAGTATCGGTGAACCTTCTCGGCAACTGCGTCGCGACATTCGTCGTGGCGAACTGGGAGGGCCAACTCGACAAAGACCGAATGCGCAGAGTGCTCGACGGTGAGGAGGTACCGCCGTTGGAGGCGATCGAGGAGTCGAAGGACTACGAACCGGTCGGATCGGAGCCGGAATCGGTATCGATCGGGGGAACCTCGAAGGCGAGCAACGCCACGTCGTCCTGAAGTCCGTCACCGAACGAGGCCAACAATTCGGTCAGATCGTCGACGATCTTTGCCGCGGAGGTCCGGCCTCGTTCGGCGGCGAATGCGTGCAGACTGCCGTCGTCGTCGAAACGAGTTCGGCCCGGGCCGACGATCGCCTCGGTCAGCCCGTCGGTGTAGAACGCCAACACGTCACCGGGCTGCATCGTCACCGTCGCCGAGGTGAAGTGCGGTTCGGTGAGGGCTCCGACCAACTGCCCCCCGGTGGTGTCCACGAATTCGACGACGCCGTCGTGCGCGATACGAAGAGCCGGCGGGTGGCCTCCGCTGGCGAGGTGCACCACGGCACCGTCGGGTCCCGGCGCGACGGTACCGAAGACCACGGTGCAGAAACGCGGATCGTCGCCGTGAAACTCGTGGTGGAGCACCGTGTTGAGGTTCTCGAGTACGGCGATCGGATCCCGATCGAAGACCGCTGCGGCCCGCAGCGTGTATCGAGTCAGGGACGTGACGGCAGCCGCGCCCGCTCCTTTTCCGCTCACGTCGCCGAGGAAGAAACCCCACGTCGCGTTGTCGAGGGGAAACACGTCGTAGAAGTCGCCGCCCACTTCGTCGATGGACGCGGGGTGGTAATGGGCCGCCACCTGCATGCCCGTCGGCGCGGACAGGATCGGCGGCAACAGTGTGCGTTGCAGAGTCGACGCCAGAATCTGTACCTGAGTCTTCTCTGCTTCCGCCAACTTGCGGGCTTCCTCCGACGCGCCCAATGCATCCTGAGATCGGTCGAGAGCTGCTTCGGCGTCGTCCTGAGCTGCCTCGGCATATATCCGCGCATCCATCAGGTGCTGCTCGCGGACTCGGCGCTCGGTCTCGTTGTGCAGCGTCATGGTCACCGTCGTCGCACCGGACACCGCTCGCAAACTGTTGGCGAGCATCGACACCGCCGTCTGCGAGCCCGATGCGGGTGCGCCGGTGAGTTGCGCCGTCACTCCGATGGGCGAGTCGGAGTCGGACGACGTGGCTGCCGCGAGCAGTTCGCGCAAAACCGGTGCGAACTCGGGGCTGAAAAGATCCGTGACTGCGGTGCCGACCAGATCGTCCCGACTCAGTGCCGTGATGCGAGCGGCCGCCGCGTTGGCGTAAAGGATGTCGCCGGACGCAACGTCGATCGAAAAAACCCCGCACGGTGCGGAGTCGAGTAGTTCGGCAGCCGAGGCGGTCATGGCTTCTCCTACCAAGATTACGAGGGGCGGCCGGTTGATTCGGCCGTGACTGGGTTCCGCCACACTGCGGTGACCACGGTGCCCAGACCTGGACGGTGGTCGACGGTGAGGTCGTCGGACACTGCCTCGGCGAGCTGAAGCCCGTGGCTTCGTGTGGTCGTCGGTGCCGGCGGACGCCACGTGCCGGTGTCCGAGACGGTGACGGTCAGCGTCTCGCGTTCGTACGCTGCGGTGATCGTCATCGTCCCCGGTTCGGGCGCGGAGCTGTAGGCGTGTTCGACGACGTTGGCCAGGGCTTCGTAGGCCCCGAGAGCGATGTCGTCCACGAGGGTCCGATGCACGCCCAGGTCGAGCGCCCAACCCTGGAGTCGGCGCCGAGCGGCGCTGGCAGCGGCAGCCTCAGCGGTCGCAGTGTGACTCCATCGACTGGCGGGCTGCGAGTGGGACGTCATCGGCCACCCTCACTGTCGACCGCGCTCGACTGCACATGCGCCACAGCCTCGGGAACGGTGGTGAACGTGGCCATCACCCGGTCGATTCCGCTGAGCTGAACCGGGCGAACGACCACCCCGTCGACGGCGACCAGTGCCATTCGCGACGATTCGGGCAGCCGGTCGGACACTCGGACCAACACGGTGATGGCGCTCGACGACAGAAAGCTCACATCGGTCATGTCGACCACCAGTCCGCGTTCCGCGGCGTCGGCCGCAGGGAACGCAGCGGCGGACAAGTGGGGAATCGTATCCAGGTCGAGTTCGCCTCTGACTGTGATGACGGTTGTCGCGTCGTGCACATCCGAAACGATCTCGAACTGTCCTCCGGTCGGGTCGTCAGACATACGGCCGAGGTTACCTGTCATCGTGTCCGATTCACGATCCAGGCGCGTCGACGAACAGCTCGCCTGCACCCAGTACGTCGAGGACCATGCGCACCGAACGGGCCGGCGCGTGGATGACGATCTTGCCCGGGTGGGTGTAGGTCGCGTCGACGATGGCATTCGCGACTCCCGAGTAGACGAACGACACCTCGGACAGGTCGATCGTGACCACGGAGGAAACGGCGGCCAGGCGATCGAGGCCGTGTACGAATTCGGCCCGGGTCGACATGTCGAGTTCACCGAAGGCGCGCAGGATGTTGTTCCCGTCGGAACGGACGATGGTGTCGAGTCGGAACTCGGCTTCGTCGTCGCGAACGGCGTTGTCCATGGTGGCAATGCTCATCGACATGTCGAGACCTCTTCCGGAGAAGTGCGCGGCCGGCTGGTGTCTCCGCCTGCTCGCTGGTTTGTTGTGTAGTCAACGATGCCAGTGCGAGATGTCGGACGGTGATGTCGACGATCTCGAGTCGGTAACGAAAGATCTCGTTTCGATAACGCCGTCATCGGGTCAGGAATTCGATCAGTGCACTGGTGACTTTCTTTCGCGCCCATCCGCGCGCCCCTCGCTGGCCGAGTGCGGCCCGAGCGGCGTTGGCCCCGGCCGCACCGTGGACTCCGCCCCCGGGGTGGGCGGACGCGGACCCGAGGAACAATCCTTCCACCGGGGTCTCCGCGCGCCCCAATCCTGGCGTGGGACGAAAGATCAACTGCTGCTGCAGTTGTGCGGTACCACCGTTGACCGCACCGCCGTGCAGGTTGGCATCGGCGCCGTGCAGATCACTCGGTCTCTGCACCACCCGTCCCACCACCGAATCGGCGAATCCCGGGGCGTGCTGTTCCAACACCTGATCGACGCGGTCGGCGACGGTCTCGGCGGCCGAGTCGTCGACGACGCCGCGTGGCAGATGTGTGTAGGCCCAAGCGCTTTCGGTGCCCTCGGGCGATCTGGACCGGTCCGCTGTGGTCATCTGGCCGAACAACATGAACGGGCTCTGCGGGAGAACCCCGGTCGTGAGATCGGCCGCCCAATGGACCAGGCCGTTGTCGTCCGCACCGAGGTGGACGGTGCCTGTGTCGGCCAAAGATGCTGAGCGCCAAGGTATTCGACGGTCGAGAGCGTAGTTGAGCTTGACCACCGGGGTGTCCCACTCGAACGTACGTAAGTCGTCGTGCACGCGACGCGGGACCGCATCGAAGGGCAGCAACGACCCGTACAGCGCGGGGGCCGACACGTCGGCAACGATCGCTCGACGAGCGCGGAACGTCTCGCCACCCGTCGTGTGCACGGCGCGTGCACGACCGCCCCGCACGTCGATGGACTCGACGGGTCGACTGCACGTCAGCACAGCACCCGAGGCCTGGGCCCGGCGAATCAACGCGTCGGTCAATGCCGACGATCCACCTACGGGCGCCGGATACCCGACGTCCTGCGCGAGCATCGTCAGCAGATATCCCATCATTCCGCTCACCGGCGCGTCGGTGGGTACGTCGCCGTGCATCGCATTGCCCAGGAGCAGGCACCGCGCGGCCTCGCTGTGGAACAGCTCGTGGGCCATCACCCGTGCAGGCAACGCAGCGAACCGGACGAAGCGCAGTGTCTCGGAGACGCCGAGAGTGCGCGCCAATCGTGCTGCCGGCAGTACCGGTGGAAACGGCCCGAAGAGCGAACCGAGCAGGGGAGTGCGAATACGTTCCCACTGCTCGAACAGGCGCAGCCACGTGTCACCGTCGCGTACGTCGTGCTCACGCAACAGAGCAGCGGTCGCCTCGACGTCGTGATGGACGACCGGAGCGTCGGTGTCCTCCGGGGATCGCGCGTGGCCGTAGACCGTCGGCGAGTGAGACCACGTCAGTCCGTGACGCTCGAGCTCGAGTGCTGTCATGGCGGGCGAGGACACAGCCAGCGGGTAGAACGCGCTGAACAGGTCGCTGGTGAATCCAGGAACCAGTTCGGCACTGCGGACGGCGCCGCCGGGTAGTTCGGCCGCCTCGAGAATCACGACGTCCCACCCCGCGTCGGCCATCGCCGCGGCGGCGACCAATCCGTTGTGACCGCTACCTATGACGACTGAGTCGACCTCTGTGGTGGTCATCGGGTGATGCTCCTGGGCTCGGTCTCGGTCTTGTTGCTCACAACCCTACCGACGTAGTACAGCGCGATTCCGACTGCGAGCAGCAGCCCGGCGCGGAGCCACGTGGCCGCGGACTGCTGAGTGAGCAGCACGGCGCACGTGATCAACGCCAGGACGGGAAGCGCCGTCGGCGTTCGGAAGTGGTCGGTGTCGGATCGGTCTCGACGCAGCACGAGCACAGCAATGTTGGTACTGATGAAGACGAACAACAGAAGCAGCACCACCGTTTCGGCGAGTGCGGCCACGGAGCCGGTGGTGCACAACACCATTGCGACCACAGTTGTCGCGACAACGGCCGCCCACGGAGTCTTGCGGCCGGGCAGCACCTTGGCCAGGGCGACCGGAAGCAATCCGTCGCGGGCCATGCCGAAGGTCAATCTCGACGCCATGATCATCGTCAGCAAGGCGCCGTTGGCGACGGCCACGAGGGCGACCAGACTGAAGACCCACGGTGGGATTCCGGCGTCGGCGGCGTCGACGACCTCGAGCAGCGGACCGGTGGACTGGGCCAGCGTATCCGCCGGAACGACCGTCGAGACTGCGAGACCGACCAGCACGTAGACCACTCCGGCCGTGGTGACGGCTCCGAGCAGAGCCCGGGGATACACCCGCCGCACATTCTCGACCTCCTCGGCGATGTTGGCCGAAGTCTCGAACCCCACGAACGAGTAGAAGGCGAGCAGAGCCGCCCCCAGCACTGCCAGCGTCGGCGTGGTGTCGTCGGTGAATTCGAGCACCCGTGACGGCGCGCCGTCGCCGCGGCTCAGAACGAGCCCGGCCAGGGCGATGATCACGACGAGACCGGACACCTCGATCACCGTCATACCGAGGTTGGCCCGAAGAGATTCGGTGATCCCGCGGGCATTGAGAAGTCCGACGAGAAGTAGGAAGACGACCGCCGCAGGCACGGCGGGCACATCGACGAACACTGCGAGATAGTCGCCCGAAAAGGCCAGCGCCAGACCTCCCGCGCTCGTCACGCCAGCCGCGAGCATCGAGAATCCGACGAGGAACGACACTATCGGTCGCCCGAAGGCTCGCTGCGCGAACACCGCCGCCCCGCCTGCTCGCGGGTACTTGGTCACCAATTCGGCGTACGACGCCGCAGTGAGCAAGGCCATCAGGAGAGCGAGCAGCATCGGCAGCCAGATCGCTCCGCCGACCTCACCCGCGATTTCCCCGACGAGAGCGTAGATCCCGGCACCCAGCACGTCACCGAGAATGAAGACGAACAACAACTTGCCCGAGATCGCCCGGCGCAGTGGCGTCGACGACCCGTCGGACTCGGAGCCGTCCGGGTGGACGCTCGGACTGTGGTCGGACGCCATCAGTGCCGGTTCCCGCTTCGGGGGCCGGTGCTGGAGACAGGTCGAATCGATCGACGAAGTGGGGGAGTCATGTGAATCGCATGCCCGCTGCATTCGGTCTTCAACCGTGTTCGGCCGTTCCGTTGCGGCACAGACGTTTCGGTGAGCGGGCCGTGCCCGACCCGGCAGGTTCTACGGGTTCGATGCGCGCTCCGCCAACAGTGCGAGACGCCTGAGTGCCTCGGAATTTCGGGGGTGAGACAGCGCATGTTGAACCCGGTTGGGCACGAGCTCGAACGGTGGTGTGCTCGCGTGCTCGATCATTTCGATCGTGCAGCCGGTTGCGGTCGGGTGCAGCCGGACGGTGATGGAGGCGCGTCCGAACGGCATGGCCCGGGCTTCCAGCTGTAATTCGCGGTTCTCGTGGACGGCGACCGAGCACGTGACGTCGCTGAGCACGAGCGGCCAGGCCCCGACCGAATGGTGGATGACACTGCCGGGAGCAGGCCACGCCGCGTCGACCGCTCTGATTCGGGATGCACCGACCACCCACATTGCGTAGGACCAGCCATCGGCAAGAACGTTCCACACGTCCTCGCATCGAGCTGTGGTGTCGCGTTTCGTCGTCACGCTCGGACCTCCGTCGTCATCTCGGTACGCCGCTACGCCGAACGAAAAGCGTTGTTATGCCGCCGTTCTCGGGGCACACGTACGGCGGTTGCGCAGTGGGGGACCGGCCTGGACTCGACTCGGATATCGGTGACGCTACCTGCCACTGAGCCGGGGCACAACGCGGCAGCGGGCCCGGCGCACGCGGCTTCTCGACCACCCCGGCGCGGTATGGGGCGTCGGTTGCCATAATGGGCCGATGTCGACAATCGCTTACGTGATCGCAGGTTCGGAAGCCACCGGCGGGGCCGGTCTGCAAGCAGATCTCAAGACGTTCGAGCGGCTGGGGGTCTACGGGGTCGGCACCATCACGTGCATCGTGTCCTTCGATCCGAAGGCCGAATGGGGCCACCGCTTCGTGCCGATCGACAGTTCGGTGATCGCAGATCAAATCGAAGTGGCCACCGCCGCTCACGATCTCGATGTCGTCAAGATCGGCATGCTGGGCACCCCCGCCACCGTCGCCACGGTCGCGGAATCACTGCGCCTGCAGCCGTGGCGTCATGTCGTTGTCGATCCCGTGCTGATCTGCAAGGGCCAGGAACCCGGTGCGGCTCTCGACACCGACAATGCGCTCCGTCGCGACATTCTTCCGCTGGCCACCGTCATCACACCCAACCTGTTCGAGGCGACGACGTTGTCCGGAATGGACTCCATCGACACCGTCGAGGATCTCGGTGAGGCAGCCAAGAGGATCGCCGACCTCGGCCCCCAGTACGTCGTGGTCAAGGGTGGCGCCGGCCTACCCGGAGACGAAGCCGTCGACGTCGTGTTCGACGGACAGGACCTCACCGTCCTGCGCGCCCCGAAGATCGGCGACGAAAGGGTGTCCGGCGCAGGATGCGTGTTCGCAGCTGCCATCACCGCCGAGCTGGCCAAGGGATCCGGCGTGCTCGACGCAGTGGCCACGGCAAAGGACTTCGCGCATGCCGGCATCGTCGGCCGGTTGTCGAGTCACGCTCCGTTCGCTGCCGTCGCCTGGCAGAACTGAGCCCGCCGGCCCGGATATCGATCACGGGTCTGCCTCGAGTGCTGCGAGGCTTCATGTTTGGACGGGTTCGCCGCGGGGACACTGACGTAATCGACGTGTTCCTGCAGGCCCGGAATGCGTCGCCGGTGAAGCGAACAGCAGTCGAGGAGACACCATGGCCCAACATGACCCCGCCGACTCCGGTGCCGAAGCGAACGACGACGACCGCACGATGCGCGGGCACGCCGGGGAAGCGATCGTCGACGCGCGCAATTGGCCCGGCTACATCTGCATCGGTCTCGCGCTGGTAAGCCTCGGTCTGACCTTGACCGCGGCCGGCTACGGGTTCGAGGGGTGGGCGTGGACGGGCGCGGTCCTCGCGCCCGTTCTGCTCGTCGCAGGCACGGTTCTGGTGTTGCTCGAGCGTCGCCGGGTCAAGGCACAGGAAGGCAAGAGCCTCACCGACCCTGCGGGGCATTGATCGAGCCCGATCTCGGCAGGGGTGGCACGTCGTCGATCGGCGTCGGCGTGGAACTGAACGAGCTGGCACTCTCGATCGGCGCTGCGCCGCCGATTCGTTCCGTGCGAGTGACCGGGGCAAGCGACGATTCGCGAACGGTTCGTCCCGGTGACCTGTACGTGGCGTTGCCCGGCCGCCGAGCTCACGGCCTCGACTTCGAGCTCGAGGCCAAGGCCCGAGGGGCAGTGGCGGCGCTGTCGGACCGGGCCTCGACGGTTCTGCCGACACTCGTCGTGCCGCACCCCCGCCGCCGGGTCGGGGAGGTGTGCGCTCGCATTCATCGGTTCGCGCACCGAGACCTCGATCTGTACGGAGTCACCGGGACCAACGGAAAGACGAGTACCACCCTGCTGCTCGGAGCCGGGCTCGCTGCGGCGGGAGACTCCGTGGCGACCATGACCGGAATCGGTTTGGCGGGGCCGCGCGGCGAGGAAAAATCGGCCAGAACTACGCCCGAGGCGGCCACAGTGCATCGGACTCTGCGCCGTTTCCGAGACGAGGGCGCTACGGCGGTTGCCCTCGAGGTGTCCTCTCACGCCGTCACCGAGCATCGCGTCGACGGTCTCCGTTTCGCGGTGATGGGGTTCCTCAATCTCACGCCGGATCACCTCGATTACCACGGAGACATGGACAACTACTTCGCCGCGAAGGCCGAGCTGTTCTCGGCGCACCGATCGACACGCGCTGTGGTCAACGTCGGCGATCCGCACGGCAGAATCCTGGCGGGACGCCTCGATATTCCCTGTTGGACGTGGTCCACGGCCGATCGCGGTGCCGATGTTCGCGGCGAGAACATCGAGTGCACCGACGTCGGAACGTCCCTGACAGCGCGAACCCCGATGGGCGATGTCGAGATCCGCCTACCTCTGCTGGGTCCGCACCAGGCCGAGAACGCTCTGGCCGCACTGACCATGGCGTTGGCGGCCGGCCGCGACATCGCAGCAGTCGCGGCAGGACTCGAACGCCTCGACGCCGTTCCCGGCCGCCTCGAACGTGTCGACGTCGGACAGCCTTTCCTGGCCGTCGTGGACTACATGCACAACACGGCAGGTCAGCGGGCGCTGCTGCCGTTCGTCCGCAGCGTGGTCTCGGGTCGACTGATCGTCGTCGTCGGGGCAACGGGCGAACGTGACCCGGGTAAGCGGTTTCCACTCGGGCGAACGGCAGCCACGTTGGCCGATGTGGTGATCGTCAGCGACGAGAGTCCGCTGTCGGAGGACCCCGGCACCATCCGAGCCGCAGTGGAAGAGGGAGCTCGGGCTGCACGCTCAGCGGTGGTGGTAGTCGAAGCCGACCGGCGGCGTGCCGTGGAGCATGCTGTGGCCATTGCTCAGCCCGGGGATGCCGTGGTCGTGGCGGGCCGGGGCTGCGATGCCGAACAAGTGTACGGCGACCACATCCTGCGATTCGACGACCGTGAGGTGTTGCGCGACGTCCTCGCCGCCCACGTCGCGCGGAGTTGAACGCGTTCCCGCTACTGCGCTGCGGACGTACGTTTCCGAGCGGATTTGTCTGCTCGACGCTGTGCGAACCTGCCGGCGGACTTCAGGGCCTTGGATACGACATTGGCTCTGCCCGTTCGCTTTTCGAGGCTCACGCCGGCAAATGCCAGGAGCCGGGCAGCAATGGGCAAGCCGATCGCGACGACAAGGTAGCGGTAAAGATACTTGCGGGCCAGCAGCGGGATCATGCGGGAAGTCCTGTCGTGGGGGAGGTTGTCAGCGGACGGCCCGTCGAACCTTGACTGCTGCTGTCGCCGTCAGCGCGATGATCGCTCCGACGACGGCTGCACCGAGCATTGCGACGCCCTGCCCGAGATCGAAGTTCCAGCCGAGGAAGTTGATCGTGCTGTGAACGGTGTTCTGCAGCACGAAGATGACCAGTGCTGCAACGAGCACGACCGTGACGAGGAGGGCCAACTTCGAGGCGAATCCGCCGCGGCGCTTGGTAGTTGTGGTGTCCGATGTTGCAATCATGAGGGTTCCGTTCTGTAAAGTGGAAGGTGAGCAGAAACCGAGTGCCGCCGATCGCGGTGACCGGCGGCACTCGATGCGGGGCTGCTGGTTACTTGAAGGTGTCCTTGATGTTCTCGCCGACCTTCTTGACGCCGGCCGAACCCTGATCCTTCTTGCCCTCGGCTTCGAGGTCCTTGTTGTCGGTTGCGTCGCCGACAACTTCCTTCGCCTTGCCGATGGCGTCTTCTGCTGCGTTCTTGGCCTTGTCGATGAAGCTCATGGTGTGCACCTTTCGGGTGGCTGTGATTGTTGGTAACGGATAGATAGTCGGTTTTCGAGGCCGAAAGCAAACGTCGCAGGAAAGTGATCTGCATCACTCGAGCGACCGCGGCGGTCAGGTGAGGGAGACCAGCTCAGTGATGTCGTCGTGCGGAAGCTCGCCGTCGACCACTGCTGTGACGACGGAGCTGTTCAGCGTGATGGCACCCTTGTGGTTGTCCAGGAATGCGGTATCGGCGGCATCGCGGCCTACCGAAATGCGGACCAGAGTGGACCGCGGTGCCAGGCACGTGGCGTCGACGACACGCCACTGGCCGCCGACGAACGCCTCGGCGACGGCATGGAAATCCATCGGATCGCATCCGGGCGCGTACACGGCCACGAGGCGGGCAGGAACATTGACAGCGCGCAGCATCGCGACGACCAGATGCGAGTAGTCGCGGCACACTCCCTGGCCTGCGAGCAGCGTGTCGACGGCTCCGTCGATCGGATCACTGCTTCCTGGAACGTAATTCAGACGTGCGCCCACCCAGGCGGAGATCTTGGCCAGCAGTTCCTCGGAATCGGCGTAATCGCCGAATTCTGTTGCGGCGAAACCGTAGAACTTGTCTGCTTCGGCGTAGCGGCTGGGCCGAAGGTAGAGCGACATGTCGTAGTCGGTGACGGGGGCCGGGGTGGTGTTGCCCAGGATGGTGGCGTCGTACGAGACCTGTAAGTTGCCGACGTCGGCGGGCATGACGTGAATGCGGTTGCCGTGCGGTCCGCTGACCTCCTTCGCCTCGACGGGATTACCGTCGAGAACGAAGGAGAGCGATTCGGTGACCGTCGTACCGGGGTGCGGTGCGATGGCGATCTGGAATTCGAGCGTGGTGGCGGCGGTGATGTCTACATCGAGGCGCGCGGATACGTCGCGTTTGAGCATGAGGACTCCTGGCAGGTGGGGGCGGGTGAACCTGCTGCCAGTACCCGTATCCGCCGAAACCAATCGCCCCTGGTCACCGAGTGATCAACGCCACCCCAGTGCGGGGGCCACGTCGCGCAGCAGCGTCTCCAGAACGTGTGCGCAGTACTCCACACCCAACTGGTTCGGGACGGTGAGCAGCAGAGTATCCGCGGCGGCGATCGCCTCGTCCGCTGCCAGTTCTTCGATCAGCCGATCGGGCTCACCCGCGTAGGTCTTGCCGAAACGAGCCTTGCCGCCGTCGAGGTAGCCGACTTGGTCGTCACCGCTGCCCTCTCGGCCGAAGTAGGCGCGGTCGAGATCGTTGACGATCGGAAAGATGCTGCGGCTCACGGATGTTCGAGGAGCGAAGTCGTGGCCCGCGTCGCTCCACGTCTTGTGGAAGCGTTCGATCTGTTCGGCTTGCAACTGATGGAAAGGCACCCCGGTGTCTTCGCTGAGAAGTGTGGAGCTCATCAGATTCATGCCCTGGCGCGCCGTCCACTCGGCCGTCTCGCGGGTGCCTGCGCCCCACCAGATGCGTTGGCGCAGACCCGGTGCGTGAGGTTCGAGGCGCAGCAGGCCGGGCGGGTTGGGGAACATCGGCCGCGGGTTCGGCTGAGCGAAGCCCTTGCCTTCCAGCAGGTCGAGGTAGATGCGGGTGTGCTCGCGAGCCATGTCTGCGTGGTCGGAGCCCTCCGCGGGGGAGTATCCGAAGTGGCGGTACCCCTCGATGACCTGTTCGGGCGATCCCCGGCTCACGCCGAGTTGCAACCGCCCGCCCGAGATGAGGTCGGCAGAGCCGGAATCCTCGGCCATGTAGAAGGGATTCTCGTACCGCATGTCGATGACGCCGGTACCGATTTCGATGGTGCTCGTCCTGGCTCCGACGGCGGCGAGCAGCGGAAACGGCGACGAGAGCTGGTTGGCGAAGTGATGGACGCGGTAGTACGCACCATCGGCTCCGAGTTCCTCGGCCGCGACCGCGAGGTCGATCGACTGCAACAGCACATCCGATGCCGATCGGGTCTGCGACTGCGGGGACGGTGACCAGTGTCCGAAGGACAGAAATCCGATCTTCTTCATCGTGTGCTCTTTCGTTGAAGGATCAACTATGTTCGTACGACTCAGCGCACAGCCGGGTCGATTCATTCCCGGTTCCGGAACTACGCCCCGATACCCGCCGTCAACAACTTCGCCAGCTCGAGGTAGGCATCGCCGTCACTCAGACCGGTCAGGCGGAACACCTCGCGCGTCTGGATGCGCACCATGACCGAGGATGCGACGTCACCGACGAATGCCGCATGGACGTCGCGTACCTCGCCACTGGCCACACCCTCGCTGATCAGCTCCTGGACCCGTCGTGCCGCGATTGCGGTGTTGCGTTCGTACACCGAACGGGCCGATTCGAGCGACGCGAGATCGGTCATGAATTGCTCGGACGCAGATTCCAGAGCGGCACCGACTGCGGTGAGATACGTGGTGATGCGGTTGCGGGTTCCGTCGACCTCGGCAACCGCATTCTCGACCTGGGTGGTCATGGACTTGAAGTAGTGCACGGTTGCGCCGCCCACCAGCTGATCCTTGCTCGACGCCAACGTGTACAAGGTGGATTTGGAGCAGCGGAGGCGAGCCGCGATGGTGTCGAGCGTCAGGTGAGCGAACCCCTCGGCCAGGAACAGGCTGACGAGTTGGTCGAACAATTCCGAACGGCGAGCCGTGGCATGCGAGGTCACGGGTGCGTTCACATCCAGGATGGTACTGCATCGTCTTGTGCAGTACTGTGCATCAGTACTGCGGATCATTCTTCAGTACTGATGCCGAACATCCCGGAGGTTCTAGTGCCCGTCGCTCGTCTGTTGCCCACCGCCGAAGCGCGCGACCTTCTCGCGCTGACCCGCGATGTGGCAGACAAGGTGCTCGACCCGATCGTCGACGAACACGAGCGCAACGAGACCTATCCGACGGGAGTGTTCGCCACTCTCGGCGAAGCCGGACTGTTGAGCCTGCCGTACGCGGAGGAATGGGGCGGCGGAGGCCAACCGTACGAGGTGTACCTCCAAGTACTCGAGGAATTGGCATCACGATGGGCGGCCGTCGCAGTCGCGGTGAGCGTGCACGGTTTGGCCTGCTATCCCGTGATGGCGTTCGGTACCGATCAGCAGAAGGCCGACAAGCTTCCCGACATGCTCGGCGGGTCGCAGATCGGTGCCTATTCGCTGTCCGAGGCGCAGGCCGGTTCCGACGCAGCGGCCCTGAGTTGCAAGGCGAGCGCGGCCGACGGTGGGTACACGGTCAACGGGTCCAAAGCATGGATCACCCACGGCGGTGTTGCTGATTTCTACAACCTGTTCGCCCGCACCGGCGAAGGCTCCAAAGGGATATCGTGTTTCCTCGTTCCGGACGGGACCGAAGGCCTCAGTTTCGGCAAGCCCGAGGAGAAGATGGGGTTGCATGCGATCCCGACCACGTCGGCGCACTACGACAACGTGCACGTTCCCACCGAATGGCGCATCGGAGCGGAAGGTCAAGGACTGCAGATCGCCTTCAGTGCGCTGGACGCCGGAAGGCTCGGAATCGCCGCTGTAGCAGTCGGAATCGCGCAAGCTGCGCTCGACGATGCCGTGAAGTACGCGCAGGAACGCACTGCGTTCGGCAAGAAGATCATCGACCATCAGGGTCTGGGGTTCGTGCTGGCGGACATGGCCGCCGCAGTCGACTCCGCACGCGCGACCTATCTCGACGCGGCTCGTCGTCGGGACGCCGGACTTCCATACTCCCGCAACGCTTCTGTGGCCAAGCTGATCGCTACCGATGCGGCCATGAAGGTGACGACCGACGCCGTGCAGGTGTTCGGCGGGTACGGCTACACCAGAGACTTCCGCGTCGAGCGCTATATGCGCGACGCCAAGATCACGCAGATCTTCGAGGGCACCAACCAGATTCAGCGTCTCGTCATCGCCCGATCACTCGCGACCAACTGACCATCCGCACCTTGCTTTCCACACACACGTAGGGGACATCTGCATGACGACAACCGAACCCGATATCCATACCACTGCGGGTAAATTGGCCGATCTTCGTAAACGTCTGGGGGCTGCGGAGATGCCGTCGGGTGAGGCGGCGGTGGAGCGGGTCCACGCGAAGGGCAAGTTGACCGCGCGTGAGCGGATCACCGCCCTGCTCGACGAGGGCTCGTTCGTCGAACTCGATGCGTTGGCGCGGCACCGATCACAGAATTTCGGTTTGGGTGACAATCGCCCCTTCGGTGACGGTGTCGTCACCGGCTACGGCACGGTCGACGGCCGTGATGTGTGCGTGTTCTCCCAGGACGCGACCGTCTTCGGCGGCAGTTTGGGGGAGATCTACGGCGAGAAGATCGTCAAGGTGATGGACCTGGCGATCAAGACCGGACGGCCGTTGGTGGGCATCAACGAAGGCGCCGGGGCCCGCATCCAGGAAGGTGTGGTCTCCCTCGGGTTGTACGGGGAGATCTTCCACCGCAACGTCCGCGCATCCGGGGTGATCCCGCAGATCTCGGTGATCATGGGCCCCGCCGCCGGCGGACACGTCTACTCCCCGGCCCTGACCGACTTCGTGGTCATGGTCGATGGCACCAGTCAGATGTTCGTCACCGGCCCCGATGTCATCAAGACCGTCACCGGGGAGAACGTGACGATGGAAGAGCTCGGTGGCGCGCACACCCACATGGAGAAGTCCGGGGTCGCGCACTACGTCGCGTCCGGGGAGCAGGACGCCCTCGACTACGTCCGCGACCTCCTGTCCTACCTCCCGTCGAACAATCGGGCCGATGCCCCGCGGACGGTGGCGTCGGATCCGATCGTCGGATCCATCGAGGACAGTCTGACGGCGGAGGATCTCGAACTCGACACGTTGATTCCGGATTCGCCGAACACTCCGTACGACATGCACGAGGTGATCCGCCGGATCCTCGACGACGACGAATTCCTGGAAGTTCAGGAGGGGCGGGCCCGCAACATCATCGTCGGGTTCGGGCGGATCGACGGTCGGTCGGTGGGGATCGTGGCCAATCAGCCCACCCAGTTCGCGGGCACGTTGGATATCGATGCCTCGGAGAAAGCAGCCCGGTTCGTCCGCACGTGTGATTGTTTCAACGTTCCGATCATCACGTTGGTCGATGTGCCGGGGTTCCTGCCCGGGACGGGGCAGGAATACAACGGCATCATCCGGCGGGGGGCGAAGTTGTTGTACGCCTACGGGGAGGCGACGGTCGGGAAGATCACCGTCATCACCCGTAAAGCCTATGGCGGGGCGTACGACGTGATGGGGTCCAAGCACATGGGTGCCGACGTCAATTTGGCGTGGCCGACGGCGCAGATCGCGGTGATGGGGGCCTCGGGTGCGGTCGGGTTCGTCTACCGCAAGCAGTTGCTCGAGGCGGCGAAGAACGGTGAGGACGTCGATGCGTTGCGGCTGACGTTGCAGCAGCAGTACGAGGACACGTTGGTCAACCCGTACGTCGCTGCCGAGCGCGGGTATCTCGATGCGGTCATCCCGCCCAGTCACACCCGCGGGCAGATCGTGACCGCGTTGCGGCTGCTCGAACGCAAACAAGTGACCCTGCCCCCGAAGAAACACGGAAACATCCCACTATGAGTGCAGCGAAGCATGACGCCGCGTCGGATAGTTGGTCGTTTCGCGGAAGTCCGACGGACTCCGAGATCGCTGCTGTCGTTGCGGTTCTGACTGCCGCGCAGTCGTCGGTGGCCGAGGACGTGCCGGCCCCGATCGATCTGTGGGGTCGACCTGAAGATATGCATCGTTACGGACTCGCCAGTGCCCCAGCTCTTTTCGTCAATGCCCGATTCGGCCAGTGAAGGACTTCGCACAGATGACCACCTCTACCTCCCATAAGAAGATTTCCAAGGTTCTTGTTGCCAATCGTGGTGAGATCGCGGTTCGGGTGATCCGGGCGGCCGCTGATGCCGGGCTGGCCAGTGTCGCTGTGTACGCCGAACCCG
>NZ_NOYJ01000003.1:0-196553 GCF_002258365.1 Rhodococcus sp. 06-221-2
CGTGGCGCGGGGCTGGGGCTGGGCGCTGCGCGCCCGCCGCTGCAGGCGAAACGGCAAGCCGTTCCGAAGAACTCGCGGACTCGGTCGAAGCGCTGCGCGCCTTCGCGGTTGCATCTGTTATTCGATCGCGCTCAATTTGCAATTTGCAATCGAGAATTTTTCGAGGGCGGTCGAACCGAAACCGGCTCGCCGATGCATGGTGTATTCAGCGAAACCGGTTTCGGATCAATCGCATTCAAGTCATTCGTTACGGGATCGCTCGGATTCTGCATCGAGCGCAGCGGGCCGAATCTGCTCCCACAGCGCCGGGTTGATTCCCGCGTTGTATGCGCGTTCGAGCAGCTGCCCCAAGGAATGATCGGGGGCGAGCCCACGGGCAACGTTCATTGCCTCCCGCGCCGGCACCGCCTCCCGTCCGATCCAGTAACTCAGCGAAGCGAGGACGAAGGCGGGGCCTGCCTCGCTGGCGGGCAACACCGCGCCAACCTGCCGCCACAGTTCGCCGAGGACTGCGGCGTTGGCTTCGGTGAAGTGAACGAACAGCACATCGCGCACGCGCACGTCAGAGGCGGCGGCTGCGAGCATCGCAGCGTGGTAATCCGATATCTCGATTCCGCGGTTGCCTGAATCGAGATACCCGGCGAGTACCTCGCGGTGGATGGTCTCTGCGGCCGAGATCGGCCCTACTGCCGGGAACGCCCCGCGTGCAGCCCGCATCATGTCCACCACACTCGCGGCGCGTTCGGCACCGAACTGTTCGGCAACGAAGCCCGCGCGGATTTGGGCGCGAGAGGCCAGACGTACCTGCCCCTCGAGCAACGCTCCGACCACGTAGGGGTGAGCCGTCAGGTCGACCGCCTCGCCGACCTCGTGCGGTCCCGCCAGTACCCCGTTCATCAAGTAGCGGCGCGCACGTCCCTCGTGGAACTGGAACACAGCAACGTCATCGCCCGAGAACTCGTGGAGAACGGCCATCGATGCCGCATCGGCGTGTGTGTCACTGCCGAACACGACCACCACGCGCGGTCCGGATAGATCACGCACGGGGTGACCGCTGGGCACCAGCAACGGGGCACCACCGATCGGCGCTTCCTCCCCCAGCGGGCAGGCCATGACGGCCCCGCCTGTCGAGTTTGGGGTGAACACCACCATTTCGTTCTCGGGAACGTAGCGGACCAGCATCACGGCCACGGCAACAGCATCAGCGGGTGAGGAGATACGAAAAACAGAGGACATCGGACAAACCCCTTTCAGGGCACAGGGGCAGATGGTCAGTCCGCCCGATCAACAGAACACCCACAATCTAGCCGAGACCACCGACAAGAACGGCTCACGCGCAACACATTTGGTCCCCGGCGCACTCGGTGCCGGGGACCGCACCGAGTGCGCCGGGGCTCGGTGGGGAAAGACAACAGGCCCGCCCATGTGTTTCGCTGGGCGAGCCTGTTGTCGAACGTCTAGGGAGAAGCGAAAGGATCAGAGCGACAAAGGCTCTCGCTCTAACTCCTCGGGAGCGGAGTCGGCTTCCGAGGCCCATCTAGGGCTCACGTCCATACCCGACCACACTTTCGGATCGGTGTCGAGCCGATCAGGAGACGTTCGGATCAGCACACACGCCAGCAGCCGACATTGCAAGACGCGCCACACCGTCGATGATCAACGTATGGCATCCGTTCGACGCTGCGGAGGTGACCGGCCCTGGTACCGCGTACACCGCCCGCCCGAGCCTGTGCACTTCCCTGGCCACAGACAGTGCACGTCCGCGTGACCCGGCCTCGGGCACCACTACCGCATCGGAGAGAGCCGCCAGCAGCGCGCCACTCCCGTTGAATCGTTCTCGTCGAGGCTCTGCACCGAACGAGTACTCGCTCACCACCACACCCTGTTCCGCGACGCGCTCGAGCAACCGAGCGTGACCGGACGGATACGCCCGATCCAAGCCGCACGGCATTACCGCTACCGGTCCTGCACCGACCCCCAACGCTGCCCGCAACACCGCTCCCTCGATCCCGAACCCGCTGCCCGACAGGACCGCCACCCCACGCATCGCCAGATCCCCGGCAAATTCCGACGCGACATGCTCGCCGTAAGCGGTCGCAGCCCGGGTGCCGGTGAGCGCCACCGCCGACACATCAGCACCGGGCAGCGCGCCCTGTCCACGAACCCACAGAGCGACCGGAGTCGATCCCTCCAGCCATCCGGCCATCCGCAGCCGCTGCGGCCACTCAGCGTCCGCAGGAGTGACCAATCGTGCTCCCAGCGTTGCCGCCGTCTCGAGGTCTGCCTCGGCACCTGAGTAGTCCCACGAGCGAGCCGTCGCACGCAACAAGTCCTCCGACACCTCCCGATGCCGCACAGCCTCGGCTGCAGCCTCCACGCCCGATAAGGACACCGCCAGATGCACCAACGAGCCCTGCCCCCGCGCCACGTGAGCGAGATACGCCCACGCAACACGCTCACGCCACACCATCTCGCTACCCGACACCGCGTTCTCGCTCGACACACCGCTCACGACGAAACCCTCCCAGGGCTAACACAAGGGCAGATGGTCAGTCCGCCCGATCAACAGAACAACTCGAACCTACCCCGACACACCGACAAAAACAGCACCTGACAAGCGAAAATGTCCCCGGCGCACCCGGTGCCGGGGACAGCGGGTGCGCCGGGCGGTAAGTTCACGAAGCGGCCAAAAGAGCAGACCGAAGTGTCCTGTTCGAGTGATACAAATACCGGAGCAGATCTCACGGGCCGCCGACGAAAAACGCACCAACCGCGACGTTCGAGAGGGAAGCTGCACACATGACCGAGCCCGAGCCATGGCGTCGAAGCAAGACGCCGGCCCCGCTCCCCTCGAATTCCGCCGACGCCCGAGCGATCAGCGAACTGACGGACCCGGAACTGGCTGCGATCATTCGTGACAACCTCCTGCCGCGCTCGAACACCGCCGGCGATACAGCCAATTGGCGTGCATTCTGGAACACCCTCACTTTCGATCCGCAGCTCAACGATCGCGCAAACGCGATCATCGATGTCTACGTCGAGCAAGCAGCAGCAGCGCTCGATACCGGCGAACTCGACGACGCCCAATACAAACGTGCCGGCAAGTTCCACGACCTGTGTATCCACGCCCTCGACAGGCTCGACAAGGTGGTCGACGACCCCCTGGCCTGGGCTGGTGCGCGAGCTGCCGGATTCAATCCACGCTCTCGTGAGGTCATCAACACCCTCGTGCAGGCCATCGCCGATCACCGAGACGACGGCGACGACGCCAAGCTCTGGGCGATTCTCGCCGAAGTTCGTTTGGATCCAGGCCATCGACGCCGGTAAGCGCTCCGCTCAACATGGCCGCCCGCGGAGCCTCTGACCGATGAGCTTCTGGGATTCACTTGCGGCCGGCCTCTCGGAGGAGCCGCCGCGACGGGTGATCGTGTCGACCAGAACGCTCAGGTCGGCGATCGAGGACACCTTGATCTATGGGTTCTCGCGAGCCGCCCTCGAAGTGGTCCTACCCGACGAACTCGACCTGACGTGGGCAGGTACAGGTACCCCGGTTGAGGCCGACACCAAGCGGTCGCTGATCGATGGTTACCTCGTAGGATTCGAGATCCCCCAGCTCGTCGCACTGGCGCGTCGCGTGCTTGCAGAATGCGACGTCGCGGACCACGGGCTCGCGGTGCTGATCGCAGAGTACGAAAAGGGCTCCAGCGGTGTCGATTCTCCCGCAAAGAACCTCATTTTCGCGGCCAATGGTCCCAAACCGGAGATGGTGCTCCGCGACGCGGTCAGCAACGACATCCTGATCACCAAGAATGCTGAGTTCTGCCTGGTCTACGACAGACCGATAACCGAGGCCGGCCTGTCCTTTCAGGAGCTGATTCAGTGGTGGCGTGAGCACCAAGCAATGGCAGACACGGACGATCGCGATGTCGGGCGGTCACTGTACAAACGGCTGCGAGAGAGCCTCGGTAAGAACGAACCCGAGCGGATGGTCTTGGACGTCTACTCACGTCGATACGGAGAGCACGGCTTCGGTATTCCCGCTCTGATCCCGCAGGTCTACCTCCACTACGACCCGTACACCAAGTATCAACGCAAGGGCAGCAGTCCCCTCGAACGCCAACGCATGGACTTCTTGCTGCTCTTCAGTGCAAGAAAACGCGTCGTCATCGAGGTCGACGGTCGTCAGCACTACGCCAACGAAGACGGCCGCGCCAGCACGCAGCTGTACGCCGAGATGGTCACCGAAGACCGACGTCTCCGGCTAGCGGGATACGAGGTCTATCGGTTCGGGGGCAAAGAGTTCGAGAGCCCCGACGCGCCGTCGATGCTCGCAGCATTCTTCGACGAACTGAGCTCGCGAATGAAGTAGACCGACGGGGAACTCATGCCGGGGCGAGGTATCGATCCTCCTCAGAGCCGATCTGGAGTTCGTCCTCGGCGGCTGCGATGACTGCGTCGACGACCTCAATGGGTAGCCCGGTCTTGGTGGCCACTGCAGCGTGCTCGTGGCCTTCGCTGGCCAGTTTCAGGACGTGGACACACAGAACGGCTGTTTCGGCCTCTGTGGAGCTGTTCGGGGCCGAGTGACGCTGGTCGGTGCTGTCGTCTACAGCTGATGCTTCGAGTCGGACCAGCTGGATCATCAGGTGCGTGGTGACCAGCAGCACCAGCGGCGGCGCAGCAGCGGCCAGCGCGGCCACGGTGAAGGTCGAGCTGTAGTCCACCATCGAGACGTGCACGATGTTGCCGGCCGTCGATGCGATCGACCCGAGAATCAGCAAGGCCCACGCGAACCAGCGGTGTGAGGCGTCGACGACGAGCATGAGTGTTGCGAGGATTACCATTCCGTCGAGCACCAGTGGCAGAACCCATCCCAGTGTTGCCGGGTATCCGCTGGCAGTAGCGAGCTGCCACAACGATATTCCGCTCTTTGTGAAGGCGCTGATACCGATCACCGCATTGCCGATCACCGCGCAACGTTTGATGGTTGTCAGATTCCTCATCAATGTCCTTCGCTGGTGGTGATCGAAAAGTGGCCGGCCGCTGCCGTCGGGCGTGCTAGATCGGCGTGCTTGAGGGTGGGTGTGTTCGACAGTCGGTAAATCGACCACAGGGCGGTGAATGCGATACACCCGCCGATCACTATCTGAGCCGCGGTGTAGTCACCATTGTTCGCAATGACGAATGCATTCCAAGCTGTATGGGCCAGAACGAGTCCCGTGAGACTGCGGAGTCGATAGTAGACGTAGACGGCCACAGCGCCCCATACGAACGCCGACAACGCTTGCCCTGTTCCCTGGTACAGATGGATGGAGGCTCGAAACAGAGCTGAGCTCGCGATGACGATGCCGAGCATCCACGGCTGGACGCGCCAGACCAGTCCGACGACCCCGAAGAGCAACAAGACCGGAAGCGCACTGAAGAACGGTTCCTCGGCCAAGCCGGCGACGAGAAGGTGCGCACTGTTCCACCATTGTGCCGGGTTGCCGTAGTCACTGGTGCGCGAAAGGTTTTCGGCATCCTCGGGGGACAGCAACGAGGCCATGCACAGGCCGATGGGGAACAATCCTGCACTCATCAGCGTCCGCGCTCGCCACGTCCCAGGGAAGCTGTTCGGTTCGGTCTCGTTCGGTTCGATGAACCGGCGCACCGCCGCGACGAGAGCGAGACCGGCAACTGCGGCGAAGAAGAGAATTAGGAAGCCAATTTGAGCGCCGGGCATCGTCGGCGGGGTCGACTCGGTGACTACCTCGGATCCGGTACCGAGATGCCTCTGAACCGAGACTAATGCCTCGAAAGGCCAACACACGACTAGGTAGGCGGCAGCAAGCCCGAGCGGAACAGCAGCGATATACAGGCTTGAGTTCCAGTTGTTGTTGCGATTCATCGCGATTCACTCTTTCTTTGACATTCTCTCGTCGCGGCGACACAGGACAGTCATGGGTGCGGATACGAGTACTGAGCGTGGGTACGGCGGTCGAGGCTGATCAGTTGTCGAGTAGGCCCGCACCGCGGGCAATAGCGGGTAGGTCGATCGGTGGTGCCCATGCGGCCCACACGCGGGTTCGGCCGAGCTCGACGACACGGTCGTCCGGATAGAGCCGCCATGGGCCGACGCGGTCGAGCAGTTCACCGACGAGGGCGTCGGCGTGGAAACGGGTGGGAACGGTGACGAAGTCATCGAGCGGGCCCCGCTTATGTAGTGCCGCGACGGGGCGTGGTGCGCCTCTGGCGATCGCTACCTGCCGCAGGTCCGGAGAGCCGTGGGGACGGAGGATCGCCACGACATGGGGGTCCAGCCATCGTCGCTCTCGCCATTCCTTGCGGACACCGCGGCCACGGGGAAGATCGAGCCCGGTCAAGACAGTTCGTGCATTGTCGAGGGTCTGCTGTTCGACACGTCGGATTTCAGGAAGGGGAAATTGAAGTTGCTGCAACCGGCGGACGGGAATGGCCGCTCGAGCGCGAGGTGAGCCCTGCAGCCAACGCTGAACGGTACGGCGAGTCACCCCGAATGCCGCTGCGACATAGTCGATATCGACACCACCGTTGACCAAGGGGCCGTAGCACGCGGTGAATGCGACCTCGAGCTGTCGTTTGGTCCACCGCGGCCGCTTCGGGTTCATGTCGCTCTAATGGAGTGGTCCGAGAAAGACGCCGTATCCCATTTTGGCCTGCACAGCCATGCTGACGAGGATCAGACCCGCCAACGCAGAAACGACGCGGGTCTTCCACTGCTGAGACTTGGTCTCGAACATGTCTTTCTGATCCCTCCTGCAGAGCGCTGCCGTGCGCGATTCCACCGATACCGTAGCGGTTGCACCGGACACTCCGAACACCTGAACTCGCAGACTCTTATGGTCAGACCGGGTCGATGGAGATGTTGTCGATGCTCTCGAAGGTCCATCCGTCGACGTACCGATCGCTGGCGTAGCCGCTGAGCCACTTCGAGAGCGCTTTGTCGCCGCCGCGTTCGTACGCCGACCACATCGACTCGACATCGGATGGCGACATACCACTCTGATCCGGGGGGATCTGGATGGAACGATTGCGAATGTAGAACCCTCCCCCACCGGCGACGCCTTGTCGGCCCTTGATCTGTACGCGCGCACCGTATTTGGCGATCGACTTGCCCTGTTTGCTCTCTCGGACAGCTTTGATGGCGGCGCGCCGGCCCTGTTGCGTCGTCGCTGCCTGCCGCGACTTGGTGGTGAGCTTGCTCAGAGTCTCGGCCTTCGGCTTCGAGATTCGCTGGCGTCCCTCGGCGGCAACCCAGCGTTCCACCGTACGACGTGAGACTCCGAGATCGCGCGCAGCTGCGGCAGTGTTCACCCCGCCCCGAGTGCCCGGGCCGTACGCGGCGAGGAGCATCCCACGCATGTCAGGGGTGGTGCCGGCCTTGCCGGAGACATCGGCACCACGCCTGCCCGTCAAGCCCTGGAACAGTGAGCTGCGTCGGCGTTCGTCTGCTTCCAGGTTCTCTTTGAAGCCAGCATGCTTGCGCCCGGCCATTGGCTATTCCCCCTTGCCTGTCGTGGCATCCCAGTTCATCGTCAGCGCTTCCTTGCCCTTGTAGCGGCCACCGACGAGGAACTCGAGATGATCGCCGAGTCGAGCGGAGCCCTCCCACTTGTATTGGCCGAACCCTCGACCGAGCTGCTTGTCCTCCCCAGGCCAGGACGCGATCGGATCCGGATCGTTGCTGGTGTAGAGAACCGTGTCGTTCGTGATGGCCACCGGCCACCGGTCGGAGACGGTGCCGATCTTGACGATGCGACGAGTGATGTTCGCCCGCGCTTTGGCGATGATGTGATGGCGTCGCTCAGGCGAGAAACCTGCTCGTCCGGTCATATGAACCGAGGACCCCATCTGGCCGATCGTGCGCGTGTAGACGCCCTTGAGCAGATCTCTGGCCAACTGAGCGTCGACGTCGTCGACGTCCAAAGCTGTTCGTGCGTCCCGGATTCGCTCGTACCACGGATCGAGTACTCGGCCATGTTCGTTCCACACGTAGGCCTCGACAGGTTCGAGCTCGTAGCCGAGTTCTCCGGCGACCTGCAGACTCGGTGTGGTCACCCACAGCAGGCCCGGCCGGCCGCCGAGAGGCATCAATGGATGTGGGATGCGCCAGTCCCCTGCCTCGGGAACCTCTACCCGCCAATAGCCCGGCAGCTTCTTGTCGAACGCTCGCCCGTCTGGATGATGAGTGGCCGATCCGATCGGCATCTCCAAACCGGCGATTCCCGCAGCATGCGAGCCTCCTCGGTCGTACGCGTGGACGTAGATCATCGATGTCTCGTCGCTGGTCGGTTTGCGGGACCATGCGTAATCGTCCTCGAGGGAGCTGATGGTGGCCGGGCCGACGGGAGTCTGTGCCCCGAACATCCGCTCGCGGTCCTTGAATCGAGTCGAGATCATCAGGTCGAAACCTGTGGACTGCGGGGTGATCACCCACGGCATCTTCAACGCGCTGGCGAACAGCGACAATCGACGCGCGAGTTTGCTCGGGGACGGTCGGTCTCCGAGAATAGGGATATCGCGTGGATCGGCGTTCATGCCGGCAGCCAGGACGACCCACACACCGCGGTGCTCGCCCTGGGTGCGCCACACACGGGTCCACGCACCGAGCCGGTCACCGGGCTTGCCCAGGGTCCAACCGTCGGCGATTGCATCTGTGACGAACGCTGTGCCGGCAGTGGCCTCGCCGACGTCTTTGCGTCGCTGCGACGGATCGTCGCTCAGCGTGCTCAGATCCACCCCGAACTTCTCGGTCATCGCCGCGGTCACCCAGATCTGTCCCGGTTCGCTCTGCCACGACGAAGTCTGAGTGCCCAGACGCAGCTCCTGCACCAGCGCGGCGACATGACCGACGTGAGAGATGTTCTGTGGCAAATTGATTCGACTTCCGTCGGGCATCCAAATGCCATCGACGTCCAGGACGGCGGCAGGGGCAGCGAACGGGTTGGCCGCGGTCTTCGCGGGAGCTGAACGCCGAGGCTGCGTGGTCTCGAGCGGCGCACTGGGTTGCGCAACCGTAGGAGCACTCGACTCGGCGGCCTCGGAAGCAGCTCGACGAGCAGGTTCGTTCGACGGCCGCGGGCCAGTGGAGGCGGGTGCAGGCGGCTTCGCTGCGGCTGCGGTATCGGCAACCAGTGCAGCGCGGGAGGCAGCTGTGCTTCCGAACCAGCACTGCGCGTGCAGAACGTGGCCATCGAAGCGAAGGCCCGAGCCCACTCCGCACTTCACGCACGGGACGCTCGGCGAAATATGTTCTGCCACAGCGATATGGCCCTCGGCATCGGGGTAGCTTCCCACTGGAATGTCCTCCTGTTCGGAGTTGTCAGACGTAGCTTCCGCGTCGTTGGCACGAGAGCTGCCCGTCGTCGATGAGGTGTCGCTGTTCGATACCGAGAACAACGTCGCGAGGTCGGCCACTGCGGAGGTCGAACCCGGAACGTCGCTCGGTGTCGTACCGTCCGGTGCATCGTCGGGTCCGCCATCAGCGTCGAAGATGCCGATCTGACCGTCGTCGGGGCCGTCGCCGAGGATCGCCCACAGACGGAGAGCGGTCATCCGCTGCCGCCGTTCCTCACAATGGATGGTGCGTTGGACGGTGTAACGGGGTGTCTTGCCTGCGCGTTCCTCGGCGATCAGAACTCCCTCGTCGTAGAGGGCCCGCAGCGCCGTGCCTCGATCGATCTGTGGAGCATCGGACATCGTCGATGCCGCGGCTTTCAGAACCTGTTCGAGGGCAGTCGATTCGATCAACAGCTGCGCTTCACCGTCGCGTGGTCCGGGGTCGGTGAGCACGTACCCCAACCGGATCCCGCGTGCGTCTTCGCGGTACTTCTTGACGTCCTGATAGTCCGAGACCAACGTCCGTCGCCACCCCAACCGGCCGGCGAGCGGGCGGTCGGGTGCTTCACCGGTACGAACGTCGTCGACGTAGGCCAACCCGGTACGCAGTGCGTGCGCAAGGAGCTCGCGCACCCGCGCCCCGGTACGTGAAGGCAGATCGGGATCGGCCGCAGCGACGACCGCGTCGTGCAATCCGCCGTCGACGACGTCGAGAACTTGCTCGACCTCATCGGCATCGAGCGCGCCGACATCGAGCAGAAAAGCGGTGAACGCCTGCCACCCTGCCCACACTGCACCGACCGCTTCGGCCTGGCGCACGGTCTCACCCTGCTCACGTAAGCCCTCGGCGTAGTGCGCGCCCTCGTTGAAGACCTTTTCCCGCAGTTCCTCGAGGCGGGGGCACAACCACTGCAGGAACGAGGCCATCAGCAGGGCGCGTCCATGTCGAGACTGCTCACTGTCGAGTCGAATCAGCTCGTCGAGTTCGATCTCGTCGGACTGCAACGGCACCACCAACATGCGCTGAGCGCCGGACCCTGGTCGAGGCATGACCTCGGAGGTCACCATCGCGGACGATCGGGGGGCGGTGCCGTCGAGGATGCTCAACCCGTCGCGACTGGAACGGCTCCGTTGTTCGCCGTTGTGGACCATGCGCGCGAACTCTTCGAGCGCTTTCTGTGCAGCCCCCCAGTCTCGTGTGGGAGCGACATCATCGGCCCAGTACAGCGCATCTTTCGACGAATTCAGTTTGATGCGAAGCGCATTGAGAGTGTCACCGTTACCTGACATCGACGATGCCGGCCGCCGACGATCCCACAGCTCACCGAAGTGATGCATCGCGATCGACGCGATCGAGGTCTTGTACGAACCGGGCGAACCAATGAGCGAAAGAACCCAGGGGTTGGGTCCCAAGGCCGCGCGAAAGACGTGCCCGAGCAACGGAGCAGCGATTCGCACCGGCAGACGCGTCAGCATCGATCCCGAATCGACCATGAAGGCATCACGCAATCGAGGTGCATCGGCGATCGGGCACGGCAGGTCGTAACGCGAGAGCGGTCCACTGAGCAGAACCGGCGCAACACGGGCACCGGCAGCACTGATAGCGCCACCCGCGTGCACGTAGAACCACTCGTCGTTTCGGTCCTTACGCCAACCGGTGGAACGGAATCGAACCGTCCGGGCAATCGTCACTCCACCCGCCACTTTCAGGGCGTCGCGAAGTTTGGCGATTCCAGAGGGTTTGGAGTCGTACGTCGGCGGCCCGGGAAGAGAATCCGCCCAGGTGCAGTCCCGATAGTCCTGTGCGTCCACCCGCATACGCATGAACTCGCCCGTATCGGGATGGGTGTACCCGATGACGACAGCGGAAAGCTGTTCGGGCGACGGCGGATTGGCTTCCCGCTGCCCGACGATATCTTCGCGTCCGAGCAGGGTCGGTGCGTCGACGTCGAGGCCGTCGTCCTGCGATTCGAGGTATTCCATCTCCACGATCCGAGCATCGATGCTGAGCACCATTTTGGCGGTCTGCTCGCCATCTCGGTTGGTGACGATTTCGACGAGGCTTCCCTCTACGACCCGATACGTCGGTGCAGATATCTGAGCGCCGCGGGTGGCCGCCCCGACCAGGTGCAGTCGGGGTCCGTCAGGGAGCGGATGTGTCGATTCACCGGCGTCGATGTGGCTGGATCCGGTCGCCGGCGGCACCGCGTCGTGCTCGTCCTCGTCGTGCAGCAGCGGTGGAATCGGAGTGCGCGAAATATCGTGTGCGGCACGGGCAGCCGTGCGGGCAGTACGCCACACAGCGGTAGCGGCATCGACCGCTTCTTGCGACCACTTCGTGCCCTCAGCGGCAGCGAAACTACGCACCGCATCGACGGCTTCGCTCAACGGCTCGAACAGGCGCTCCGCCTCGACGGCCCAGCGCCCAGCGAGGCGGATCTCGTCTGCGCACTCATCCTGGTGACCTGATACTCGCCCGCGCTCGGCACGCGCAGCCGCTTCCTGAGCCGCCTTTTCGACCTCGGCGGCCTTGCCGCGCAGCTTGGCCAGCGCAGCATGTGCCGCAACCTCACCGACATGGACGGGAATCAACCCGTTCCACATATCGTCCGGATCCCACAGCTGGGCCTCGACGTGATCTGTGAAGTCTGATTTGTCATCTGTTGTGCCGGGTAGCAGCAGTTGTACCTCGGCATCAACTGCGCCGAGCAGCGACGCCAGTTCGATGCCGCGCTCGTATCCTGCGGCGTCACGATCGAGCACAACGCGCACTGCGGCACCGGCGAACACCTCGGCGAGCTGTGGCGGAAAGTTCAGGCCACCCTGGGCATTCGTGGTCGCGCACAGACCGAGACGCATCGCGGTCTCGACATCCTTTTCGCCCTCGAGCAGCCACACCGGCTGGCCGGCCGACAGCGCCGCTTGCAGCTGCGGCATCGCGAACAGGACCGGAGTGAACACCGCAGGCTTACGTTTGACGTACGTGCGATTCGGACCGACGAACAACTGCCGGAATCGTTTGTGTTTGACGCCGCACGAGGTGCACTCCTCGCGGATGACCTCCTGCACCAATACGCTGTCGGCATCGGTGTAGGGATAGCGCGCAACTTCCGACCAAGAGTGCTCGACCTCGGGCTCCGGCATCGGACCGGCAATCCGAGCAGGCAGACGCCCCAGACGCCCACGTCGTTTGCCCGCTGCCCGTTGCTGCGGGGATCTACCGACACGCGGTGCGCTCGGATCCCGACTCGGCAAGGGTTCGTCGAACAGATCGGACACACCGATATCGAGACGCTCGGCGATTTCTGCGGCCGTCGCTGAGCAGCCATGGCACCGCAGCAGCACCATTCCAGAACCGTGGTGGCCCGGAGTCCAGGTGACAGACAGCGAAGCGTGACGGTCGTCGTGAACGGGGCATCTCGCCTGAAACTGGGTACTCGATGTGGCTTTGAAGCCGCCGAGCTGCTCGAGGCGTGGACGGATGTTGTCCATCGACCACATGTGGCCGCGGTTGGGAGTCGGTGACGTCACGACTCACCGCCGACACGTAGATGTACGACGCGCGCTGGGTTCGGAGCGCAAATCACGGCGAGGCAGGGGTACTGAGCTATGATGTCAATACACCTCCTGTCGTGTTCGTGGTTGTTCCCGGTGGGTGGTTGGAGCGGAGCGATTCGCTCACTTGTGAATCCGGAAGACCCCCCTTCTCGCCGCCAAGCACGAGGGGGGTTTTTCACT
Source organism: Rhodococcus sp. 06-221-2 (assembly GCF_002258365.1). Lineage (NCBI taxonomy): Bacteria > Bacillati > Actinomycetota > Actinomycetes > Mycobacteriales > Nocardiaceae > Rhodococcus > Rhodococcus sp. 06-221-2. The sequence continues at coordinate 13,096 of NZ_NOYJ01000003.1, forward strand.
GTCTAGGGGTAGGTCATCACGCGCCCAGCTTGTACTGTGCGGGATCGATTCGATCTTGGATGTAATGCGGCATGGGTAGATCATGGTGCAGCGCCATGACATAGACGTAGTAGTCGCTGAGGTCGAGGCCAAGGGCGTCGGCCTCGTTTTTGTAATGCGCATACTGCGTGTCGGGCGTGCGCACCATTGCGGGTATGCGAGGGCCCTTCGACTCTCTCCCAGGTTTGCTTCCAGCCATGCGATCACATTAAACGGATTCGGTAACAGAAACAGGGAGGCCGCGACATCCGGTGTGTCGCCTGCCTGTCGTGCCACGTTCACATGTTCCTCCGCACCTCGTCCGTACCCGCCCTCGCACCACACATGACAGGTAGATCCGTCTCGATCTACCTCTGTGACAGAAGTGGCGAAATCTCTCGACATTGTCTCTGCGGCACCGGACACGACGAACACCCCAGCTCGTCGAACCGACCCGCTGCGCAAGCCCCTTCATCGATATACGCGTGACCTTGGCTCTTTTATGTGGGGAGCATGGGGAGCATGGAGATAAGGGCAGCTCAAAGGCAAAAAAACGCTCCCCACCGGAGTGGGGAGCATGGTGGGGAGCACGGTGGGGAGCCAGGAGCAAGACGCTCTGGCCCGGCGGATCAAGAGATCAGATAGTCCTCAACGACCGCAGCAATCAGCGCGCTTCGTGAGGGGATGAGCGGACTTGCTTCTACCTGCTCGTCTATCCATCGGGTCTGGGCTACCCACAGATGTGGACGCACCTCCACTCCCCCGCTCGCGACCTTCGGGCGGGCCAGACGCGGCATGCCACCGCGTGGCGATTCGACGGCGCGAGGGGCGAAGAGGCGAACCAAGGTTTCCGGGGTGTGCGCGGCGAAGGCATCCTCGACGATCTCGCCGTAGGACTTCTTCTCCCGCTGAGATCGCGTCTTCCAGGCCTCTTTGACCGTCGCGGGAACGTAGACCGCGATCGGGCGCACATCTTCATCACCGACAATCGCAGCCAACGGCTCCGCTGTAGCGGTGTCGGCCCCGGTTTCGGGTGTGGTGGCTACGTCCTCGGTTGCGGCAGTGCTGCCCCCGGAGGGCGAGGCAGATGTAGCAACCTCGGTCGGAGGCTCTGGTGCAGGTGCTACAGGAGCATCCGGTGCAGATGTCACGTCCGGAGCCTGTACGTGCGGCTCGTCGACGGCTCTTTCGGCAGCCACGTCGGTCGAGCGTGGTTCCACTGCGGCAGGCCTGGCGAGGGAACCCGTTCCATTGCGAGGGAAAATGTTGGCGAGGCCAGATCCACGGGGAGCGGGCTTGTCGAATTGGTCCGCCAGGCTGGGTCGCTTCTTGCGATCAGTGGTGCTCATGCGGGTGCTACCTCTTCTGCGTGATCGGCTTCGGCAGCAAGCTCGGCCAAGCGTTGCAAGACCTCAGCTGCTAGGGCCTCGTAGTCATCCGCCAACCCGGTTGCATCCCGAGAGAGCAGAAGGCTGGGTGGTTTCACCTTGTCCCTCAGCGCTTTCAACCGAGCCTTCTTTGCGCTAGCAGTAGCGCCTTCGAGTTCGTGAGCTAGGAGCCCATGCCGCCGCGCGTCGGCAGCGGCGCTCTCCATGTAGCGGATTGTCGTGCCGAAGATGGGGGCAATGGTGTCAGGAATGGCTTGCGTAATACTTTCCCTCACCTGGTCCTGGAGCCGTTGTGACCTACTGCCGACCGCAAACAGAAGCATGCCAGCCAATCTCAGTTGCGGATTGTGCTCCCGGGCACGCGCGAAGCGCTCGGCGACGCGGTCGAGGCCGTCGAGGCTGCCATCGTCGGCGCGAGTAGGGATGAGAACGGACGACGTGCAGTACAGCACCGCATCACCGATGATCACGTCGCCTGGCGGGGTATCGAAGAGAACAATGTCGTAGTCGGGAACGATCGGGGCAAGGACTTTGTGGAGGATCTGCCCCAGCGATTCGCCCCCGCGGCTGAGCCTGGAGAGCATCATGCCAGCAACGTCGACGAGCGCAGGACCAGCGGGAATGACGTCTAGACCGGGTCGGACGTCTTTGATGATCGGGGGTTGTCCGCCTGACATCAACGACATCAGAAGTTCTTCACCGGACTGCTTTTCGTAACCGAAATCGCGGGCCAGGTTGCCCTGAGGGTCGAACTCCCCGACGAGAACACGGTAGCCGGCAGCGGCGAACAGGCCTGCGAGGTTGGCAACAACCGTCGTCTTGCCCACTCCCCCTTTACCTTGGGTGACTGCGAGGGAATTTGATATTGCCATCGATAGAACCTTCCTTCCAGAGTCCTGGATCCGCGTGCATCTATTCGAGCGCTGCCGTGGAGAAGCGTGACCGGGAGGCGTTCACGGTGCCGAATCGGTACGTGCGAGCGGCTCGACTTGTCCCGCACGCTCTTGTGCGGGCGGATGCGCAGGTTGTCGTGCGTGGTTGTGTGCGCGAGAGTACGCCCAGTCACGCACGTCAGTCAACACGGTCTAAGTCGTGTAACACCATGCGTATCAATGCTCGCACTCTTACGCGGCAAAACACGCGCAATAAAACATGTAGTGCTGCGCCCTAGTAACAGCGTACCAATACGCACGTTAAGTCGCATATCAACACCCTTGTTAACACGTGAAGAAACACGGGCATTGATGTGCTGACCAAAACGGTAATTAACCCGCGTGTTGACGTGCGGAGTTATACCCGGTATTGCATGCGTAGTATTACGCGTATTAACCAACGGTGTAACAAGCGTATTTGTACGCCCTCAAACACGCGGTTTAGTACGCGATGAAACCAACGCTTTACTGTGCGAGGAGTACTACGAAGTGCTACGCCCATTGTGTTGGGATGATTGCCCGGTAGACGGTAACGGAGGTAGGGGAGCAGAGCACTGGGATGATGAACGGGATCGAGAGTGGGTAGTTATGTCGGATCAACAAAGCGTCGATATGTGCGAATCAGCGTGCGATTCGAGCTGCGATCATGGCCGCGACTCCCAATCCGCAGGCTCTGCTGGCTTCGCGAAGGCTCAAGCGAAGTGTTGAGGGGAGAGGTATCGGTAGGGGAGTGCGAGGATTGCTACGTAGTTCGACGCGAGCCTGGCACGAATTTCACATAAGACGCCAGGTCAACGGGGGACTGTTCGCGTTCCAATCAGCGTAGATCCGAATAGCTCTGACGCAGTCGGCGGCGGGGATCGCCAGGCTCTCCGCGGGTCGTTCGCTGTTCGGCTATCCGTTGTTCCAGACCGATCTTCGACGCCATTTGGGTGGCCCACAGCAGGGTGGCGTCAGGGACTGATTCTGAGAGTTCAACGGTGAGATCTACAAGGGTGTCTTCGAGCAGTGTCTCGGCGGCTCGGTAGAGGCTCCACAGGTGGCTCAATTCCCAACTAAGAATGAGGGGATTTCCGAACATCATGCGCTCACAGGAACGTTGAATGCGCCGGACTTGAGGGTTGCTCAGAGCTGTCGGATCGTGCGGGTCGGCCCAGGTCGCAAGGTAGCTGCTCTGCTCGCATGTCCACGGCAACAGCAGGAGCGCATCAGTCGCGAAAGTCCAGCTCTGCGTGTCGAGAACGTGTTGTGACTGTTTGAGGGCGCGGCCCAGGGCTCGCTGGCAGGTCGTGGTGTAGTCGGCGAGCGCTAGCCGACATCGCTCCAGTTGTGCCAGGTCGTGCACTGTGTGGAACTGGTCCTGTCCACGAGTGAATTCGGTGGCAACGAGCGCGGCCTCGGTGTCCCACCAGCGAAACTGGGACTGACGATGGAACTCGCGGTGCCATCGTAGGTCGTCGAGCGTTCGGGCTGCGACGCCGCTGCCTGGCGCGGTGGCGGTGTCGGAGAAGCTCATCGTTCAATGGTTGCAGGTAAATGGTGGTGTGTCACCACCCCTCTGGCATCAGTTCTATGACTGTGCCCACGGCCGAAGAGGTAGATGTGGTGGTTTTCCTGGTGAGCTCTGCATGGCGATCGGTTCAAGATCGTCGGTGAACGACGCTGCGTTGAAGAAACATTGGCGGCAGATTGTGGACACACATGAAAGCCATCAAATCAAATAGCACTGAGTCACGAGAACCACATCAGTCCGACATGAGTGTCAAACGATAACAAAATCGTGTTGTGATCACGTGGCAGTGATCATAATCCAACTTGTCTTGGAGTCAAGAGGCAGCGCCGAGTGCAGTTCGGTTGAGAGTCAGTCAACGGCCCGTAGAAGTTGCAGAGGACATTGCTTGCGGCACGGACCGTCAGGGGTCGGTGCCGCGCCGCGTTTGCTTCGGAACTGAACGAGTGCGCGATCGACTACCTTGTTACTGAAATGTTATGTACCGCGTGTTGATCACCACTGTTGTTGAGGTGGAGATAGCCTTTGTCCTGGTGGGGAGGGGATGGGGTCCTCTTGCGGGACGAACACGGGGTTCGTTTTGCAGGGTTCGGTTCGGATCGACGCTGTTCGCGGTGTCCGGGAGACCCGGTATATCTCGTACGTCGCACTCAAGCCTGCGACTCAGGTACACGGGGACATCGGAAGGATCGTGAGTGAGGACCGACAGCGCTGAGAGTGCGAACGTGCCGACATCTCCGCCTGCGCGACAGTCGCTCGGGGCAGCCTTCATGCCACCGCCGCCGGCCGGATCGATAAGTGCTATGTCAGCGGAGGTGGTGCAGTTGAGTTCAAACGAGGAGGAGACATCCTCTGGTGCAGCTGAATTGGGGCACGACGACACGATTGTGCCGTCGACGGTTCATCTTGCTGTCGGGGTTGCACACGGTCTGGCGAAGGAGAGCAAACGGACAGGGAGAACCCACGGCGAGGTGGTCATCACTGCTATCGAGGATGTCCACAGCGATCTCGAAAGCCTTCTGTTTCCGGGAGGCAAGGTCGGCGGAGGTCTGTTCCGCGCCAGGGGAGTAGGTGGGAAGCCGTCTGAGGGTAAGGCGGAGAAGAAGGGAGTCACGGTCGGGTTGTACGCCGATGACTGGGTGATCATCGATCAACTGAAAGACCAGTTCAAGGCCCGTTCCCGCAGCCACCTCATCGGAACTGCCCTCAAAGCACATCTCGGCCTCGACGCCACGACACAAACGGAAAGTGACTGAGCTATGCCCATGTTCGGCAATCTCAAAGAAAAGACATCGACCGCCACAGTGGGGGAGCCGCGCAGCGCAAGAGAGGCATCTCCTAAGCCGGGCCATGACTTCACCGAAGTCGTATCCACCACCAAAGTGCGCCGTCGACGGTCGTACTGGATCGCGGGAGTCGCCTTGATGACCGTCGCAATCGTAGGAGCGGTCTTTTTGGTGAACGCCATGCGCGCCACCACGACAATTCTGGTGCTCGCCCGCGACGTGCCACAGGGGGAGACGATCACCACCGACGACCTCAAAACCGCAGAGGTCAACAGCGATGCGACCATCGCGACCGTTCCTGCCACAGACAAAGCATCGGTCGTGGGCCAGAGCGCAGCAGTTCCGCTCCTGAGCGGATCGGCACTGAACCCATCGTCGTTCACCAACGCCGTAATCCCCAGCGGGGACAACACTTTGGTCGGCATCACCGTCGCAATCAGCAAACTTCCCGCAGAGCCACTGCTCGCAGGCGACAACGTCCGGATCGTCGACACTCCCCGAGATCAAGACGATTCCCCGGTGCAGGGTCCGGTCACCGCGAACGCACAGGTCGTTGCCGTGAAGGACATCCCCGAGACCGGACAGACGACAGTGGACGTTCTGGTCAAGAAAGACGAGGCCAGCTGGATCGCCGCCCGAGCCGCCACCAACCGCGTCGCCATCGTCCTCGACTCCCGGGAGCGCTGAGCCATGCTCGTCACCCTGACCTCGATCTCCGGCTCGCCAGGCGTCTCGACGACCGGCCTGGGCATCGCTCTCACCGCAGACTCCCGCAAGCTGCTGTACATCGAGGCCGATCCGATCGGATCGTCCCCGACGCTGGCCGGGTACTTTCACGCGCGCCGCCGGCACGACCGATCGATCATCCAACTGGTCGAGCCGAACAGGCACGGCCGAATAGGCCCAGCCTTCCAGCACCAAATAGTTAGAATCGGGCCGTTCGATCCAGAGGAGCCGACCAAGGCGCAAGGATGGTTCGTCCCCGGCCTGGTCAATGCAGCTCAAACGGAATCGATGAAGTCGACGTGGGGCCCGTTGGGGGCACATCTGGCGTTGTTGTCGAAACAGGGCGGCGGTGACCTGCTCGTCGACGCCGGTCGCCTCAATCTACGGTCCGGACATCAAGACCTGATCCGTCACAGTGACGTTATCGCCATAATGCTCAGACCGACCAGGACCGCAGTGGCAGCGGTTCGTGCTGGCTTGGGCCCACTACAGCAGCATCTGGAGAATACGAAGTCGCCGGCCAGCATCGGCCTCATTGTCAGGGGTACCGAGCCCTACAGCGCAGCCGAGACCGCCGCGGCGACCGGCCTCGACGTCATCGCAGTCCTTCCCGAATCACCGGTACACGCGCAAGTTTTTTCCGAAGGTGCCTCGCTCAGTAATTGGCGGCGACGTCGATCAAGCTATCTACGCGCAATCGACGGAACCTGGCAAAAGATCGAGCGCTTCCACGAAACGCACCAGCCCGTATGGATCGCCAACTCGCCATACAGCTCACAGCCCGCGTAACGAGCCGACAAGGCCAAAGGGAGAACACCCGCATGACCAACAACGCCCCCGACTTCGACTACGACGAGCGACCAGCCCTACCCGACCTACCGATGTTTGCCGCCGATCCGATCATCCTCGACGATGGCGACAACGAGATAACTCGTTACAGGAGCGGGCAATACGGCTCCTCATCTGCAGGTCTGCTCGCCGCAGCCGGCAAGGACGGTCGCCACTCCCACCCGGAACCCGAGCGACTCGAGACGGTCCCGTTCACATCGCCATCACCATTTCCAGCTGAGCGGTCGGACGTCGCGAGGACCAACCACCAATTGGTCAAGCAACTGACCAAAGAAGCATCCGAAATCCTCTCTCTCCGTAAGACCCAACGAGCAGATCAGGCCCTCAACCCTGAGCTGGGCGTCACTGCCATGACCCCGGACGAGGAGCGTGAGTCGGGCAGGCAGATCGTCATAGATCTCGTCAGCAAAGAAGTGCAGTCCGCGATCGACACCGGTCACGAACAGCTGAGCGTCCAAGAGGAACAGACGCTGGTCAAAGCGGTCTTCGACACGCTGTTCGGACTCGGCCCACTTCAGCCGCTCGTCGACGACCCGAACGTCGAGAACATCCTCATCAACGGCGACAGCGTCATTGTGATGTACCCCGACGGGAGTCTGCAGGCACGACCGCCGATCGCGGACAGCGACGAAGAGCTCTACGACTGGCTCACCAACCTCGCGCAGCGCGCACCCGGTGGTGGACGACCGTTCTCGCAGGTCAACCCCAACCTCCGCCTCAATCTGCCCGGCGACATCCGCTTGTCCGCGATGGGCTACTCGGTCCGCCATCCCAGTATCGCCATCCGCATGCACCGCCACAAGGATGTGACCATCGACAAGATGGTCGAAATGGGTGTTATGCCCCAACTGTTGTCCGAGATCCTCAGCGCCGCAGTCATCGGTGGTGCCTCCATCGTGATCTCCGGGCCCATGGGATCAGGTAAAACAACCAACCTTCGTGCGCTCGCCAACTGCCTTCCCCTGCAAACACGGATCGGCACAGCAGAGACAGAGTACGAACTGTTCCTCGACAAACTCGACGGTCGCAGACCGTATGTTGTTGCAGCCGAGGCAATCACCGGCGGCGGCGAACGAAACGAGCTGACCGGAGCGCTACGCGGCGCGACGACGCTGTCCGACATCCTTTACCAGTTCGTGCGAATGCAGCTCGACCGTGTCATCGTCGGAGAGGTAGCCGGCGGCGAGATCATCGACATGTTCAAAGCAATGCAGATGGCCAAAGGCTCCCTGAGTACCACGCACGCCGAGCATGCCGCCGGCGCGATCGACCGCCTCGTCACCTGCGCCCTCGAAGCAGGAGTGCCGGTCGAGTACGCCTACCGCCAAGTGGCACACCACATCAATCTGATCATTCAGCTGCAGACGGACTACGAATTTACCGACACCGGCGAGAGGCGTCAGGTCCGATTCGTCAGCGAGGTCATCCATATCGAGGCCGGCGAAAACGCCATGCCCGCAGTAACCAAAATTTACGAAGGAAAGCCGGGCGGGACCGGCGAATACGGAACTTTGCCCCCAGCTTTGCTCCGCAAGCTCTACGCAGGCGGTTTCAGTCCGAACCAAATCCCCATCAACACGATCACAGGTGGTGGGCTCTGATGTACACGTTCACGGCCGTCGGTATCGTCCTTGTCTTTGCCGCCGGGATGTGGTTTTTTGCCAACGGAATTCGCGATCGCCGCGACCCGACTGCGCCGACACGCCACCGCACCTCACGTGCGCGGATTGCCCGGCGGACAAAATTACTCCTCGCCATCGGAACTGCCGTCGGCCTTGCTGCATGGCTCCTCAGTGGATGGTTCGTACTCTTCCCCATCATTCCGATCGCAGCAGTAGGCGTCCCCTACCTACTCGGATCGTCAGCCGCCGCCGACGACATCGAACGCCTCAATGCCCTCGAAGAATGGGTGCGCAACCTGACTGGAGTGCTCGCAGCAGGATCCGGCCTCGAACAGGCCATCATCGCAACGCACAGGGGAATGCCTCAAGCATTGCGTCCGGAAATTACGAGCCTCATCACGCGCCTGCGTGGCAATGTGTCGATCGACGAAGCGTTGCTTCGGTTCGCAGACGATCTCGACGATTCCACCGGCGACTACGTGGTCGGTGCACTGCGGCAGGCAGCTCGCCTGCGCGGCTCCGGACTCACCGCAGCCTTGAAGCGACTTTCAGAATCGGTGGCAGAGAACGTGCGCAACCGCAGAACGGCCGAAGCGGAACGGCAAGGGCCCCGCACGACCGCTCGCGGGGTCACCGTCATCACCGTCGTTGTCATCGTTGGGTTGTTCCTGTTCACCAACTACATGGACCCGTACAAACAGCCCCTCCTCCAGCCCGTTCTGTTCCTCGAATTCATCGGTTTCGGCCTGGTGCTCGGGTGGATGAAGCGATACACCTTGCCAGTGAAATACCCCAGGTTCATCGGCACCAAGGACCGCGACGCAGCAAACACCGCACGTGAGAGGAGCGCAGTATGAACAACTTCGAGCTCTGGGCGATCGCCCTTGCCGCTCTCGCCGCTCTCGGCTTGATCCTCCTCGTTCTCCGCATACTGCCGGCCGACCCAGCACTCGGCGATGCCATGGAACGACTGTCCGGTGCAGCCCCGGACCCGTACACCGTCGACACCCGCGGCGGTGACGACCTCACCGGTTCGGATGCCCTGTCCTACAAGGTCGGTGCCCGCTTCTACCCGCGGCTGCGATCGCAGGCGTGGTTCAGGATCCCGACCGCGGACCTGGCGATCCTCCGAGAAACTCCACAAAAGTTCATCGGAGACAAAATCCTTTCCGCTGCAATAGGTCTGATCATCGCGCCGATTTCGATCGCACTCCTGGCGCTGTTCGGCATGGCAGTGCCCCTGACTTTTCCCGTAGCCGGTTCCCTCGTCCTGGCGCTGGTGGGATTCTTCGCGCCCGACGCCGACGTCAAGACTCGCGCCGCTAGTGCCCGACTCGAATTCACCCGAGCATTGGCGGCGTTCATCGACTTCGTTTCGTTGAACCGAAGTGGCGGCGTCGCTGCATTCCAAAGTCTCGAACGCGCTGCCGCAGTGGGCGATAGCTGGGTGTTTCTACGTCTGGATGCCGAGCTTCAGAAAGCGTCCCTCGCCGGACAGGCACCATGGGCTGCTCTGTCCAATCTTGCAGCCGAACTGGCGCTGCCGGAGTTGGGAGATCTCGCGGACATCATGACCTATACCGGCGACCAGGGAGCGAGCGTGGCCGACACTCTTGCCGCGCGGGCCGGAGCGCTCCGCAGTGCCCTGCTCTCGAAAGAACAAGGCGAAGCAGGAGCCAAAACGAAGAAGATGGACGCACCTCTCGGCACCTTGGCCGTGCTGTTCATGATCATGCTGATCGTGCCGGCCGGAGTGAACATCATGGGCGGCGTCTAGACCGAACAACCCGAATGCGTTGTCATTCAACGATCAACTACCAAGTTTGAGCTGTGCAAACACCGATCCGTGCACTTCACCTGCTCGAAGTGTCCGGTCTTGGCGATAGTCTGACCGGCATCCAGAACCGTCATAACCAGGGCTTTTACATATCGAAGGGAAACGTCACATGGCAGCATCGCGCACAATCGCAAACCGGATCGCAGCAACCACCGCAACACTGTTCGCATTGGCACTGTTCTCCTATACCCGGATGACCGAGCGCGCCGGCGGACGCAAAAGCGACAAGGGCTACAGCATGGAGACCGTCGTCATCACCGCCGGCCTCGTCATCCTCGCCATCGCTATCGTCGCCGGAATCACCGTGGTTGCACAGCGCTACCTCAACCGAATCCAGTAACCCCACCACTCGCCCAACGAGACAGGGGAGGACCAGCGTTGCTCACCGACACACATGTACCACTACGCGAATGGCTCACCCGCATACGTCGAGACGACCGCGGCGCAGCCCTCGAAACAGTCGTGGTATTCGGCGTCGTCCTACTGCTCTTCCTCATCGCAATCCAGGCAGCTCTCTACGCTCACGCACGGACCGTAGCGATTTCGACCGGTGAAGAAGCTCTACGACAAGCGCGATCGCAATTCGGCAGCGCTGCGGCCGGAACAGCGGCGGGCTACGCCTTCGCATCCACCGCCGGCCCGACGACCCTTCGAGCACCCGTCATTGTCGTCAACCGAGGCTTGCGAGAAGCAACTGTCCAGATCACCGGACAACCCATCCGCCTCATCCCCTTCTTCTCCCTCGACATCAATGTCAGCGAGACGCTTCCCGTTGAACGAGTCACTGCCCCAGGAACCAGATGAACACCGCGAACAAACTGCGCCAGCTGGCAGCCGCAGCCAGAGCCGACGACCGAGGATCGGCCCTGCAGACTGTCATCGTCGCCCCCGCCACACTGTTCCTGATCGCACTGATCGTCACCTTCGGCGTTCTCGCGCAAGCGCACCAGAAAGTAGTCCACGCCGCGAACGAGGCCGCGCGTACCGCCTCCATCGCGCGAACGGCGTTCTCCGCAGCCCCCGATGCGCAAGCAGCCGCGCGAAACGACCTGGCAGCACGAGGGCTCACCTGTTCCGCTCTCAACGTCAACACCGACCTCGGCGGATTCAGAACTCGCCCCGGCGTCACGGCTTCCGTCTCGGCCACCGTCACGTGCGTCATCTCCCTCGACGCACTCGGATTCCCGCAAGTCATGGGCTCACGGACCATCACAGCAACCGCGACTTCACCCGTCGACACCTACCGGGAGCGCGCCTGATGACCGAAGCACTACGCCGGGCGGTGGCCGCCTGCACACGGCGAGACGCGCACAACGACGCCGGAACCATCGCCATGTGGAGCGTCATCACAGCCATGGCGTTGCTGATCATGATGGGTCTCGTCGTCGACGGCGGCGGCAAAGTTTACGCCAAGCAGCGCGCCGAGCAAGTCGCTGAAGAAGCAGCCCGCGGGGCAGGACAAGCCATCATCGAACCACTCGCAGTCCGCGGTACCAACGTCGTCGTCAACCCGCTGACAGCCCAAGCCAAAGCCACCAAATACCTTGCCGCAGCAGGAATCCCCGGCGTCGTCGTGCAGACCGGACCGACAACACTGCTGATCACCACCACAACGACCTACCAACCCCGTGTCCTCGGTTTGATCGGCGTCGGGCCACAGCAGATCATCGGAACAGCCACCGTCAACCTGAACCGCACCAACCTCGGAATCCCCGGCACACCATGACCAATCGACCGCAGAGCAGACGAGTCGCAGAACTCCACGAGAAGACGGAGGACGTGATTCGACAGCTCGCGGCGCAACGCTGCACGACCCCGGCCACCCTGCAGCCATCGGAAAGGACACCCGCATGACCACCATCCGACGGCGCTTGACTGGTTTGCTCTACCTGATCGTCCTACTCGTCCTCGTCGTCGGAATTCCGCTCGCACTGTGGACATTCCGCGGCAACCCAATACCGACGACGCTGCCCGATCTCGACCAGATCAAAACAGCTCTGACCACCCAAGACGACGGATCACTCTTCCTCGGATTCGTGACCTGGATCGGCTGGCTCGCCTGGGCCACCTTCACCTTCAGCACCGTCATCGAACTCGTCGCAGCACTACGCGGCATCAAAGCACCTCAACTCCGAGGCCTCGGCTTCCAGCAGCGAAGCGCCTCCGTTCTCATAGGCGGAGCGCTCATGCTGGTAACAGCGGGCACCGCCACAGCCCAACCCCTCACCGCCACAGCACTACCGCTCTTCGACGCCCCTGCCCACTCGGCACCGATCCAAGTAACGCAACAAAGCCAACCGCATCCAGCAGAAGCCCCCGCCCGCCCCATCAACGGGGAAACCATCACGGTGCAGCAGGGCGACAGCCTATGGAAACTCGCAGAACGCCACCTTGGCGATGGCTTTCGATACACCGAGATCAAGCAACTCAACGCCGACGTCCTGACCGTCGACGGATGGCTGCAACCAGGATGGAAACTTCAGCTCCCCGCCGCCGCACCCACAACCGTCGACGGGGCCTACACAGTTCGAGAAGGCGACAGTCTCTGGAGCATCGCCGAGCAACATCTGGGTGACGGACACCGCTACAAAGAAATCATCAACGCCGACGGAACTGCACCGTCGACAATCATCCACGTCGGCCAGCAGCTCACCGTCAACGATCAAACCGCCGAGACCGTCACGCCCGAACCGGGTCCGGTTGCTTCCCCCGACCCGGCCCCGGTTGCTGCCGCTCCTGTACCTGCTGCTGTGCCCGAACCGACCGTCGCTCCTGAACCGGCCCCGGTCGCTGCCGCTCCCGAACCGGCTCCGGCTGCCGCTCCTGAACCGGCCCCCGCAGCAGCGCCTGAACTGTCCTCCGCTGCACCTCTCCTGGGTGGCACCGACGTTCCGGAACAAGCGGAGATGGTTCCGGGCGGTGACGAACAGGCTCAGGCAGAAGCGCAGGCCGCTGCCGCCGCCGCTGCGAAGATTTTCGGCATCGAACTCAACAGCGCTTCGTCACAGCTACCTGCTCCGACAGCGGCGGCTCCTGAGCCAGCGCCTGCTCCAGCAGCCCCTGAGCAGGCAGAGGCCCCCGCCCCGTCGGCGGTTCCTGAGCCAGCGCCTGCTCCGGTGGCCGCCCCTGAGCCAGCAGAGGCTCCCGCCCCGGTGGCAGCTTCCGAACCTGCTGCTGAGTCCGCGGGCGCAGATGTTGTGGCACCCGGGCCGGCACCCGCTCAAATGCCTGCTCCAGCGCAGACGTCGTCACCCAGTCCTGCTGCAGCTCCCGCCCCGACTCAGCCAGCCACCCAGATCCCACTGAATACATCGACGACAGACCCGGTATATATCGCCGCCACTGCGCAGCCAAGCGATGTCTCCGAGGATCAGAACAGCACATTGTGGCTCGGTATCTCAGCCCTAGCGGCCATCGGACTGGCTGGGGCCTTCGGGCTGCGCCGGCACCGTCAACAGCACGATCGCCGCAGAGGCGAGACCCTCCCTCAAACCTGGGGCGCTGCAGCAGTTGTGGAAGAACAGATTCATTCTGCAGCGGACAACAACGTCCTCACGCGGCTCGACGAAGCACTGAGGACTATCGCCGAACACGCTCGGACACAGGGCAACGCACTGCCGGCATTACTCGGCGCATTCATCGGTCCCGATGCGGTGGAGCTAGTAATCCTTGATGACTCCGTACTGCCGGACCAGTGGCTCAGATCAGAGACCGGCACCTGGACCCTCCCCGCCGACGTCCGGATCGCCCCAGCACCCACCACAATCAGCCCGTACCCCACGCTCGTGACACTCGGTTCCACAGACGACCGAACCCAAGTTCTTCTCAACCTGGAAGAACTCGGCTACCTCGGCGTCTCAGCTTCACCAGAGCACGCCCGCGGCACTCTCCAGGCCCTGGCCCTCGAACTCGTCGAATCCCCGCTCGCCGACAATCTGCACCTGACGCTGATCGGTTTCGGACAGGAGCTCCCCGAACTGTTCGGCAACGGTCGAATCGAGCACACCGACCAACCAGGCGAAGTGCTGGCCAGACTCGCCCGACAAGCCGAACGTGACCAAGACACCCTCGTCGAACAACACATCGACAGCATTGCAGCGGCCCGTTCGATCTACGACACAAGCGAAATGACCGCCCCCGAAGTAGTTCTCATCGCGAGTCAGTTGACGGCCGACCAACAGCAATCACTCGATCAGATCCTGGCCGCCACACCGCGCGTGGCGTTCGCTGCCGCCAGCACCGCCAGCACCGCCAGCGAGAACACCCAGGCCGCGTGGACACTCGACATCGTCGACCGCAACACCGCAAGCCTTGTCAAACGAGACACCGACGGCGGCTTCGCATTCCAGCCAGCATTTCTCGAGCCGGACCAATATGAAGGCATTACCGCCTACCTCGCGACCGCCACACAGCCAGCTATCCCCACAGAGTCGTCCATGCACGACCCCTGGGCTGCAGCCGAAATCGACGCACACCTCACCGACGCCGAAAGCGCTGAGACCTTCCTCGACTCCGTCACCACGATCGACCCCACCGACCAGCTGCTGCTGAACGGAACTACCGCATCGGAGACCGCCCCCGACGTCACAAACGTTCCGACCTACAGCCCGGACGCCGCGCAGTGGACATCCCCAGAAGCGATCAGGTACGACGACCAGGCCCCACCCATCGCTCCTGTCGCTGGTGACGTACCGGCCCCGGGACATCTCTGGCTCCATCTTCTCGGGAAACCAGCAGTCACCACCCCGACCGGGGAGCCACCCAAGGACGGCCGTGAAGTACTCCTAACCGAGATCGCCGCTCTTCTCTCCATCCACCCGGGAATCAAACACGACTCCATCGACAAAAAGATCTGGCCTGCAGACAATTTCGACAAACTCCCTCTGGAGGATCAGCCGAAAAAGAAGGCGACACGACGCCAGAACTACCTCTCGAGACTGCGAAATTGGTTGGGAGAGACAGAGAACGGTGAGCAGGCATTTCCGAAGCACGGCGACCGCACCGGCCGCACCGGCTACCGACTGCACCCCGATGTCCGATCGGACTGGGACTACTGGCAACAACTGATCGACACCACTCCGGCCGCCGCCACCGATGCGGAATTGCGGACGGCTGCAGAACTGGTAAACGATCAACCATTCGCCGGGACACGGTCAGACCGTTACGGGTGGGCACGAAACCTACAGCAGCACATGATCTCGACCCTCGCGGATGCCCTCGAAGAGCTCGCCACCAGACAAATAAAGACCGGAGATCTTTCCGCCGCGCTCACCACCGCAAACCGCGGCGTCACCGTCGAACCGTTCCGAGAAGGTCTCTGGAGACTGGCGATCATCGCTACCCACGGGAGCGACGAGATCAGCAAGACCCAGGAGCTGATCGACCAACTGCTCGCGAACCTCGCCGACATCGATGTCGACCCAGAACCCGAAACCGACGAACTCTTGCGCGCCCTCGCGCAATTCCACAATGGCGGCAACGCCCTCTACCGGATCGGAGCAATAGCCAGTTGATAGCAGTCGCGTCAATCGAGGTGTCTGAAGTGTCCGGTAAGCACGTTACGGTCCAAACAGCCGCACCATTATCGTTATCGCAGTACAACGCACAGAACAACGTAGGGGGTCCACGATGATCAGCACACGACGTCGCACAGGCGCGGCAATCCTCGCAGTAGCAGCCGCTGCAAGCATCAGCGTCGCATGCGGGAGCGGTGACATTGAGGCGACCCCCGTAACGACCACCACGCAGCCGGTCCTCACGGGACCAGAGGGCGTCGAAAAGTCCCCGGAACAACAGGCGACCGAGCAGGCAACAGCAAAGGTGAATGAGTTCTTCGCCGTTCTCGCGAAGGTCGAGAGCGATCCTGCTGTAGACATCAACATGCTGGACTCTGTTGCGAGTGGAAAGATCCTCGATCAGTTGAAGGCAAACGTGAACCTGCGCCGATCTCAAGGAATTGTCTCCACGGGTGCTGCGACTGTCGCAGATGCATTCGTGACGGAACTGCAGGCACCAAAGGATGCTGACGGGAACCCAATTAAGGAAGAAGCGTCGGCAACATTGCGAGTCTGCATCGACAGCTCGAACTATGACCAGATCCGTCCGGACGGCACGAGTGTGCTCCCTCCTGACCGAGTCCGGCGGGAGCTGGGCAAGCCGACTCTGGAGAACGTGGCGTGGCCAGATTCATCAGGCTGGCGCATTGTTTCCGATGCAGTGACTTCTTCGGGTACCCCATGCGACGCACCATGATCGACGGTTTGGCAAGTAGGCAACTGGAATCCATAAGGGCGGTGGGTCATGCGTAAGCCGCTTGGGGTTATCGCATCAGTGCTTCTAGTTGGAGTGTTCAACGCGAACCCAGTATTTGCGCAGCCGGGGATCGGCACCGGAACTGGCGGTGCCTTCGGCGGAGGCTTGGGTGGTTCGACAGTTGTGGTCGAAGGTACGTACACGAGTGTGCCGTCAGGGGGTGGAACGACTGGATCCGCGCCAGCTGCTGTGGGCGGGGGAGGTGGTGGGAGCGCCGCGCCGTCCGGACCGCCGCTCGAGTTCGTTCCGTCGACTGACGCCGCCAATATGACGCTTGTTCGAAATGCTGATAGTGGTGCCCCGATGGCAGTGAACGTCGTTAATGATGACGGCACAACATGGTCCTGCGAAGCGGCCGGTCCGTGTGTTCAAATTCCGGACGTTGGGGTGCCGGCTACGCCTCCGGTGGTCGACGTTATGACCGTTGTCGGCCAAGCGGTTACGGCAATGCAGTTGGATCCGCCCGGAATAGGCATCACCCCGAACCCCGCAAACACAGGTGCTGTCGGCCTGGTTGGTCTACCCGGCTGGTTCTGGGTCGCTGACCCACGGGAATCGACAGTCGGCCCCGTGACCAGAACTGCAGCAGGACCGGGTGTCATAGTTTCTGCTACAGGGGTCAATACGTCCGTGGTCGTCAATTGGGGGGACGGATCCGTGCCGTCGGTGTGCCCAGGTGCGTTACTGCCCTTCACGCCGTATACCGATGTTGCACAAGGGCTTCCAAGTCCGACGTGCGGCAATATCGTTTATCACAAGACGTCCACTACCGAGCCCGGTGGGACATTCAAGGTCTCCGCGACATCGAATTGGCTCGTCACGTGGACAGCGACGACACCCAACGGGACGGTCGGTGGAGTCATACCCACGCCGCTGACTTCGCGTACTGAAGTTCGGATTGGTGAACTGCAGGTCCTGGTCACAAATTAGAGCCGTGCGCCCCCGCTCCTCGGGTGCGAAATTGAGTCACTCCAGGCTTACCGGTTTGTAGGCTGGTGGAATGCCTGAACGGTTGACTGTCAACGTCACGATGCCACCGGAATTGGCTGGGGGGCAAGTGCAGGCCTACCTGGAAGAGTTGGGGTTCGAGGTCGCCCACACGTCCGCGCCCGATGTGTGGGCGTTAACCGAGCCGGCTGCCAGCATGGACTGTGTCGATTTTATGACCGTTCGCACCCTGTCGGGTTCGGAAGCGGACGTCGATGACGAGCTCGTCGACCTCCCGCAAGACCCTTACGTCTCCAGGCTGGACCATGGGCGAGTCGTTGAGGAGCGCCTTCGCGCGATCAGACAGATGAGCGCGGGTGCGGTGGGATCGTTCCTGTACGGACTCCAGCTACCTGTCATCACCGCCAGCGATCGAGCCTTGTCCGCGGCAGTACAGGACGCGAGTAGGGAGTTGGCCGGAACTTCGGACGACGATGACGAGCATCCGTTCGACCGGCATGCTGTCCACGTTGTTCGCTATGGCAACGCCACGCACCGTCGGATCAGGTTTCCTGGTTTCGTGTTACGTCTGAATCAGGACCCCGAACTTCTCGACGACATACGACGCGGGCCGATCGACGTCGATGAGACCATTTTCGCGTCGGGATCGTCGATCCTGAGCAGTGTCTTGATTCCCGCGAGCCATCTCGGTCCGTTGTTGGCCGCACGGTCTCCATGGGTATGGGCGTTTCAAGCGAACAGGGTGTCGGGTGCGGTGATTTTCACTCTCGGCACAGATATTGTCGGGAGGTCTCCTGTTCCGTACGAAGCGCATCAGGTACTTCCCCGATCACCAGTGGGTCGCCTTCCCCAGCGGCAGGAGCCGCCGGCACCGGAGGCGTGGGGTGCGGCCGTCGCTTGGTGGGTTGCTCAGATGAACTCTGTTCTCGGGCATCTCCTGAACCCATGCCTGTTCGCAGATGCTGACGGTGACTACCTCCCCTATGCGCAGCAGAACCGGTTGATGGAATTTGCGGATCTTCTGCAACGAGTTACCTCGACGCTGCTATCGCTGCACGACGACTACGCAGCCGGAGTTCTGATGTGGTCAGCAATGGACCTGATCGAGGCGACCTGGCTTTCATGGGATCTCACGGCACTGTGCAAGCCCTCGGTTGCGGCGAAAGCGCTGCAGCAAGTTCGAGAACGTATGCCTGCTGATGTTCAGTCCGTCCTGCTTCCGTACGCGGCTTTTGGTGTGGAAGCGTTGACCGAAGTGGGGGACGGGTTCTTCATCAAGAATTACCGTAGGTCGGAGAAGGTAATTCTGAAGCTGCCCGGTGGAGCGGACAAATCCCTGTCACTCGATGACGCAGTGAGTCAGTTCATGCGTTTGCGCAGGAACACTACACACGGGTTCGACAAACCTGATCCCGTCCGTGACCGACTTTTCGCGCAACACAACGGCCGGCTGCCGGCGACACTGATGTACCTGCCGCTGCTGTACTTGATGTACATCATGTCCGATCCTGATGACCTGAGACGTCGTCTGCTCCGTCGATCCGCTCGAAGACGCAGGACGCAGTGAGAGGTGTTCACACACGTTGCCGGTGGTGTGCTGAGACAATATTGCGGTGAGTGTCATGGTGCGCCGGCTGATGGGTGCGGTGTGGCCGACGAGGTTCGGCGCAGCCGAAATTGATGTCGAAAAGGGGGCGCTAGCAGTGGAATCGAACGACCGGGGTGGGCGCGAAAATGCTTCACCGGACTCCGCTGCTGGCGAAGAGATGGCGTCCGAGCTCAACCCGGTGAGTGTCGAGCTGAATCCGGCGGCAATCGAGATGGTGCACGCGAGCATCGAACGGACGCTGGATTCTCAGGAACGCCGAGTGACGAGCATCGATCAGCGCGGGGGTGTGCTGCTGGGATTCGCGGGCATTCTGGTGGGGATCGTGTTGCGCAATCCCGCGGGGATCGGTGTGTGGGAGGTTGCGGGTGCTGCCCTGGCCGGTGCGGCGGCAATCATGGCGGCATTCGTGATTGCACCCAATACCGCGTCGGGGCTCAATCCGGAAGTGGTGTTGGAGGAGTATTCGACAGTCGATGAGACGACGGGCCGGTTCGAGATCGCGTCGACACTGGTGTCGATTTATCAGGTGACAGAGATGCGGCTTCGGAGCAAGCTGATGCGGTTGCGGATCACGACGGGTCTGTTGGCTGGATCTGTGCTGGTGTTGCTCGTGACGGCTATCATTCGGATGTAGGAGGACATCATGGCTACGGTGAACGAGCAGCAGAAACCTGATCGACCGGTGGGCTCGGCGAGCCCGGCGACGGCGTCGCGGCGTCGCAAGGTGGCCTTGCGTCCCAATCCTCGGCTGGTGGGCAACTACGAGGGCAGTTCCCGCACGATCGACGAAGTGCGACGCCAGATAGAGAAGCAGCAGGGGGCGTCGGCGTGACGGCCTCGAAAGATCAGAATCCGCCGGCGGGGTCGTCGGCTCCACGTGCCAGCGCGCGCCCTGTGGTGGTGGTCCCGACATCGGCTGCGGGTGATCGCACCATTGTTCGGGCAGCACCCAACGAGAGAGCTATCCGCAGCATCACTGCGGGGGCTGCACCTCAAAATGTGCGGTCCGCTGTCCGCCGCGAGCACTAATTTCGCGCGCACGCCTTTGCGCTGTGTCGTAGATGATCCAAAATTGGGCTAGCAGACGGTGCCAAACGTGTTCGTCCAGGTCGCCGATCTGCAGCGTCGACTGTGTCTGCTCCCGATCACGCTTGGCCGTTACCTGGGCAGCTGTGGTGATCGATGCAGCAGCGGGGGAGGGCTTACGATGCGGCCACCGACCCGCGTCGAGTGCTCGATGTAGTAGTCGAGCATCGGGTGAAACTCGGCAGGGTAATCCCTTAGCCAAAAGCTTGCACGGTGTTCGACGAATTTCGACGCAAACCCCGCGACACTCAGACAGCGGTGGTGTGGGCAACCGGACCGCATGTATGGATCTCATAGCGATACTCCATTGCCGCGTGTCCGAACGGCGAGGACCAAACGTGGCACAACCAGCCATTGCTTACGACTTTGCGACGGACTCCTGTCACGGGCGGCGAAGTAGCCCTGCAGGTGTGGAAGCGTACGCGGGGTCGTTGAACACGGCGCTGTCTTCGCCGACATGCTCCGCAACGCCAGCGGGGGGTGGCCCGAGGATTTCAGTTTTGATGCAGCCTTTGGTCGAGTCGAGCCAGGTACGGGAATCGGCCCCAAGTCGAAATGGATGGGCCATGTCGTTGGAAATGATGTTGCGCATGATGTTGTACACCGCCGAATTGGGTTGCCGGGCCAGGAGCTGATTCATCAGCGATTGCCGGGTGGGCACCAGGTATTGCGGTTTCTTTCCTGTTGGGGACATGCACTCGAGCATCACGTTGGTCGATGCAATCAACTTCACGAGCTGGATAGCCGTTGCTCGCTTTTCCTGGGCGATGGCCACATTGACGGAAAGTGCGTCGGTATAAAGCGGTATCCCCACTTTTTCGATAGGTTCGGAGCTCAGCGGCATGACTGAATAGGTCGAGGCGTCGACGTTGTCGATGAAGTGGAAGATTTCGGTCAAGCCTACGAAGGCTCGACCGATCCGCTGGTTCCATTTCGTGATTCGGTCGTAGCCCGAGTCGGGATATGTCGCCTGGGCGTACCCGGCGATGTTTCGCAGCACCTGCATGTCGGCGAGGCCTTGCTGATCGAGTCCTGGACAGGGGGGAAGGGCGGGAGTGAGCGGAAACTGGCCCGACTCCTCCATGACGGCCTGCTCGTACATGCACGCGACGGTCGTTCCCCCAGTAAAATCCAACAGCATGCCTTGACCCTGCGCGGGCCAGACTGCTTTCGGATCCCCGTCGCCGAGGATTTTGTGTAATTCTTCGACAGTCATCCCCGGCGCACCCAGTGCTGCGTCAGTGAGACGGCGAATCAAAATTTGCATGCACCCTAAATACGGTATTCCTTGATACTCCGAGGATTCCGTTTTCAGCGATGCGAGAGACCACGGGTAAAAGTCTGCGGTGCCGTCGATATCGAACTCGACACAGAACTGACGCATGTGATCAGCGAAGATGCAGTCGTAGGCAAAAACGTCCACAGTGGACGGCGGATCGCCTTTGTAACAGTCGTAGGTGTAGACGAAATTGAGAGCGACATCCGGTTGGACGCTGTGCCACGCGGCTCTGATGGTGGACTCGAACCATTTCGGTTCGGGCGTGTACGGGTACAAGGCGACGTTCAACGTGGATGCGTCGCTGGCTGGAGGTGGCTGGTTGGTGGGGCCGGAATCCTTGTTCAAACTGCGTCCGAACTCGGTACTGGTCACTGCACACTTCCCGTCATCACACTGTCTGCAGGGGAACGGCGATTGCCTCATACAGTCGCATGATTTTCCGAAAGTGGCAAGGATCACATTTACTTACCCTCGATCCACGGACTGAGGTGACCCACTGTGGTCGATGACCGAATTGTGGGGTCGGGACTGGTTGGGCGTGTTTCGTCCGCTGGTCTACCCAGCATTTCCACGATTGTCGTTGCTCGGGCCGAGTCGGCGGGTCGGGTGAGGATCAGGCGGGTGTGGGTGGGCTGATGCCAATGATGTTGCGCCATAATTGAAGCCACGCATCGAGCCACGGCCAGTGTCGCGGCAGGTGCAGTGTGGGTGTGCGTTGTGGCCGCACGAAACGCGCGGCAATGTTGACGATTTGCGCCGTAGCGTTATTCCGCGAGCTTTCGCGTGACGCCCGCCGGAGACGGTTCCGGCGGCGCGCAGCAGGTTGTGGGCGATCGCTGCGCACTGCACCCAGGCAGAGCTCGCGCCAAACGATCCTGACGGCATGTGCGCGAGCGGTCCGTCGATCAGATCCGAGAACACAGTCTCGATGACCGCGTGTGCACGGTGGACGACATCTGCGGTCGTCGTCGGCAGGGTGCTGTTGGTAAAAAACGGGTGATACCGCCACACCGGAAACAATGCATCGCGGTAGCGGGCGTCTTTGACCCGCCGCACGATCAACCGTGCAGAAACAGGATACGCGGTGGAAGAGAAAGCGGTGAACGATGTTTCGGCGACCTCGGCGTCGGAGATCCAGCCGTCGGTGTCGGGGTCGCGGACCGCTCCCGGGTAGCGCACGGGCGTCCACGCGGTGTCAGGGATGGAGGCGATCGCTCGTTGGACGATTCGGTTCTTGATCAGTACGAACGAGAACTTGATGCAGGCGCGTACGACGCGGCTGTTGCCGTAGGCGGAGTCGCCGCGGACCATGATTTTCCCGCTGGCGAGACTGGATGTCGCAGCTCAGCCCTAGTCATCCGGGCGAGCACGGGTGGCCCATTCTAAGTCGACTCTCAGCCCGGTCGCCTGCCCTCCGTACGATCAAGGGGGTGCTGACCGATCCACTGCCGAATTCCGGCTCACTTGAGCGCTATGAGGCTTTGCCCACGATTCTCCAGCTGAGGAGCTACCTCTCGGAGATCCAGGCGGAGCCGACCGAGTGGATCTCGGTTCTACGGAATCGAGGGAGCGGAATCAAGTACAGCTCGCTTCAACCTCTTCTGGTGGCGACATCGGACCAGCGCAAATTCCTCGCCACTACCGATTGGTCCATCAACGACCTCGGCGAGCCCAGTTACAGCTCTGATCGCCTCCCGGCCTTCCGCGACGGCTTGACCTCCAACCCTGATGGCTACGACCTTCATCTGTTCGTCAACGTGTCCTGGGTGCCATCGGCAACCACAGAACCCGTTATCGAATTCACGCCGTCGTTCGTATGGTGGTTGGGCCTGATCACGCGATCGAACGAGACAATGTATCGAACTAATCACGCGGGCCGCGATGAGGAGGTCGTCGAGATCGTCAGACCGAATCCTGGTGAATACGAGGTTCGAGTCAATGCACGGCACCTCCGAAAGTATCTCGCGGCCCGGAGCATGAGCCTGGTGATCCAGCACGCCCATTCTCGGGCTGACGACAGCGTGCATGAAGCTCGGATCGACCTTGAGATTCGCACCAAAGACGCAGCGTTCGCCTACACGGCGTGGGACGCGTATCGGGGGCCTGGTTTCGTAGCGCAGTTGGTTGGGAAACAGGCAGTTTTGCCGTTCGCGTCCGCTGGCGAGCACCCCGACGATCTGCAAAGGCCTGAGCGGTTTCAATCGTTCATCGTTGACATCGACCCCTCGACCGGCGACGAGGTTCGTTTGAGTTGCGAGCGCGATGAAGCGAACTACCTCACCCCAGTCTTCTTCGACACGGATGTTCTGACCCGATACCGCGACAACCCAGACCGCTACACGGTGCTGCGGACCGATGTCTCGTGCCACGGTCGGTGGGCCATCGATGTCGACATCAACGGTGCCAACCTCGTCCAGGTGTGGCTGGGACACCTCATCCGGCTACCCGAGACCGAGCGAGAGCACTGGCTCACACACAACGTCCCGCCGAACGGTGGAATAACCATCACACGTAGCGTGCGGGACCTAGCGGGCCAGTGGGTAGAGGACGAACGCCCTGACCCTGCTCGGCTGAGACGAGCTAAGGCAGAACTCATCGAGGCGTTCACTGGCTACTTCGGTGAGTCGTTGTACAAGCAACTCGGCCCGGCTGACCTCCGTGCGTTCGATGCCTTGGCATTGTGTACCAATCCAACCGAAGGCCAAAGCGACAACGGTGTCATGGTTCTGTCGAAAGGGATCGTGGATGCACTCGATGTCAAGACTCTTCGAGAGTCCTCGGGCGCGGACACGAATAGTCCTTCGCTTGCCTGCCTACAGCTACTCGTCGAGAACTTGGGTGCCGACCCGAATGGTCTCGTCGGACCCCTACGCCAGCTTCAGGGAATCCGATCGGCAGGCTCGGCCCACATGAAGGGCACGAAATTTACGACTGCGCTGTCGGCCGCAGGACTGAATTCTCTTCAGCCGGACAAACAATTCGAGACAATCGTAGATCGGGTTACGATGGCTCTGCAGGGCTTGTCCGAGCTGTTCCGAAGGACGCCCCCGCAAGTGTGATGGTGCCGGTCATTTTGTTCCAGTCTCGCTCTGATCATGGGTTCGCATTGATCTCACCCCACGCGTCTAACGCGTGTTGGTAGGTCGCCACAGCACCCGATTCAGTCGGAGCATCGCAGAGCGCGATCGCAGCCCTGGCAAGCGACGCGAGCGCAAGATCTCCCAGATCCAAGATCGCGTCGTCGCCATGACTGAGCAGAGTAAGCATCGTGGTAGCCATCATCTTCGGATGTTCCAGGACTTCAGCGGGCTGAGGCTGGCCCAACTCGATCAAGGCCAGCGCTTCGAGAAACATCGGTACAGCGAACGCCACCCTCGGATTGATTGCGCTCATAGCGTGAAGGTTAGCAATCGGCCGAATACCGGATGTTCTGGAGAATCTCTGAGACGGTGGAGGTATGACATCGAAACGTACCTCCGCCGGCGACAAACGCGCCCGCAAGGTCCAGCAACGTCGAAAGCGACTTGCACAGCAAGGGGTCTCACGTGAGCAGCACGCTGCGCTGGTGCTCGAGCGCAGCGGTGATCCCTCGTTCGTGCAACGGCGCACCAACGCCGACGGTGGGCGCACTCTGTCGTGGAGCAAGGACATGGTGGGTGGTGCGGAGCTCAACGACTCTCTCGAAGAGCAGCGACAGGCGTTTCGGGACAAGTTCGGCCGAGATCTCGGGCCGAACGATCCATTGTTCTTCGACCCAGCTGCTGACACGCCGCAGGAGATCAGTGAGGAGAACTTGTTGGCGGACGTGGACTCCCTGATCGACAAGGCCCGCGAAGCAGGGGAGAACCCCGCCTACTTCCAAGCATGGCGCGACACCGGGTTCTTGCTCACCGAACACAACATGCATCTGTTCTCCGCGTCGGATATCGACGAATGGAACGCGGCGCTCGAACGGCATTGGGACGAAGCGGCATTCGGGCCGTTCGACGATGCATCTTAGGACCTACGGCATGTTCGGGCGGCTGCAGCGAGTCCGAGAGCGGTGGTGAAATTCCCACGCCGCTGACCGCGCGCACTGAAGTCGGATGGGCGAACTTCGGGTTTTGGTCACCAGTTAGTGCTGTGTCGCGTCGAACGGCAATTGCACCCTCGCACTATTTGCGCTCTAATTATGTACATGACTACTTTGCCGGTCGCGGATGCGCGTGCGCGTCTGTCCAAGATTGTGGACGATGCAGAACAAACCCACGCCCGGTATGAGATCACCCGTAATGGGCACCGGGCTGCTGTGTTGCTCGCTGCCGACGATTTCGATGCGCTGCAGGAGACCATTGCAGTGCTATCGGATCAGGAACTGCTGACATCTCATCTTCGGGGCGTGGCGGAGCTGCCTGAGGGTGACAGTCTCGATGCGAAGGAGTTGGCCGAGGTCATGCGGGTCGCTGGCCGGTCTACCCGCGCGTGAGTGAGCCTGAAGCGCCGTATCGGCTTGTGATTGCTCGATCAGCGTCTCGCGCTATCAGTCACACTCTTCCCGAGAAGGTCGCCGCTGCGGTGTACGAGTTCATCACCGGAGCATTGCTGGAGAATCCGCAGCGGGTCGGGAAGCCCCTGGCCCCGCCGCTTTCGCCCGCCTACAGCGCCCGCAGAGGCACCTACCGGGTTCTCTATCTGATCGACGCCGGGCAGCGCATCGTGCAGGTCACCGCGATCTCACACCGGTCAGATGCCTACCGCTGAGAAGATTGCGTAGCTACCGGATTATGTTGCGGAGATCAAGCCTCGTAGGCGTAAGGCTTCCACCAATGGTGGGTGGGTCGCGGTCTCCATCCAACCAGATTTTCGGTCCGCCTTGCTGCCGAGTGAGTCGGATACTGCGCTTCGCAGAATTCGGAGGGCATCTTCGATCGCCTCGCGATCGGCGTGATCGCGATCGAACCAACTCATGTCCGCGCCGATGACTCGTTCGTACTGCACCAGGGCACCATCCTTGTTCACTCCCGCTGTCTCCATCAGATCTAGTGAACCGATCGAGAAGACCAGAGCCCGAGTGATCGTTGTCGGCATTCCGCGCCGGTTTGCTTGGTAGACGGTCGGATCGACAATCCGGCCCATTGCCGGAATCCACAACACTAGGTGTCCTGTCCACCATGTGTCCGACTCCCATTTCGGTGTGCGGCTTCCCAGCTCCACCCACTGCTCGTCCGACCACGCCACCTGCCCGTACACGACCAACGGCTCAGCCTCGATCCCGTAGTCACGCAATGCCGGAATCAGGCAACGCACCGCAGCAATGCAGGTGCCGGAAAAACCGCCCTCGGTGTAGGCCTGCCAAATCTGGCAATGCCGGTCGATGATCTGCACTTCTGCCGGTGCAGTCACGCCAGGATTCGCAGGGGGACGGATCCCCGCTACCGGTGGTGTGACGTACCCGGCCCGCTGCGCCCATTCTGGCAATGCAGCGGCTCCCGGACCGCTACGCGATCGCCCTGACCCCTTGCCTGCACCCTTGCGTTTCTTGCTCACCGGTGACATTTAGACGCTCCCAACCCACCTCGACTCTCTGCCCCGTCGCAGGAGTTTCGCGTCCCGACCGTACCGGCCAGGTACGACACTTCCCGCACGCTAACGATCACATCCCTGTATTCAGGTTGACATGGTTGACATGACGCGAACAGCCGGGGATGATCAGGGTATGTCCACTGTCGAGAAGGATTTCGAGGTCATGGCGCACCGGCTGGTCGAGGCCAGTGGCGCGCCGGACGAGCGTGATCTGGCGTATGCAATAGCGGGCCTCGGCGGCATCGTCAACGGCCTCAAGGCGCGTCGCGCGTGGAGTGAGCACGTAGGGGAAATCTTGACCCCCAGTCAGGCCCTCGACGTTGCGGGTTGGACGCGTGCTGCCTTGAGCAAGGCTGTGAAAGAGAACCGCGTTCTTCGGTTGACCGGCAGCAACGGCAAATACGGCTACGCCGCCGCAGGCTTCACCGATGCCCAACCGGCGAAGCCGATTCTCGGCATCCAAGAGGTGCTGCGTGTGTGGGCGGGGCAGGACCCGCGTGGATGGTTGGCGGTCGCGTGGCTGACTACCGAACAGCCAGAGCTCGACGGCCGTACACCTCGGCAAGCACTTCTCGACGGGGACGTTCCTACGGCTGCTCGCGCTGCCCGGGCTGCGGTCAGTCGGCTTGCGGCGTGAGCGCTGAACGCGCCGTCGTTCATCTGTTCGAGCCCAAGCCCGTCGGTGAATTGGCGGAGCGATTTCCGTCGTGCGTCTACCCGGCTGGGGCCGAGCTGTTTCGATCGCATCAGGCCAGTCTGGGACCGTGGTGGTACTCATCGAATGGCGGCGGCAGGTTCGACCTCGAAGCCCCTGATGGGACTTGCTACCTGGCCGAAGACGAAGTGGTCACTCTCCTGGAGATTTTCGGTGGCCAACAGGTCGTGCCGAGATACGAGGTCGATGCGCGTGCAGCGTCGACGATCACGTTGGATGCTGATATCAGGCTCGCTGATCTGACTGCGAACACCGGTGTCGCGCTCGGAGTCACGGCAGAAATCTTTACTACCGCCGACTATCCGCTGACGCAGCGGTGGGCGGCCGCGTTACGGGAGGCCGGGTTCGAGGGTCTGCGGTACTGGGCCCGCCACGACCTCGAACATGCCCGGCGGTGCATTGCACTGTTCGGGCAAGCGGGGGTGGCAGGCGAGGAGCATCGTCATACCGTCCAGGCCACGGTCACCCTGTCTGAGCGAGCGGACCTGCTGGAGCGGTGGCGTGAAGAAACTGGTGTCGCGATCTTGGACGTACCAGATCTGTTGTAGCGATCGTGGTCAACCGCCCGCAAGGTATTGCTAACGAAACTTACAGTAAGTACTGTAAGTCTCATGAAGATCAGCGCACGTCCTCTGCTCGACAATTCCGTCGACGCCGAACTGTTCGTCGGCCGGCGAGACGAACTCGCCGCGATATGGGACGGATTGAACGCTGAGCTCAACGTTCTGGTGACGGGGGACCGCGGCACAGGCCGAACGTCGCTGCTTAGACAGCTGCAGCTCGACAGCCGAGAGCCGTTCACCGGTGCCCGCCGCGAAGGCGACTTCCCGATGAGCTTCGTTCGGGTCGAGGGGATCTCGGACGGCCGTGACGTGCTCGCCCGCGTCGTAGAACAGGTCACCGGCGAACCGGCAGTCGACAGTGACGGGCCCGACGTCTTGCTGCGGCGATTGAGTGACTTTCGCCTGCAGTTCATCGACGCCACGCTTCGGAGGTGGGCAGCAGAAAGCGACGACGGCACTGCTCCGCTTGGGACGCGGCTGTATCCGGTGATCATCGTCGACGACGTCACCGCATCGGCCGGGCACGCACTGTTCGGGCGGTACCGCGATGAGGTGTGGGCGACGGGATACCTGTGGGCGGTGTCGGTGCGTGAAAGTGACCGTCAAGGTCTCCTGACTCCGCCTGCAGATGCATTCTTCGAGAAGATCGTCGACGTACCCCCGCTCTCGAGAACGGAAAGCATCAAGTTGATCACTCGCCGCGCGGGAATCGACATGGAACCGCAAGCCAGCACCCTCGCTGATGCGGTAGGGCGAAACCCCCGAGATCTGGTAAGTGCTCTGCGGGGATTCCTGCAGGACCCCGGGTCGTACGAGGACAACTACCTGGCCCTCGCCGATAGAGACAATGCGCTCTGGGCTTTGGGTCGCCCAGCGTCGATGCTGGCGGCCGAAATGAAGGTGCGGGGCCCGGTCAGCGCATCGGATGAAGACTTGCTGGCCGCGTTGGGGTGGACGCGTCCTCGTGCTGTACAAGTCTTCAAGCAACTTTACGAGAAGGGGCTGGTCCGGAGCAGCGAAGTCTCGTCAGGTCCCGGGCGGCCGCGGCGGGTGTACGAGTTGACTCCGCCGGCGGAATGGCTGCGGACCGAACACGCTGATCCGGAGGACCAGAAATGAGTGACGCCCTACTGCGTCAATTGCGGGACTCGAAGGCCTTCGACCCGTCGCCGGATCCGGATCGTATGTGGCAGGTCCATGTGCCGTTCGACGTCCTCACTGGCCCCGTGAGTGGTGACTACGAGCAGCGCTTCATGGACGCTGTTCGGCGGCGTGAGCGTGTGGCTCTGATCGGTGCCAGTGGCTCGGGTAAGTCCTCGATCACCGAGTACGTGATGGACGCTCTTCACTCCGAAAACGTTGCAGCACTGAGGATCAGGATGGGATTTCAGACCGACTCCCTCGTCTCCGATCCGGCTGAATTCCCGCGTCTGTTGGTCAACACCATCGCCAAACAGCTCGACGAGAACCGGGCAGTCCAGAAGATTGCTCGGGAAATGCGTGGAGGTTCCCCACATCGACCGGTCAAATTCTCGGTTGGTCTCCCATGGTTGGCCGGCAATCTCGCGATCGAGCTCGGCAGCGTGGTGAACGAACCATCGCAAGGTGAGGATGTCGTGGATCAGGCCATCAGGGTCCTGGAACTGATTTCGCGCAGTGGCTTGATTCCGACGCTCGTGCTCGATGACACGGACCAGTGGATACGTCGTCCAGGTATCGGCGTCGATCCGGAGCCGCGGATCGCAATGTTCTTCGGCTTGACTCTGAGGATGATCGCCGAGCGACTTCCGGCAGCATGTGTCGTCGCCGTCCATAACGACTACATCGACAGCCCCCACTACAAACAGGCTCGCGAATACCTGAACACGCGAATCACCCTGCCCGCCTTAGCTAATTCAGCCGCGCTGGGGTCGATCATCGGTAGGCGGGCCCGCCAGGCCGCGGGAAATCCGAATCTCGGCGCGGTCGACGTCATCGACGCTGACGCCCTCCAGCATCTCTTCGACCACTACGGGGCCGGTCGCAGTGTCCGCCGGGAGCTGGTCGTATTGCAGGATGCGTTGGTACGAGCGTGTTCTGCAGTAAGTGAGACCATCGCCGCAGCTCACGTCGTCGCTGCGATCGCTGCAGGCTAGGACACGACTACCGGCGTAGGTAGTTCGCAAAATGCATCGCCTGAACTGCAATTCGGGTTTACCAACCCCTTTGCAGCTTCAGTAGTAGGTGTGAAACTGCTTGGCCCTGTCCACCGCATCGAGGACCTCAGCGTCGAGGCCTTGAGCTTCTCGTTCGATCGCGTTTACCCGTCGCTTCATGCCTGCTCTGGCGAGCCACGGCGACCACATCAGTCGACTGAGCTGCGCTGCTGACAAGCGCACACATCGCCCCAGCGCAGTGTTGATTCCCCCGGCTTCTTCCTGACCGTCTTTCTGCTTTACGTCGTCGTCGCTCGTCAGGCGCGCCACAGTGGCCAGTTGGATGTACAAACGCAGTGGCCGTCGCGGAACCCGTGCAATGATCGCGGCCGTCTCAAGCTCGCGGACACTGTCCTTGAAGTGCTGAAACGACGGATCAGTGGACGACGACCCTGCCCATCGGGTGCGTTCGGTGCTCGCCAAGTGCCGGAGAACCTCGCTACGCAGTTGACGGCGTTGCTGACTGCCGATCAGGTACTGGCCCGCAAAGGATCCGATACCGAGAGCTCCGATAATCGAGGCCACACCACTGATATCCATTTCGTAACAGTATTCGGATCCAGAACTTGGGGTCGGTTGACGCAACGTGAGTGGTGAAAAAGGAGAGATTTTTCCGTACCTATTGCGCCTCACGCGGCAGCAGATGTTCCGACTCCCGAATATTTGCCGGTGCTCGAAGTGTCCACCTCCGCAGGCATAATCGTGGACTGTTGGAGCCGATCGACTTTGGAATGGCGAAATTCCTCGCCTAGGGACGGTAGTGCTTCGGTCGCCGACAGATGGTCGGATCCGCGCGTGCGAATCGGAGTAGAAGGCAGTCCTATGTGGCGATGGACCGGAGAGAGTGTGACATGACGGTTGCCGATCAGAAGGTTTCGGAGCGGGAGAATGCCGAGCATCGCGCGCGTCCTCCGCAGAAACGTGCGCAACGGACCCGTGACGCGTTGATTACCGGTGCGGCTCGAACCATCGCATGTGGGGGAAGCGGCGTCACGGTCAACGACCTGATACAGGCTGCAGGGGTGACCAAAGGGGGCATGTACTTCCACTTCCCATCGAAGGACGCTGTTGTTCATGCAGTGGTCGACCAGGCTGCTCGACAATGCGAGTTCCTCCGGGCGCATCGCCCGTCTACAGGAGACACTGTGGCCGATGTTCAGGACTTGCTCGGCGGCTACTTCACTCATGCGAAACGGTATTGGTCTCTGAGGGCAGCAGCGGTGTTGTGGACCGACCTCCACTACGAGGACGTCGCACGGGCCGCGACCTACCACCCTCTCAGGGCCGCGGTCCTGGCCCTTCTGACCAGCAACGGCAGGCTGCCGACGATATCGGTGGACACTGCCGATGCTGTCATGGCCATCGTGTGCGGCGTGACGACCACCGCCGGGCCGGGGGGCTTCGGTGACGGCGGCGATCTCGACACCGTCCTGCGGTTGACGGGGCCCGTGATCGCGGCTGCCGGTGCAGTGGCGGTATGAACAGCGGTGGCGGGGACTCCGGGAAGCCTTGATCTCCGCCGGTTACCCGCGGCCGGTAGTGGGCGACGAGCCGGGCCAGCTCACGTTGTCGTGGGGCACCGGTGTCGGCGTACGAGAGATGTGTGTGAGCCCTTCAGGGGTGGTCGCCCGGACACCGGACGCGGTCTTTGCCTTGGGCCTGTTACGTCAGTCGGCAGCAGACTGGGTATCGCCGCTGCACCCGCTGATCGCAGAGCCGATCGTGCGCACATCCGAATCGCCCTTTCGGGTAGTCGAGCCGGTGACCAACATCGTTCGGAGCGCGTCGGTGATCCGGCGTTCGATGACGTGCCAGGTGAGTTTCCTGGGCTGTCAGTGTGCGGCGTTGTACGCCTCTTCGATGTCGGTGGGGATGCGGCCTCGATCGCCGATCTCGTGACCGTTGTCCGCCGCCCACTGCCGAATTGCGCGAGTCTGCGCCGGGTCACGCTTGGCCGGTGTCCCGGCTGTCGAAGGCGTCGACGCGGTTGCGGGGAAGGGTTTACGTTTGCGTCCGCCAACCCGCGCGGCGTGCTTGATGTAGTAGTCGAGCTTTCTGTGAAACTCGCTGGCGTTCTTTGCTTTCAAGTCGATCACGTACTCGACGCCCTGGACCGCGAACTCGATCGTTTCACCGGAGTCGTCGATGACCGATCCGTCGATGTCGTCGACCAATTGAATCGTTTCTAGCTTGGCCACAGTGAAGAAACCCTCTCGCAAAAATGTATGGAAGACAGCTAAGTGAGCGTATAACGGGTCTGCGTGGTCGTGACAACTGTGGGTGCGGCGCGCGTGGTTCGGATGCAGGATCGAGAGAGTGCGATTATGGGCAGCGCTCCATTCGTGGTCGGCGATGAAGCCCAAGTTACTAGTCGGGCGATGACGTCGACGCCGTCGAATGTCTGGTTGTGCTGTTCTGACGACCGTTCGATCAGGGAAATGAGGCGGACCAGCCCTTCCGCGTATCGGGCCAGGGTCCGCGGCGAGAGGTCGTAAAATCGGTACACCCATATCGTCCCGGAAGTGGCCTCGTTGAGAACGCGCGCGGCCGTGCGCGGATCGATGACAACGCTGCCGCCTACATCAGAGGGGTCGTATTCGCCCGTGTCGGCGGGTCCTTCGACATTCTGCGCGTAGTAGCCCACAACGTTGGTCGCGTCTGTGTAGCGGTACCTCTTCGCTTTCAGTGCGCGGAGCAGGAAGCCCTCGTAGATGTAGTTGTCACCACGCTTGGTGGGGTAGACCGTGCCGTCGTTGTATCCCTGATACGCACTACGCTGATCATCAGCGACATCGACGCCGCCGAACCCCCTGATCAGGATTAACGGTCGGCATTTTATTTCGCCCATCTGAACCTCCACGAGTGTTCGTCGCAGCAGGCACATGCCCCCGCTGTAACTCGTCGTCCTTGACTCAAATCGACGGGTGGAGATACCTGAGGTGCAACCGCGAACCCGCTGAGCTGGTCGTTGCGGCCAGGCCGCTTCTGATGGTCCTCGTGTTGGGGGGCGATGTCACTGGTAGTTAGGGCTGACAACCGTTTGAACGGCAGACCCGTTGGCCTGCGGATGAGAATTCGAGCTGTTCGTGGTGTCCGGTCCTGACGCTAGTGTGCATCGACAGAGACAGCCAACAGGGGCCTTGGCCTATCGGTGGGGGTGAATGATCATGCGAGACAAGAGCGGTGGAGATGTGAACGTCGACGGAAGCGGGGACGCCGTAGGACACGTCGTGGACAGGTTCGCCGCGGTGATGACCGAATTCGACGTCGATACTGCCGGCGTGGGTGTGCCGTGTATCGATTCGGTGTGGCAGGGGGAGTTGCGGGGATGAGGGGCCGGCAGCTCGTCGTTGTTGACGTCCACACCACGGGGCCGTCGTTCGAGGCTCACGAGGCCTTCGAGCTCGCCGCGATCGACGGTGCATCCGGGAGGGTGTGGGATCTCGCGCTGCCTTTGACATCGGCACAGCTCGAACGGGCGGATTCAACATTCCTGCAGCTCAGCGGATACCACCGTCGACGGCTGGTGGAAAAGGCGCAGCATGACGCGTTGACCATTGGAACGGAGCTCGCGGCGCTCAGTGATGTGTTGGCTGGAAACACGCTCGGCGGCGCAGATCCGGAGATCCATGCGGCATTTTTGAGCAAGGTCTTTCACCGGCATGGTGTCCGGTCGCGTTGGCACCACCTGCCCGCAGATATCGCGGCGTTGACCGCCGGTGCCCATGGGATCCCCGCAACCAACATTCCGCGGCTGGAGGTGTGCTGCGAATTGTGGAATGTGCAGCTCGCGGAATTTCCTTCGGCGCTGGATCGGGCGCACGCTGTCGCCGATTGCTTCGCGGCGTTCGACCGCAGAAGCGGACGGGAATCGGTGTCGGCAACGCTCAGAGGCGAGTAGGTGTTGAAGCAGCCGCTTATTGCGCTGGGCCACACCTGAGCCCCGCAGTTCTGTCTCGGTAGTCACGCTATCGCAGGCGGCGAATCCAGACGAATGGTATTCTACGAGTTAATACTCGTATTTGATGGCAGCGGCCGTCACCGTTGGACGTGGGGATCTGATGGATCTGTTCATCGATGTCATAGCCTCAATCGCTTCCTGGTGTGCTCCGATGGTTCTGCTCGTGGCTGCCGCAATCCTCTTGGTGGAATCCGGCTTGCTCGTCGGGTTTCTCCTCCCGGGTACTGGCACGGTTCTGGCGGTCGGTGCTCTCGTGGGGCTGGGCGAACTTGATCCCGTCGTGACGGCGATCGTCCTGATCGCTTCGTCGACAGCAGGGGCTCAGCTGGCCTTTCGGTCCATCAGGCGTGGATCGTGTCGCGCTGATATCGCCGGCGCAGGCCGCTTTGCGCGCCTGATCAACAGGGTGCTTGCTCGGGCACGTCAGTTGTTTTCGGGGGATGCGCGCGTCGGGACAGTGACCACGCATTTCGTCGGAGGCGCGAGGACCTTGGGGCCACGTCTCGCTGCGGGTTCCTCGTTGTCGTTCTCGAGGTTCGCGGTGTTGAATATCGTCGCCGCAACCGTGTGGGTCACTCTTCTGTTGACCACGGGAAGCGTGTTGGGAGCCAACCCCGCGTGGATCCCCTGGGCCACTGGCGCTTTCGTCGTGGCCGTAGTTGGAGTCATCGCAATTCGGGCATTTCGGCGCAGTGACGCTCCGGTTCCCGGCGGCACAATTCCCGCCCGTCGATCTGATCGACGGGGCGGGAATGCGGCTGTGCCGTGCAGTTGTGCCCGTGTCATTCGCGGCCGGCTGATACCCAACTCATGTCGGGTGCTCGGGTTCCGGTGACGGCGTCGGCGAGGGTGTCGAGGACGGCGAGCTGGTCCGCGGTGAGTTCGATGTGCACCGAGCCCGCGTTTTCGGTGACCCGATCCGCATTCCGAGTGCCGGGTATCGGAACGACGGGCAGCGCGAACTGTGTACCTTTCACCCGTAGCCACGCCAATGCGATCTGGGCGGGCGTGGATCCGTGCTGTGACGCGATGTCTGTCAATGGGGCGAGGGCGTCGGTGTTCGTTTCGAATGCGTCGAGTTGAAAGCGGGGTAGATACCGCCGAAAGTCGTTGTCGCCGAGCTGTTCCTGTTTCACTTTTCCGGTGAGCATTCCGCGTCCCAGTGGGGAGTAGGGAACGAATCCGATGCCGAGTCGAGCTGCGGTCGGGACGATGGCGTTCTCGACGTCGCGGCTGAACAAGCTCCATTCGGACTGGACCGCGGCGAGCGGATGGGTCCGGTGCGCTCGTTCTAGTTCGGGGGCGGTTACTTCCGATACTCCGATGTGCCGGACTTTTCCGTCGGCGATGAGCTCGGCCATCGCTCCGATGGTGTCGTCGATCGGGATGTGTGGGTCGACCCGGTGAAGGTAGTAGAGGTCGACGACGTCCACGTCGAGGCGACGCAGGCTGTTGTCGATGCACTGGCGGACGTAAGCCCTGTCTCCGCGGCTTCTGCGGCCGGGTTCGGTTACGGAGGTATCGATACCGAATTTGGTGGCGACGGTGACCTCGTCGCGACGGTCGGCGAGGAGTCTGCCGATCAGTTCCTCGTTGGTCCCGAGGCCGTACACATCTGCGGTGTCGATGAAGTCGATGCCGAGGTTGACGGCGTGATGCAGGGTCTTCAGTGCTTGGTCGGGGTCGGATTCGCCGTACATCGAGGTCAATGCCATGCCGCCGAATCCGAGTGCGGATACTTCGAGGCCTGTTCCGAGGTTCACGTGTGGGAAGTCGGTCATGATGCTGTCTCCTTGGAGGCGCTCGTTTCGGGTCGACCGCGTTCGACTGCCTGTGTGTCCGCGGGTCCGGCCACTGCGGTGAGGTAGGTCCGTATGGCTGCAGGGTTCTGCAGCGAGCCGGTCATGCCCACTATGCGGTCGGGACGCACGACAGCGACACCGCCCTGTCCGAGCTCGCTCGAAACGATCTCGTGGGTGTCGATCACGGTGGGAGTTGCGCTCAGAAGTGTGGTGGGGGAGTGGACCACGACCACGACGTGCAGCCGCGACCCCCACGAGTCGAGGATGGCATGTAAGGCCCGGAGTTCGTCGATACTGGTGATGGTGGCCAGCGCCAGGACTCGTCGGTCATCGAGGAGGTCGGGCAGCAACTTGTCGACCTCTCCGTCGAACTGGACGGGATGCGGGGGCAGGAACTTGCCCGGCGAGATGGTTCGACCGCGCCCGCCCCCGCGGGCCACTGACGGGCCGTAGGCCGTATCGATCTGCGCCAGTTGAGGAACGACACGCCGGGTGAGGAGCCCTGTCGCCGAGAGGATTCCGAGGATTCGGTCGCGGATCCACCGCGAAACGGCAGCACGAGTTGTCCACAGTTTCGTCTGAAGATCGGTCATCGCGGCGACCGATTCTGCGACGGGTCGTCGTTCGAGTTCATATGTTTCGAGTAGTGCTGCATCGGCTCCGTCGACCGCTACTGCTGCAAGTTTCCACGCGAGATTCGCCGCGTCCTGTATTCCGGTGTTCATACCTTGACCTCCCGCAGGACTGTGAATATGTGCAGCGTCGCCGGCAAGGATGAATCGGCCCGACACGTAGCGCGAGGACAGTCTCCGGTGTACTCGAAAGTCGCTCTGCCAAAGCACATTACTGACCCGGAAGCGGCCGAGGCCGCGTTGGCCGAGCATGATGTTGGCGCGATCGGTGATCTGAGTCGGCGGTATGAGCGCAGGGGAAGCGGACTGACGGTGTCCGAGAAATACCCGGTGTCCACCACCTGGGAGCGGGACGACGACCGTCACCCCGTCCGGGTGGAGATGGTACTGAGCCTCCCCGACCGACCCATCGGTTTCTAGGGTGCCGTCCACCAGCAGAAAAGCGTCGTCGTAGCTGTCGCCGTCGAAGTCGATGGCCGCTGTTTTCCGCACGGTGCTGTGTGCACCGTCGGTGCCCACGATCCACTCTGCTGTTGTGGTGAAGCGGATTCCGCTCGGACCGACCAATGACGCCCTCGCCCCGTCGCTGGGCCCGGCAGGGTCCGGATCGAGGGCACCGAGGAACTTGTGCCGCCAGCGGACCGTACCTCCCAGCGCCTGGTAGAGCTCGAGGAGAGCTGCCTCGACGAGGGGCTGCGGAAGGGACAGGGGTTTGTGCAGGCCGGGCTGGTCGAGGCCGGTGAAGTCGACGTGGCCGATCTGTGACCCTTTCGACCAGTACGACGCTCGGTCGAGAGTGACGCCGGCATCGAATACCGCGGGATCGACACCGAGGATGCGCAGGCTCTCCTGGGCGGCACTCCAGAGTACGAGGGCTTTCGGTTCGGTCGAGGGCCCCGACTTGCCGTCGATAATCATGTGGTCGACGTTCCTGCGGGCGAGCTCGCAAGCAAGCGTCAGACCTGTGGGGCCCGCGCCGACGATGAGGACGGTGTGCTCGGTCATGTCCGGACTCCTGACGGGCGAGGCGGGGCGAGGCTGGATTGTTCGGCCGAGATCACGTCCTCGTATCCGGTGGACGGCGCGTCGCGGGGTAGGGGAGAGGCCGCTGCGTGCGGGTCTGCTGCCGCGGGGTCGACGAGGAAGTCCTTGCGTCTGATGAGGGTGAATGCCGCGATCGCACCGATGAGGGTGACGATTCCCGCGATCGTCGTGACCTGATGCAGCGCCGAGATGAACGCGATTTCTGCTGCCACCCCAACGTCCTGCCCGGTCTCTTGCAGCGCCGCGACGGCCCCGGAGGCCACGGCGTCGACGGTGGCGTCGAGCTGGGCCGGAGTCAGGGCGGATCCGTACGCGGTGTCGAGTTCGGATTCGATGGTGCGATGAGCCAAAGCTCCGAGTACCGCCACGCCCAATGCCGCACCGACCTGCTGGAATGTCTCGTTGATCCCAGCTCCCATCCCTGAGTCTTCGGCCCGAACGAGAGCCACTGCCGCGCTCGCACGGGGTGGATTGTGTAGTCCCATACCGAGTCCCGCGATCACAAACCCCGGTAACAACGCCGTCCAGCTGTCACCGACGTCCGCGAATCGAAACAACAGAAACCCGATTCCTGTGCACAACAGCGAGATTCCGATCAGAATCGATGTCGAGATCCGGGCGCTCAGTATTCCGCCCACGGCACCGGATATCAGCAGGACGCCGGTAAGCGGCAGGAACCTCAATCCGGTCTCGATAGCCGAGTAGCCCAGCACGCCTTGCATCCACAGCACCGAGAACAAGATGGTGGCCGTGACGGCGAAGTTGATCGCAAACGTTGCCGCGGACAGGCCGTTGAAGGAACGGTTTCCGAACAGGACCATGTCGAGCATGGGATTGCGGACGCGGCGCTCGACCACAGCGAAGCCGAGGAGGGCGAGCACACCGACCGCCAACGCTACCGCGGTACGTGGGTCGGTCCATCCCACGACGGGTGCCCGGATGATTGCAAAGATCAACGCGAACAGACCTGCGGAGAA
The DNA here is from genome assembly GCF_002258365.1 of Rhodococcus sp. 06-221-2. Taxonomy (NCBI): domain Bacteria; kingdom Bacillati; phylum Actinomycetota; class Actinomycetes; order Mycobacteriales; family Nocardiaceae; genus Rhodococcus; species Rhodococcus sp. 06-221-2. Next base: position 51,949 of record NZ_NOYJ01000003.1, read on the forward strand.
CAGTGCCAGACCGAGGGGGTCGAGACCGCGGCGCGCGGTCGATGTCTGGTGGTCCCGGACTTTCAGAGCGACGACGGCCAGAATGATCAGTCCCACAGGGATATTGAGGTAGAACACCCATCGCCAGTCCACTTCGGTGAGGATGCCTCCGATCAACGGTCCCGCAGCGATGGCGATGCCCGAGGTGGCCCCGAAGATGCCGAAGGCGGTTCCTCGTTGGCGGCCGTGGAACGTCGCTGCGATCATCGCTGGGCCGACGGCGTACATGATGGCCGCGCCGAGGCCTTGAACTCCACGTGCTGCGTTGAGCAGAGTTGCTGACCCAGCGAGACCGCAAGCCACGGACGCGAGGGTGAAGGCCAGCGCGCCGACGGCGAAGATCCGGGTGCGGCCCAGTCTGTCCGCGATCGAGCCGGCGGTGAGCAGAAACGCGGCCAGTGCCAGGGCGTAGGCGTCGATCACCCATTGCAACTGCTCGAAGCTGGCCGAGAGGTCTCGTTGTATCGCGGGCAGTGCGACGTTGACGACGGTGAGGTCCAAGAAGAGCATGAATGTTCCGAGGCAGACCGCTGTCAGCGTCCACCAGCGTTCGGGGGCCGACTGCAGCGGTTCGGGGGTGCTCATGCGGACTCCTCGAGGAGCGCGTCCGCGGTGGGTTGCGCGGCCGGCTGCTGGCGTCCGAACCAGGCGTCGATTGCCTCGATGGCTCCCGCGGTGTCGGTGAAGTGATGTATCTGCATTCCGTGCGCTCGGGCGGCTTGGCAATTGCGTAGGTCGTCGTCGACGAACAGGCATCGAGCGGCAGGGACGCCGAGTCGTTCGGTCGTCCGGCGGTAGATTTCGGGTTCGGGTTTGCGGACACCTTCGTTCGCGGAGACGACCTCGACGCTGAACAGGCCTGTGGGGACGATTCCTCGCCACTCGGGTTCCCATTCTCGGACGTTGTTGGTCAACAGTCCCAGAGTTCGTCCTTCGGATTTCAGCGTGTGCAAGTAGTCGAGAAGTTCCGAGTTGGGGACCCGGCCGGAGAACCATGCCGGCCGGAACTGTGACAGGTCGATAGCGCGTCCGGTCATGGTTTCCAGTGCCGATCCGACTCGGTCGAGGAAGGCCGCTTCGGTGATTTCGCCGCGTTCGAGCGGGGCCATGATCGTTTCGTCCGGGTCATCGTGCGCGGTGAACAGGGCACCCATCAGGTCCTCCGGTTGCACGGACATGTACTCGGTGAACGCCGCGATGGTGTCGGCGATGGGGTTGGTCAGGACGCCGCCGTAGTCGACGACGAGAACGAGGGGACCGGTGTCGATACTGTTGTCGGACATCGTCATCCCACCTCGACCTGCGAGCGGACGATGACGACGTCACCCTGGACGAGTTCGAAAGATGCGACGATCCCAGTCCCGGACTCGGTGGGTGCGGTGTCGATCAAGCGGCAGTAGACAGGAAGCTCGTGTTCGGCGAAGTCGAGGAACTGGATGTCGTAGCGCACCGGGGAACCGACCGACGATTCCGGCAGTGAGTGGGTGTCGAGGACGGCGCACACCGATGCCTGCCTGCACGCTTCGGTCAAGAGCATCCCCGAGACGTGGTCGACCTTGTGATCGGAGAGCGACGGGTGGTTGTTGTCGACGACGACCTCGTACGTCGTGTCGGGGTGTTCGGTGCCGGTGGAGGCGATGACGACGTTCTTCGAGTCCCGCCGGGCAACGCGTGCAGGCGGAAGCGGAACGGCGGCAGAGGTATACGGCTGATCGGGGGTGTTCTTCGCTGCCCGCCCGGCCGCGCGCATCTCGGCGAACATCTGCTTGGGCATGAAGCTCAGGGATCCGACGAATTCGCCGACAGGCACGCCGTCGAGAACGGTCTGGTACCTACCGACTGCCCCGGTCAGGTACCCCTCGACGTGGAACCGCTTCTCGAATTCGACTCGGATGACCAACCGGCCCGGTGTTTCCCCGACCTGGAGGGCAGCGAGGTCGGTCACCGACACCGAGGCCTTGCGGAAGACGAACGCCCAGTCCTTGGGTACTCCGTAGAACTGGTGACTGATCAGGATCGAGGCCTGCCTGCATGCCTCCACGAGGATCATGGGGTCGTACCGGTCGTCGAGTCGGTCGCTGTAGAGGGCATGCCCTCGCGGTAGCTGCGCGGCGACGACGAATCGGTTCTCGCCCGTCGCAGCAGCGTCGGTGAGGAAGACCTCGCTGACAGCTGCGCGGTGGACGAGGCTTCGCGGCACAGTGCGATCGAATGTCAGTTCACTGGCGATATCGAACGGTGGTGTGGTGACAGTCATTTCTTCCCCCAGGAAGGTGGTCGCAGATTTTCTGCTTTGTGCGAAACGCACCGATCGGTACGTGGTTTCAAGTACAGCGCCACGTTTTCGATAAGTCAATTCTTTTCACGTTAATTCCAAATGTTCGGAAAGTGATTCCCGTAACAATATAATTTCAGTTCGAGCGCAGATATACCGCCAGTAATTCGAGCACTATTGTGAGCCTGTGCACACGGTTAAGTGCACAGGCTCGCAATAGTGCGTTCAGCTATTTGATGCCGATCTGATGCGGTCAGTGGGGTTGTCGGGCGTCGAGCCACTGGTCGAGCGAGTCGAAGACGATGGCGGCGTTCCGTGCGTGGCCCATGTAATGGCCTGCGTGAGGAATCGTGATCGCCTTTCTGTCCGATGTTCCGGTGAACGATGCAATATGTTCGTCACCGAATTGCACGCGTGCGTCGTCCTGTCCGTAGAGGCCGAGAACTGGAATGTCTATGCTCGACATTTTGGCCAGGTCGAGAAGAATTCCGGGGCCTTGTGAAAGCATGTCGCCGCACGGGTGTTGGTTCTGATAGGGCGCTGCTGTATCGATTACTTGTTGTTCGGTATCGGCATAGTTTCCTGTCACGAATTCAGTGGTTCCTTGGTCGTAAAAGGTGTAGCCCTTGGCGGCGGGATTGTTTTCCGATGCCGAGCCTCCGGTGAGGCAGCGTGGTGTGGCGGCGAAGAATCTGACGTAGGCCTCGGGTGTCAGTCCGCGATCGGCCCAGTCCATGACGACGAGAGCGTCGACGTCGTCGAAGGTGTAGGCCTCGATCTGGACGATCTGCCCGCCGTTCGACTGGCCGGCGAGGGTGATGTGCCCGAAGGTGGGGGCCGTTCCGGATGCATCCCATTGATAGGTGCCGGTACGCAGCGCTTGGACGATCTGATGGGCCATCGTTGCTTGGGACCCCACGCACATGGCCCCGCCTGCCGGAGCGTCGCTCGTGTCGTATCCGAGTCTGTCGATCGTCAGTGAGGTCTGTCCGCGAGCGGCCATTTCGTAGGTGTGGTGGTATCCCTCGACTGGAAGACGCCAGTACCATTCGCCGGCTGCGATGCCGTGTTCGTAGAGGGTGATGGCGTTGCCGAAACCCTCTGCGGGAGCGGTGAGATGGCCACGGATGGTGTAGGTTCCGCCGTCGGCGGTGCACGGGACGGCTGTGTCGTTGGTGTTGCGGACTGTGAAGGACACCGGTACGTCGATCACGTCCGATCGGGTCGGCTGCGCGGAGGCGATGGCCGTTCCACCGAGAAAGATGGCGGTCGACGCGACGGTTATCGCAATCGCGGCGAGGAGCCGTGAGAGGGGGTGATGGCGGCTGTCGAGCATGGGGTACTCCGATCGGGGCGGGGATGTGGTGGCTGGGAGCGTGCGAGTGCAGTGCTCATACAGGGGTTTTGGGTCTTCCAGGGTCGACTTCGGTACCAGGTGTATCGACGCGTGGAGCATCGGTGATGCCGATGAGCTGGTGCAGGCGTGCCAGTGGGCGCGGTGCCCACCAGTTCCAGCGGCCGGTCAGGGCCATGATGGAGGGGACGAGGATCGCTCGGATGACGGTGGCGTCGATCAGGACCGCCAGTGCCATGCCGATTCCGAGTTGCTGAAGGAAGGTCACCCCGGAAGTGGCGTAGGTGGCGAAGGATGCGGCCAGGATGAGAGCTGCTGCGGTGACGACGGGTGCGGAGCGTGAGATGCCATCGATGATGGATTGGCGATTGTCTCCGGTACGGTCGAATTCTTCTTTGATGCGCGAGAGCAGGAAGACTTCGTAGTCCATCGACAGGCCGTAGGCGATGCAGAACATCAGGATGGGGATGCTCGGCTCGATGGCACCGGTAGGGGTGAAACCCAGCAGCCCAGCAAGATTGCCGTTCTGAAAACCCCACACCAGGACACCGAACATGACCGTCAGTGACAGCAGATTCAGAATGGTGGCTTTGATGGGGGCGATGATCGATCCGGTCATCACGAACAGAATGGCGAAGGTGATCAGTGCAATGAGCACGGCCACGAGCGGGAGCCGGGCGGTGACGCCGTCGGTGTAGTCGTCGAGCATCGCGGGTGAGCCGCCGACGAGTACCTGGCCGGGAGGCTCCACCGACCGTACCGCGGAGACGAATCCGGCTCTGTCGTCCAGTGATTCGCGAGTCGGTACCACCGAGAGGTAGCTGCCTGCGGTGTCGGGAGTGAAACGGACGGCGCCGTTCGGTGGAGCAGTGAGCGCCCTGTCGGGTTCGACGGTGCCCAGTGCGCTGTCCACTCGTAGCACCTGGGGCAGTGCTGCGAGATCGGAGGCGTACCGAGCGAGGCCGTCCGGTGCGATGGTCGGTGCGACGAGCAGAATTGCGTCTGCATCCTCGCTGGCGTAGTCGTCGCGGATGGTGTCGTACAGGGCGCGGACCGGAACCGACTGCGGCAGGATGCGATCGTCCGGTGCGCCGAACCGAACGCCTAGTACCGGCGCTCCGAGCAGTATCAAGATCACCACACCGGCGATCGCGAACACTGCAGGTCGGCCGGTCGTGGCCACGGTGATCCGCCGCCACACGGTACTTCCGTCGGTGTCCGGTTCCTTGCGCCGTAAGGCGCGGTGCCCGAGCAGCACCAATGCGGCCGGGAGTACGACCGTAGCGGCGAGCACGGCGGTGGCGACGACGGCTATCCCGGCGTAGGCGAACGAGGCCAGGAACGGGAACGGGAAGACCAGCAGAACGGCCAGTGACGCGGCGACGGTGGCGCCGGAGAACATGATGGTGCGTCCGGCTGCCTGCGCTGCTCGCTGCACGGCCAACGTCAGGTCAGCGGTGCGGCGGGCTTCCTCTCGGAAGCGGTAGATCAGGAACAGTCCGTAATCGACGCCGAGTGCAATGCCCATCACCAGCGCGATGTTCGCCGCGAAGGTCGATACTTCGGTGAAGGCTGCCACCACGCGCATGATGGCCAGGGTGCCGACGACGGAGAACAGTCCGGTTGCGAAGACCACTGCGGCGAGACGGAGCCGCCGTAGGACGGCCCACAACAGTGCGATCACCAGCGGGGCGATGATCAGCTCTGCTCGGAGAAAGTCGGTCCTGGATTGTTCTGCGACGGAGCGGAACACCTCGTCGCTGCCGCCGAGAGCGATGTCGATGTTCGAGGTAGCCGACCGGCTGAGTGCCTCGTCGAGAGCGGGAAGGACCTGTTGCCGGATTTCGGTGGCGTCGCCCGGTGCCCACGCCTGGATCAGCGCCGAGCTGCCGTCCCCGGCGGCGAGGGTCGGAACCTCTTCGGTCCAGTAGGACCATGTGTCGTCGATGCCGGGGAAGGTGTCGACGAACTCGGTCAGACGTAACCCGTCCGCGGCGACGGCCGAGCTGTCGACGTCGCCGGTCTTCGCGGTGACGAGGATGGTGATGTTGGGTGTGCCGGTCTGAAAGGTGTCGTTGAGCAGCGCCTCGGCTGCCGCAGACGGGGCGTTGGTCGCCTCGAACCTGTTCAGGGACAGTGCATTCATCGCACCGGCAGCGACTGCTGCGAGCACGAGGAAGAGGACGCCGGCCACTACGAGGGTGAGGCCGGGTCGAGTTGTGGCGAATCGGGTGGGCATCGCGGGTCCCCCTGCTACCGTGGATACGAGCGATTGCTCGTGATTTGCGAGAATACGAGCGAAAGCTCGTCTTGTCTACCGGAAAGCCTGGAGTTCACATGCCGAATACCTCGACGCCAACTACCTCTCCTGCACCCAAGCGTCAGGATCGCGGACTCAAGCGCATCGCTGCGATCCTCGACGGTGCGGAGGAGTTGTTCGGAGAAGTCGGGTTCGACGCAGCGACCACGAACGCTATCGCCAGCAAATCGGGCATGTCACCGGGTTCGCTGTACCAGTTCTTCAGAAACAAGGAAGACATCGCCGCAGCATTGGCGGAACGCTACGTCGTGGAGTTGACCGACGCCCAATCGGCCGCGGTCGATCCGCGACCGGACGGCTTCGTGGAATCTCTACCGCAGTTCATCGACCGGGCCGTCGACAATATGGTCGCCTTCAATGCGGCCAATCCGGCTTTCCTGCAACTGTTCTCGCGAGCAGATACCCAGCCTGCCCTGTATACCGCAGTCGTACCATTGCAGAGCGAACTCTCCCAGAGGGTCGCCCAGACCTTGGCCGCACTCGCACCGACCCTGTCCAGCGAACGCATCGACCTCCACGCGCTGGTGGCCTTGCAGATCACCCGCGGAATGATGCCCGTCATCGCCGCAGAAAAAACTAACAAGAAGGACCAGCTCGTGACCGAGCTCAAGGCGGCACTGATTCGTTACCTGTCCGAGGCACTCGCCTCACCCTGACGGAACAGAGACCCGCGCCGCCGCAGGCCGTGCGTACTCCCAGTCTGAAAAAAGCTGCAGCAGTAGCTGTTTTGACGTTTTTCAGTTGTGCTGCCAGCAATCACTGCTTTTCGTACACTATGGGATCCGCGCCGATCGATACTTCGATGCGTGGTGGAGCATTCGGTCGAGGCTCAACGCCCCGCGTCGTATGCTCGGTCAGCGATCGGCGACCTTAGGCGCGCACCCGGCGGCGGACCATGCGACCGGCGTGCATCGCCGCAACTTTGGTCCAATCAGGGTGTGCAATTAGCCGTCACAGCTGGACCGATGACCGCCGGACTCACGCAGGTTCCGGTGTTGCCGCGCCGGTCACCGCATGACCTGGGGGACGGTTCGCTGTTTTTCGTTCTTTGGGTGTGTCGATCAATGCGTTATGTGCAGCATCGCGTACCCAGCCTGTGATTCTGTCGAGGGTTTCGGATGGCAGGTGCCATCGTTGCCAATACAGGGGAATGGTGACGTTGTGGTCGGGGTCGAGGTGAACGAGTGTCCCGTCGGCGAGGTCGCGTGCGATTTGTCCTTCCGGTAGCACGCCCCACCCGAGTCCGAGTCGAGCTGCAGTCAGGAATTCGCGGTTCGATGGGAGGTAGTGGATCGGGGGCTCACGGTGCGCCTTGATCTTGCGTAGATAGGCGTGTTGCAGGTCGTCCTTTTTGTCGAATCGCAGCATCGGGAGGCGGCTGGGATCGCAACCGTCGGAGTCGGCGTCGCGAATGAGTGAGGGTGCGCACGCGGGCCAATAGACCATGGCTCCGAGCGGTTCGACCGTACAGCCAGGTGCTGCGGTGCGTGAGGTCGTCACGGCGGCCATGACCGCGCCTTGACGCAGTAGAGCGTCTGTATGGTCCTGATCTTCGATGTGGAGGTCCAGCAGTATCCGTCGGTCGACGGCTATCGCTTTCATCACCGGTTGGAACCACGTCGAGACCGAATCGGCATTGATAGCAAGTGAAAAGCGCAGCGGTGCAGCAGTATTCGTTGTCGTTGAGCCGCCGCGTAGCTCAGCGTCGGCGTCGACGGTGAGGACTTCGATCTGCCGCGCGAGTCGGAGCAGGGCTTGCCCGTTTCTGGTGGGTAGTACCGGCCTGGTTCGCTGTAGCAGCGCGGCCCCCGACGCTCGTTCGAGCGCGGTAATGCGTTGGCTGACTGCAGAAGACGAGATGTGCAACGCCGTTGCAGCTCCCTCGAACGACCCTGAATCGCAGATCGCGGCAAGTGTGGCGAGCTGATCGTGGTTGTACATCCACAAATACTAAACCTAGATCAGCGATACTTAGGAAACGTGCATCGATGCTGGAGCGGTCGTACCGTTCTTGCCGTGAACAACCCCGTTCTGGCCTATCTCCCCGTCGCTATCGTCTTCGGAATAATCCCAGGTCCTGACGTCATGTTGGCGGTCAAGCACTCGCTTACCGGCGGTGTGCGTCACGGCATCGCCGTAGCTTTGGGTGCGGCGACGGGGTCGATGGCCTGGGGCATCGCTGCGGCCGTGGGGTTGGCGTCCTTGCTCACCAGCGTCCCCGGGGCATTCGACGCGGTACGTATCGCAGGTGCCGCCTACCTGGTGTTTCTAGGAATTCAGAGTATCTGGCAGCGCAAGGGCAGCTTCACCGACGTCGATGCCGCGACTTACAACGCGCACCAGCCGAAGTGGTCGCGAGCGTTCATGACCGGTTTCGTCGCGGACCTGTTGAATCCGAAAATGGGTGCGTTCTACCTGGCGGTGCTGCCGCAGTTCATTCCGCGCGACGGGAACGTTTTCGTTTGGTCCATGCTGCTCATGTCGATCGAGTTCGTGGTGGCGCTGATATGTCTGTCCTCGTACGCACTTCTTGCCTCGTCCGCTCGCCGGTTCTTGGAGAAGGGCCGCTTGGGGGCGTGGCTCGAGCGTGGACTGGGTGTTGTTCTGGTGGGATTCGGCGTCCGGCTGGCCTTCGAGTAAACACCCCCGCCGTCCGAGCCCTTCTCCCTTCGCTCTTTCAACTACTCGACCCGAGCCCGACCTGACTTGATTGTGTAACGACGCCTTGGCCCGGGTCCGCGCCCCGGGCCGTCCAATCCCGCCAGGTCTTGGCTTTGCCGTGCCCTAACCCGAACTTTCCTGTACCGAAACCGAACCATCACGCACACAGAGGGGTACCGATCAATGAGCGAAAAGCTCTGGGGTGGAAGATTCTCCACCGATATCACCGACGATGTACTTCGCTACACAGAGACAGCATCGGTAGACAGCAGAATGCTCGAACACGACCTGTGGCAGAACATCGCTCATGTTCTGATGCTCGGTCGCGCGGGAATCAACACCGAACCCGACACCAAAGCGCTTCTCGCTGGGCTGCTCGACATGGAGAGCAGCCGAGCCGACGGTGGATTGCAGCTCGACGTCCGACAAGAAGATGTGCACCTCAACACCGAATTCATGCTCATCGAACGGATCGGACCCGTCGGCGGCCGCATGCACACCGCACGGTCCCGAAACGATCAGGTGCAGACCGACGCACGCATGGTCACCCGCGAGTGGCTGCTCGATGCCAGCGAAGAACTGCTCATGTTCGTGCAGGATCTGCTCGGGTGCCCCGAGTCGGAACGAGAAGCAGTTCTACCCGGCTACACGCATTCGCAGGCAGCGCAACCGATTTCGGTAGCATTTTGGAAGGCTGCGCACGCACAGGCCTTGCTGCGTGATGCCTCCCGACTGATGGATGCCTGGAAGCGCATCAACATCAATCCGCTCGGCGCGTGTGCGCTCGCCGGAACTACATTCGCCCTGGACCGCGATTACACCTCCCGGCTTCTCGGGTTCGATGCACCGATGGTCAATGCGCTCGATGCGACGTCGACGAGGGACTGGACAGTCGAAGTAGCGGGCGCAGCTGCCAGCGGTGCTGTGAATCTATCTCGCATGCAGGAAGAGATCGTCACCTGGAGCTCGAACGAATACGCTCTCGCCGAAGTGCACGATTCGTTCGCGACCGGTAGCTCGATCATGCCGCAGAAGAAGAATCCGGTGGTTGCAGAACTGGCGCGAGGGAAGTCCGGTCGCGCGGTGGGTGCGCTGGTGCAACTGCTGGTGATGGAGAAGTCGGTCGGTCTCGGGTACAGCTGCGACCTGCAGGAGGACAAACCGGTTTACTGGGGCGCCCTCGATACGTACCTCGACACCATTCGCCTGTGCCGACGCCAGAACCTGCACACCGCGTTCGACGGTGCTCGCGGCAGAGCCCTGTGCTGGGACAACTTCTCGACCGCGACAGAGATCGCCAACATCTTGGTCTCTCGGTTCGACGTTCCTTTCCGCACAGCCCACCGCATCACCGGTGACCTCGTCAACGCCGCCCTCGCAGCCGGTCACACCCTGCGCAACGTCGCGTTCACCACCACTTTCCTCCGCGAGGAACACGACATCGACATCAGTGAGGTCGACATGAAGCAGATATGCGATCCGCTCCACACACTGCGCAGCTACATCTCTGCCGGATCCACCGGACCGACGCGGGTCTCCGAACAGCAGGAGCAAGGCCTGGCCGACGTGACCGACAGACTCGCCGAAATCCGGCAAGCCAGAACCCGCCTCTGGGAGGCGAAGGCGGAATGCCTACGAGCAGCGCGATCCGTCGTCGGCGGCGTGAGCGTGCCCGAACTCGCGATGGAGGTCGGGGTATGAGCATCGTCCTGGCATATTCCGGCGGATTGGACACATCCGTTGCCGTGCACTGGCTCAAAGAGCGCTATCAGACCGAGGTCATCGCGTACTGCGCGAACCTCGGCCAAATCGAGGACCTCGAGGCCGTCTCGAAGCGCGCAACCGCGGCCGGCGCGTCGGAAGTTATCGTCGAAGACGTCCGAGACCTGTTCCTCCACGACTATGCAATCCCGGCTCTCGCCGCCGGCGCTGCATACGAGGGAAAATATCTTCTGGCTGCACCGTTGTCTCGACCGTTGATCGCCGAGCGGCTGGTCAGCATCGCTCGCGAACGCGGTGCATCCGCAGTCGCTCACGGTGCCACGGGCAAGGGAAACGATCAGGTCCGGTTCTACACCTCCGTGCGGGCGTTGGCTCCCGAGCTCGACATCCTCGCACCTGTCATCGATTGGGAAATGACCTCCCGCGGTAGCGAAATTGCCTACGCCGATCGTCACGGTATCGATGTGGGTGTCAGCAAGACGACGCCGTACAGCATCGACACCAATATCTGGGGCACCAGCATCGAGTGCGGGGATCTCGACCTCATCGACCACGCTCCACCGCCCGATGCATGGCAGATCACGACCGCGCCGGTGCAGGCACCGGATCGTCCAACAACGATCACGATCGAGTTCGAAGCAGGCATCCCCGTCGCTCTCGACGGCCGCAAGCTCGACCTGATCGACCTGGTCAGCGAACTCGGGGACACAGCGGCCGCGAACGGTATCGGGCGTACCGAAATTCTCGAGAGCCGCATCGTCGGATTCAAGAGCCGCGGAATCTACGAAGCACCCGCTGCAACAGTTCTTCTCGCTGCACGAACCGATCTCGAAGCACTCGTACTGGACCGAGAGACGCTCCACCACAAGCGGTCCATCGCCGACCAGTACGCAGAGTTGGTCTACTACGGCTACTGGTTCACCGATCTGCGTGCAGCACTCGATGCTTACTGCGCCCGTCTGGCTCACCGCGTGACGGGCACAGTGACCGTCGAGCTGTACAAGGGCTCCGCTCGATGCATCGGCCGGACGTCCCCGAAATACGGCCGATACAGCTCGGCTCTGGCCGATTACGAAGAGGCAGACACCTTTCTACACGAAGCAGGTGCCGGATTCGCGTACTGCTGGGCTCTCCCACTCACCGAAGGAGTTGTCACTCGATGAAAGACACCCGCTCTGTTCTGCTCATCTCCGACGGATCACGGTGGGGCGAACTCGCCCACGACTTTCTCCGCCGCAGATTCGCCGACGTCGACTGGTTTGCCTGGGACTACGGCGATCCAGTAACTCGATCGTTCGATCAGTGGCACGGGTGCGACCTGCTTCTGTCCTTCAAATCGGACTTCATCCTGTCCGAGGCCACACTCGATCGAGTGCGGGAACTGGCCGTGAACTTCCACCCGGCGACCCCGAACTACCGAGGGATCGGCGGATATCGCTACGCGATCGACGACAACCAGACGCAATTCGGGGCCACCTGCCACATCATCACCCCGAAGGTAGATGGCGGTCCGATCATCGCAGTCGACCGATTCGACATCGTCCCAGGCGAATCCGAGACGAGCTTGAGCGAACGCACCGCCGCCGCCGCACTGGCTCAATTCCATCGAATCGTCACCACAATATGCAACGGCACCGCTATCAGCGCCGATCACAGCGAACAATGGGGACAACGTCTCTACACACGCCGCGCCCTCGACGCAGACCGCCGAAAGCGTGGGGAGCTGGTCGAAGCGTGAGAACACTGCACTCACCCTCCGCCACCCACGAGCCCCACGATCGGCCCAGGTCGCCCGAAGCCCATGGCGGTACTGCAGTTCGCAACGGCCCCTTGGCGATCATCGAATTCGACGGTGAAGGACACAACACGTTCTCCACAGACAAGATGCGCGGCATCACCGAGTTGGTCTGGCAGCTAGGGGACACCCCGGATGTCGAGGGGCTGGTTCTGTACGGGGGAGACGGTCGATCCTTCGGTGTCGGCGGTGACTTCAACGAAGTCAAGGACTTCACGGGAGGCTCCGAGGTCAACCGATGGATCGACGCCTGCGTGGACATGTATCGAGCAGTTCTGTCGATCTCGAAACCGACCGTGGCAGTCATCGACAAATACTGCATCGGCATCGGTCTTCAGTTGGCACTGTGCGCCGACTGGCGCATCGGAACGTCGACGTCGGACCTCCGTATGCCCGAGCTCAAGTTGGGTATCTCCTGCATACTCGGAGCTCCGCTCCTGCAACGCCGAGTAGGGCCTGCCGTGGCGAATCGAATGATCATCGGGTGCGATCGATGGCTCGGTACCACCGCACTCTCCGACGGCCTCCTCGATGAACTCGTTGCAGCCCATAGTGACCCGCTCGCTGCAGGATGCACCCGAGCACAGGCACTGGCCGAGTACCAATCGGTGCCGTTTGCCCGCACCAAGGCGTTCGTCAACCACGATCTGCTGCTCGACATGGAACGAGCCCGTATTGCAGCAATAGCCGGCCACCGAGCGGGGTTCGCTGCAGGCGATGCGGCCCAACAGAAGATGCGCACAATTGTCGGAGACAACCCATGACCCCAACCGATCATGGGTGGGTCGTCTTTTCGCACAGCGGCCGCATCCGCCGTGTTGGCGGACATACCGGCCCCGTTCTGAACCGCAACGACGGAACAGTCATGATCACGACGCCGCTGCACGGCGAATGCCGAGTCTTTCTCTCCCGCACCGATGATGCACGGACATGGGCGGTGGGAGCGCAATTCGCGGCGACCGCCGCGAGTGTCGGTCACCGCGCAGGAACCACCACGGCACTTCGCCCCGGGACGACTCTGGTCTGCTCCGCCGACGGAGAGTTGTCGGTGCACCGCGCTGTCCCCCGATCGTCGCCGTCGGGCGGTGTCCCAGGGTGTTCGCTCGAACAGGCCATGGGGTGGCTCGACCATGGATTACGCACTGCAGCAACGGAAATCGCATCGTCGGGTCGTCCCATTCGCTTACTGCTCTCCGGTGGTGTCGACTCCGGACTCCTCGCCTCCTACTTGTGGAGGGCCGGTGCCGACGTCCGTGCACTGACCCTCCGCACACCCTGGGGTGACGAAATCGACGGTGCCTCTCGAACAGCGCGCCACGTCGGTCTGCCGCTCGACGTCATCGACGTCACCGCACAGGAATCGACAGCGGCGATCTACCCGCGCATGCAGCACACTCAATCCGATGATGCAGAAGTCATCACCGTGCATCTGCTGGTGACAGTGGCCTTCGAGTTGGCGCGAGCATGTGGTGCCGACCTCGTGACCGGACTCGGCAGCGATCTGCTCAACGCCGGAAGCGATTTCGGTATGGGCGCAGTCGCCGGCGATCTGAACGAACGTATCGACGACGCCAGCGCATCAGGAATGATGGTGACCGGCCAATTCACCCCAGGGCCGCGCATGTACCACCCGTACTGGAGTCCTGCTCTACTGCACCTTCAACAGAGTGTCCCCGCTCAGCTGAAGACCGTCGACGGCATCGAAAAGTACTACCTCCGCGAGCTCGCGGCCTACCAACTGCCCCGTGAGACTGCGTTCGGGAGAAAAGTCGCAATCCACCAAGGGGCGGGTTTGTCAGCAGGGTTGGACGGCGCGCTCGGAGAACAACTGGCTGCCGTCTGTGCCCAAATCCGGGCACAGACCCTCGATGAGGTCCCTCTGGGAAACCACGATGTTGCGGTCGGCGGTGAGCAGCGGTGACGGCCACCGATCCCGGAGATCTCGCGGCAGTGGCCACCCGGGATGGATTCGCTCTGGTCGGCGACGTCGACTTCGGCAGAAGCGACTTCGAGGTCTTCGTGCAGGGGCTCGGGACTCTCGCCACACATCGGTTCGGCACCGGAAGCGCAGGTCTGCTCGATCTCGACGCAAGCCCGCTACCGGACCGCGTCGTCACCGGGCGCAGTGCCCTGCCTCTGCACACCGACGGCACACTTGTCGGGACCTGTCCCAAATACATTGCGCTGTATTGCAATGCAGTCGATCAGCCCACAGGATCCGGACGCACAGAACTCTGTCTGCAATCGGATCTACTCGATGCAACACTCCCACCGGACCTGAGCACGGTGACCGACGTGGATTGGGAGTACTACGTCACCGACCAATCCCACTTTCCCGACGTCGCGCACCGCTGGCTGTCGATTCCACCTGCAGTGCGATCAGCAACGGGGACAACGCGGTTGAACGTGGCACTCCCGTTCACCGAGGAACGGACCACCCCCGCAGGATGGTCGGTCCGTCTGGCGGGCTCGACCGAAGAAGACAGCCGGGCCGTCTTCGCACGGCTCGACTCCTACCTGCGGGGCAGTACCAGCTTCTACTCGCACGACTGGGCCCCGGGTGATCTTCTCGTCCTCGACAACGAACAGGTTCTGCACGGGCGGACAACGATCGAACCGGGCAGCGTCAGACACTTGTTCCGAGGACAGATCAATGTCTGACGCGCGAGGGTTCCTCGCCGCACTGAACAGCATGCCCCAACAGGATCAGGACGCACTTCACCAGGGACGACGCCATACGACGTTCGGGGAGCTGTCGGCCGCGGCGATGGCATGGCGTGATGCACTGGCACCGGTGATCGACGAAGGCGACGTGGTCGTCGTCGATCATCACCCCGGGGCCGCAGACTTCGTTGCAGCACTACTGGGAACGATGGCCGCCGGCGGCGTGCACCTGGCGAGCCGGACGCGGCATCCAGCATGGGACCGACTGAGCGCACTGGGCCGCCGCTGGCACGCCATTACCGACCACGACATCGACCCCGACCTGCCCGAACTGGCCTCCGTGTTCGATGCAGCAACCCGAAAGCTCCGATACTGCAACCCAACGCGTCAATGCGACGTGACCGAGCACGACACCGTGCGAGGAAGAATCCTCGAAACATCCGGATCGAGTGGTGAGCCGAAATGGGTGTACTGGACCGAGGAATCGCTGTTCGCCGACCGCACCGACTGGTGCCAGCAGCTCGGTCTGACAGCCGACGATGTGATCATCAACATCCACCCCCTCGATTTCGCGCACGGGATGGACGTTCACGTTCTCGCGGGCTTGCTCTCGGGAGCACCCACGGTGCACCTCGACGCCGGTCTCCCGGCCTCTGCCCACGCGAGAGCGATTTGCGACTGGAACGGTACCTATATGAGCGCCCTTCCCTCGCACTACGACGCGATCGCAGCGTCACCGGCGGCATCGGAGCGAATGGGTGAACACCTGACCACCGCACTGACGGGCGGGGCTCTCCTGACGCCGACCACTGCGCGACTGATCCACCAGCGGTGCGGGGTCCACCTACGCAGGCTCTACGGGGCCACCGAGTGCGGCATCATGTGCGCAGATCTGCGGCCACAGTTGCAGAGCGCGGCCGAACTGCGGCCCCTACCCGGGGTGGAGATGCGAGTGCGCCCCATCCACGGAATCGACGCAGATACCTATCGAGTGGGCGAGCCCGAATTCCGCCGAGCGCACCGAGCCGAAGGCTACTGGGGACACCCGGACCGTACACAGAGCGCATTCACGGACGGCTGGTATCGAAGCGGGGACGCGGTGATGGTCCACGACAACGGTGCCATCAACGTCCTGGGCCGCATCGATGACGTATGGACAAACAACCACGGTCAACTCTGTTCGGCAGGCGTCCTGGTCGACGAGATCACCGCACTCGACGAGGTCGACGAGGTCGTCGTCTTCGCCCCAACGGCCACAGGAGCAGACACACCGACGACAGTACTGTGCCGCCTGGCACCCACCGGGGCAGACCTCGGACGAATCCACCTTCGCGTCACCGAAGTGATGAACAGCTGCGGTCTCATCGGAAAGATCACTCTGATGTCCGACTGGCCGAAAACGTCTGTCGGCAAGCCCGACCGGCGCGCATTGCTGGCATGGTGCAGAGCGTCCTGAGTTCGACATCACACGGATCAGAAAGGGCAGACATGAGCGCCGCGTCCCCACAAGGGTTTCACTGCTGGACAACCCATTTAGGACTGGCAGACGAAGGTAAAGACGACTTCTCCATGGTCATCTCCGACAGGCCGTGCACCTCGTCGGTCGTTTTCACGAAGTCACTGTTCGCGGGCCCCTGCGTCACCTTGAGCAAGACCTCGATCGAGCAGACCAGTCCGCGCGGGGTCCTCGTGTTGGCGAAGAACGCCAACGTCGCGACCGGCGCGGAAGGGCTCCGCAACGCCAGCGAGATACGCGCATCCGTCGCACGAACCGTAGGAATCGAACCCGATGCCCTGATAATGGCCTCCACCGGAGTCATCGGAGTGCAATATCCGATGGACACCATCCGCGCCGGACTCGACGGGCTCGGCCAGGGAACACCACTCGACGCGCACGCGGTGGCCCGAGCGATCATGACCACCGACACCCGCGCCAAGGTCTCCGAACGAGCCGTCGGCACCAGCACCATCGTTGGAATCGCGAAGGGCGTCGGGATGATAGAACCGGACATGGCGACCATGCTGTCGTTTGTCTTCACCGACGCCGACGTCCCCCAGGACACGCTCAACCGAATCTTTCGTGACGTTGTCGACCGCACCTACAACTCGGTCTCGATCGACACCGACACCTCCACCAGCGACACAGCGGCGGTCTTCGCCAATGGTGCCGCCGGCCCGGTACCCGATACCGAGTTCGAGCAGGCTCTCGAGGAAGTGTGCACGGATCTGGTGAAAATGATTGCCAGCGACGGCGAAGGTGCGACCAAGCTGATCGTCACTACGGTCTCGGGTGCATCGAGCGAGCGCCAAGCGCGCGTGGTCGGGAAGTCGATCATCAACTCTCCCTTGGTCAAGACGATGATCCACGGTGAAGACCCCAACTGGGGTCGAGTTCTCATGGCTATCGGAAAATGTAGCAACGAGGTGGACATAGAACCCGACAGAATCCGAGTCGCATTCGCGGACATCGATGTGTATCCGAGCTCGTCACTCGACCAGCACGACACCGTCGAGGTGGTTCGTGAACACCTTGCAACTGCCACCGTCGAGATCAACGTAGACCTCGGAATCGGCACCGACACCTGGAGAGTGTTCGGTTGCGACCTCACCGATGAATACATTCGAATAAACGCGGACTACACCACATAGAGATCACTCCAATCACTTCACCAACAGGCCGCAGTAACGTGGAGTGGGCATCCGGCCTCGACGCCTCGACCTGTCGAAGCCGTTACAGCACGTCGCCTGTGGCCGTTGATGTTGCCGGTTCTGCCGGACTCTGGACATGAGCAAATTAAAGACCGAACACGATTCGCGCCGGGGGGCGAAAATGGCTGCAACCGATAGAGAACCTTCAAAAAGGTTCCGAGACAATGCCCATAACGACCGCAATGCCACAACTCTGATCAAAACTTCCGACCACGCATCTAGCGAAGAGCGTAGTCACGAGCTGTACACCGTGTACGGAACCGCGTGTCACGCGCCTGAACGACAGTGTATGACACGACTCACTGCGCGAATAGTCGATGGGGACAGCTTAGCGTCGATTCGGTGCGGACCAGGAGAAATTACTCGTCGACAGGTTGATCTCGAAGCCGATCCACGATTCTCCGTGAGGATTCAATACGTCTTATCGGGCGAAGTAATTCTGTCGCAGAACGGCGTCCAAATATCGCTGAAGAGTGGAGGCATTGGCCTATACTATAGCGATTACAGTTATACAATGACTGTAACCCGTGCCAGCTGTTTAGCGGTAGTCACGTTACGGCAGAGGGTGGGCTCAAGAGAAGACTTCGACGCCGCCTCGGGTCGAGGTCTTCGCGTTGTGCCAAACGCTGAAGGTACGGGGAAAATACTCTCAGATACTTTACATTCTACTTCGAGAGAAATTGGAATGCTGAACACGTTCACGGCTCATAATGTCATCTCAGCCGTTCGATTACTGGCGTGGGAAGGAATGCACCCGCCCCATGGCCACGCACCGCCTGACCAGCAATCCGGCCTCGTAGCGACGGCGCGCTTGATGATCGAGAAGAATCTTTCTGATCCCACGCTCAATCCCGACCTACTCGCGCGCAAACTACATGTATCGGTTCGTCAGCTGCATCGCGCTTTCGAGCGAGAGGAGCGAACTCTGTCCGCTTATATAGCATATGAGCGCATTGAAAGGTGCGCTGCCGATTTGATCGACCCAAGCTTACAACAGATACCGATAGGCGACATCAGTGCGCGGTGGGGGCTTAGTGACCAGTCGAGACTTTCTCGGCTATTTCGCGAGTTGAAGGGTTGCTCGCCTTCGGAATTCAGAAGGTTTTACGCGGAACCCAGCTAATTCGAGAACACATCCACCGATCAATTCCGAGTGGTCAAGACCGGAACGAAGGTTCTCGTACCGGCGCGCCGCGTCGACGTGATCGAACTCGCTGGGCAACAAGTACACGACCGGGTGACGGATTCATCAAGACAAAATTCTTGACCTTGCTCGAGGTAGTGACGGTCCGGCTATCCGTCCACGGTAGCTACCACGCAACTCCGTCACGTCCGCGCGCACTCGCGCCGATCGGGGCATCGCCTTCACGGCATAAGACGATTGATCTGCGGGTTCTCGCGGTAGACGTGGCTGTAGTCGTTGTCGACTTTGGAGGGCCCGACTCCGAGGACTTGATCGTTGGCCGGTTGCGGCTTCCATGGTCTCCTCACGGCCGGCGCAGATGGGTGCCTACCTGCACTGGACCCCGTAGGGGACTTCGACCCCACTTGTCGCACGGTGCCAAAGTTTTGTCGCTTCGCGACGAAGAGCTGTGGAGGTATTTCCGCAATTAATTTCGATAAGTAGCGTCGAAGACATCATCAAGTCGCCGACCTTGCAGGTCGCAATGGTTCATTCGACATGTCGACTTGAGATACAGAAATGATGGGGAGAACCGAAGAAGGAGACTGTGATGATCTCGGCAGATCAATATGCGCGCGATAGCTATGAACGTGAGTTGAAAGCTCACTGGGACGCTAAAACAACCGATGACATCAATCTCCTACTGGGCGCTGATGATGATCTTTACCACCATCACTACGCGATTGGCGATTTCGACCGCTCTATTCTGGATTCCGTAGGTGAGGAGCGAGAGAACGCGATTTTGCGAGAGTTGCATCGAATGGAGAATGATCAAGTCGGACTGATCCTCGACGCCCTCGGTCCTTTGCCGCCCAACTCTCGCGGCATGGATGCCGGGTCAGGTCGCGGGGGAACATCTTTTCGTCTCGCTGGAGCGACGGAGAGCCGAATCGACGGCGTCAATTTTTGCGAACATCACGTCGCGTTCGCCGAGCAGATCGCACGCAAACGCGGTTGGGATAGCCGCGTTCAATTCCACCTCGGGAACATGCTGCAGGCACCATTTCCTGATCACACTTTCGATTTCGTGGTCTCAAACGAGACGACGATGTACGCCGACGCGTACGAAGCAATGGCCGAGTTCTCCCGCCTACTGCGACGGGGCGGTCGCTACGTAATGACCACCTGGTGCCGCAACGACGCAGTCGACCCACGCTCGGACGCGACAAGGCAGATCGATGAACATTACGTATGCCGAATGCACCGCCGAAGCACTTACTTCAAGGCCTTCGCGGCAAACGGCCTGATTCCGTACCGCGTGGCTCAGTACACACACGAAGCTATGCCGTACTGGGAGCTACGCAACAACAGCAAACTCCGCACCGGCGTTGAGGATGCGTTCCTCAGCGGCTACAGCGACGGTTCACTGAACTACCTAGTGATTGCGGCCGAACGCATCTGAGACATCCACCCGGAAACCACAAACTTGAAGGAGCCTGAAATGCCGAACCTCGACGTGGCAGTCCTCGGCCAGCATGACGTACAGCAGCGCCGCTACTGGGATGCCAAAAAATCCGACGATATCAACCTGCTGCTGGGCACTGAAGACGGCTTGTACCACCACCACTACGGAATCGGTGACTACGATCACTCTGTACTCGCTGCACCTGCGGAGCTGCGGGAGTCACTGATCCTGCGCGAACTTCACCGGATGGAGTCGCTGGAAATCAACCTTATCGTCGATGCATTAGGGGAGGTCTCACCGAGCTCTCGTGTCATGGACGCGGGATCGGGGCGAGGCGGAACGACCTTCACAATCGCTGATCGATTCGGCTGCCGGGTAGACGGGGTGAACTACTGCGCTCACCATGTCGAGTTCGCAGAGAAGTTGGCCCGTGAACGCGGGAGCTCGGACCGTGTGCAATTCCACTTCGCAAACATGGTTCAGGCCCCCTTCGAGGACAACACCTTCGATTACATCGTCTCCAACGAAACCACGATGTGTGTCGACCTAGGGGAGGCGTTCACCGAGTTCGCCCGGTTGCTGCGCCCCGGCGGCCGCTATGTCGCAGTCACCTGGTGCCGCAACGACGTAGTTGCTGAGCGTTCCGAGGCATCACGGTTGATCGACGAAGAATATCAGTGCGCTATGCACACCCGCAGTACTTATTTCCAAACTCTGGCAGCAAATGGTCTGGTGCCGTATCACGTTCAGCGATACACCGACGAAGCCATCCCGTACTGGGACCTGCGCAACCAGGCAGCGTTGCGCACAGGTGTCGAGGAACCATTCCTCCAGGGCTTCCGCGAACGCAGCATCGACTACTTGGTTATCGCGTGCGAGCGTCTGTAGCGGTGGCCTGAGATATCCGAGTTATCCACGCGCCAGCGATCCTCGGCATCGGCGCGCCACTTCGTCCTTCTACAAACAATCGAAGGGATTCCGGTATGGCCGGAACGGCTGATTTACCTTTAGAAATGCGACGCAACGGCCTGAACCCGACCGAAGAGCTCGCCCAGGTCCGTGACCGCGACGGTGTTATCCCAGTAGGAGAACTCTACGGGGCCCCGGCTTTTCTCGTCTGCCGTTACGAAGACGTCCGGCGAATCTTCGCAGACTCAAACCGGTTCAGCAACGCCCACACGCCAATGTTCGCAATACCCAGCGGCGGCGATGTGATTGAAGATGAACTAGCCGCCATGCGCGCCGGTAACCTCATCGGACTCGATCCCCCCGACCACACCCGCTTGCGTCATATCCTTGCTGCGGAGTTCTCAGTGCACCGGCTCAGTCGCCTGCAGCCGCGCATCGCAGAGATAGTGGACAGTGCATTGGATGGTCTCGAGCAAGCCGGGCAACCCGCCGACCTTATGGACCGTTACGCGCTACCAGTCTCTTTGCTCGTACTGTGTGAGCTGTTGGGAGTGCCCTATGCCGATCGCGACGAATTGCGAGATCGAACAGCACGCCTCCTGGATCTGTCGGCATCTGCAGAACAACGAGCGGTTGCCCAGCGAGAAGACCGTCGATACATGGCCACCCTGGTTACCCGTGCGCAGGAACAACCCGGTGACGACTTGTTGGGAATTCTGGCGCGCAAGATTGGCGACAACCTCAGCACCGACGAACTTATCAGCATCATCAGTCTGATCATGCTCGGTGGACACGAGACCACAGCAAGCATGATCGGCCTCAGTGTACTGGCCCTTTTGCATCACCCGGAACAAGCCGCCATGATGATCGAGGACCCGAACTGCGTCAATTCCGGAATTGAGGAATTATTGCGGTGGTTGTCGGTCGCCCATTCGCAGCCACCGCGCATGGCAGTAACCGAGGTGCAAATCGCCGGGGTGACCATTCCGGCAGGATCTTTCGTCATCCCGTCCCTATTGGCCGCTAATCGCGACAGCAATCTGACGGACAGACCCGACGACCTCGATATCACCAGGGGAGTAGCCGGTCACCTCGCCTTCGGGCATGGCGTCCATTTCTGTCTTGGGCATTCACTCGCTCGGATGACCCTGCGCACGGCCGTGCCGGCGGTACTGAGGCGCTTTCCCGACCTAGCCCTCTCACCCTCGCACGACGTTCGGCTCCGCTCCGCCAGCATTGTTCTCGGCCTCGAAGAACTACAGCTGACGTGGTGAGAAGCGAGCGGTCATGAAAGTCGTCGTGAACGAGCGGAGGTGTTTCGGCTCCGGTCAGTGCGTGCTCGTCGCGCCCGAGGTCTTCGAGCAGAGTAACGACGGCACAGTCACATTGCTCGTGGACAAACCTTCCCCAGACAACCATTCGCTGGTACGCGCGGCTGCACGTTCCTGCCCAGCTACTGCTATCCGCTTCGAAGAGAATGCGATGCGACAAGAGCCAACCGAATTCAGCTATGACGATCTGCCTGCTCTGATCTCCCGTATGCGGGGAGACGAAAGGCACTCGTTCTCATCCTCATCGACGATGGACGTGCTGTGGGTACTCTACGACGAAATCCTCAACGTATCCCCCGAGAGCCCCGACGACGACGACAGGGACCGCTTCTTGCTGTCCAAAGGTCACGGCCCGATGGCCTACTACGCGGTACTTGCGGCCAAAGGGTTCCTCCGACCAGAGCTCCTCGATACCTGGGCGACAAAGAACTCACCACTCGGCTTCGCGCCGGATCGAACCAAAATCTCGGGTGTAGAAATGTCGGGTGGCTCGCTCGGCCATGGCTTGCCGCTCGCAGTGGGCGTCGCGATGGGACTCCGTATACAAAATCGTCACGCACCGAGAGTCTTCGTGCTCATCGGCGATGGAGAGTTCGATGAGGGCAGCAACCACGAGGCGATGGCTTTTGCAGGACGCGCGCGCTTGAACCAACTGACGGTCATCGTCCTGGACAACGGCACGGCAAGTATGGGTTGGCCGCATGGAATCGATAAACGGTTCGACGGTGAGGGTTGGGACACAATCAACATCAACGGTGCTGACCATGAGGAGATCGCTGCGGCACTGAATCGAGATCACAACGACAGACCGCTCGCGGTGGTCGCCACCGTGACTCGGCAATCGGCCCGTTCGTCCATTCAGCAGAGATGAATCGCCATGAATTCCGCAGACACGCAAGAACCAAAGTCCTTCAACCACACTGACATGTGGACCGCATTCGGAACGACCATGTCTGGTGCATTGGAAACAGACCCCCGCGCCGTAGTTGTGCTGGCCGACATCGGAGCCCACCTCTTCAAAGCGGCCGCGATCGCAGATCCCAACCGCGTGATCAACGTAGGGATCAGGGAACAGCTGATGATGGGGGTAGCCGGCGGGCTCGCCATGTGTGGCATGCGACCCGTGGTACACACAGTCGCCGCCTTTCTCGTCGAGCGGCCTCTTGAACAAATAAAGCTGAACTTCGCCCAGCAAGATGTCGGCGCAGTCCTGGTCAGTTGGGGAGCCTCCTACGACTTGTCGGAGTTCGCCTTCTCCCATTTCACCCCGGGCGATATCACCGTCATCGATTCGATGCCCAACTGGACAGTTCACGTGCCAGGCCATCCACAGGAGGCCGCCGATCTTCTCCTCGAATCGCTACCAGGCGATGGACGGGTCTACCTACGGCTGTCGAGTCAGGTCAACCGTTACCCCCATGCGGTCCGAGGGACATCGTTCACACCTATCAAGTACGGCACCCGCGGAGTCGTCCTCGCAGTCGGGCCCTGTTTAGATGCGGTGCTGTCGGCAACCTCCATGCTCGACGTAACCATCCTCTACGCGGCGACGATTCGCCCCTTCGACGCCACGGGCCTGTGTGCCGCGGTGCAAGCCGTGAACCGTCCGAACGTCGTGTTGGTCGAGCCCTATCTGGCAGGCACCTCGGCGCACCAAGTCTCGTCCAGTCTCGTCAGCCATCCCCATCGGCTGCTCTCCCTGGGCGTTCGACGTGAGATGGAAGATCGCCACTACGGAACCCCCGACGACCACGACCACATTCACGGACTTGACGCCCGTTCCCTGAGTAATTCGATCAATTCCTTCCTCGGCTGAGCACGACCCGCGAGAGAAAGGAATCGGGATGAAGGAATCAACCATGGCACAGACGCAAGCAAGGTTTGATCGGGTGCGATGGGAACCCGGCGTATACGCAATCGTCGGTGCCACCGGAATTGGAAAGAGCGCCGAAGCGAGCAAGTTGGCATTGAGTCACTCGGCTCCGATTGTTGTTGCCGACCGTATCCAGTGTTACTCCGATCTCCTGGTCACCAGTGGTCGAGCGTTCGACGCGAAAGTGGAAGGGCTCAACCGCGTTTGGCTCGACAACCGGACCATACATCAGGGCAACTTCGATCCGGACGAGGCCTTTGACCGGCTGATAAAAGTACTGACCTCGTACGTTGATCGCGGCGAAGCGGTGGTAATGGAGGGCGGTTCGATATCGCTCATTCTTCGATTCGCGCAAACGATATCCAACCTACCGTTCCCAGCTGTCGTGAATGTTATGCCTATTCCTGATAGGCAACACTACTTTGCCCAGCAGTGCGCAAGGGCACGACAAATGTTACGGGGAGATTCAACGGGCAGGAATTTACTCACCGAACTGGCGGAAGCGTGGGTTCTAGGCGATCAGCACAACTTCATAGCCTCGGTTGCGGGTCTGGACTGTGTACTCGACTGGTGCGCCACGCATTCCGTAACACCAGAGGAGTTGGCCAACCGAGACCTCACCACGGAGGTGCTCGACGAACTGGCGGCATCAATGGGTGGCCGGTATGTCGAGCACGGCGTCCTTCAGCAGGAAATATTTTTAAGAACCTTCGGTGCCCCAGGTGTGACCGCCAGATGAGCGGGATCTGGCACACCGACGACGTGCACCTGACATCCGCCGGGGCTGATTTCGGAAACTGCATCCATGCGAAACCGTCCGTCGTTGTCGTGCCACGGACCGTGGCCGACGTGCAGGAAGCCCTGCGCTACACCGCGGCGCGGAACCTATCGCTCGCGGTGCGCGGATCCGGACACTCGACTTACGGGCAATGCCAGGCAGATGGCGGAGTCGTGCTGGACATGAAAAGGTTCAACACCGTCCACGACGTTCGATCGGGGCAGGCCACGATCGATGCGGGTGTGCGATGGAGCGACGTGGTCGCTGCCACGCTCAGCCGCCAGCAAACCCCTCCGGTACTCACCGACTATCTCGGGACCACCGTCGGCGGAACGCTTTCGGTCGGCGGCTTCGGGGGATCGAGTCACGGCTTTGGCTTGCAAACCGACAACGTGGACTCTCTTGCTGTAGTTACCGGATCGGGAGATTTTCGGGAATGCTCCGCCGTATCGAACAGTGAACTTTTCGACGCCGTGCGCGGCGGCCTCGGTCAATTCGGCGTAATCGTCAACGCGACAATCCGTCTGACCGCTGCTCACGAGTCGGTTCGACAGTACAAATTGCAGTATTCCAACCTCGGCGTATTCCTTGGCGACCAACTCCGCGCCATGTCCAACAGACTATTCGACCATGTACAAGGACGAATTCGTGTCGATGCCGACGGCCACTTACGTTATCGACTGGACCTAGCCAAGTACTTCACCCCACCACGAAGGCCAGACGACGATGCGCTGTTGTCATCGCTCCAATACGATTCGTGCGCCGAATACAACTCGGACGTAGATTATGGTGACTTTATCAACCGTATGGCGGATCAGGAGCTTGATCTTCGGCACACAGGTGAGTGGTTCTATCCACATCCATGGGCCAGCCTGCTGATCCCGGCAGACAAGATCGAGCAGTTCATCGAAACTACCAGCTCCTCATTGACGGATGACCTAGGAAACTCCGGGCTGATCATGGTTTACCCGATTCCAACAACACCGATCACCGCACCGTTCATTCCGATTCCTCACTGCGACACATTCTTCATGTTGGCCGTACTTCGAACAGCATCCCCAGGGGCCGAAGCCCGAATGATTGCCAGCAACCGCCTGCTCTATGAACAGGCTCGGGATGTAGGCGGGGTGGCCTACGCAGTCAATGCTGTCCCCATGTCACCGGGAGATTGGTGTACGCACTTCGGTTCGCGATGGCAGGCCATCGCACGGGCTAAGCGTCGCTTCGACCCATACAGGATCCTCGCCCCTGGATACAGAATGTCATTCGACTGATGAACCTTCGACCAATGCCCGCGACTACGGTCTCGGCACAGGCCCGCCCGACCCCCAAGAGCGTCACGGTCTTCTGCGGAGCTATGCCAGGGCGCGGGACCAAATATGGACAGCTCGCAGAGGGGATGGGGCGTGCGATTGCTAGATCGAAGCTGCGCCTCGTTTATGGTGGCGCCCGAGTCGGCCTCATGGGCACCCTCGCGAACGCGGCCTTGGACTCCGGCGGAACCGTCGTTGGCGTGATCCCTGAGAGCTTCACTGCGATACCCGAGGCTGCGCATCATGGACTGACAGAACTACACGTCGTCCATGACATGCACCAACGCAAAGCTCTCATGGCCGAACTCGGTGACGCATTCATTGCCCTCCCCGGCGGTGTCGGAACCGCAGAAGAGTTCTTCGAGGTCCTTACGTGGTCACACCTGGGGCTTCACAATAAACCCTGTGTACTGCTGAACGACAACGAGTATTACCGCCCCTTGCTCTCCTACATCGAGCACGCTGCCGTCGAAGGATTTATCACCCCCGCAACCCGGTCTCGCGTAATCGTCTGCAAAGACATCGAGGGGGCTATCGCGGCCATTCGCTCACCCTAATTAGTGGGACTTCTGCCTGGCCGGTAGATCTGCTCCGTCCTCGGTGCATTCTATATCGCTCACGTTCCACCCAGTTCGTCCGTATACGAAATTTGGAGGCACGTCGATGTCTGTACGAAAATTTCACCTAGGCTGGTTTGTCGGTTTCTTTGCTAACGATTTCACCGGCGACTTCTCGCCGCCTGAAGAGCCATGGGATGGCCGATTCTATGTCGAGATGGCGAAGTCGCTAGAGCGCGCAGGATTCGACTACATGATGTTCGAGGACACGGTGTCGGTACCCGATGCATACGGGCGATCCTTCGATGCGTACCTGAAACACGCCCTGTGGGTGCCGAAACACGACCCAGTGCCGTTGGCGTCGGTGATCGCGGCCGCGACCGACCGCATAGGCGTAATCGCTACGATGTCGACGGCCTTCTATCCCCCATACATGCTGGCACGCACTGTCTCTACGGTCGACCACATCGCTGGTGGGCGCTTTGGATGGAACATCGTCACCACCGGTCAAGATCAGGCCGCGCGCAACTTCGGCATGGATCGTCTGCTGCCGCACGACAAGCGCTACGAGGTAGCACATGAGTACGTCGACCTTGTCCGAGATCTATGGAATTCCTGGGATCGAGACAACATCGTCCGTGACCGCGAGTCAGGGACTTATGTTGCGCCCGGCACTGTTCGGGCAGTGAACCACACTGGGGAGCATTTCCGTTCGGCGGGTCCGCTCAACACGGTGCACCCACCCAATGGGCAACCAGTTTTCGTCCAAGCTGGCGGATCCCCCAAGGGCCGCGACTTCGCCGCGAAGTACGCCGACTCGATTGTTGCCAACGTCAACACCGTGGAGACGATGCGGGAGTTTCGTGACGATGTCCGTAACCGGGCGCAGGCACACGGTCGAGACCCTGACGACATCAAGGTTCTCTTCATCGCGATGCCAGTACTCGGTGCCACTATGGATGAGGCTCAGGCCGCGAATAAACGGAGAATGACCAGCGACCGGGCCATCGAAAACATTCTTTTGCAACTGTCTTTCGTCACCGACATCGACTTCTCTCAGTTTCCGCTCGACGAAGTACCTCCGCAAGACTTGACAACCAATGGCGAGCAGTCATCACTGGAGAGCTTCCTGCAGCACGGTAGCGGTAAAACTCTGCGCGAGCTGACCATTGATTACCTCGCTCCGTCTATCGAACTGGTGGGGACGCCTGATCACGTAGCGGAGCGCATGGGGGAGATCGTCGACGAGGTAGGCGGTGACGGATTCTTGATTTATACCGGGTCGAACTCGCTCACCCGCCGATTCATCGCTGAGATTACCGACGGCCTCGTGCCAGCTTTACAACGAATTGGGCGAACGCGGGTGGGATATTCGTCGGTGTATCTACGTGACAACCTTCGTGAGTTCTAGTTTTGGTGCTCGTTCGCGCCATCTCCCGAGGCCATCCCATGATCAGAAACGCTCCTGGTGGTGCCGGGCTCGTGATCATCGAGCTGCACGTCCCCTATCGAACAGCAATTTAAGTGACAGGAATTTGTGGTGACTGTGGATTACTCTATTCGGGGGCTCGCTCCCAGTGAGGCGCTCTACGTCGACTTGGGAGTTTTCATCGGGTATTCGGTGCGGGCTCGCGGCGATTTGAACATATCGGGGCTCTCGGCGGCATTTGCGACATTGCGACGCTCGTATCCTGTGTTGGCTGCGCACGTGGAGACGATCGATGGAGACCATATGATCGTCAAACCATCCGGTCCGCTGCCCGGCCTCAGCGTGCACACAGGGGATCCCGGTCAGCCGCTGAGCGGGGTGAACCTCAGTGCGGGCCGCGCCCTTTCCGGGCTACACGTCGTCGGCGATTCCGCCTGCGCGAGTGTGACTTTACTAACCCACCACTGCATAGCCGACGGTCGCCATTCTGTAGATTTGCTCAGCGATCTGTGGTCTTTCTACACCGACATTGTGGAAGGAAAGACCCCTGACGCGGTTGTTCATGGCTATCCCGAGTCGCTGGAAAAGCTGTTCTCCGAGAGAGGAATCGACACACCCGATGTCGGCAATGACGAACCATTAGAGTCGGCATTAAACAGGCCGCCGACGGCTGGCTATACCGAGCCACATCGTGCGATGACCCAACTGCGTTGTCGTTTGAGCAGGCGAGTCACGACCGGGCTCATCGACTTCGGACGTCACCATGGAGTTACGGTAAACGGCCTAGTATCTGCCGCTATCATGCGGACCGAGTCAGATCTGAGAAGTGTTCGGCTCGCCGACATCGCCTACCATTTTATTGTGGACCTCAGGCCTCACGTCACACCTGCAGTGGATTCCACCGCGGGAACAAATATTGTCGGCTTCCCCGTCTATCGGGCTACGGCCGAGTCCGTAGAAATCGTGGATCTGGCTCGCAGTTTAAATGAGGAATTGCACATCGATCTCGCCGCCGGCCACCTCCAAAGTGAAGCCCTGACAGCCGCGAAGATGGCAGTGCTGTTGCCTGAACCCAACGAGGTTCGTTGCACCAATGGAGGCACGGTTCCACCATTGCGATCGCCCGCAGGACTCAAACTCGAGGACTGCCGGCCCGCGCCAGCTGGGTTTTCCTTTCCTGTTTACATCGTCCATGGGTATGGCGGTCGACTGAACATCGAGTTTGCTTTGCCGCACGGAGCTTCCCGCTACGACATCGGCCGAGGCCGGGAACGGATCAGAACGCTCGAATCCCACCTTCGTTCCGTGGCGTGATTGACCAGGCACCGGTTCCGTGAGGCCGCGCCACGCAAGGTCAGCGGATCAACCGTTATTCAGACAGTCCCGGTCTCGCAGACGAGGCTCAGCGAAATTCCGCAACGCTTCGGAGATGCGTGGGGCGTTGAGATCGGTGATCGTGGCGAGGTAGACGTTGGCGCGGTGTCCGCGGTGAGCGAGGACGGACAGGAGTTGGAGACTGCGGTTGCAGGTGAGGCGGAGGGTGTCTACGACGCCTTCGAGGGAGTCGATGACGAGGTATGCGGGGGTGAAGTCGTGGGTTGTGGCTTGACCGTTGTCGATCAGAGTTTTGCGTTGGGTTGTGAATCGCCAAACGGAATCCATGATGTCGACAGGGTCCGGGTCGGTGTCCGCGGTGGTCGAGAACGTGGGGGTTCTGGACGGGCCAGTGATCATCCATACGTGCGGAGAGTGGCCGCTGAGGGTGTCGGCGAGGGTGTGTGCGAGGTGCGTCGACGCCGCGGGATCGGCGTTCAGGAGGAGATGACCGTCGCGCTGGGGGTGCCACGTTTTGGTACCCCCAGCGTCGTGCACGTCGATGCGGACAGCGATGTCGGTGTCGGGGTCGTCCAGCTCTGTCAGCATCGTGACGGTTCCTTGTGTTCGAGTAGGGAGGTGGGTCGGCTACGAAGCAATCTGTGCCGTGGGGTTGGTGATGCGGGTGCGGAAGAGGTTGGTGAGCTCGTCCGCTCCGGTTCGACCGTTGTCGGCCATCGGTTCGTTCGCGTAGGAGTTGTGCGAATCGGTGGCGAGCGAGGTGGCGTAGTTGAGCACCTCGTCGAGCACGCGGCCTGGGGTGAGATTATCGGCCAGCCGGTTCAAAAGGGGGAACTCGTCGAGGGGGAGTGCGCGGAGGGTCTTGCGGACCGCGTTGTTGACCTGGCCCACGAGTTTGCCGAGATCGGCCGGTAGAGCCACATAGTTCTGGGCCGCGGCGTTGGTGGAGATCCGCGCTGCGGTGGTGCCGATCGCGATGTACTCGTTGATAGGCAGCTTGGACACCACGGTCCCGATCATCGAACTGAATTGGCTCGCGAAGCTGATGACTTGGGGTGTGAGGGTCGCCAGCAGTGCCGGAACGGCGAACATGTCACCGCGGTGGATTGCATCGGTGAGCTGCGAGACGGTGGTGGCCATCGGGGCGATGTCTGCCCCGGGGATGGTCATTTCTGCGACCTTTGCGCTCAGTGTTGAGACGTTGCCGGCGAGGTCGAGTGCGAGCTGCGGCACGGTGAGCATGTTGCCTGTGGTCACTGCGGTGTTCAGTTTGCCGAGCGTGTCGGTCAGGGGTTGGCCGTCGAGACCGAGAAGCGTGGTGACGACTCCGGCGACCGAAGACGCGGGATCGGTGGCGTCGATCTTCGATCCGAGTTGCCCGATGAACTGTGTGGCGATGGCGTCGTCGGGGGTGTTGCAGTACGTGTCGTCGGGATCGCACACGCTGGCGGTGACGTTGTTGAGAGCTCCGAATCCCTTGGGTCGCGCACCGACGAAGCCGTTGCCGGTGGTCTTGGTTCCGAGTTGAACGCCGGCGGTCGGGCTCTGGCCGGGGTCGGCCATCAGGCCCACGGCAAAGATGCGATCGGCGCTCACCGGGCCCTCGCCGTTTCCGATCTTGCTGGCTAGATCTCCCGCGGCGTCGGCCCCTTGGGAGAAGCCGGTCAGCCCGAACTTGGTGCTCGGGCATTCGGCTGCCTTCTCGGAGATGTGTTGCGATGCGCGATCGATCGCTTCCTTCTTACTGGTTCCGTAGGTCTGGGCCTTGTCGTTCACGATCGTCGCGACGTAGGGAACTGTGTATGTCTGCAGTTCCTGGGATGAGAACTCGGAGTCGAGTGGGTCCACGACGTTGCGGAGCATTCCGACCGGCACATTCGGATCGGCCTGCTCGTTGGTTTCCGTGGTGCCGGGTATGGCCACCAAGATGTTGTCCGGGCATGCCGGAGCACCGGCTTGCGGATCGGCAATGGCGGAGGGAATGACGACGATGCTGGCAGCGACGGCGAGCCCGACTGCGCTGACAACG
The DNA here is from genome assembly GCF_002258365.1 of Rhodococcus sp. 06-221-2. NCBI lineage: Bacteria > Bacillati > Actinomycetota > Actinomycetes > Mycobacteriales > Nocardiaceae > Rhodococcus > Rhodococcus sp. 06-221-2. The sequence continues at coordinate 83,630 of NZ_NOYJ01000003.1, forward strand.
ATCCTCTTGCGTGTACGAGATGCGGTCATGATGTGCGTCCTTTGTAGGTGAGAGCGGGGTTGGTGCAGGTGGACTTCAGCTCGCCAAGGCGGACTCATGGTGTGATCGGGTGTAGAAGAACGTCCGCTTTCCCGGCGAGGGAGTGTTGCCGGTGCGTGCTGCTACTCCGTCGCGGACTCGCGCGACAGCGCGGCTCAAGCGCTGTCGAAGGGCTGCCGGTGAGCAGTTCTCCTCGACGGCGAGCGATGCGAGATCGGCACCTTCGGTGACGAGATATGCACGGATCAGAAGTGAGTGCTCGTCGGCAGTGATGGTCTTGGACTGCACTGCCCATGCAAGAACCGAATGCAATTCCCGTGCCGATACCTCCCCCGGATTGCTGGTCGTGCGGTCATCGGATCCGTCGGCAACCCGGTGGAGCTGGTCGGGTTCGGCCGGCGTTTCCACCGCAGATTCGCAGGTCTTGGTGATCAGACCCAGCGTCCGAAGCGAGAGTGCCCCGGCAATCCCAGTGCCGCCGGGACGGTGCGAAGCGATCACCTCGTAGAACGCGGCGATGGTACGCGAGGCACGTTCTTCGCGGCTGTGATCGGTTCCGTCCAGCCGCGCGTAGCGATGGATTCGGACCAGCTTGGGGAGCATCAACCGGACCAAAACTGTGCCGGCGAGGGCGCTGCCTGCACTGTGCTCGGTGAGCAGAAGGGACAGGGTGGCGTCACTGTCCTGAGCGGCAAGCTCAGCGATGTCGGCCACGGAGCGAGCGGACGACCATGCGGGGTGTCGATCGGCCCACGTGCGGACTTCGCGGCCTGCGAGAGCGTCGACACAGAGATTGGTCCACTCGGCGTTGATCGTCGTAAACAGCGATGTGCTGTATCCGAGTGGGGTGGAGGAATGCGAGGAAGGCTGCGGCGAGGTCACTGGGGCGCTCCTGATAGAGGCAACTGAAGTTCGATCGCCTCTGACACAAACAGCGCCTTATATCCGCTGAGCTGCGGATTCTTACTCGAAAAGGCGGAGCTGTTATACCCGCCGGGTCCGGCGGAACCAGAAAACGGCAGCGCCCCGCGTTCGACATAGACCGCTGTGACCTGCGGTTACACGGCGACGGTGATAACAGCCCGACGAATCGCAGCGGGGCGGTGAAAAAAAGTTCGAGAAATTTCCGGTCGCCTCTGTCACAGACCCGCCCGCGAAGGGATCTACCTGTTCTCAGAAGCCCGTACACGGCGGGCTACCGACAGGAGGACCCCGGATGGACGACCACGATCCGTCGGCCGCATTGCTCTCGGACACCGCTCGCGTGCACTCGGTGTCCGAAGAGATCCGCGGCCTCGCGGCGCAACTCGGCGACAATCCGCTCAGCGCAGAGATCGCCAGCCGCGTCCGCGAGGTCGTGCTCGGTGAGCCGGCCGAGCAGGCGCGGGCAGCGCTCGAACGGATGATGGCGACCCGGGGTCGAGGCGCTCTGCGATTGGTCGACGAGGGCTTCGTACCCGCCACGGTCGAGCCGTCTCGGCACGAGGAGATCTCATGAAGATCCATCTCCGTAAGAAGGGCTCGAACAAGCCGACAGAAGCTGCGCCGGCCACCGAGCTTCATCAGTGGGCCGGCAAGCAAGCGGTCGCGACCAAGGCGATGAAGTGGGGTCTGTTCGCGGCGATCGGCTCCGGAGTGGTGGCACTGGTTCTCGTCTTGGCCGGCGTCGGGTCCACGACGCCGATCCAGAGCAAGGCAAACCCTCAGACGGTCATCGACACAGCCCGCGAAGCAGCAGCGACCGACCTCGCGCAGGACTTCGTGTTGACGTGGTTGCAATCCAAGCGAGGAGACGAGAAAGCCCTCGCGCGCTTCGTCCGCACCGACGGCATGTCGCTTCCGGCTCAGGCGAGCTATACCGCGTCCGAACCTCGAATCGCGAGCGTGAAAGCAATCGACCCGCCGGCGCGAAATCAGGGTCCCACAGGATCGACATCGCAAGGAGGACCGCTACAGGCGGCCGGCCAGAACTACGCGATCGTTGTGTCGGTCTCGGTGGTTCCGATCGGGGCAGACCCGGCGACGAAGCCGGAACGTCGATACTTCTCGGTCCCTGTCGTGTTCGTGGGAGACGACGCGCGGGCTGCAGCAGTCCCTGCTGCTGTGGCGGCCCCGGCAACCGGCGGTGACCTCACACTCGGCTACCGATTCCGAGTCGGCCTCGATCACTCGCTCACCCAGTCGATCAGCCAGTTCCTCTCGGCAATGGTTGCCGGTGCCGGAGAAATTTCTCGCTACACCTCACCCGGCACACCGATCCGTGCCGTCACCCCCGCGCCGTACACCAGTGTCCAGATCAACGACCTCGTCTCGGACACCGACTTCTCGGCGGGTGCGTCCGGATCCCCGGCAGATGGTGCGACGGTACGGGTGCTCGCCACCGCGACCGTCACAGCCACGGACCGAGCGCAGACCTCGACCGTGCAATACCCGCTGACAGCGATCGCCCGGGGTGGCCGGTGGGAAGTATCCGCGCTCGACCCGATGCCGTTGCTCGCGAACTCGACCGGACTCAGCGCAGCAACCCCAACCATTGCGGTGCCGACCTCGACTGGTGCCAGCACTACCTCCTCCGTTCCCGCAGCGCCCGTTCAACCGAACTGACGCTCTGCTCCCCCTATCCGAAAGGTACGAACAATGACCATTACCTCGATCCTGGCCGATCCGTCGTCGACCGTCGTCGCCGAAGGAATCATCGAATGGGCCAACAACAAAGGTGCGGAGGTGCAGGGCCTCATCCGCACTCTCGTGGGCGTCGGCGTCGCCGGGTTCATCGCCGCGATTGCTTTCAAAAGTCACTTCGCCATTGCCAAAACACTGGTGGCGATCGTGGTCGGCGGGGCACTGATCTGGGTGATGTGGAACATCACCGCCGTCAAAGACAGTGTCGGCGACGAGCTTCCCGGCTCCGCCTCGCCACAAAGCAGCGAGGTCGTCGTGGTGCCCGATCCGATCGCGGCGTTCATCTGACACTGCTCGGCCAACTCACGAACACCTCGATTCAACGACCCCCGCAGGAGTGTGACCGACCATGACCGAACAGCAGGCCTCCTCGCGGAGCGTGGTCAAGATGTTCACCAAAGCGCGCAATTTTCCGCAGCTGATCGGCAAAGCGCCAGACGGCCGAAAGATCCCCGGTGGCCCCTACACCCTGACCCAGTTCGTCGGCGCGGGTATTGCAGGCGGACTGCTGTGGCTGACCCAGTCGCTGTGGGCGCAGGGCAGTGTCATCACCAACGGTGTCATCTTCCTCGGTGTCACCGGCGGCACCCTGTGGGCGTTGGGGAGGCTGCCGCAGGGAGCACGGAATCCGATCTCAGTAGTCCGGGGTGTCGGGCGCGCGGCTACCGGGGCGATGTCACCGTCGAGGATCAATGGCGAGCCGATCCGGATCAAACGCCCTCACGCGGTACTGGGGTCGGTGATCATCCTCGACACCCCGCCAAGCCACGACGCTGCTATCAGTGAACCAGCAGTCATCAGAGCATCCAGCGATCGAGTAGAGAACGCCGCGGCACCGGTGGAGCTCGACGACAACGCAGCGCCGGCCGCACCAGCATTCAGACCTCTGACCCAACCGCGGCCGGAGCGAAAGATCGCACCAGCGCCAGCCCGGCCGCGATCGGACGGCGAACGCCAGCGCTCGCAGAGTCCAGCCCTGGCCGAAGCGTTCGGCGTCGCCAACCTGGCACCGGCGAGCAGCGTTCAGCAGCTGCTTGCCATGGCTGCAGCGGCCCCCACCCCGACCCGAGAGAAGGCGTAATGCAACAACCGAACCGGCTCGTCACCTCGAACTTGCGCTGGACCCGCTCCGGAGTCGTCTGGGCGGACTACGTCCTGACCGGAATCCCGTACGGGTACCGGCCGATCGAAGACCGACAGACCGCGCGGGCGATGCACAAGATGTTGCTGCGCGCTCTTCCTGGCGAATCTCTCCTGCTCAGTGTCGCGGTCAGTCTGGACCCAATGACCATCGTCGAGCGCATGGAACGGGGTGTCGATCTCGATCTCCATCCCGCGTGGGCAGACGAATGCGACGCCACGATCGACCGCCTGGAGGAGATCCGACCCGGCCAGCGAATCTACTGGCTGTCCATCCCCCTGGCCAACCACGGCTTCGGTGACACCGTCAAGGCCGCAACGTCCGCCGCATGGTCCTCGGTGGCCGATCTGCTGGGGATGCCGCCCTCGTCGATTCCCGTCGAGGAGAGAGAACGCCGCGCAGCTCAGGCCGCGCAGATCGCCGCGGCCATCCCTGCCTTCTACGATGCGACCCCCGCAACCCCCTCCCAGATGGTGTGGCTGCACCAACATGCTCTGCAGCGCGGCCTCGGCCTCGATACCGACATGCCCACCGCTCTAGATCATCCGGCAGGCACTGCTCGAGGATCCTTCACTGCCGCGCGGCTCGACGAAGGGGCTCAAAGCGATCGCCCCGAATCGGGCTGGCGGGCCAAGGCGCCGACCTTGTCGCGTGTGCTCAAAGTCGACCAGCCGTGGGAGGTAACGCCACCGCCGGCCAGCTATCAGTGCTTCCTGGTGCTCGCCGCCACTCCTTCGGGCGGCACGCTGTTTCCAGGCTCGGAGTACCTGACCCTCGCGGACAACCTGGGCGGCGTCGATGTCGACTGGGCAATTCGGTTCAAGAACTCCGCTGCATCGGAGGTTCTGAAGAAGAACCGCCGCGCCTTGGTGCAGATGAACGATCAATACACCCAGCGAGAAGACGAATTGAGCACCGGCAGCGTCCTCGACGACGCTGCCGTCGCCCTCGCGGAATACAACGCGCTTCTGGAGGCGGACGCAATGGAGATGGAAGTGCAATCCACCACCGTCTTCTGTGTCGCCGCCGCGGACGAAGAGACGGCCATCGCATATCAGCGCGAGCTGGCGAAGGAGTTCGAGGGTTCGACCTACAGGTTGCAGTCACCGATCGGATTCCAGGAGGAGCTGTTCTGGGCAATGACACCCGGCGTGCCGACGCCGGCGATCTGCAACGAGTTCGCGCAGATCACCACATCCGAACATTTCGCCGCGTACGTACCGGTCACCCGCAACGATCTCGGCGACGGAGACGGCCCGCTGATCGCACTCAACATTTCCTCGGCCCGCACTGGCGTCGTGCACCACGACATCGCCAAGAAAGCGTCACGTGACGTTTCGGGTTCGGTGGGAGTGTGTGGCAACTTGGGATCAGGCAAGTCCGGCTACTTGAAAACAACCGGTAACCAGGTCGTCGACCGCGGCGGCCAAGTCATCGTGGTCGACCGGACCCCTCTGGGCGAATACGCACTGTGGGCCGAAGCGATCACCGACGCGGTGGTCGTCGATACCGCAGCACCGGACGTCACGATGGACCCTCTTCGGCTGTTCTCGCCCGCACGAGGAGGGGAAGTTGCGGTGTCTATTCTGTTGCCGCTGTTGCAACTTCAGCCCGACGACCGTTTGGGGGTACTGCTGTCTCAAGTGCTCGAGCCGGAATACCGCGCTCGCTTCGGCAATTTCACTACCCCAGGCCTGGTTTCGCACCTCGAGAAGGACTGCACCCTCGACGGAGCTGCCGAGCTTGCCGGAAAGTTGAAGGTCTACGCGACCAAATCCTATGCAGCAGCGCTGTTTCGGCCGGACCTAGAGCCGTTCAATCCACGCGCAGGAGCCATCGTCTTCCGCACTCACACACTGGAATTGCCCTCGGAGCGAGAAGTGGAGAACGAGCATCTGTTCAAGCAGATGTCGCTCCAGAAGCGGGTAGGGCGAATGATGTACACCCTCATCGCGCAGATCGCCCGCGGCATTTGCTTCGCGGACCCCAACACCCTCGCGGTCTTCCTGCTCGACGAATGCCATCACCTGACGCGCTCGAGCGAAGGTGTCGAGATCATCATCGACTTCATTCGAGACGGCCGCAAACACGACGCCGCGGTGATGCTCGGATCGCACGACCCCGAAGCAGACTTCGGCTCCGAGACGCTGCGAGGGCTCATCCCCACCCGGCTCGTGTTCCGGCAGACGGATCGACGACTAGCGCAAAAATCGTTGAAGTGGCTCGGCGTCGGGGAAGACGATCTCGGACTGCTCAAAGAGCTGATGGAGAACACATCGCCCGTCGAAGGCAAAGACGGATACGTCGCACCGCATCGCCGCGGAGAGGGCTACATGCGCGATCCCGCCGGCAACGTCGGCCGCATCAAGGTCTTACTTCCGGCATCGGAAGCGAGATACCAAGCGGCGAGTACGACTCCGAAAGAATCGACTACCGAGCGCGCTGCGGAGTTGGCGACATGGTGATGTCGAAACGAGTTGTGCGCCGGCCAGGTTCGATTGGCGGCGGCGTCAAGATGGTTCTCGAGCTCGTGCTGTGGTCGTGGATCCCGCGGTCGTGGTGCAGTGTTCTCGCTCGCTTCCTCGGCCCTGTCTTCAAGTGGGTAGTGGCATCTCGAATCCGCCGCGCGATCGTCACAGGTGTCGCTGTCTGGCACATGATCGGTCTGCTGGCGATCGCCCTGGCGTCACCGGCTCATGCCGACCCGGGTGAAACCCTGCCCACCAACAGCACATTCAGCTGGATGGAAGTCCGTGACTCTCACGGAATTCTGGTCTGGGACTACTTCATGTCCATCGACGAAGGCTCGGTCGGGCACCCGATGTACACCGTGTTCTCCACCTTCATCATGCTCGAGTACGAGGTGTACCGCGGGGTGACCGGCTTCGCGATTTGGTTCGTCACCTACGCCTTGCGGTTCGAGTGGCTCGAATTGTTGACTGCGCCGTTCCGTTCGATCGGCGATGCCATGCAAACGGTCACCGATCAGTTCCAGCTCACGGGCCTTCTTCTCACCGCTGCTGCAGGCATCGGAGCGTGGTGGGTCATTCGCGGACGGTGGACGACGGGAGTGTACGAACTCCTGATGGCAGCAGCGATCGCCGCTGCGGCAGTGGGGATCCTGTCCAATCCAGTCGAACGGGTCGCAGGACAAGACGGCCTGATCATGCAGGCGCGCGACGCCGGCGTGCAGCTTGCGGCAGGCCTGGCCAACAAGGGAGACACGACGTCGAGTTCCGACGAACTCATCGACCAGATCTCGGAACAGATGGCCGACACGTTCATCAGGCAACCCACCCAACTGCTGAACTTCGGCCGAGTCATCGACGGCTCGCCCGACGGAGAACGTTGCACTCAAGCCTGGGACGCCGGCCACGAAAAAGCAGACGGCAACACACGAGACACCCTCAAAGACAACATCAAAGGCTGCGGCGGCGAAGGCGCAAAACAGATGAAGGACTTCGCCGATCACCCCGGACCGGGACAGGTCGGGTCCGGGGTCGCGATGCTACTGGCCGGTGTCATCCTGCTCGGATTCGCCACAATTCTGGCGTTCACCCTCATCCTCGCGGTACTCACCGCCCTCGCATCGGCCGTCAAGGGAATTGTGGTGACCGTCGTTGGAATTCTGCCCGGATCCGGCCGCGGAGCATTGTGGAAAACCCTCGCCGCGGTGCTGATGTCGATGGTCATCGTTATCTTCGCGGTGGTGTTCCTCGTCGGATACATGATCGTGATCGGACAGTTGTTCAGAGGAGACGGCGACTCTCCGCTGATGATGAAATTCATCCTGACCGACATCGTTCTGATCGCGGGCATCATTCTCTACCGCCGCGCAGTGAAAGGACTACGCAAAGCTTCCGACGCCCTCGCACGCAAGCTCGGAAGCAGACCAGGAGCCGCGCCCACCGCGATATCGACCAAGACACCGACCAGCCCCCTCGCCCAAGCTGCCTACGCCGGACAAGTGGCCCGCCAGGCCTATCAAGGTGGAAAGGGACTGGCCAAGACAGCCAGCCATGCAACGGCCCGAACCGCCAAGGCGAGTAAAGCTCTCGTCGACGGGACGGCAGCCGCCAGCAGCGCAGCCACACTTGGAACTGCTGCCGTGGTCTACTCGGCCGGGAAGATTGCAACCGCGGGCGTCAAGAAGGTCGTCGGTCGACGGAGCGACGCCAAAGCTACCCAGGCGGCCACCGACACCACCAATGCTTCCGAAACCCACCCCAGCCTTCGCAAACCGATCAACATCGACCTTCCCCCGACGCAGTCGGTCGTCGGCTCCGGTCACTCCCACACTCCGGTCTCCAGCCCCGTCGGAGACCGATCGGCGGTCCGCTCTCACGGCGACAAGACAACGAACGCACCCGGTATCAAGCGGCCGGTGGCCACCGCTCCCGCACTGTCGACTCCAGGAAACCGAGAAGTTCGGGCCAGCCGCGCCACGGTGACCGGCCCTGGAGGCGGACGATTCCGTGAGTACTCCACCGATGAGGGCTCGCCGCTTCTGCTTCCCGACCGGTCCACGCGGCCGTCGAGTGCTCCGCGTCGTGCCCGACCGACCGTCCAACCAGGTGCCACCACGAATCCGACGGAAATCCTCCATCGAGCTGCGTCAGGCGCACGGCGATGACCTTGGTGGCCCCGCCTGAGACAGCGGTGTCGCCGAACTCGAAAGCGCCACGTCGATGGTGGAAACTCGCCCTGGCGGTCGGTATCGCCGCTCTCGGTGTACTCGTCGTCATTCCATTGATGGTCGTCGTACTCGTCACATCGTCAGGTTCCAGCGGTTGTGCCCCCACGGTCTCGTCCGGTACCGGTGGTGATGATGCATCGCCGTTGACCCCGTCCGGTCCCATCGGCAAGCCGACCCGCGATGGCACGACCACGATGACGTCCCCCTTCGGGCAGCGGTGGGGCACGATGCACCAAGGCGTCGACTTCGCGGGCCCGATCGGCACCCCGATCTACGCAGCCCTCGACGGCACTGTGGTCAAAGCCGGACCCGCTCAAGGCTTCGGAATGTGGATCGTCCTCGACTCGATCGTCGACGGAAAACCGGTCTCCACCGTGTACGGGCACATGTATCCCAACGGCGTCCTCGTCAAGGAGGGACAACAGGTCAAGGTCGGCGACCACATCGCCGACATCGGCAACGCCGGCGGCTCCACCGGACCACATCTGCACTTCGAGTACTGGGAAGGCGGCCGTTTACAGGGCGGAACCGCTATCGACCCGATGAGCAAACTCGGTCAGGCGGGAAGCCCCCAATCGTCCGGCGCTGATTCACCGACCGGCGCCGGTACCGCTGTCGATTGTGGCTTCGGCACGGCCGGCGGAGATCTCCGAACCGGATCCGTGCCGCCGGAGTTCGAGCCGTGGATCCGCAAAGCAGGAGCCGTGTGCCCAGGCGTGGGTGCTCCCCTGATCGCATCCCAACTCTCCGCCGAGAACGGTTTCCGCTACGGCCCGTCCGCTCCGGTATCGAGCACCGGAGCGTTGGGGCCCGCACAATTCATGCCGGGAACCTGGGCAACGTGGGGCAAGGATTACGACGGAGACGGGCGAGCCGACCCGAACTCCATCGGAGATGCAGTGATCTCACAAGCCCACTTCATGTGCGCCATCAACGGAGATATCACCGCAGCCATCGCCGCGAGAAAAGTGAAGGGCGACCCAACTGCACTGACGATTGCCGCCTACAACGCGGGCCCCGCCGCGGTGCTCGCAGCCGGTGGAATGCCATCCGGCGGTGACTACACCACACAAACACAGCCCTATGTGGCGAAGATTCTGGCCGGCCAAGCGCAGTACACATCCGAAGGTTCCACAGGCCGGTTCGTGCCGACCGGAGCTGACGGAGACAATGTCGTCGAGGCTGCACGCCAGTACCTCGGAACCCCCTACGTCTGGGGCGGCGGAGATATCAACGGCCCCTCCCGAGGAGGATTCGACTGCTCAGGACTGACCAGTTTCGCCTACTTCGCGGGCAAGCACATCACCCTGCCCCGCACATCCGAGGCCCAATGGGGAGTGGGTTCGGAGATCCCGATCGATCAAGCGATGCCCGGTGATCTCGTCTTCGGATCATTCGAGGCGAACGGCCCTGGGCACGTCGGTATCTACATCGGCGGCGGTCAGATGATCCACGCCCCCACCACCGGAGACGTCGTCAAACAAGCTCCACTCATGGCTGGAATGAAAGCCCGGAGGATCTGATGTCCCTTGCCGGCCGACGTCTTATAGCCGTCCTCCTCGTCGTTGTAGCCGTGGTGACCATCGCCTGGTCCTGCAGCTCACCCGCCACCGATGAGCCGGAATCGGCACCGGAGACAACGAGCGCGCCAACCGCGCCGTCGCTACCCGAAATCAACACACAGCCAACCGAGACAACCGCTGTACCCGCTCCGATCAGCAGCGCCGCCACAGACGCGGAGACCGCAATCCGTCAAGCACTGACGACCGCCTTCACCTGGTACCCCAGCACCGACACGAGCTCGACCGACGCGTTTCTACGCGCCCGCCGATGGTTCACCGACAACCTCGCTGCAAAACTCTCCACCCCTGCAACGACCGAGCGAGGCCCCGGTGCCCAGTGGGAACAGTGGAAGAAAGAAGACGCCGAAATCACCGCAACCGTCTCGATCGGCTGCTCCGGATGCCCGGCAGATACCGCCGAGCGCATCTATCGAGTCGCGGAGATAACGCAATCGGCCGTCACCTCGGATGCCACGGTCCCCGTCGACTCCACCACGACCGTGTGGGTATCGGCAGTGCCGACCGCAGCCGGGTGGAGTGTGGACACTCTCGATTTCTGACCCTCGCCGCACATGACCCGGAGAGGGTCGCCGGCCACTGAACCGATCGCCCTGTACAGGCAACATGGAACGCACTATTTCCCGTGATCGGTGCCGCCGTTCATAGCCCTGTCGCGCTACGTGACAACCGGCTTCCGTCGGCCCTTAGCTCGCGGATCCGCGAGGAGGAGCCCCACCCCAGGCCGGTCGGGGTGGCTTGCGTATACCGAATCTCGTGGCAGTCACGCCGACGCTGGGGTTGGCGGATGGACGTTGCCCGAGGGTGCGTAAGAGAGGAATCGAACCGCATCCGATGAGCAGTTGATGAGGCGCCGATGCTGCCGCGAATTGGTGGTTATATGCCCCGGATGTGGGAAGGTCGCTGCAAGCCTTACTCGCTTCGCATCGCCGTTTGCAGCGTACCCCCCATGTCAAGGGGTGTCGAGCGCACATAGCTGTTCCCGCGACGGTCAGTCGCAACACGGAACGCGACTTGCCCGTCCCCAATCGCACCCTCACCGATAGAGCACTGGTGACCGATCGGTGCGCCACTGATGGGGCCATGAACGCATGCGCTGCAGCGCGAGATGAAAGGTTGTCGGAAAAAGATTCACCGCGGCTGTCACAGAAGTCGACGCACCTGGATCTACCTGTTCTCGAGAAGGCACGACGAGACAGGGAGTCCCCATGAGCGCACCGACACGACTACACGTAGCGAGGGCACGTTCGAGGAGCAGTCGATCTACGGCCGGCCCCCTGAGTCCTGTCATCGATCGAGGAGCGCTGCCGAACTTCGCTCGGATCGAGACCCTCAGGCTCGACGATCCCACCAACCGGATCGTGACCCTCGCAACCACCGACGAGGTCTGGTCGCTCGTCGTCGAGTGGAATTCGAGCAACCTGCTCGTCGACACCGAAGACGAACGATTGATCAGACTTGTCGATGCGGCTCTCCGCGCTGCGCACTGCCAGCCTCACGCCGCGTGCCGTTTCACCCTCGACTACAACCCGACCCATCTCAACAACGAAGTCGGCCGACGCAGCGTGGCCTTGACCGCAACGATGCGCCCAACTTCCGGTGACGGGATCCTGATCACGATCACCCGGGATGCATGATGTGCGCGCTACCCAACCCGACTCAGGCACCCCTCGACGGATACCGGTCGCTACGTGATGCACCCTCGCTCGACCCCCAGAACAATCCGTGGATCCGCAACTGTGTGCTCTACGTTGCCGGTGGAGTCGTGTCGGCAGCACTGGGCCCGATCCTGAACCTCGACACAGCGATCGCATGGGGTGGAGCAGCACTCGGCGTCGGCGCGGGCGCGGCCGTCAGCTACAACGGCTATCGCGCCACGATCCGAGCCGAAGAGACCGATCGTGCGATCGAGCAGCTCTGCCGGCTGACCGCGTCACCGCCGACCCGTGATGTCCTGACGGCGACTCGGTGGAGCGGCCAGTGGCCCGGCCGTCCGGGCAGAATCACCGTCCGCTACCAGTCGGCCGCGCTCCTTCTCGACGAACAGTGGGAGCCCCGCGTCGTCGAATTGCTCTCCCAGCAGAGCTGGGGCCGGTACCGGATCCAGAAGCACAACACACGCAAACGCCGTCTCGTTCTCGTCCCGGACACACGGTCCGTCTCCGAGACGCATGTCTCGCCCGAACTCGTCAAAGCCACGCGCACGATTCTCGCGCTGCTAGGGCCGACCGGAAAGATCACCAGACACGAGACGGACCCGAGCACCGGGGATCTTGTAGCTGTCGAAGCCACCCATGAGGTCGGACATCGACTCGAGTCCGAGGGCTATCGGGCCCGAGTACAACGAGTAGTGAGCGTCAATCTGCCCGGTCGGTGGCGTGCTCGCTGGAACCTCGAAACGGACTGGGTGCGTTTCGAGGTGCGCCCGACCTTTCCGAAGAAGCTCTACAACCCGGCCGGCCTCGGCGACGCGGAATCCACGACCGATCTCGGCGACCTCGCGCACTCCGACTACGACTCGGTCGCGATTTCGTACGGCGAGGACGAGGACGGCAACCCCATGGTGTGGCGGCCGGCGATCGACCCACACTTCATGCTCGTCGGTGCATCCGGAACCGGAAAGACCGTCACCGCACACACCCTGCTGACACAGCTCACCGCGCACGGTTGGCCGGTATGGGTCGTCGACGGAAAAGGGGTCGAGTTCTTGGGCTTCCAGGACTGGCCGAATGTACAGATCGTCGCCAGCCACATGGAGCACCAGGTCGCGGTCATCTATCGGTTCTGGAATCTCATGGAAACCCGGTACTCGCTGATCGTCAACGGAGAAGCTACCGAGGCCGACTTTGAGCCCGTCGTTCTGTTCATCGACGAGTACGCCGACTTCCGAGGCAACCTGCTCAACTGGTACTCGAGCATCAAAGGTAAGGGTGATCCCACCAAGCCGAAGACCCTCCAGGAAGTGGCGTCGATCGGACGAAAAGGCCGCACAGCGAAGTGCCACATGGTGCTGGGAACGCAGCGACCCGATGCCGAGTACTTCGGCGGCGACATGCGAGACAACTTTCGCCAGCGCGTATCGATGGGCCGTCTGAGTCCGCAGGGCGCGTTGATGATGTGGGAATCGGCAACCACTGGAGTCGGTATCCCGCGCGGATGTCGTGGGCGGGCGACCAGTGTCAACGACCACAACCAAGCGGTCGAAATTCAGACCTACTTCACTCCCGACCCCCGCAAGACTGAGCCCGGGGCCGACGACGCAGCGGTGCTGGACCGCCTGCGTCCTCTCGAAGTGCGGCACGAGCGGTTGGTGATCCTCGACCCGGATCCCGGCGGCACCGTGGACGGCGACGAAGAGATCCGTTTCCATCACGTCTCCGGCGCGCCCTGGGCGCGCGCGTCGGACCATCCCAATCTCGATCCCGTCGCCAGGCGAAAGACGCGCGCGGACAGTGATTCAGCTCGTCGCGCATCGTCGCCGATGGCAATGCTCAATCTCGACACCCCCACCGTTCGCCAGCCCAAGCCCGACGCGCAGACGCCGAAAGAAAAAGCCGTGTCCGGCGTCCCGGGCTCTCCGATGCACAAGGACCGCCCGCACCTGCAGGTGGTCCCCGACGCCGGTACCGACGTCGACGACTGGGAGGGCTACGGCGAATCCGAAGACACTGCTCCGGTCGACCTCGTTGCCGGCGACCTAGTTCTCCTCGACGAGGACGCCGGGATCTGGGTCGTCGTCGACAACGAACCCGACATCTACGGAGACGAGTCGGGTGACGACATGGTCGGGCTGACCTGGCGTGGCGACGGCGACGACGAGGGGGTGCTCGACATTCCTCTCGACGCGACTGTTCAAGTTCGTCGCCCCCTTGCCCTCGCCACCTGAATCACTCTGCGACACACACGATCAGAAGAGGAACAACCACATGTCCCAACACGGCAACAACAGCAAAGCCCTCTCCGACGACGATCAGATGGCGCTGATCTGGATCGCCCCACTCGCAGCCACCATGGCTCTCGGATCCGCAGGCCTGTGGTGGTCGACGGCAATCGCCTGGCTGGTCGAGCACTCCATTCTGATCGCCAGCGAGGCATCCCCGATGGTGCAGATCCCAGCATCGGACGGTGCCGGGCTCGACGGTCGACGACTGATCATCGCTCTCGCCGTCGTCGTCGCCCTCGGTGCCGTCGCGATCAGCGCCGGCCGCTCGGCCTACTCAGCCCGACAGGCTCGACTGCACCGAGGAGACCGGGGATGAGAACGAAAGCCACCAGTGGTCGCCGCGCAGAACTACGCGCGATCGCGAGCAGAGAATCGTTCACGATGCCGCTCGGTCAGTGTGTCCGAGACAGCAACTGGGCCGCCCGCGAAACGGCGGTCGCAGAGCTGCTGCAGTCACGGATCCCACGTCTCGAACGGCGCCGGAAAGCAACCGTCGCTGCAGCGCATCTCCTCGAATCGTGCGAGACCTGCCCGCTCGCGGCCTTCGTCGCATGCCGCACAAGAGCCGAGGCAGATAGCTATACCGGCGTCGCGGCAGGCGGACTGTACGACCGAGGAACTCTCATCACCGAAGAAAAACGACCCGACGGTCTGGACGCGATGCACTCCCGCGAGGTAGTGTCCCCAACATCTGATGTGCGGTCTGACCAACCGCATCAACTGAAAAGGGATGCACCATGACTGACGTCGACGTGGTTTCGCGTACGCAAAACAATCTTTCCCCCGCACTGTGTGATGCAGTGCCCGATAGCAATACAATGAATCCTGACCGGAATACCGGTTCATGGAGTCGCTCGACGACGTCGAGGGGTGGTTCCTTCGGCCCGACGAGCGACGGCAGTGACGCTGCGCGTGCGCGACGTCGCTCCACTCCCGCGGCGGGATCTAACAGAACATCCCGCCGCGGGAGTGCCTCGTCGGTACCCTCCGGACCCGCCCGCCGCCACCTGCTGTCGTTGCGGCTCGGCGGTATGCCCGACCAAATGATCCTCGATCTCACGAAGCTCAGCCTCAGTGATGTGGAGACAGTCGCCAACCACAAATGCTTCGAGACCACCGCAAGCATCTCGAAAGCTATTCTCGACGTCACCTTCCACCCCACCCGGGGACGGGCGATGACCTTAGGTGTCGGAGCTCAGCGACGGATCCGGGCCCTCGTCGCGATGGGCTACTCGGTGCAAGCGCTGTCCGAACTGACCGGGCTGTCGGTGCCCAAGCTTTCGACGTTGCCATCGGATCAAGTTGTCCCCAGTGAACTCTGGTCCGTCATCAACGACGTCTACGACCAGATCTCCATGACACCCGGCCCCGACGAGCAGGTCCGGAATGCAGCCCGTGAGCAGGGATGGGCGACGCCTCTTGCTTGGGACGATGACGAAATCGACGACCCCCGAGCACGTCCACATTCGCCCCGAGGCATCCGCGGCGTGGACGAGGCGGCCGTCTACCGTCGCCTGTGCGGCGAATGGAGACTGCCGCTCACTCTTGCAGAGCAAGCCGAGATCGTAGGAATTTCGCTCCGTCGGCGGTGGTCAACCGAGCACCTGGCCGACGTACTCGGAATCGATCTCGACTCAGCGGTGAAAAAGAAGGTCCGCTACCGTGCCCGGATGGCCGTGCACGCCGCTCGCTCCGATGGTGAACGAGAAGCCGATGTTGCGTAGCGACTACGTCAGAAGTGTCGTGGTCGCTCTGGCGGCAGGCGTCCTATGGGCCTTGATCGAGGCGTCGTCGGCATCCTGGGCCAGCACTCAGGCATCAACTGCTGCGACTGTCGGCCGCGTCTCGATTGTCGCGATAGCAGTGATCGTCGGGGTAGCTCTGTCGGCCGCGCTGCGGACCACCGTCATCGCGGTGTGTGCACGGGTCGAGATCTCCGTCGACGAGGCGGCGCTGGGGACGAAAATTCCCGTCATCGTCTCCGGTGTCGTGTGGGGCGTCATCTCCGCTTTCGTCAGTACTCCGACGAGTGCGCCGCCGGCGGCAATGCTGTTCTTGGCTCTGGTAGTGCCCTGGATTGCGTGGATCGACCAACGCGTGCAACGGATTCCGACTGCTCTTGCGTATCTGGCCGCCAGCGGAACTGCAGCAATGATCTTGCTCACCGGTGTCGTTCACGGCACCTGGGGCGCGGTCGGTCGCGCCCTTCTGGCCGGCCTGGCCGCCGGCATATTGTTCTTCGCGCTTGCAGTGCTTCTGCGCGGCGGAATCGGTATCGGCGATGCGCGACTGGTGGTCTCGCTCGCGATGGTCCTAGGCTACGTCGGCTGGACATCCCTCGGTGCGGCGCTGGTGTTCTCGATCCTGACGGCTTTCGTCGGAGTGATAGTCGTGCGGGTCCTTCGAGCGATCAGATCCGAGCCTGCACGGTCGCATATCGCGCTGGGCCCGTACCTCGCACTCGGCACCGCGCTCACTCTCGTCGCATCCTGATCCGCCTGCGCGCAGTTGCGTCCTGCTTTTTCTTCCCTCCCCGAACTCGACAGCTCCCGAAGAGGTGATTGCCATCATGGCGAAGACACATCAGACCGCATGGACAGCCATTGCCGCAGCCGTGATGGTCGCTGTGGCGGCCGCGGCTGCCGTGGTGATCACGACGGATCACCACGAGGCCGACACTGCGCCACCACCACCCCAGGTCTTCCACGACGTCATCACCGTTGCGAGCCTTCTCGACGCCCTGCCCGTCGTCGACGATATCGACAGCACGGCCAGGTGGCCCGACGGTCAGCGCTTGGCGGAACTTCTCGTGCGGCCGCCAGGCAGCGATCACGGATGCGACACCAGGAACATCGCATTGGCAGCGGAGCTCGAGGCCGTCACATTCGCTGCCGGAACGGACAATTGCGTTGTGGCACAGGGCGTGTTGAATGATCCATACACCGGTGTCACCGTCGAATTCGATGCAGCATCTGAGAAAGATGCTGCAGCAAGCGATTACGTCTACCCGCTGGACGCGGCGTGGGCGTTGGGTGCTGCTGCATGGGCACCCGAACAGCAGCAACGCTTTGTCAGCGACGTACAGACCAACATCATCGTCGCCAGCGCGCAGGCAGTTGAACATCGAGCCCAACGTGGGCTTTCTCAGTGGCATCCGAGCAACGACGACCTCGCATGTGCATTTGCGGCGAAATATCTTCGTGTGGCGCAGACATACGCCTTGCCCATCACCCGCGGTGATGCTGTCGCGGCCACGCAACTCTGCGGTCTCGGCAACACCGCGGTGACAACTGCGGGCGAGACCGAACCGGCGAACTGACCACACGATCGGCCACACAAATCTCCTCCCCAAGAGGAAATGAAAGTCCCTCGCACACAACATGAAAGAAGGAATCTCATGCCCAAGACCGCCGACCAGGCCGATGCAACCACCCGCGAGATCCTCGGCCCGCAGTTCACCGCAATGCGCAACCTTGTCGAAGCAGCCGAGAACAGCCGGCAGAAGGCCGAAGCAGTCGCCAAAGCGCAGGCCGAACATGTCGACTCGACCGCCGAATTCATCGTGGCCTACGACGCCGCCAAAGCTGCAGGCTTCACCACCGCCCAACTGAAGAAGGGCGGCTACGTCCGGCCATCACTGAAGGGAGTCGCAAAACCGGCCACCAGCAAGAAAGAACCCACGCAGACCCCGCCGGCAGAAACCGCCGCCACCGGCGGCGAACCCCACGGGCACGACAGTGGGCAGCAGAACCATGCCGCACCGGCGTCGGAGGAACACCGGAGTGATCACCACAACGAGCACGGCGAGCACGACGCCATGGCGAGCTGACATGACATCCCGTCGACAACCAGAGGGGGCTGTGCGATGAGCACCGACCGAACCGACGCGATCACCCATATCGAGCTGGCCTGCGACGTCTGCGCGCTGGAACCCAGGGACGGGGGAGCGGGACCGCGGGGCGCATGGTGGGCGGTGGCCATGAAAGATTGCTGCGCCGGCGGACAGCTCATGGCCCACCTCGCGTGCGACGAGCACTTCTTCGATCTGATTTCACAGAAGCTGCCCGGCGTATGCACGAGTTGTGGCCACCTGAGCCGGACCCTGTCCGACGTCGTCGATGTCGCATGGACGATAGGAACCGGAACCGACCTGCCCGGCCGGCCGGGACGATGACCCAAGCTGTCGCACTGCTCGGTGGAGGCGTCCGCCGAGCGTGCACTTGCTGCAGCGCTGTCGAATACTTCGGCGGCGCTGCAGGTCGAGTCGGTACCGCCGCCCCCCGCGGGGCCGCAGTACCGACTCTGTATCCGGGACCGCAAGACCCCCTCCGGGTGAGGTCCGATGTCCTCCGCGCGCCGTAGTCGTAACCGCGTCACCCCAGACGGGGGCGCGTTCGACCCCGATCGAGGATCCAGCGGAGAGCTGGAGAAGAAGCAAGGGGTGGTGCTCCCGCACGCATCCTTCGCCGACCGAGCCGCGAATCGCGAGCATGCCCGCGGCCTCGATACCGACATCGAAGGACTGCCCGGTCTGACACGCGCGCGCCGCGACCTCGAACGCGCCTTCCCCCGCAACACCGCCGCGCCGATCACGAACGAACGAAAAAGACGTTCGCTGCCGGCCGCGATCGAACTCCGTCGAAGCCTCAGCGCCCGCCAGCGCAATGCGCGATCAGCCACCAAAAGGACTGTCGAGCAGAGCGTTCCCCGAGCCCAGCACCGTGCGATGAGCACACTGATCGGAGATCCAGAAAATTGGAAACGCACCAACGACGCATTGTCCGATGTCAACGGTGATGCAGTTCGGCTCGACGACGACCAGCGCCGCCACATCCAGAGAGTCGACCGCGCAATCCAGCGATACGAGCGTGAGTCCGGACGTGGACACCTGGTCTACACCGTTGTGAGCTTGCCCCACGCCGTCATCCATCCATCCGAGCTACCCGAGACCCTCTCACCCGGCTCGGTCATAGCTTTCGACCGCTTCACCGGCGCCCGCCACTCGATCCACGAACTCGACGCACACAGCCATCCGACGGACGCCGTATTCGAGATCCAAACAACACGAGGGCTGTACCTCGGAGCATCGGACAAGGGCGACGACACGAGCCACCTCCTCCCACGGGGCACCCGCTACCGAGTCGTCAACTCGCACTTCGTCCCCTACGAGCGACCAGGTCAGAGGGTCAGGGAAAGGCTCGTCGTGCAACTCGAAGACATCGACACGGACTGACCATCAGCGAAAGGAACAAACAGACATGCCCACCGAAAAGGCCTCACCGCCACCACACCGACGAGAACGCCGCGCACCATGGCAATTTCATCCAGACATCATGCCGCGCGCCGACTTTCGCGCCGTCCAAGCCGAAGACCCCCAGACCGGACCCATCGACGGAGCCATCGACACCGGCGAAGAATCGGAATAGAGACGGTCACTTGTCATGGGCCCTGCGCGATCGGATGCTCTCGTCGAGCCACTCCGCACCATGATGACGGCCACAAAACGTGATACGCGCCCAAAACAAACCTCATCGGTTGCTTCTAACGTAGCCAGGGTGGAGCATACGAGTCATGCCTGTCTCTGAACTTCTGCGCCTCGGCAATGCTCGACCAATCGTCCGATGGGGCGACCCTGTCCTGCACACATCGGCTCGACCGGTGACCGACTTCGGTCCTGATCTGCAAAGTCTGCTTGCCGATATGTTCGCGACCAATACTGCTGCGGACGGTGCCGGCCTCGCCGCTCAGCAGGTAGGCATCGACCTTGCGGTGTTCATCTACGATTGCAGTGACGAGACCGGGACACGGCGAACTGGTGTCGTCTGCAATCCGGTAGTCGAACTCGCCGAAGGAAACGATCGACACCTCATCGATTTCGGTGAAGGATGCTTGTCCCTCCCCGGCGCATACACCGACCTCGCACGGCCAGAGTTCTCTATCTGTCGAGGACAGGACCAGTACGGTAACCAGATCGAACTCAACGCAGGCGGCACGCTCGGGCGTTGTTTCCAACACGAAACCGATCACATCAACGGTATCGTTTTCGGCGACCGCCTCTCGAAGCGCAAACGTAAACAGCTCTATCGTGACCACGAGACGGTCTCTGAGCAGTACAGCAACGATTGGCCAACACGATAGATTCTGCTCCGGAAGCAGTGACCGCTCTGCTCCGCCTACCCACCCGGTGACGTCAAGACCTTCACGAAGCCTGACATTCATCTACACGAAACAGTAGGTCGAACCCTCAACGCATCCATGGCTCGCTATTGCACGGCAACGGACCATATGGTCTTGTATCCTGGGCTAGGGAACAGGAGTTCGGGGAACATATGCCTTACGCAATGGCTGCGGCGTCGCTACGGGCCGCGATTCCAGAGGTAGTGACGGCGTACAGAACCACTTTGCTACGCGAGAATAGTCCCCTCGGGATCAATCCGGGGGTGTGGTCACAGTGCCGCCGCCAAGCACTGGCAATCCTCAACGAGTGCGTAGATGCATTAGGCCTTCCCACGTCTTCGACTACTCGGTCGGCGATTCCAGACGAGTACACCCGGTTGCTCGGCTCGCATCGAGCCCTACAGGCAATACCGGCTTCGGAGTCCGTGCGAGCTGTGGAGATTCTGTGGTCATCCCTTGAGCCTGCAATAGAGCTGGCCGCCAAAGAGGCACCCTTGACACACCGACCTGGGGTCTGGAGACGCATCAACGCCGCTTTTCGCCTTGCTGCCGGTGGCCGCCTTCACACGGGCATGCTCAGCTACGAGGAGACCCGAGGCCATTTGAGGGACAGGCAACTTCGAGTGCTTGAGGCCGCGTCAGACGCATCTTTGACCAACCGGGAGCTTGAAGTCTTGGAGGCTGTGGCGTTCGCGATGACCAACCGGCAGATCGCTCGCACTCTGAATATTTCAGAGCTCACAGTCAAGCGGCATCTGTCCAACGCCTATCTGAAACTTGGGGCGTCGTCCCGTATGGACGCGTTGCACAGGCTATTCGGCAGCCGCATCTAGCGGCCCGCAATTTCATACCGCGCGCACCAGGAGGGTGCCGAGCATCGCGAGGTTTGCTGCGTACTGGGTGGCCATGAAAGCGCGGTACCCGCAGCGCCGTGCCTTCAGGTCATAGTCGTTCGCCCGCGCGCATAGCGCCATCACCCAGAGAGCTCCAGCAGTCAACGGCAATGTTCCGAACAGTGCGAGCGGTGCCCATAGCAGTGAGGCGATCGGTGCGCATACTCCAACGACAGTCGTTCCGAATATGGCCAGCCGCCGTGCAGAGCTGAGTCCACGTTGCGCTGCCAGAGTGCGCCTCCCACCAATGGCGTCCCCGTGGGCATCGGATAGGTCCTTCACGACCGCTCCCACCAACGCCATCCATGTTGCCATCGATGCGCAGAAGACTTGTTCCGTACGCCCAAATCCTCCGCCGCCGGCGGCCGCTCCGGCAGCATAACTTGCCCAGCCGAGGCCGAATATCACTACAGAAGAAGACAAACTCCAACGCTTGGCAGCCAGTGGCGGTGCCGAGTACACCCACCCAAGCGTCAGGAAGGCGAAGGTCCAGCACCACATCTCGCGCCCCGCAACTGCAGCCATCAGCAGGGCTGTGATCGCCGTAGCCACGCTGACCCACCGGGCTGTACGGACTGCCAGTTCCCCCCGCGCAATCGGTCGCTGCGACGCGTTTGCCACATCCTCAAGGACGTCAGTCACACCATTGAACAAGTACGTCGATATCACGACGGCCCACCAGGTCAACGCGCCGGCCGCTAATTGTCCGACACCGACAGGCCCTGCAGTCGCTGATACGCCGGCAATTCCAACCGCGAATCGAAGCAGATAGACACCTTGGACCTGCGGTCTGGCCTCCACGAAGCACAACCATGCATTTCTTGCGGGACTCGACGCGCCCCCAGGACGACCTACCTGTGTGCCGTGCTTGACCGACTCACACCGATACGACCACCCATCTGACACAGCCGGAGCCTAGCTGTCGCAGTGCACGAAGGTTTCTGCCCGGACTTGTCTTCGCTAAAACTACATCCAAAGTTGTAGTTTTCTGAGGTATTACCTACTCCCTTCGTGCCACAAAGGGGACCAACGTATTCGCTGCTAGGCAGACTCGACTGGTACCGAAATGCACAGCAGGCGTACTGCAACTCTCCGAGTAAGCGAGGACCATGAGCAATCCGTTCGACGATGAAGACGGCAGCTATTTCGTTCTCACCAACGAGGAGGGGCAGCACTCTCTCTGGCCGGTCTTTATCGACGTCCCGGCCGGTTGGTCAAGAGTGTTCGGCGAGGCCAAGCGGACTGCTTGTCTGGAGTACGTCGACACCCACTGGACCGATTTGCGCCCCAAGTCACTCGCCATTGCTCAGGCCGAAAACCGCAGCCAGACAACTAATGTCGGACCAACTATGCGGCCGGGAACGACCAATTCGGTTGAGGGCATCCCAGCCGATGCCTACCACAACGAAATTAGGTCGTAGCTCGATGGGAGCACAGTCAGGCTCGTCCGTCGCGGACGTTGTTGGGGTCGGTTTTGGACCCTCCAACCTCGCTCTCGCGATAGCTCTTCAAGAGTCCATCCAGCCCGGACCGGTGCCGGCAAAGTTCAGCATGAAGTTCTACGAGCTCCAGCCTCGTTTCGGCTGGCACCGTGGGATGCTCATGGAGGATGCGACCATGCAGGTCTCTTTTCTCAAAGACCTTGCCACCATGCGCAATCCGATGAGTCGGTATACGTTTGTGTCCTACCTCCGAGAGAAAGAGAGAATTGCTGAGTTCATCAACAGCAAAACTCTCTACCCACTGCGGGTGGAGTTTCATGACTACCTGGAGTGGGCAGCTAGCCAATTTCAGTCAAACGTCTCGTACGGGTCCGAGATCAAAGACATCCGACCAGTAGTCGAGAATGGCGTGGTGGAGTACGTCGATGTAGTCGGCCCAGATGACGTTGTTCAGCGGGCGCGGAACATCGTGATCGGAATGGGTTTGACGCCTCGACTTCCCGATGGTGTCAACAGATCTGAGCGGATCTGGCACAGCTCCCAACTGCTGGGCAGAGCAGCCGCAGTTACATACGTCCCTCAAAATTTTGTCGTCGTGGGCTCTGGCCAAAGTGCCGCCGAAGTTGCTGACTACCTTCATCGGACTTTCCCTCGCGCCAATGTGCACACCGTCCTGTCCCGCTACGGCTACAGCGTCGCCGATGACAGCCCGTATGCGAATGGAATTTTCGATCCGGAGGGAGTTGACCGGTTCTTCTCCGCTCCGACCGACGAGAAGCAGAGGCTCCTCGAATACCACGCCAACACCAATTACTCAGTGGTCGATCTCGATATTTCACAGTCGCTGTATCTCAAGAGCTACCAGGAGAAGGTCCTGGGCAAACAGCGGTTACGGATGATCAACACCTCGCGCGTCACATCCGTCGACGAGGACACAGACGGCGTACGGGTCGAGGTCACATCCTCGGCCACCGGTCTGACCCATACCATCGAAGCAGACGTGATCGTCTACGCCACCGGCTACCGGCCAAGTGACCCGGCACCGCTACTCCAGGGCCTGATGCGCGAATGTAAGCACGACGAGCAGGGACGGCTCAGCGTGGGACGCGACTACCGAGTGACGACGTCGGATGCGGTGCGCGCCGGTATCTATGTGCACGGTGCCAGTACCGAACACAGCCATGGACTTTCTGCTGGTCTCCTGTCCAACACTGCAGTCAGATCCGGTGAAATCGCCCAATCCATTCTCAGGAGATGACCATGTACGTCCCCCGGATCTACAAGGCAAGTGATCGGACATGGCTGCGCCGCGTGGTTGCGCAGTACCCTTTTGCGGCTCTGATCTCAAACGGCCCCAAGGCCCCGTACGCCACCCATTTGCCAGTCATCTGTGCTCCCTGCGCCCCTTCAGAGAGCGAGGACTTAGAAGGATCGACACTGTTTGGGCACATGAACCGGGCCAATCCCCACTGGGACTCGCTCGTCGACGGTGCGGATGCCCAACTTATTTTCACCGGGCCTCATGGGTATGTCACCCCAAGTGTCTACCAACGCGATTCTGTAGCACCGACCTGGAACTACGTCTCGGTACATCTCCGAGGAAAGCTGCAACCTGTTGCCGATTTCGAGGAGACGCTCAAGGTCGTTCAATTGACAGTCAGTACGTACGAGCAGAAATTCGGCAGCGGGTGGGAGATGGACAGTTCGCTGGACCACTACCGAAGGATCGGTCCGGCTGTGGGTGCATTCAGTTTTGAGGTGGAATCGGCGGATGGCATGTTCAAGCTCAGCCAGGAGCAGAACCTCGAGACCAGGCGACGGGTGGCGGACCACTTCAGCGCGAACCACGCCGGGCGAGGCAAAGAACTAGCTTCGTTCATGCGGGAGTACAGCCATGGTGACTACAACAACTTCTGATGGGGACATGTCGGACGCACCGACGGAACCCACGGCCCGGGAGCCTTTTGCGCCAAAAGAGCATTCCGTGCCCGCCATTTGTAAACCTTCAATTTCGCACCGGCTCAGCCATTTCGGCCTGGTCTGTTCATCGGTTTACGGATGCAAGCGGAGTTTATAAATTGTGCTACTGCTCTCACGCACCTTGTCCGCCGCCATTCCGACTCGTCGAGCAGGTCAATCGTTCTACCTTCGGAATGAAGTTGGGATTCCGGGGGATTGCTTCCGGACCAAAATCCGGCAAAAGAGCCGACCGGCGAACGTGACCAAGTCGGTGTCATCGCCAGAGAAAGCCAGAAGGTTGGTAATGGATTACGACGTTGTTGTTGTTGGGGCGCGATGTGCCGGCGCTTCGGTGGCACTGCTGTTAGCCAGACAGGGGCGAAGTGTTCTGCTGGTCGATAGGGCCTCCTTTCCGGCGGACACCATGTCCACGTTGTATATCCAGCACCCTGGGGTCGTGAGACTCGCACAGTGGGGGATGCTCGATGATGTTGTGGCCTCCGGTTGTCCGCCTTTGGGCACTATTAGTCACGATGTGGATGGACTGAGTCTGATCGCTGCTACCCCGGCGAAGGACGGTGTTAATGCCGCTTACGCACCACGGCGGTACATACTCGACGATCTACTCATTCGAGCTGCCGTGTCAGCGGGCGCGGAGTTCTCGGATCGGACGTCGGTCCTAGAATTGATTTGGCACGACGAACGCGTCGCCGGAGTTCGCCTCCGGAGTGGAAATTCGACCACATCGGTGTCTGCTCGATTGGTTATTGGGGCCGACGGTATGCGATCAAAGGTCGCGGAACTTGTTCAGGCACCGATCCTCCGATCGGCACCCATAGCAAGCTGCGTGTACTACACCTTCTGGCAAGGCTTGCGAACAGGATTCGGATTCCATGAGCGAGTCGGCCGCTGGATAGCCCGTATTCCAACACATGACGACCTGACAATTGTGGCAGCTTACCTGCCGCAGAGCGAATTCTCGGTCGTTCGGCGGGACCCGCAGAGGGCGTACTTGTCCGCGATCGAATCGACAGCGCCGGATTTATACGAACAAATTATGGCACTCGACCGAGTGGATCGGTGGTGGGGTACGGGGGACCAACGCAACTATTTCCGTAAATCGCACGGTCCGGGCTGGGCATTGACGGGGGATGCGGCTCACCACCTTGACTCGATCAGCGCCCGCGGCATCACCAATGCGCTGATTCAAGCCGACCTGCTCACCGATTCTATTTCCGGGGTGGATGTCGGGAACTCGGTCGCAGTAGATGAGGCGATGGTGCACTTTGCACTGTCGACAGGAGCTGTTCTAGAGGAGCCGTACATGAGTACTCTCGCCCTGGCGAAGCTTCAACCGACGAAGTCCCGGTTGCGCATGCTGCATGCCATTGCCAATTCGCCCGAACTTACATCTCGGTACTTCGGTTTGGTTTCGGGGGCCATCGGGATGCGCGAATTTATGTCGGCCGAGCTCGTCGACTTGTTGTAGCTTGCTGATGAAATATTTCGGGTCTGAATCTAACGCTGAGGGTGGTCACCCGAGTGGTTCGCAAGGAAGTGTTTTGCTGGGCGCTGAAAGGGTTGAGCATTGATCCCGTTGTCTTTTGCGCAGCGTAGGCTGTGGTTTATCCACCAGTTGGAGGGATTGTCGTCAACTTACAATATTCCTCTGGTCTTACGCCTGACTGGTGAGCTCAGTGTTCATTCGCTGGGCAGGGCAATCGGCGATGTCGTGAGTCGACACGAAAGTTTGCGGACTGTTTTCCCCTCCCATGAGGGTGTGCCGGAGCAGCGTGTTCTTGGCTCGGCCGACGCAGACTTCGGCTGGGACGTAGTCGAAGCGTCAGGGTGGTCGACAGACGCGTTGAACGATGCAGTCGCACAGGCAGTGGGATACAAATTCGACCTCAGCTTTGAGATTCCGTTCCGAGCGCAGCTCTTCAGACTATCGGCCGATCAGCATGTATTGGTGCTCCTGATGCATCACATCGCGTCAGACGGCCAGTCCCTCACGCCCCTCGTACGCGACGTCGGGCTGGCGTACAGGGCCCATGTGGGCGTAGAGGTGCCTGCCTGGGTGCCGTTGCCATTGCGATATCGGGATTACACGCTCCGTCAGCGTGAGTCGCTCGGCGACGAGTCCGACCCCGACAGTGCGCTGAGCCGGCACCTCCTTTACTGGAAGAACACGCTAGCCGGATACGAGGGGCGGCTTGAGCTCCCAACCGACCGCCCTTATCCGGTCGTGGCCGACTATCGAGGCAATCGAATCCCCATCGAATGGCCCGTGTCGATGCAAGAGCAGGTGCGACAGTTGGCCCGGGAGCATCGTTCTACCGGCTTCATGGTGATTTCGACGGCGCTGGCGGTGCTGTTGTCCGAACTAAGCGGCACCTCCGATGTCGCTTTCGGTGTTCCAACTACGGGCCGACGTGACGCTGATCTTGCGGAGATGGTCGGTTTCTTCGCCAACACAGTAGTGCTCCGCGTTGATGTGTCTGCCAGTTCGACGTTCCGTCGCCTCTTGCAAAAAGTACGGGACGCGGTTTTGGACGCATTGGCCCACCAGGATGTCCCGTTCGACGCGCTGGTGGATCTCGTCAAACCTGCTCGGTCACAATCGCATCACCCACTGGTCCAGGTCATGCTCGGATGGCAGAACCAGATCTCCACGGAGTTGGACTTGCCGGGGGTGCTGGCAGAGGCGGTACCCACCATTTCTCGACAGGCCCGGATGGACTTGACCTTCAGTCTCCGGGAGCGGTACTCCGAGTTCGGCGAGCCGCAGGGAATCGACGGAGTGGTCGAGTACCGCTCTGATGTCTACGACGCTGCATCGGTCGAGACCATGATCGTCAGGCTTGGGCGAATCATCGCCGAGATGATCGCCGTGATCGACCAGCCAGTCATCTCGATCGACGTACTAGACAGAAACGAACACACTCATCTTGACCGCCTGGGCAATCGTTCTGCGCACTCTCAGACTGCCGCCAGTATATCCATAGCCGAACTGTTTGCAGCACAGGCGAATCGAGCGCCGGAAGCGCACGCCATGGTTTTCGAGGATCAGGTATGGACTTACAGGGAAGTTGACGAGGCCTCCACGCAACTGGCACATCTACTAGCCGTTCGTGGGGTACGCGGAGGAGAAGTTGTTGCTCTCATGCTCCCGCGTTCCAACAAGACAGTAATCGCGATCCTGGCAGTGTTGAAACTGGGCGCAACCTATGTACCCATTGACATCAAGCACCCCGATGAGCGGGTGGCGTTCATCTTGGGCGATGCCGCTCCAGCTGCCCTCGTGACCACTGCCGAACTGACTTGCCGGGTAGACTGTTTTGGTATCGAAGTTGTGGATGTCGACGACGACGCGATTGCCGTGCAGCCGGTTACGGCTCTGCCTGCGCCAGAGGCCGGCCAAGTCGCGTACATCATCTACACCTCCGGTACCACCGGTGTCCCCAAAGGGGTTGCCGTTACCCAGGCGAGCGTCACGCGATTGTTCAGCTCGACGGCTCCGGGGTTCGTGCCGTCCTCAAACCAGGTGTGGTCACTCTTCCACTCCTACGCGTTCGATGTGTCGGTATGGGAGATGTGGGGCGCGCTGCTACACGGTGGCCGACTGGTTGTCGTACCTGGAGAAATTGCCCAGTCCGCCAACGACTTTCATCAACTACTGCGAGACCAGAACGTATCCGTTCTGAGTCAGACACCGTCAGCATTTTATGCTCTGCAGGCAGTCGACATGCGCCGGCCGGGCGAGTCTCGGCTGAGCGGTCTAGAAGCGATTGTCTTCGCAGGCGAAGCTCTCGAACCGTCGAAGTTGCGACCTTGGCTAGATCAGCTGGATTCCTGGCCGCACCTGATCAACATGTACGGCACCACAGAGACCACCGTCCACGCATCGTTCCGGAGGATCGTTTCTTCTGACCTCGACAGCCATGTCAGTCCCGTGGGCGGTCCGCTTGCTGACCTTGCCTTCTTCGTATTGAATACCGGTCTCCGCCGCGTGCCGGTAGGAGTAGTCGGAGAGTTGTATGTGGCAGGTCATGGTGTCGGCCTGGGCTACTTGAAACGCATGGGGCTGACGGCGTCGCGGTTTGTTGCTTCTCCGCTCGGCCCGCCGGGCTCGCGGATGTACCGGACGGGTGACGTAGTGCGGTGGAACCGCGAGGGCGAGCTGGAGTATGTGGGCCGCTCGGACGACCAGGTGAAGATCCGTGGTTTTCGTGTTGAACCGGGTGAGGTCGAGGCTGCTCTTTCCCGTGTCGCGGGGGTGGAGCGCGCCGCGGTCGTGGTGAGGTCTTCGAGTTCGGGCAAGCAGCTGATCGGCTACGTCGTACCTGCGGAGACCGGTCCAAAAGTAAATGGTGCTGTGGTGCGTGGTGATGTGGCCGCGCACCTACCGGAGTACATGGTCCCCACAGTGGTGATGATCGTCGATGACCTACCGCTTACGGTCAACGGCAAGTTAGACAAGCAGGCATTGCCGAATCCAGAGTTCGCAGGCGGATCCTACCGAAATCCGTCGACCTTGGTTGAGGGAATTTTGGCTGAAATCTTTGCGCGTGTGCTGGACCTACCGCGGGTAGGGGTGGACGACTCGTTCTTCGACCTCGGCGGAAATTCGCTATCGGCGATGCGAGTGATCGCGGCCGTGCAGGAGTCGTTTGATTCATCGATCGGCGTGAAGGCGCTCTGGGAAGCCTCAACGGTATCGGGGTTCGCACGGTTGGTGGGTGGATCGCCGGGTGGCGGCGTGGCATGGGTCCCAGTAGCTCGTCCCAAGCGATTGCCGTTGTCGTTCGCTCAGCGTCGGCTGTGGTTCATCCACCAGATGGAAGGGCAGTCGGCGACGTACAACATACCGCTACTGATTCAGATTACCGGTTCTTTGGATGTCTGTGCGCTGCGCGCGGCGATCGCTGATGTTGTGGAGCGGCACGAGAGTCTGCGGACAGTGTTTCCAGCGGTGGCTGGTGTGCCGGAGCAGCGTGTCCTTGCAGCTGAGACTGACTTCGACTGGGACATCATTGACGCCACCACCTGGACGGAACTTCAAATATCCGACGCAGCGCGTGTTCGGGGTCAGCATGCTTTCGACCTAGCCGAAGACCTTCCTTTCCGCGCGGCGCTGTTTGTCGTGTCTGCCACTGACCATCGTCTGGTCGTGGTCATGCACCACATTGCAGTCGACGGGGGGTCACTTCCTCCGCTCCTGCGTGACCTATGGAGCGCCTACGGAGTCCGCGCTGCGGGCGAGTCGCCTTCCTGGTCGCCACTTCCCGTCCAGTACGCCGACTACACGCTTTGGCAACACGCTCTGCTGGGTGACGAAGCGGATTCGCAAAGCGTGCTCGCCGGGCAGTTGAAATTCTGGGAACACGCCCTGAAAGATCTACCCAGCAGGTTGGAGCTTCCCACGGACCGGTCGTACCCGGCGGAGACCGACACGAATGGGGGTCGAGTCGTCGTCGACCTGCCCGCGGATTTCCATGAATTGGCGCAGCGGATCGCGCGGGAACGCAATGCGACGACGTTCATGGTGATGTCGGCGGCGCTTTCGGTGCTGTTGGCGCGTTTGAGCGGGAGCGCGGATGTGGCGTTCGGGGTGCCGACGGCGGGGCGGGGGCGAACCGAGTTTGACGGCATGGTCGGGTTTTTCGTCAACACGCTGGTGTTGCGTACGCGGGTTTCAGCCGAGATGAACTTCGGTGATTTGTTGGAGGAGGTACGGGAGCGGAGCCTGGACGCGTTCGCGAACCAAGATGTGCCGTTCGATGCGCTTGTCGAGCGCCTCAATCCGGTCCGTACGCAGGCTCACCATCCGTTGATCCAAATCCTGTTCGCCTGGCAGAACGACCCGGTCCCCGACATCTCGGTGCCGGGTCTCGACGTGGAGACGGCGTCAGTCGACATCGGAGCCGCTCGAATGGACCTGGCATTCAGCCTGCGCGAGCGGTTCACTGCGGACGGTCAGCCCGATGGGATCAGCGGAATCGTCGAGTACCGCACCGACATCTTCAACGCCGAGACCGTAAAGCGCATGGCGGCTCGGTGGCAGCAGCTATTGATTGCGATGGCGGCGGGCCCGGATCGTCCTTTGGCTTCGTTCGACATCCTGGGTGAGGATGAGCTGACGCAGCTGGACGTACTGGGTAACAGGTCGGCTGTGACGGAGTCCGTTGCTGGCGTGTCGATTCCGGAGTTGTTCGCCGAGCAGGTGAGGGTGCGGCCGGACGTCATAGCGGTGGTGTTCGAGGGTCGGTCGTGGACGTATCAGGAGTTGGACGACACATCGACGCAGTTGGCTCATTTGTTGGCTGGGCGTGGGGTGGGAGTAGAGGACGTTGTTGCACTGTTGCTGCCACGTTCGGAACACACTGTGATAGCCATACTTTCGGTGCTGAAGCTGGGTTCTGCTTACTTGCCGATCGACATCAACACCCCTGACGAGCGCCTGGCATTCGTTCTACAAGACGCTGCGCCGGCCGCGATTTTGACCACGGTGAGCCTCGCTGGTCGCGTCAGTAAGTCCGGGGTCCCACTGATAGATGTCGAGGATCCCAAGGTCGCTGAACAGCCGACGACGACGTTGCCGGTGCCGAATGCTGACCTCCTCGCGTACATCATCTACACCTCAGGAACGACAGGCACACCCAAAGGCGTCTCGGTCACCCACCGCGGCGTCAATGACCTCATCGCTACCCACATCGCGCGCCTCGCCAATGTCGAGGACCCGACCACCGGCACTCTGGAACCCCACCACCACGTATGGACGCTGTTCCATTCATACGCATTCGACTTCGCGGTCTGGGAGATGTGCGGCGCGCTTCTGCACGGGGGACGGCTGGTCGTGGTTCCCGAAGAGGTTGCCTACTCTCCTTCCGATTTCCATAACCTGCTCGTAAACGAAGAAGTAACGGTGCTGACCCAGACACCGTCGGCGTTGGCACGGCTGTCTCCCGAGGGGCTACCGTCGATCGCGCTACTTCTACTCGGGGGAGAGACGTGCCCAGCCCAGCTAATCGAGCGATGGGTGACGCCTGAGCGAGCCGTGATCAATGCTTATGGCCCGACCGAGTGCACCGTCTACGTTTCGATGACCGAACCGCTAGTCCCTACAGGGGCAGTGCCGATCGGTGCCGCTGGCTCCGGCACTGCGTTGTTTGTGTTGGATTCCGGTTTGCGGCGGGTTCCGATCGGTGTGGTTGGTGAGTTGTATGTCGCGGGGCGGGGTGTGGCACGCGGTTATGTGCGACGGCCGGGCTTGACGGCATCGCGATTCGTCGCGTGTCCGCTCGGCCCTTTGGGTTCGCGGATGTATCGCACCGGCGATCTGGTTCGTTGGAATCACGACGGCGAGCTGGAGTATGTGGGTCGCTCTGACGATCAGGTGAAGATTCGTGGTTACCGCATCGAAATCGGTGAGATCGAATCGGTGCTCCGGACGGCCCCCGGAGTAGGACAGGCTGCGGTCGTCGTCCATGAGGACCACCCAGGGTACAAACGGCTGATCGGCTACGTCGTTCCCCACACAGACTGGGCGGGCGAGTTGGATGGCAACCAATTGCGCCGCTTGACCGACGCGTGGCTGCCCGAATATATGTCGCTTGCGGCGGTCGTGGTCCTCGATGCATTGCCCATGACGAGTAACGGCAAGCTTGACAAAAAGAGGCTTCCGGTACCTCAACTAGGACAATCGAACCAATACCGAGCACCGACTACTCCACTCGAGGAGAGCCTGGTTGACATCTACGCGCGCGTACTGAATGTGGAGAAAGTTGGAGTCGACGATTCGTTCTTCGATCTAGGCGGCGACAGCATCTCGTCCATTCAGGTGGTGTCCCGGGCCCGGCAAGTCGGTTTGTACTGCAAGCCCCGCGACATCCTGGTGGAGCGAACCGTGGCACGACTTGCCCACGCTCTCCAGCTCTCGGTCCCGGAGCAGTCTCTCCTTCGGCCGGCTGAGGCTGGGCCCGTCACGGCAACGCCGATCATGCGGTGGCTGGCATCTCTCACGGCACCGACAGACGAGTTCAACCAAACCATGTTGTTCCAGGGGCCGCAGCAGGCGAAGTACAGCGACGTGGTGTTGTTACTACAGGCATTGGTCGATCGGCACGCCATGCTCCGGTTGCAGGTGGACAACGCCCCGACTGAGGACGCGGACAACTGCATCGTCCTACCAACAGGCTCGATCAGCGCAGCCGACTGTGTAACCCCCGTCGTGGACTTCTCCGATACCACGTTTGCCAATGCCTTGAGCCGTCTTGACCCGCGTCGAGGAGCCATGGTGCATGGGCTGTGGGCTGAGCGCACCCGCCAGCTGTTGCTCATCGTCCACCACCTCGCGGTCGACGCGGTCTCCTGGGGAATCATCCAAAGGGATCTCGCAACGGGTTGGCGCTGCCTCACCGAGCGGCGAGAAATTACCCTGGATGCCAGCGGCACCTCGTTCCGTGAGTGGTCAACGATGTTGGCGCAGTACGCTGCCGAGCGGAAAGTCACTGACCAGCTTCCGCATTGGCAGCGCATTGAAGCCGTTGCCACCCTGCTGCCCAGCCCGCACCCGACTCCTGGTATCTGGCGCGATGTGGAGCATCTGTCGGTCAGCATCGACACGGAGCTAACCGAAGTGCTGGTAACCGACGTGACTGCGGCTCTGCACATCAACGTTCAGGATCTGCTGCTCATCGCACTCGGTTCTGCCCTCGCTGAACAGCACCAGCACTTCGACGTCCCTTTCCGCATCGACGTGGAGAGCCACGGACGTCGCGATGAAATCGGCAGTGGGATCGATTTGACCAACACCGTCGGATGGTTCACCGCAAAGCACCCGGTCGCTTTGAACGTCGTACCCATGGACCGTGACACTGTTCTGACCGGGGGCTCGGACATGGGTATCTGGATAAAGGACGCCAAGGAACAGCTGCGTGCCCACCCCGACGGAATCACCTACGGTCTTCTCAAGTATCTAGGCACCAACAATCTGTCTGGCGTAGATCCCGCCATCGGCTTCAACTACCTCGGCCGGCGCAGCGTGAGCCAGCTCGACGCACCCCTCGAAGATTGGCGGATCCTCGGACCGACTGAATCGCCTGATGCTCGACGCTTTGGTTCCCGCTCGATGCTGTTGCCGCACACAGTCGGCATCAATGCAGCCGTGCTAGCCGAAGGTTCGCAGTCAGAACTACACGTGTCCTGGAGTTGGACGAGCACACAGGTGGATCGCTCCTATATCACCGAGCTGTACGCGCGCTGGTATGACGTTCTAGCTGGAATTGCGGCGTACGTGCAGAACGGCGGCGGAGGACTGACTCCCTCCGACGTCCTGCCGGCGGTGGTCAATCAGCGGCAGATCGATCAACTCGCACAAATCGTGGAACCAGCAGACCTTCTCCCGCTGACTCCGCTTCAAACCGGGCTGCTTTTCCATCGCCGTTCCGGCAGTAATGAACCCGTAGAGCTGTACACCGTGCAACTGGGTATCGAGATTGCTGGCGTACTCGACGTGCCGCGCTTGCGCGAGGCCGCTCATACAGTCGTCGGACGCCACCCCAACCTAATGGCTCGGTTCGTCTCCGAGGGTTTCCCCGAGCCGGTGCAGATCATTCCGACACGCCCAGACATACCGTGGACGGTAGTTAACGGCTACGAGTGCGATCAGAGGCTGCTGGATGCAGAGCTCGCCGCCTGCGGCAACCTCGTAGATGAGGCACCGCTACGGATTCTCCTTCATCAGACTGGGACGAATAAGCACACGCTGGTGCTATCCGTCCATCACATCGTGGTGGACGGTTGGTCAATCCAGATTCTGCTCAAAGAGATGTTCGCCGTCTACGAACGGGAGACTCTGGCACCCGCGCCCACCTTCCGAAATTACGTCGAGTGGCTATCCGCCCAGGACTGGAGCGCGGCGCGGCGGCATTGGCAGAAGCTGCTGGCGGGACTTCAAACGCCGACCTTGTTAGATCCAGGAGATCGCTTCACTGATGCGCGATCGCTGTTGCGAGTCGACCTCCCTATCGACGTCACGCGTTCTGTTGAGCAGTTGGCTCGCTCGCAAAACACGACCATGAACATCGTGCTACAGGCCGCCTGGGGCCGTCTGCTGGGCGCATTGACTGGCAGCGGAGACGTCGTCTTCGGCACTACCGTATCGGGGCGGCCAGCAGAACTGTTCGGCAGCGAGTCGGCGGTGGGCATGTTCATCAACACCGTCCCGGTAAGAGCATCCCTGACCGCGACGACGACCACGGCTGAACTGATCGGCATGCTGCGGGACGACTACCACGATGGGCTAGACCACCAGTTCGTGGCCCTGGCCGATATCCAGCGCGCCGCGGGACATCAACAACTGTTCGACACCCTCTTCGTCTACGAGAACTACCCACTGAGGATGTCCGGCGGGCAGCTCGAGACAAACGGACTGAGCGTACGCATAGCCTCAAGTCGCGAGTTCACTCACTATCCAATCGCCTTACAGATCTGGCCCGGTCCACAGCTGAGGGTGCGGCTGGAATACCGCATGGCGGTCCTCGACGAGCGGTTGGCCAAGCAAATCCTGGTATGGCTCCAGACACTATTGATTGCGATGGCGGCGGGCCCGGATCGTCCTTTGGCTTCGTTCGACATCCTGGGTGAGGATGAGCTGACGCAGCTGGACGTACTGGGTAACAGGTCGGCTGTGACGGAGTCCGTTGCTGGCGTGTCGATTCCGGAGTTGTTCGCCGAGCAGGTGAGGGTGCGGCCGGACGTCATAGCGGTGGTGTTCGAGGGTCGGTCGTGGACGTATCAGGAGTTGGACGACACATCGACGCAGTTGGCTCATTTGTTGGCTGGGCGTGGGGTGGGAGTAGAGGACGTTGTTGCACTGTTGCTGCCACGTTCGGAACACACTGTGATAGCCATACTTTCGGTGCTGAAGCTGGGTTCTGCTTACTTGCCGATCGACATCAACACCCCTGACGAGCGCCTGGCATTCGTTCTACAAGACGCCAAACCAGCAGCAATAGTGACAACGGTAGCGCAATTGCACCGGGTCGATGAGAGCAAAGTGGCAGTCGTGACCCTCGGGGGCAGGGTCACCGTCGAACCTCCCACTGTCACCTTTCCATTCCCCCATCCAGAACTGACGGCCTATGTCATCTACACCTCAGGAACGACAGGCACACCCAAAGGCGTCTCGGTCACCCACCAGAACGTGACGCAACTGTTCACCAGACCCGCACGGACGTCCGAATTGTCGCCAGGACAGGTGTGGTCGATGTTCCATTCGTACTCGTTCGATGTGTCGGTGTGGGAGATGTGGGGCGCTCTGCTGCACGGTGGCCGCTTAGTCATAGCCTCTGAGGACACGGCCAACTCTGCCACCGACTTTCATGACCTACTTGTGAACGAAAGTGTTTCGGTTCTGACCCAGACCCCGTCCGCCCTCGGCCGGCTGTCACCGCAGCGGCTGAGCGCATTGAGGACCATTTTTGTGGGGGGTGAGGCGTGCTCGCCCGAACTTGTCGATCGGTGGGCTTCAGGCCGAGAAATGATCAACTCCTACGGTCCTACCGAAAGCACCGTTTACGCCTCTATGAGTGCGCCCATGAAGCCTGGTCATGGAGCTCCTATCGGTACGCCGGTGCCGGGTGATGCGTTGTTTGTGTTGGATTCCGGTTTGCGGCGGGTTCCGATCGGTGTGGTTGGTGAGTTGTATGTCGCGGGGCGGGGTGTGGCACGCGGTTATGTGCGACGGCCGGGCTTGACGGCATCGCGATTCGTCGCGTGTCCGCTCGGCCCTTTGGGTTCGCGGATGTATCGCACCGGCGATCTGGTTCGTTGGAATCACGACGGCGAGCTGGAGTATGTGGGTCGCTCTGACGATCAGGTGAAGATTCGTGGTTACCGCATCGAAATCGGTGAAGTGGAAGCAACACTCGCTGCCTTGACCGGAGTGGAGCGTGCGGCAGTGGTGGCCCGTGATACCGATACCGGCAAGCAGTTGATTGGCTACGTCGTACCTACCGAGGTGTCTGCGGGAATCGATGGTGGGGCGCTGCGCGAACGAGTTGCCGCGCGATTGCCTGCGTACATGGTTCCGGCCGTGGTGATGGTCATCGACGAGTTGCCGTTAACTGTCAACGGCAAGCTGGACAAATGGGCGTTGCCCGAGCCGCAATTCGCCAGCGGCGTTCACAGAGCGCCGTCATCTCCGGTTGAAGAAATTATCTCCGGCATTTTCACGAAGGTTCTCGACCTGCCGCGAGTCAGCGTGGACGACTCCTTCTTCGACCTGGGCGGCAACTCGCTCTCTGCGATGCGTGTCGTAGCCGCCGTGCAGGAAACCTTCGACTGTGAAATCAGCGTCCGTGCACTCATGGAAGCCCCCACCGTAGCGGGCCTGAGCAAACAACTCTTCAACTGGTCCAGTTCCGACGAGATACCTCAGGTCGTGAAGTTGTGCCGAGGGCCAGGGCGTCCACTTTTCTGCATACACCCTGGTGGGGGCGTCAGCTGGGCGTACCGCGCCTTGGGAAGCATCGTGCAGCGCCCAATATTCGCTATTCAGCAAACCGTCGACGGCGAACGTCCGCGTACGGTCCGCGAAATGGCCGGCGAGTATGCCGACCTCGTCCAGTCAGTCCAGCCCGATGGGCCCTACGACCTGCTGGGATGGTCCTTCGGTGGTGTCGTCGCCCACCAGATGGCTACCGTGCTGGAACGGAGAGGGGCGCACGTACGTCGGCTAATACTGTTGGACGCAGCTCTAGTAGAACCCGGTACGACACGCTCGCCAGACGCGGATTTCAATGAGACCGACGTCCTGCGGCATTTCGTGTCCAAGAACGTCGACCTGCCCGATCTGAAAGAATTGACCTCTTACGAGCAGGCCACGGAATGGCTGGAAACTCATTCGTCACTCGGCGCAGCTATTCCGCCAGCTTGGATGATCAGCCACGTCGTTCGCAATCTCCGATTCAATTCTGACCTCTGGCACGGCCACACACCGGACCTATTCGGGGGCGGCGCTGTGGTGTTCCAGGGAAGCGATCACGAACGCGATCCAGGTTATTCAAGAGACTGGACACGTTTTATCGCTCGTCCAGTCACGGAGATCGCAGTGGAGTGCGAACACAACGACATGTTGAGTCCCGATGCGTTGGACGCCTACGGCGACCGGCTGCGTGCAGAACTGGAAGGCGACGATTATGAGTAAACCAGGCGAGTTTCCTTATGAGGCAGGTATTCATCCCAAGGGCTATGTGTCTAGGCCATGGACGATCAGGCAATTGGCTGGGCTTGGCGACGGCGTAGACACCAATAGGCGGTTCCATTATCTCCTCGACCAAGGCGAGACAGGTCTTTCGTTGGCTTTCGACCTGCCCACCCAGCTCGGACTCGACCCGGACGATCCAACGGCTGCCGGTGAGGTCGGTCGCGCCGGGGTCTCGGTGTCCACCGTCGACGACTTGGCCGCAGTGTTCGACGGAATACCGCTGGATCAGGTGTCAGTCTCTTTCACCATCAATGCGACCGCACCGATGATCTTGGCCCTATGGATCGTGGTTGCCGAAGAATCAGGCGTCAACCCTGCGCTATTACGTGGCACTTTGCAGAACGAAATGCTGAAAGAGCACGCGGCTCGCAAGGCGTTCGTGTTCGACTTGGACGACAGCTTCCGCTTCTCGTTAGACGTTATCGAGTACTGCATACGCAACTTGCCCAAGGTCAATCCGGTATCGATCTCGGGTGGACACGCCCGTGAAGCCGGTGCGAGCCGAGCAATGGAAGTGGCGCTCGGCATCGCTGATGCGGAGACGTACTTGCAAGGGATGCTGGAGCGGGGGTTTACCGTCGACGAGGTCGCACCCCGGCTCAGCTTCATCTTTGGGACCCATATGGAGGTTCTTGCCGAGGCGGCCAAGTTCCGTGTCCTACGCAGGATGTATGCCCGCCGCATGGTGGACCTCTTCGGC
Source organism: Rhodococcus sp. 06-221-2 (assembly GCF_002258365.1). Classification (NCBI taxonomy): domain Bacteria; kingdom Bacillati; phylum Actinomycetota; class Actinomycetes; order Mycobacteriales; family Nocardiaceae; genus Rhodococcus; species Rhodococcus sp. 06-221-2. The sequence goes on from NZ_NOYJ01000003.1 coordinate 122,152, forward strand.
GCTGCTGACGCGAAGTCGAGCCGCATGCGTGTTCAGGTCAATACTTTCGGCTCCGCTCTCGCCGCCTCCGAACCGCTCAACAACATCGCGCGTACGACCATTCAGGCCGTAGCGGCCGTCCTCGGCGGGGTGCAGTCTCTGCATGTGTGCGGCTTCGACGAGGCCGAACAAACGCCTGGGCAGCTATCGGCACGCATTGCGCTGAGGATTCAGCAGATCATCTTGAAGGAAACCGATCTAGCCAGATACGTCGACCCCCTCGGCGGGTCCGAGGCAATAGCTCGCATCGCCGATGAAATCGAAGCAGAGGCTACGGGGTGGCTAGATGACATCGCTGCCCATGGTGGCTTGTTGGACTGTCTGCGCAGTGGCTGGCTGGAATCGCGCATTGACGACATGGCCTACGCCACCCGCGGCCCCGTCGTCGGCGTCGTCGAAGCCGAGAGTTCCGAAGAAGAGGAGTGGCTCACTGAAAGGCAACTGCGTTCGGGTGTCGTACCGGGCCGCCGCCGTCCCTTCGAGCGCGGGGTTTGTAGCGCAGAACTACGTGCTGTGACCGATGACGTGGCCGCGGGCCGCAATGTCATGAATTCGATGATCGCAGCAGCACGGGCTCGGGCCAGCATCGGCCAAATGCAACGGGCGGTGGCAGAAGGGCTCGAATCGAAATGACCGCATCTAACCGGAGCAGCAGCAGTCCGGGTCAATCCCGTACCCAAACACACTCAAGGGTGCAGCCAACTGACCACTCGGATGGGGAGCAGAGAAATATGAGCAAACAACGGATGGCTACCACTATTACGAGTTTCTGGGAACGGGCTCTCGGCGAAGAAAATCTCACGCTCGATGACAATTTCTTCGATTTGGGCGGTGATTCGCTCACGGCCGCGAAAATCCTTGCCCTTATCCAGCGGGAGTATGGGCTGCAAGCGGAATTGCATCTAATTTTTAACAACCCCACCATCGAAGAATTCGTGGAGGCCGTTGATGAAGAACTAGCAGGGGTAGCGCCGCGGGGAGAAGATGCATGACCGCCCCAAAATTCAAGTCACTGTGGGGAGGTCCGGCGACACCCGATTGTCACTTAACTGGATTTGTTCGCCGTGTCACCCACGATCCGGGGCGTACGGCTGTAGTCGACGCCGATCGTTCGTACACCTACGGAGAACTGGCAGCTTGGGCGCAAACGGTGTCGTCCAACTTGACGCTGGCCGGCGTGAACGTAGGAGACCGGGTTGCGGTATCGCTTCCGCGAGGCGCGGGTGCAGTCGCTGCATTACTCGGGGTGCTGCTGCATGGAGCGACGTACGTCCCGTTGGACCCCGAGTACCCCGTGGAACGGATTCAGTTCATGGTGGATGACTGCGCACCTCGCGCCCTAATCGCCACCACGCGATCACGTGTGAACCACCACGCCCCGCTGGTCGACATCGGGCTGCCCCCCGGAGTAACCCAACCGATCGACCTGCGCGCCGTCGCGTGCGATGCCGCACTTCCGGTCTACATCATCTACACATCCGGATCGACCGGCTGGCCGAAGGGCGTAGCGCTGAACCATCTCTGCATCGACACAATGGTCGATTGGCAAACATCCCACTCACCCCACCCCGAACTACGCACCGCACAGTTCGCCCCGCTAAATTTCGACGTCTCGTTCCAGGAGATATTGGGCACGCTGTGCGGCGGCGGCACGCTTGCGATCATGCCGGAGAAGCTACGCCGTGAACCAGCCCAATTGCTTCGATGGCTCTCCGATCAACGAATCGAGCGGCTGTTCGTCCCATTCGTTGCGTTGCAGATGCTGGCAGTGACGGCCCAGCGGGACATGCTGGCGCAACTGTGCTTGGTCGAGGTAAATACCGCCGGTGAGCAAGTAGTGTGCTCGGAAGATATTCGCGCAATGTTCGCATGTATGCCCGGCTGCCGGCTGGTCAACCACTACGGACAAAGCGAATCCGCCATGGTGACCTCGCACATCCTGGGGCCCGATCCGTATGCCTGGCCCAATCTGCCACCAATCGGCGAACCCCTGCCGGGATGCGAACTACTCATCGCGCCGGAAGTTCCAGAAACTCCGAACATCGGAGAGCTTCTCGTATCCGGAAATCCATTGTCGGATGGATATCTGGGGCGTCCCGAGCTGACAGTGGAGCGCTACGTCAGCATCCTTCCCTCACCAGCCGGTAACACCCGAGCCTTCCGTACCGGTGACCTGGTGGAGCTGACAGACAGCGGCTTGCGCTTCCTATCCCGAATGGACAGCCAGATCAAAGTGCGGGGAATCCGCGTTGATCTCCTAGAAATCGATGCGCAGTTGCTAACAGCTCCCGACTTCGCTGCAGCGGCGACGGTCATGGTGGTGACTAAGTCCGGCCATGCCAGCCTGCGCGCCGCAGTAGTCCTTCGTGAGGGCTGCACCGGCCCAGTCGAGGCCAACGCTCTTAAGCGACTACGCAAGGTACTGCCCGAGGTTTCGGTCCCTGTTTCGGTGACGGAACTGCCCGAACTGCCCAGGACCCCCAGCGGGAAGGTTAATCGTGAGAGAGTCGCTGAGCTCATCGCAGATGACTGCCGGCGGCGTCGCCGACACAGTCAGGGCGGTGACGAATGACCACAATCCTGCACGATAGGCCCGCCGATGCGGGCCAATACGCACTCTGGGCCGAAGCCACGATTGATCCCTCGATTAGTGGCGGCGGATATTTCGTGGCGACCTTTCGCGGTGTACTTGACGAGCATCACCTCGAGGCCGCTGCGCGCGCCGTGCTTGAACGACACGAGCCGCTGCGGTCGGTGCTGCGGCTTGTGCGGGGACAGTTGCGCCAGTGCGTCCTGCCGGCACTTGAGGCATGTTCTTTCGAGCGCGCCACTATCCCATGCGAAGACGGCTCCGAGTCGGCGGCGGTCCGAGAATGGTGCAAGCAGCGCGAACAGGACAAGCGCTGGGACCTAGCCACCGAGGCACCAATTCGTTTCCAACTTCTAACCCATGCTCCCAACCGCTGCTCGATGGTCTTCGAGGCTCATCACGCCGGCTTTGACGGGCGCAGCAAGTTTATTGTCGCCCGCGATTTCTCGAACTATCTGGGGAAACTGAGAATCGGCCATCAAGTGAATCCGACGCCGCTGGCCGCGCCCAGTACGCCCGTTGCCACGGAGGCAGTCACCGCGGAGGCCATCGAATTTTGGCGTACTGCTATCGACAAACGGATGCCCTTGACACTTCCCGAGGGCGGCCGTCTGGGGCAGCGGTCCATTGCTGCCTCGCCGACAATCGAACTGGAGCCCTCAGCGGTTGCCGCCCTTCGCGCGATCGCTCAAAACCTGCAGGTGAGCACATTCACGATGCTTTTCGCAGCGCTCACTCGACAAATGACGGCTTACGACAACATTGATCCGGTGTTGTCTGTGGCTTCGGACGTCAGTGACGAACACACCGGACATGTCGCCGGCTTGCAAACCAACGTGGTCCCCGTATCCATCGAAACCTCCCGCCAGATGGCGACGGAAAAATCCGTTGCCTCGGCCCGCCGGGCGCTCACACACTTGGCTCGCTATCGCCGCGTCCCGTTCGTGGACCTGGTGTCCGGTGTGCCCGGCAGACCCCTCGCTCGGCTCAGTACTGAGCTCGGCCTGTCATTTCCCCGTCCGCCAGCCCAACTTGACCTGGAAATCCCCGGCCTACGTTCGGAGTGGGAGTTTTTCACGCCAAACACAAACGCTGCTTTGGCCAGAACGCTGCAGATCCGTGCGCACTGGCCGCAGTGCCGGGTGCGGCTCGACTATCGCCAGGATCTGATGGGTGCAGCGGAAGCAGAAATATTTCTTGCCGATTTTCGCACTGCTGTCACAGATCTCGCTTCAGACCGAGAAACATCCTTGGTCAGCTCTACGAGCAAAGTCCGGCCCCGAGCAGCCGGCGCGGGGACCCCGTACATCTGTGCTGGCGTCCGCGCGGGGACACTATGTAACGACGACGCTCCCCACCCTCCGCGCTTGATGCCATCGGACGGTGTGAGATTCACCGTGCGTGGCCGGTCGGAACAGTTACTGCCCTGTTGTATAGCGGGCACGATCTGGGTTCATCTCGCCGACGGCCGCGAGGTTTGCACCGACGACTGTGGGTACGTCGCGGCAGACGGCGAGATGCGACACCTAGGACCTCGGGAGGGTCGGTGGATCCGCACCCGAAGCCTCATTGATGCCTCCGCAGTCGCCCGCGTCGCCCGAACCCACACTTGGGTACGAGAGGCGGAAGTGCAGCTGGTGAGGGGCCGTACCGACACCGCGGTGCTCAGTGTGTCTGGACCAACTCGCAATGTCCCGAGCGCACGAGAAATCCGAGCACATCTGCGGACTTTTCTGCACGCCAGTGATCTGCCTGGACGTATCAAAATCACCTGTACCGACACCCTACCGACGAACAAGGATGACAATGAACGAACTCTCTGAAGCTGTAATCGCGGGTGCCTCTCCGGACGTACTTGAGAGCCTTCCCGTCCCACCTGAATACAACGCCGCCTACCTAGATGTAGAAGACATCCAGATTTTCGCCGGCGTCGAGGACAAAGACGTTCGAAAGTCGATTCACCTCGGCAGTGTGCCCATGCCGGAACTTGCTCCTGATGAGGTGTTGGTCGCTGTTATGGCAGCGGCGATGAACTACAACACAATCTGGTCCGCTACCTTCGAGCCGATCCCCACTTTCAACTTCCTGCGGCACTACGCAAAACAGGGCGGCTGGGCCTCTCGTCACGACCAGCCGTACCACGTACTGGGGTCGGACGCAGCCGGGGTGATCGTGCGCGTCGGGGCCGGTGTGCGCAAGTGGAAGGTCGGGGACCATGTCGCCGTAGGGACGGCTCATGTCGATGACCAGGAACCGCTCACCCATCACGACGGCATGCTCGGCCACGAGCAGCGAGCATGGGGGTTTGAGACAAACTTCGGAGGCCTCGCTGACTATGCGGTCGTCCGCGCGAGTCAATTACTACCCAAGGCAGCGCACCTCACCTGGGAAGAGGCTGCCAGCAACCCATTGTGCGCGGGAACGGCCTACCGGATGCTCGTCAGCGAGCGCGGTGCCAACATGCGTCAAGGCGATGTAGTCCTCATTTGGGGCGCGGCGGGTGGCCTCGGTGGCTACGCCGTGCAATTCGTCCGCAACGGCGGCGGCATACCAATCGGCATAGTCAGCTCGGACGCAAAAGCCGAGGTCGCCCGCAAGCTTGGCTGTGAGCTGGTCATCGATCGGCGCGAGATCGGTGAGATTTCCGCTGACCCGGACGCCACCGTCGCGGCAGGAAAACTGCTGGGCAAGATCATCAGGCGAGAGATCGGAGAGGATCCGAACATCGTCTTCGAGCACGTTGGCCGCGAGACCTTCGGCCTCTCGGTATTCGTGGCCCGCCGCGGCGGCACAATCGTCACCTGTGGATCGAGCACGGGTTACCAACACACGTTCGACAACCGCTACTTGTGGATGCGCCTGAAAAGAATAGTAGGCAGCCACGGGGCGAATTTGTACGAGCAGTGGCAGACGAACCGCCTCATCCAGCGCGGCCAAGTGCAACCTATGTTGTCTGAAGTGCACCCGTTTCAAGAGACACCAGAAGCCGCACGCAGGATTCAACTAAACGAGCACCTCGGCAAAGTTGGCATACTTTGCCTAGCACCCTCGAGTGGGCTCGGTGTCACCGACGTCGACCTGCGTTCCCGGATCGGCGAGGCGCGGATCACACCGCTGGTGACGGCATGACAGCTCCGAACCCGAGCTTCGACGCAGGAAAGGCCGAAGGCCGCGTGCATCGTGTCCGAGTGGTGGTTGCCAAACCTGGGCTGGATGGCCACGATCGCGGTGCCAAAGTGGTGGCGCGCGCACTTCGTGATGCCGGCATGGAAGTTATCTACACCGGATTGCGTCAGACACCCGAGCAAATCGTCCGCACCACTTTGGAAGAGGGTGCCGACGCTGTCGGTCTGTCACTGCTATCGGGCGCTCACATGGAACTGGTACCCCGCGTAATCGAGCTGTTGGCCGAGAATAACGCGATGGAGATACCCATCTTCTGTGGCGGCGTCATTCCACCTGGAGACGCACGCAAGCTCGCTGAAATGGGAGTGCTCCGGGTCTTTACCTCTCGGGATTCCCTTCAGGAGATCACCCGTTGGGCACAAACGAACCTACATCCGCTCAAGGAGACGGAGTGACGAGGCACCAGAACTGTCAGACCTTGGAGTCTGCACGGCAAGGCAATATCAGGGCGCTGGCGCAACTAATGACTCGCGCGGAGAACTACGCCATCACTGAGGTTGACGTCATCTCTCCGGCTGCACCGGACCACCCCCGAACCGCCTGTACGGTGATTGGCTTGACAGGTCCTCCTGGTGTCGGAAAGTCGACGTTGATTTCATGTCTTATCGCCGAGTACCGCAAGCGGGGTCAGCGCGTGGCAGTGCTCTGCTTTGATCCGTCATCGCCGATAACCGGCGGTGCGCTCCTCGGTGACCGCATCCGTATGCAGGAGCACTCAGATGATCCCGGAGTTTTCATTCGGTCAGTGTCCAGTCGTGGCCATCTCGGAGGACTTTCGGCCACGGCCAGGACAATGATCGCGATCCTGTCTGAGATCGAATTTGACAGGATCTTGATCGAGACGGTCGGAACCGGGCAGTCAGAGGTGGAAATCGCATCAATCGCGGACGACACCATCGTTGTTCTAGCGCCTGGAGCAGGTGACGGCATCCAAATGGCCAAGGCTGGTGTTCTGGAAATCGCCGACCTCTACGTCGTAAACAAGGCAGATCAGAACGGAGTCCACGCAGTACTTCGCGAACTCCAGGCCGTGATCGAGCTTGGTCAACGCGACGTCCCCATTGTGACGACTACCGCCAGCCGTCAAGAAGGGGCCGCCGAGGTAGTTAGAGCCCTTGAGGCCAAGCGAAAATCTCCTATGACGTAGAGCTGGAGCAGATCGTTCCTCCAGTCATTACCTCTGCCGCGCTTTGCAAAGCAGCGAAGCTTTGGGCCACCGTTAGGTGATCGAAGTCTGCGACATCGACGGGGACACCTGCATGGCACGAAATCACCTGCGCAGCGGCTTGAACTGGGCCCGAGTCAAGGGTTGGGCTGAATTTGACGACCTAGGCAACCAAGCAAAGTAGGGACTGTTGGCAGAGTTCAGATTGACTGATCTTGTAAATATCAGTCAGACAAGCGGATTCGGTCATGTCAGCATGTTGCATAGCGAGCAGTTATGCGGTGGACTGTAGGCATGCTGACTCGAATTGACCATATCGGGATTGTTTGTTTCGACCTCGACAAAACCGTCGAATTCTACAGTGCCACCTATGGATTCGAGGTTACTCACCTGGAATCGAACGAGGAGGAGGGTATCCGTGAAGCGATGTTGAAGATCAACGAGACCCCGGACGGTTACGCCTCGTACCTCCAGCTGCTGGGCTCGACCCGGGACGACTCAGTAGTAGGCAAGTGGCTGGCCAAGAACGGAGAAGGCGTCCACCACATCGCATTCGGCACGAACGACGTGAGTGGCGAAACAGAAGCCATACGGAGTAAGGGCGTCCGGGCACTCTACGACGAGCCGAGACAAGGTTCAATGGGGTCCCGAATCAACTTCCTGCACCCAAAGGATTGCCACGGGGTCTTGACTGAACTCGTCACCGCCGCAACACCAGACTCCGAATGACAACTGCCAGTTAATGTTGCGATGGTCCATATCGTCAGAGTGTTGATGCGGATTTGTGCCATGGAGTGGTAGACGAGGGGGCGGGATGGGAAAATTGGCGCGGCGTTCGGATAGAAGAGGGCAGAAGCCTCGGAATGCGAAGGGCACTCGGGTTCGCCGTGATGGATTCGACGGTGAGTTCGTTCCAGGGCAACAATTTTCGGTCGACATGCGTATCCGCCGGCAGGCCGCCGAGGTCCTGGAAGCAAAGGTCACCGCGGCGCGGTGGCCCCTTGTGCTCGAGGCCATCGAGGCCGCAGCCTGGCCGGTGGAGACCTACCTGGGAAAATTCCTTAAGGGCGGCTACGACGTCATCCGGTTTCGGTCCGACCCGACCGACGTGGGCGAGATGCTCCACAGGTTGTCCCGGATGACGAAGCTGCCGGTCGAAGTTGTCGCGCGGGAGCCCCACAAGCACTTGCCCTTCTGGCTCGATGACGAACCGGAATCGCACGATGTCGGCCTGCAGCCCTTCCGTTGGTTCCAGATGCTCTACTACAGCCACTTCCTTCTGCGCGCGTCGACGGCGGACCGGTATGCCTACTATGCGACGCCGGAGATGACTGCGTTGATCGAGGCCGGCCAGAGTGCCGATCGAGACCATGATGTTGCTGTGACCGTGGCAGATCTTCCCTCGAGCAGAGGAGTTCTCTATCTCGCTCCAGCGGATGGAGTGCCCGACCACGGGCGGGTCCTGGTGTGGAACGAGACAGGTCGCGACAGTGGAAGTGGAACCGATGTTCTCCTGATGGCCATGCTTACCGTTCCTGCTTTGCGGTGGTGGTTGGCGCGGGCCGACGGGGCAATTCCTACTGACGGAAACCGGTTGTACCGCGTCGTCAACGACTACCTACCGGTGTTTCCTTTCGCCGAGGTCCAGCTCAGCCCAGCCGAATCCGATGCTGCGCCCAGTGCACCGAACCGATCAGGAGGCGCGGGTTTCACGGACGTCGGTCCCGACGAACCTGCGCATTCCGTGACCGCCATGAATGACCTGGATTACGTTGCGCGAACGTTCTTCTCGATGGTGAACATGCTGCGAGGCAACAAGTTCGTGGAGTCCACCCGCCAGCAGTCGGCGCGCATGCGAGACAACGACGGCGTAGTCAAGCGGATGCGTGAGGTGACGTATTTGTCGTACCGGCAGCCGCGGCCTGCATCCAGTGCTTCATCGTCGGAAGGATCTGGCAAGCTCTCGCACCGCCACGTCGTTCGGGGGCATTGGCGTCGGCATTGGTATCCATCGCAGAAGCGTCATCTACCCATGTGGATCGATGAGCATTTGCAGGGGCCCGCGGATGCCCCGATTGTCGTCAAGAGCAAGGTGACTGTGGTGCGCCCGCCTGCGGAGAATGAGAGTGTTGAATGACCAACGACCGTAGTTTCGATCCGGACGCCGATCACGGCCAGGCGGGCTGGGTGACTCTGCCCAGTGGACAGCGTGCTTACCGCTACCACGGCTCGGACGACCTGATCTACGACGCAGCAACCGCCCCCGAGGCCGACGCGTCGAACTAGACGTAGATCGGAACCCCGCGGCGCAGGCTCGAGAAGACCGATGCACCGTCATGCCGGAAAGAACGACGCAGCTCGTCCAGTCATTCACATGAATGACTGTTGCCTGGGAACCACAAAGCAGCGCTGTGCGTCCAACACAGCATGGACGACGACGAGTGCGCAGCCATCCGTGACGAGGGGCGCGACCCCAGCGACCCGGCCGTCGTAAGCGCCCTCGACCAGGTGAAACGAACGCTTCACCTATACCGGCATCTCGCCTGGACCTTCACGGCAGACGACCTCGACACTCACACCCTCCACCGCTGAACGCGCCCACCTGCACGTTCGACAATCGAACATGCGTTCGATACGGTGTGGTGGTTCCTACCGGCGCGCGAAAGGTCGATCCACATGGCCACCGTCGACGCAATCGGGGACCTCACCGGCTTGGGCAAGGCCGAACAGCTCGCCGCGCTCCGACGCAGCATGGCCGCGATCCCCGGACGACGTGTCCACGCACCCATCGAGCCCGTCGACGCATCCCTGTTCGCCCCATCTCAGCCAACGGCCCCGCCCGCCGACGAACAGACCCTCAGCGGCCCTGTGCGTTCACAGACCCTGCGCACCATCCCCGTGCCCACGCCACTGTCGGAACTCCTCCCACGCGGTGCGCTGGCCCGCGGAACGGCCATCTCGATTACCGGTGCCGGATCGATCCTCGTCGGTCTCGTCGCTACAGCCAGCGCGGCCGGCCACCACGTCGCATTGATCGGGCAGTCGAAGTTCGGACTCCTCGCCGTCCACGAGCAGGGCGGCGACCTGTCGAAAATCCACCTGATCGACCCAGGCCAAGCAGACCCCCTCGACGCTGCGAGCATCTGTATCGAGGGCCTCGATCTGGTCGTGACGACCGTGCACGGACGCGATGTTCCGCCAACCCGGGCGCGTGCCCTGTTGGCCCGAAACCGTACGCACGCAGGAATTCTCGCGATCACGAACGGACGCATGCCCGGTCTCGACCTGGCAATCTCCTCGCGGCCTGTCGCGTACGGCGGAATCGAGCAGGGCAGGGGCCGTATCCGGTCGATCACCCTCGAGACCACCGTGCACGGGCGCGGTATCGCCGAGCGCACCGGCCGCTACACCCTCACCGCGCCCACGTTCGGCGAACAGGGCCTGCGGTGGACCCCGACCAGCGTCGACGCGGCCGTCCTGCACCGGCCACACGGTCTGGCGGTCGCGCAGTGAGCCCCGAGATGTACGAGAACTGGCCCGTCACTTTCGATCCGCCCACACGCCTCGTTGTCGATCCCCCTCAGAGAGTCTTGGTCAGCGTCGCGCTCACCGTGGCTGGCTCGTCTGGAGGATCCTTCCGTGACGGGGTGCCGCTCAAAGTCCGGTCCGAAGTTCTCTAGCCAGTGAAGTGTTGTTGCAATCAGTTGATTGATTTCTGGTCGCCGCTGTCCCCTGAGGATTACTACTTTACGAATCTTAAAGTAGCGGTTAGGCTCGTGGGAGATCAGCTAGGGAGGCAAAAATGTCCGAGCAATTCGACTCAGCGCGAGCGCTGTTCGAGTCCGAGCAGGCTTCACGCCGAATCGGCAGCCATCACCGCAGTGCCTCATCCCGTGGGCGTTCACTTACGCTCTCGTCGGTGGCAGTGGTGGTCGCGGCGGCTGGTTATGCAGTAATGGGGTTCGTCGAGCCTGGCTGGGTCTGGTTGCCCGCCGCTGTAGCGATTCTGGCGATATGCGCGATTCTGTTGATAGGCAAGTCGATTGGTGTCCCATTGCCACCGGGACGGGACTCCTCCGGGTCGACCACCGTCGGAACGGTGTTGATCGGCGTCGCCACGATCGCTCTTTGTATAGCGCCCCATGGCTTGATACTGGCGGTCGCATCCGGTGCGTTGGTACTGGCCGGCGCAGGTATCGTCGCCGTCGTCCCGGTGTTGGTGTCGGTGCGCGGAGTGCGAACGTCGTGACGGTCGATCATCCACGGCACCAACTCGATCGAGCACTGACCCAGCCGATTCGACTGTCGATTCTGGCGGCTGCGTCGAGGGAAGGTGTGGCTGCGGTGGAGTTCAAGATCCTCGCATCGGCACTTCAGATCAGTGATTCTCTACTTTCTCAACATGTGTCAGCTCTCGAAGCGGCCGGGTACGTTGCGGTAGAGAAGGGTCGAACCGCTCGGTACTCGCGCACATGGATACGGGCCACCGACCGCGGACGTACCGCGCTCGGTGAACACATGCAAGCCCTGCAGGACATCATCAAGTTCGTACCGGAAGGTGAGCAACCCACATGACTTCTCCCGTCGACACCATTACTGCAACTGTCTCTGTGAAGCCAGCGTGGGTGAATACGTGGTTTCACGCGTTGTTCACCAAACCTGGCCTCGAAGTCGATGGGCGCGGCCACGAATTGAACTGGGGCACCAACGACGTCGAGATCCCGTCTACCGCCAACCGAATCGGCGTCTACTTTCACTACCGAGGTCGGCCCGCGCAGCGCCTCGCATTGAGCGAAAAGCTACTCGACCATCGAATCGGTAGTCGCATCACTGCACGCCTGGGAGTGCGAAACTCTGCACAGTTCAACATCATCGAGCCGTAGAAATCCCAATAGCGAGGTTTCACGTCAGTCGTCCCATTCGGATCGTTTGTCTCGTTAATTAGTCCTTCGTAAAGGTTTACACCCGCCTGTCTCGTCGTTAGTATCAGCTTGTTCGGTTTGTTTTGTTCGCCGACGGACTGTCCATCGGCGAACCGGCCAGGCGACCCGCATGTGCCGTTGCTGCGTAGGCATGGTGGGGAAATCGGTGCGCGATAGCAGTTGCGTGGAGCTGCGTAGTCGGCACGGTCTGGGGTGGTCCACGCGGTCATCGGCGTGGCAAATCGAGCGCTCGAGTCGGCGAACCCGTCGATCGAAGCCGCCTCGGCGTCGCCCGCCGGTATAGGGGTCTCGTCGAAACACACCCTTCGAGGATGAATTGTGTTCCCACGTAAAGTTAAAGTCGCCGCCGCTATTGCCGCCCCGCTGGTGGTCCTGAGTCTCGGGGCAGTAGGGACTGCTCAGGCCTTGACCGTTCACGACGCGCCGGTGCAGGCCGCATCGGCGACCGGTCCGAAGCAGGATAAATACACCGACCAGGACGTGGTGGGGCTACTCGCGCTCGCCAGCGGCCGTGCGGCGCAGGACCATCCGGACGTCGCCGCCAAATTCAAGGTCGAAGGAGCACCTACCGCCACTGACGAACAGATCGGCCAACTCACCGATGCCCTGGTCTCTGTCGATCCGAACTTCCACTCCTCGGTGACCCACGCCGTTCAGGCGAACGATCCCTACCAGGCTCAGAAGGGTATCGACACCATCTCGGCTGATCTGAAGACGTTGGCCGCGCAAAGTGGCGCGAGTGAGTCCGGCGGAGATGTCCATACCGACGGATTTTTCTACCACGACTCCAACATCGCTGTAGAGATCAATGTGGCCGGCGTCCTCAACGCAGTCGGGTACGCCAACGTCGCAGCTGCGACCGAAGTAGGGGTCGTGCTCTACGTCGTCCCCGATGCGATCTCCTACGGCTTCGACCTGAATCGAAAGGGCGACTTCGAGCGAACCGAGACTGCTGCGTTGGTGACCTCAGCGCTCTGAGACCCGTCAACGCTTTCGCCCCTGGGTGCGTTGCCTCGATCCCGCTTCGATCCGTGCACCGCACCCAGGGGTGGTCGACCCATCCGATCAGCCACGTCCGAGCATGAGAGCCCGCCATGACAGACGTTCGACCCGAGCTGCACCAGATCGACGAGGCAACAGCGAGCACAATCGAGGCCGGTCGCGGCGAGTACTCGACTTCTATTGGGGCGCAACGTCGGCCACCGAAGGTGCTGATTGTTCTGCTCTTCGTGGTCGCCGCGGCAGTAGTAGTCGGCGGTTTCGCCTTCGCCATAGTCTTCACACTGCCCAGCAACGTCTTGTTCACACGCGACGGCGATCACCCCGTCCGGACGGCGTTCAACGCATTGGATCCACAGGACTGGGCATTCTTCACCCGCGATCCGGAAGGAACCCAGGTCGGTGCCTACACCGTCGACAGTGCCGATGCTGTCTACAGCCTGATGAAGACCCCACAGGGAGCGGTGACCAACCTCTACGGGCTATCGCGCACCCAACGGGCGCAAGGCCCCGAACTCGGGTTCCTCAACGCCGCCGTCCGAACCTGGTTGCCCTGCGACGACCCAACGGCCACATGCATTGTCACCGCTGCCGAGTCTGTTCCGGACGAGGTGACGAGCAACTCACCGATACCGACCGTCTGTGGAGACGTCGTCCTGACCGAAGAGCACACCACACCCTGGAGCTTCCGACGTCTCACGGACGAATATCGGAAAGTCACCGCAACCGCGCACCTGAATGTGCAGTGCTCATGATGACCACCGCTCGGCTCGAGACCGCAGGCACCATCAACGACACAGTGGAGTACGTCTACCGAAAAGTCTCCGAGCACGATCCTCGCAACAGGTGGTTCGGGACCGGCCGCACCGTCCTGGCGCTAGCTCAGCTGTCGATCCTGCTCTTCACCACCCCAGCTGCGTTGATGGTGCCGGTGATCGGACAGAACGATGCTCCGCATTGCGCCGGAGTGCAGAGCGCATCTCTGTACTGCCTCGGACACGACGCCATCCCACTGGAGTGGCGACACTGGGGCATGGCCGCAATCCTGCTGCTGGTGGCCACAGGGTGGCGTCCCCGAGTGACCGCACTCCCACATGCCTGGGTCGCCTACTCGATCGCCGGCAGCATCGCACTGCCCGACGGTGGCGAATCGGTCGTGCGCATCGTCTGCATCCTGATCGTCCCCCTTGCCCTCCTCGACGACAGAGGCTGGCATTGGCAACACCCCACCACCGAACCCAACCGGTGGATTCAACCCCTCTCGTACGCATGCCTGCTCGCGCTGCGACTGCAGCTGGCCTTCATCTACTTCGACAGTGCGATCAGCAAGTTCGGTGTCTCGGACTGGGTCAACGGGACCGCCGAGTACTATTTCCTGCGCGACAACGCATTCGGAGCAAGCTACCCACTCGAACCGATGCTGATCTGGACCTCGAACATACCGGCATTGGTGATCTCGATGACCTGGGGAGCACTGGTCATCGAACTGCTGATCGGAATCCTGTTTCTAGGCACGAGACGATGGCGCAAAGTGGGCCTGACACTCGACATCGTGCTACACGTCGGGATCATCGCGACCATGGGACTGTGGAGCTTCTCCACGATCATGATCGGATCCGCGATCATCGCCGCGATGCCCACCCGCCGGCGCACCACATTCTCGACGGACGGCACACGATCAACCCTCGACGTGAGCGAGCTCGATCGCGACCGAAGCCGCCGCCCCGATGTCACAGACCCCATCACCGCTACAGCGGGCCCTCCCGAAGCCATCGGGTCGGACGAGCGATGACGACCCAATCCACTCACCACGCCAGCCGCGACACGCGCCATCAGTGGCTGTTGATCGACACCCTCGGACCGCACGAACACACCGTGGTGGGAGTGGGCGACACCTCACGCCGGGCAACTCCACTACAGAAGTTTCTCCGCGGTTCCCACCGCACCGCGGCACTCGATGCGGTCCGCTCGGCATCCGATACGGGACGACGTCACGACGTCACGGCCGGCCGCAAGAGGGTGACCGCCGAGCCGATCCTCGATCACCGCGGTCGTACACGAGCTGTGTGGCTGCTCATTTCACCTGTCGAGGAGGCATCTGCAGCTCCGCCGTCCGCTCACGCCTTCGAATGGAATCTCACGCGAGGAACCGCAATCACGATGGCAGCGCCCCACCACGGCCGACAGCGTACTGTTGCCGACGCCATCGAGCCACATGATCTCGGCGTCGACGCCGCCCCAGCTCTGGGACACCTCGTGGCCGCACACGCCGACACAGCAGTGCAACTGACCACAGTGAAGGCCACTGCAGACCATGCGCAGCGCCGAGTGAACGTGACCGGTCGCATTCGCCTCGACCGCGCGACAGGAGACCGTGTGTTCCACGGCCTCTCGCACGACCTCGGACCCTCCCCGCTGCCACCCCAGAGCGCCGCTACTCACTTGTCGGACCTCATCGTTCACTCGCTCTTACGTCCCCAAGAACACCTTGCGATCGTCGATCCCGCCACGCTGATGTTGCTGGTTTGGCACACCGCACCGCCGCCCGGACTGGCGTGGAGAAGCATCGCCACTAAAGCGCGGCCCGTCATACACCCCGAAGACCTGCCGTGCGCACGACTTCTGGCGACAGCCGTACAACAACCTGCGGCCACTGCTCGAACGCCAGAGACAATTCGGTTGCTCCACGAAACCGGCCACTACGAGAAGTACGAAATCAGAGCTGCCCCATTGCCTCTGGGTGCGAAAGCGCGCGCAGCATTGGTCACCGTACGCAGAGTGGGTGAGGTCGGAGCCGGTAGCTCCGCAGATGTCGTGTTATACGACAACACCTTTCCGACCGCGGCATACTGTTCGCCGTGACCTTGAACGACGTCGATGAGGTTCTCTCAGGCCGTCGGCCACGGCGGTATCGAGCAGGGAGGGGCCGTATCTGGTCGATTACCATCGAAACCACCGTTCACGGACGCGGCATCACACAGCGCACCCACGTTTCGGCGAGCAGATTACTGCGCTGCAGGCCCGCCGGCGCGGACATGTCTGTCGCCCACCGGCCGCACAGGCGAGCGGTCGTGCATTTGACCAGCGAACTGTGAGAGAACTGGCCCGTGACCTTCGAGCCACTTAGCTCTATTCGACCCGCTTCAGCAACAGCGACGGACAGGCGAGAGATCGGAAGGTCTCGCGATGGACGTCAAGGCCCCTGGGCTTCTTCACGCATGGGCGAAAACTGGACGGGGACAGTGGATTTGCTGCCTAAGTTTCAAAATTCCGATCGGCAACGGCAAGGGGTACCTTCAGCTCGATCACCAATGGTGCCCCGCCGACGCCGCCCAGCCCGTCGAGTAGCTACCGGAGCGGGGTGTTCGGGCTGGCCGATCAGTCTTGTTCTGTAATCGGTGTTTTCCGATGGGCAAGTGCGTTACTCATCAACGCATCCATCCATTCCCGTGTCATGTCCAAGCCTGAGTGGTTTTCCAGCAGTTCAGCTGCGGTAGCCGCCACCTTCTGTGAGAAGAGAGCCAGAATGCTGATTGACTCGTGCGCCACCAGAGTCGTCACCACATTCAGTGCGTCACCACGCGCTCGCTGCAAGGCGTACGGCTCGTCCGCGTCGAGCTGCAAGTCCTTCAGGAGCTCTCTAGCGCCTTCCCAATTAGGCTTTTTGTGGGCGTGCGCGTACGCGCCCAACACTCGATTCCAAGCCGACAGTCGACCCCACCCGGCGGCCTCTATCCACCGCTGAGGCTTGTTGTGCACGGATTCTTCAAGGCGCTCCGCTTTCGCCGGTTTCGTCCGGTGGACCCTGGATCGAGCGATTTGCTCTAGCGTGCATCGAAGCGAAGCCATCGCCCGGTCGTCGTCTTCCAACCACAACCAGTATGCGGACCGCAACGTCGACGACACCAGAGCCAGGGGAGTCGATGCTGCTGGTATCAGAGGACCGTTGCGTGTCCACAGAGCAGCAAGAGCCGCCAACTCGGCAACCACGATGTAGTTCGTCCCGCGCGAGGCCACCGAGTCAATGTTGAAATCGTCGCCTAGTTCGTCTCGCTCGGCGGCGAGGGCTCGTAGCGCAAACGATGCACTCGCCTGGCGATGAGCGCCGAAGGCTAACGTCGCAAGCTCGTCGTCCCGATACAAGCGACCTGCGGGCCGATGATTCCAGGCCAGCGACTCGTACGTGGATCGTTGATCGTCTAGGTAGCGAACAAACACCGGCAAGAGGCCTTCATCGGGCGACAATGGCATGACGGTAGGCAATCTCGGCAGTACGAACGATGACGAATACGGGAGGGCATCGTCTGGTGGTTCTTCACCCGCGACGTCAGCCGAAGGCCGTACGGCAAGGTTGATACTTGCTATCAACGTCACGGCGTCCTCGGGATCGCCCTGCCGATACAGGCCAGCAGCCGTCATGTATTGAATCTGGGTAAGGCTCAAGCTCAACGCATCCGCTATGCAGTCCACCGCGCCGTATACGACACTTGGTACATCGAATCTGCTCAGGAGCGCGGCCGACTCCCACCACATGGCTTCCTCGAAGAGTCGCGCATGCATTATTTCGCTGAGAACGCCGTAGACGACGGCTGGGCATACTTCACGTCCGTTCGCCAGGACGACGTGCTTATGAGGCGCGGTTGGCTCCTCTGTGCTTGCGGAGCTGTCGTCGCCCTCGATATCTTGCGCAGTAGTCGGGTCTGCGTCGCCCTCGATGTTGGATGATTCCGGCGGTGCGCCAGGATTTGGCATGCGCTCGGCGTATGCGGTCCACGCACGCGCAATGAAGTCCTCCACTTTTTCAGACGGATGTTGCTCGACTCCGACGACAGGTGCCATGACCGCAGTCCATCGTTCGAGTTGTTGTCGGGCGATCGTGGCAGCGGCCACCACTTGTCCTGCGAGAAGCAGTCGGGTGGCCGCGACGCAGCTGTCCACTCCCCAGCCGAGGTCGTGAGGCCATTTGCCATAATAGGCTGACGGTGCGCGATCCAAAGTAAGGTTCAGCTTGCGATGCGCGATATCCAGTATTGCTATCGGTGCCAGAAAAAGGATTGCTTCGAATCGGAATCCATCCGGCAGCTTCTCCGTGTTCTTCATCCTGACGTTGTGGCGCGCAATCAGAGTCTCGGCCAATCGATCGGGTCCAGATCCGCACATGCGCTCGTAATCGCGCACGTTGGTGCCGACTCGCCGTCCACGGTCATCTTTGCGCTTCGCTTTGCGTTCTGCGCTGCTCAGATGGTCCATATCGCCAGGCGACGGAATGCTTGCTCTGTCCATTCGTGCAGCCTACGAGGTCGAGCAATGCTAGGTCGCCGAATGCAGTCAGCCAGCTGTAGAGTGGTCCCAGCATGCACGACGCCTCCGGGGTGATTGAGGCGAGGTCTTGAATCGTTTTGGCCGGTGATCCGGGAAGTGCTATCGCAGGTATCGAAGCGGTCAATTCCGTAAGGTCTGCCGGGCAGCGGCGCGGCAGAATTGATGCGACAATAGGACTACTTAAAGTATCTGCCTTCTACTCTTCGCAGAGTTCGTTATCATCGTTTGGAGGAATGGGTTGCTCAAGCGAAAAGGTGAATTACCTGCTATAATTGGTGGATGCCGGAAAAGCATCGGTAAATCTATTGAATGGAGGACCTATTTGAATCGTGATAGATAAATTATACACCTTAGCGGCGATCATTGTTGCCGTGACAGAAGTAATTAAGGCAACAACGGGATTGGTTGTAGCAGCGTCTACATTGATCCCTTCGATATTAATGTTGATTTGCATTATTTCGGCGCTTTAATCGATGGAAAGACCCGTCACTCGACCTAGGGTGGCGGGTTTTCTGTATCTGTAATGTCAGTTGTCATGGTCGTGTTTTCGTTTCGGTCGGTCAGTGGTTAAGAATGCTGGTCGTGGCGACTTCGGCCAAGACGTCAATCAGGTGCTGACAGACAGAATAGGCCTATAAAATTCTAAATCCCACGCACGTTACAGCGTTCCGAGCAGTTCCATCCAGGGACAAAGCCGAGAGGTCAACCGGCCGGTGAACTAGCGAGTTCCTGAACGGGTAGTCGAACTGGAGTAGTTTGCGATCCGTTGGGTCAGCTGTTCTGCGACCGCCTCGGTGGAGGCGGGGTTCTGTCCGGTGATGAGGGTGTCGGTGATTTCGATGTGCTGCTGCCACGGGTGTCCTGCGGTGTACGTGCCGCCCCGGCGCCGGATTTCCTGCTCGACGGTGAAGGGGAGCGTGCCGAGCAGTCCTACATCGGCTTCCTCTTGGTCCGAGAAACTCGTCATCGTCAGGGCTGCATACGGCCACGTTGCTCCGGATGCGGTGTCGGCAAGCAACGCCGCAGTTCCATGGCAGACCGTCGCGATCGGGGTCCCCTCCCGTCGGAGCGCGCGGAGAAACTCTCCAACGTGAGAGTTCTTGTGCAGGTCCACCACTGGCCCGTAGCCGCCGGGCACAAAGATCCCGTCGACGGTAGAGGGGTCAACCGTTTCGAGCGCGGCCGGCGCGCGCAAATTCTCGCTCAGACCGGATAGGTACGTTCTGTACCCGTCAGGGTCTGGGCTGTGAGGGGCGTGCATGCTGTCGGGTTCGACGTGCGCAGCGCCGCCGCCGGGTGTCGCGATGATCGTCCGTATGTTTGCGGCCGTGAAGATTCGATGGGCTGTGATGAACTCTTCGGCCCAGAAGCCGCATGGTCGAGTGGAGCCGTCATTGAGCGTCAGGATGTGGGCTTCGGACAGCAGGATCGTGATGGTCGACGTTGGTGTCACCGTTGTGCGTCTTTCTCTTCGCGGTAGAGACCGAGGGCGGTCATCGCGGGCGCGTCGTTGAACTCGAACAGCACGGCTGGAATGTCGGTGTCGTTGACGTAGCTGACAGTCGACCACGATGGAACGGCGATGCTGTCTCCTTCGCTGCACCGGAACGGCTTTCCGTCGACGTGGATGGTGGACAACCCTTGTGCCCCGATCAAGACGGCGGAAGCGGTGCGCCGCATCGGTTGTGTTCGGATCCCTGCAGGTAGGAGTGTGAATGCAGCATCGATGACCGGTGTGACAGGGTCGTGGGTTCCTTCTGCGTGCAGGGTGTGTCGGTATGCGTGGTGCGGGTCGGCCTCGTGGGTCCGCTGTTGCTCACCGAGGGCGCGAAGTACGTTGTCCCACTTGTAGAGCAGCGGCTCGCTCAGGTTTCGGTGGTGTCTGTCCTGCGCGAAAATGTGGGGCTCGAGGTGGGTGTTGTCGGTGTGGAGCTCGAACTGTGTCGCGGCGAGGGCGGCGACGAGGGGGTCGTTGGTGCAGTCCTGCCAGATGGCGGGGGAGTCGGTGGGGCTGTCGTTGCCGTGCTCATGCCATTCGCCGGCGGGGGTGATCACCACGTCGCGAGGCTCGAGATACATCTTGGTTCCACCGACGGCCGTCCATGCCCCGTCACCCTCGTGCATGTAGCGCAGGGCCGTCGGCGCGTGCCGATGCGGGGTCATACCTTCACCGCGGTTGATGATCTGCAGCCCCGAATAGAGATATCCGACGGCGGCCTCGCGGGCATGGCCCGGATTGGCGAGGGTCAGTACCCGTAGAGCTGCTCGGTCGCCCTTGACCATGTCGGCTGCCGCGATCGCGAGCGGTCGAAGCTCGGCATAACTCCAGTGCACGGCATGGGAGTCGGGGGCCGGGGCCCACGGCAAGTTCTCGTTGGCCGCGGACCACCGCCCGATGGCGGATATTGCTGCCGCCTTCTCGTGCAGCATGGCCTCGGTGGAAATGGTGGTGGTCACGACGCGGATACCTCCTGTTGGGTGACGGTCACTGAAGCGAGTGGACGGGGTGTGCCGACGACGGCGTCGGCTGCCTCGGTGAGCTCGGCAACCAGTTGGTCGATGTGGTCGGCAGTGGTGTGGATGTTGCCGATGGACACTCGGATGACGTAGTGGCCGTTGAGCTCGGAGTGGGAGAGCAGCGTCCGGTGGGTGCTGTTGACGGTCTCGAGGATCTTCCGCGTCGCCTGTCCGTCGGCAGAGGAGATCCGGAGGCAGAGCAAGGGGAGCGGCGAATCGTTCGCGAGATGCCACCGCGGGTCTGCGGCAAGGGCGTCTCGCAGCCTCGTCGCCAGGGTGAGACTGTGTTCGAGTCGAGTTCGGATGCCTCGTATTCCGAAGGCGCGCAGGGTCCACCACAGTTTCAGAGCTCGGAATTGTCGCCCAAGGTTGAGGGTGTAATTCATGTAGTCGATACCGCCGGTGGTGTCGGTACGCAGGTATTCGGGAACCAGTGTGAAGGCGGCTTCGAGTGCTCCGGGGTGACGGCAGAACAGTGCCCCGCACTCCATAGGGGTGAAGAGCACTTTGTGTGGGTTGGCGACGAGAGAATCGGCGGCCGCGAGTGACGGAAGGACCTGCGCGATGGCCGGGGCTATGCGCCAGAAGCCTCCGTACGCGGCGTCGACGTGCAGCCACACTCGGTGGTCGCGGCACACGGCCGCAATCGCCTCGACCGGGTCGAGAGCACCTGAAGTGGTCGTACCGACGGTGGCGACAACAGCGATCGGTGTGTAACCGTCCGCGACGTCCGATCCAATGCGAGTCGACAGAGCAGCAGGATCGAGTTGGCCGCTAGCGTCGGTGGGTAGGCGTACGACATTGTCGAGCCCGATGCCGAGAGCGATCGCAGCTTTGTCGACCGACGAGTGGGCCTGGTCGGAGGTGTAGATCCGGCCGGGTTTCTGGCCGGATGTTCCGTGATGTCGAACCTCGGGCTGTGCCCGGTGGCGGGCGGCGGCCAACGCGTAGAACGTGCCCAGTGATGCACCGTCGACGAGCAGTGCGTCTGCGGCGGGGTAGTCGAGCAGTTCGGCGAGCCATCTGGTGACGGTGTCTTCGACGGCGGCAGCCGAGGGCGCGCTCTTCCACAA
This sequence comes from Rhodococcus sp. 06-221-2, assembly GCF_002258365.1. Taxonomy (NCBI): domain Bacteria; kingdom Bacillati; phylum Actinomycetota; class Actinomycetes; order Mycobacteriales; family Nocardiaceae; genus Rhodococcus; species Rhodococcus sp. 06-221-2. The sequence goes on from NZ_NOYJ01000003.1 coordinate 143,986, forward strand.
CATGACGTTGACGTTCAATGCCGCAGCGGTCATCTCGGCGAGGATGGCCGGTCCGGAGGAACTGTTGCTGAAGTAGGCGTGGAATCGTGGATGGTTCCAGTGCGTCAAATGCGGAACGACGTTGTTCCAGGTGTCGTCGAGTATGTCGGCGAAATCTGTTGCCTCGGATGGCAGCTCGCTGTCGATCGCGTCGGCGACATCGGCCGCATCGGCCGGCGTCGTGACGGGCACGTCGTCGAGCGCGGCGAAGTGTCGACATATTCGATCGAGGGTGTCGGTGCCGAAGGCTTTGAGCTGCTCGGGAGTCCAGTCGCCAGTCGGCTTTGTTGGGTCGGGGGTCATTCGACGTCGACCGGCAGCTCGTGGGCGAAGACGACCTCGCGGGGGCGTTCGCAGTACCGGCGGTAGAAATCTTCGAGTAGTGGCGTCTCCGATTCGATGAGGTGCGTGGCGTGCTCGGCGCTTTCCCAGGGGTAGGTCATCGTTACGCGTTGGGGGTCCGATGCGTGCTGGAAGAAGCGCGCGTGGCCCGCCCACCCCGGGTGGTGGTGTGCGTTGTCGTCGAGGAGTTCGTCCATTTCTTGCAGGACCGAGAGGGCGTTCTCGGCCGCTTCGGCGGTCAGGTGCCAGGTTTCGATGACGGTGATCATGAGAGGGCGAAGCCTTTCTGTTTCAGTTGCTCTGACCGGTGCTGTCGAAGTGCTCTTGCAGCAGTGAATCGCCGCCGGGGACGAATCGTTGGCAGATGAGTTGGTGGGCGCGCCGGTTCTCGGCCTGGCTCTTCCAGAGCCGTCGTGCGGAATCTGCTGCGACGCCGGGAAGTTCAGCCGTCTTGAGTGTTGTACGGACGATCTTGGCGCGGGTGAGCATCACGTCGTGATCCCGGTTGAACACGGCGGAGAACCCGGGTTCGAGCCAGGGCGGTTCCATGGATGGCCGGACGAAGTCACGGTAGATCTCCGGTGAGAAATCGGACGCGTACCGCATGCTCTCGGTCGCCCCGGCGTAGAGAGTCCCTAGTTCGGTGAGTTGGTGGGCGAGAGCGGGCCACTGCTTGTTTGCAAGGCACTCCAGCACTGCCGCGAGCCGGCTGTTCATGGATATGACGAACAGGTGGAACAGGTGGTGGCCCTTCTTCCAGCGTGTGATCGCTTGTCGTGCAGCGTCGTTGGGAGCCTGCGGGGTGCGATCGTCCGTGCTGTGGTCTGCCGGCGCTGCCAGCGGGGAAGGATCTCGTCCCTGTGCGGCCACAGCTGCTGCGGCGGAGGCGTCGCCGACGACTACGGCCAGGGCGTCGAGTAGGCGGAGTCGTGAGTCGTTGTCCAGAGTGGACTGCGGCAGATCTGTGGTGATGGCGGTGACGACGGTCAGTGCGCTGACCGCCCACGCGTGCGGGTCGGCGCTGCGGGAGATCCTGAAGTAGGTGTCGTATTCGGCGCTGCGGGCGACGGGGATGGTGCTATCGGTGGGTAGGACGACTCGATCGATGCTCGTCGGAGATGGGGTCATGAAGGCCTCTTCCGTGGCTTGAAGTGGAGTCAGGGTGGTGGGGGTGTCGGGTTGCGGTCCAGACGGCTCCGACGACGACGGCGGCTCCGGCCAGTTGAATCCAGGTGGGTCGCTCGCTGAGGACAACGAATCCGAACGCGATAGCCAGCACAGGCTGCAGCAGGAGTAAGGCCGCGACGGTATTAGCCGCCAGCGATCGGGATCCCGAACTGATGAACAGCCAGGCGGCAACCTGTCCGAGCAAAGCGAGCGCGATCATCCATCCCCACGCGGCCGCGGAGATGTCGAGATCGAGGTCTCCGAGGCCTGCCGAGACAATGCCGGCAGTGACCGTTGCCGATGCGGTGGCCACACAGATCGGGGTGACCAGATGGCTGGGGCTTCGCTGGGTGGAGCGGCGGTTCAGGAACAGGTAGGCCGCGTACGCGGCACCGGCGGAGATTCCCAGGATGGACCCGCGGAGCGCGTTGTCGGCTCCTGTTCCGCCGATGAGTCCGCCGGCGAGTGCAACGCCGAGCAGCATGCAAGGCACCGCCATGAGGAATCGTCGGGGGATTGCGGTTCGATCGACGACGAGCGCGATCAGCGGCAGCACGACGACCTGGACATTGATAAGGACGGTGGCGATCGAGGCACCGACGTCGAGGATGCTCGCGGTCCACATCACGTAGTCCGCTCCGAGGAAGACTCCGGCACCAATGGCCATGGGATACAACCTCGTCGGCATTGCGCCGCGTCGGTGAAGTTCCCACAGCGCCATCGGAACGAGAGCCGCCAGCGCGATAAGACATCGTAGAAATGCCGCCGTCCCCGAGGTGACATCGGCGAGTTTGACGAAGGTGGCGGACAGCGACAGCGACGCGGCACCGGCGATGACCAGCGCCGCATTCCCGCCCACCCCCCGATCGGCGGCGTCAGCTCTCGGTATCGCGGTTCTGGTCACCTGGTCAAGGCAACCAGTTACAAACCGATAAGTCTACTAGCCAGTTCTACCGCTAAAACAGTAGTATCACTTATATGTTGTCGTGGGATCGGATGAAAGTTTTCGCCGCAGTAGCCGAACAAGGTTCTGTCACTCGAGCTGCAGAATCTTTACACCTCACCGGACCTGGAGTGTCGCAACACATCCGCAAGTTGGAGAAGGAAGCCGGCACCACCCTGGTCGAGAGAGAGGGAAGGTCGATACGGCTGACCCCCGCCGGTCGCGCACTGGCGACACGTGCGGCCGCCATGTCCGCTCTCGCCGAAGCCGCAGAAGACGACCTTGCCTCGATCGATACCGACGTTGCCGGAGCGCTGAGAGTAGGCGCGGTCGCAAGTGCATTACGTCGGCTGGTGGTCCCAGCTCTGGCAGACCTCGCTCGCACGTATCCACTGCTGCGCCCCGAGGTCGTCGACGGAGAAGGAATCGATTTGCTCGACCGCCTCCAGCACCGCACCCTCGATCTCGTCGTCTTCGAGTCCTGGGACCATCGGCCGGCGACGGTCCCCGCAGGTATCGACGTCCACACCCTCCACACCGAGGATGTACACCTCGCGGTACCGATCGAGGATAGCCGTGAGATGGCAACCCTCTCCGGCGAAACGGAATCGATCTGGACGGTATGCCCATCAGGGTCGGATGCGCACTCCGCGCTCGTGCACGCATTGCGCGAAGCTGGAGTCGAACCGACGATCCGCTACGAGGTGTCCGACTATTCGACCCAACTGGCCCTCGTCGAAGCAGGTCTGGCCGTCGCGCTGGTTCCGGACACCGCGCGAGTCCGAACGGCCGGGGTGCGGTATCTGCCGACCGAGCCGGCCGTGACGCGTTCGTTGCGTGCGGCGAGCTCGACCCGAATCCCGGCTGTCGGCGCGCTCCTGAATGCGATGAACGTGATTCTCGCAGGCTGATTCCGCGGCCGACCTGCACCCGTAACGCTCGGTTCTCAGGACTGCTCAAAAGGTAACGGGCAGGCATATGACATCTGCGAAACAGGTTGTATGGCAGTGATTGTCAGGGCGCAGGTATGCGCTAGATCCGGGTTCACGGCCACCGGAAGCGCGGGAGATCGCGAATGCTGAACGTCGGCAGGGCGACGGTGGTGGCCGAACACTGTCCGACACGCCCGTGGGATCAAGCTTCGTAGACTTCCCCTATTCGGGGAATTCTACGTTCCGTTCAAGACCTCCGCCATCGGTGCCACAATCGTTACGGTGCGGCGATGAACAGCATCACGCCCCATGAAATGACCCCACTCAGCCCGATTGCATCGGCAGGTTTGCTCGGACGAGCGGCGACGACGTGCTGAACTTCTGCTCCCTGGTAGTGGCAGTCACTGCCGTTATAGCGATCCGTTCCTTCACGGAGTTCCGATCCAGGCGGGTCACGATAGCCGTCTTCCTCGCGGTGTTTCTGCTCTTCAGGTTCGGTGTTCCTCGTCTTACGCCGTTCATCGGATGGCTGCTCGGTTTGTCCACCGAGTAACGGTGCGGGCCAAACGTGCAGAGCTGGCCCGCTGGCCGGGAGAGAAAGGAGAGTGATGTCGAGCGGTATCGTGCATCGAACGATCGATTAAAGGGTGGGTGCGAGTTGTGAGCTGCAGCGAACAGGGTTCGTTCGAGGACATCGTGCCGGGGCTTTTCAAGACCTCGAACGGCATCGCCGACGACGCCGTGAACGGGTGTCCGGGGTACAAATCGCCCCAGGTCCAGCAAGTGACTGGGGTAACGTACCGCCAGCTCGACTACTGGGCCCGTACAGGGCTTGTGTCACCGTCGATCCGCGCTGCATCCGGTTCGGGATCGCAAAGGATGTATGCCTTCTCCGATATCGTGGTGGTCAAAGTGATTCGTCGCCTGCTCGAGGCCGGAGTGTCTTTGCAAAATGTACGCATTGCGATCGAGTGCCTGCGTGCGCGTGACGCCCAGGGTCTGGCATCTGTGACCCTGCTCTGCGACGGTATTTCGGTGTACGAGTGCACATCTGACGACGAGATTGTGGACTTGTTACGCGGTGGGCAGGGCGTGTTCGGCATCGCGCTCGGGCATACAGTCGCGGACGTGGCTGCCGATATCCGTGCGCTCCCTGCAGTCGCTGCGGGAAGCGGCAAGGTCGCCGGGATCGACGAACTGCGATCGCGACGCGACCGCAGGACCGCTTGAAATCGACTACGGAATGAGTAGACACCCTCGGACCAACCATATGGTCCATGCAATGAATTTCGCTGCTTCCGACACGTGGGACCTGATGGAGACGGGAATTGCAGGCGGCATCGGACCTGGAGAAGAGACGCTCACCGATCTCAATTTGATTCGGTTGCAGACTCACATTCCGTCGTTGCGAGTGACGAAGTTCGACAAGGCTGTCGAAGCGGGAAACGGCGCAGATTGGGAGTGGTGGATCGGTTCTTCGGCCGAGGAGCGGTGGATCAAGCTCCGAATTCAAGCGAAACGCGCAAGTCACGATGCCGACATGTACGAGCAGCTCGGACACACAGTGAAGGGAGTCAAGCAATACGACAACCTGATCTTCAAGAGCCTGACCGAAGATGCAATTCCGCTGTACGTCTTTTTCAACGGGTGGCCCGAGGACAGGTTTCTCGTGGGAGGCCACTATCACGATGCGATCGCACAAAACCTCAGAGCGGTGCACGGTGGGCACGTTCCGTACCCGTTGTGGGGCTCGTTGGACTGGGGGTGTGCAATAGCCGCGGCGCAGAAAGTCAAAGCGATCCACGGCGATCCATCGGTATCGGACTTCCCGGCGGCTCTCATCCCCAGGAGACGCCGCAAAAACAAGCGCTACATCCCCCGCTATCTCGTGCACTCGACCCCCTGGGCATACCTCCTGCACTCCGGATCTGGAGGCGCGACACCCACAATTCGACAGGTGGCCGAAAATCTTCACCATATGGAGGGAAACAGATCGCCGCTCACCGACGACGCCTTCGAGGAAATGACCCATCCTCTGCCGTCAAGAGCAGCCGAGCAGGCCGCCTACAACGGCGGGTTCTCGATCCGGAAATCTCTCACCACAGTCGATGAAGCGCGCCATGCTGAACGTCTCGTCACCGCGAGGGAATTCGCTCGCGAGATCGGCAGAGACGATCTCGTGGGTCGGATGCTGAACCTGACAGATGAGACCGAGCGGACAGGACCGGGATATCGACTGTTGTTGGAGCTCAACCCTGAAAGCTCATTTTTCATGAGCCAGGGATAGCGGCGGTCGCCGGATGTGAGATCTCCTGGTTCGACACGAAAAAGTAGTCGGAGGCCACCGTGTGGTGTGCCTCCGACTCACCCTGTGCAATCTCAGTACCAGGAATGCTACACGCGCACAGTCGATATGGCGATCTACACGAACTCGCGTATTCGAGGGAGCACTGCGGCGATCTCCTCGAACAGGCTCGGCCAACCTCGACGCAGACGAGTGACCCTGCCCGATTCGAGAAAATTTCCGTCGAGAATGTGTGAAACCCGCAGATTCGCTGCAGGTGCGCCCAGCGCGGCCAGTTTGGCGTAGACAGGGTTGCTCGGAAGCTCGTGCTGATGGGAATAGGCCAGCACATCGTCCGCGGACCAGTCCCACACCGGACCATAGGCCACAGTTCCATCGTTGCGGCGAACCGTCCCCCCGTGGTGTCGACGCTGCTCCGCTTTGTTGCTGCAGCAGCTCGCGCCTTGGCAGCGCTCGTTGATCTCACGTGCGAGAGCGGAGTAGTACATCGACCACCTGCCGGTTCCTTTCCTGGATTCGTCTGCCCGCACGCCCCAGACCTCCCCGTCACCGAATTTGGTGTGCGCAGCCCGGGCAGGCTGCGCAATCAAGGTCTCGAAGCCTCGCGCGGGTACATGAGCCGACGGGCTACCGCCGTGGTCCCATTCCCCGGTCCGGGCCATCACAGTCAACAGCGTTGGTTCAGCGCGAATGATGTGCAGGTCCAGTCCCAGCTTCGTCGCAATCTGCTCGACGTAGGCGTAGGTCTCGGGGTATTCGAGACCGGAATCGAAAAAAGCTACCGGGACATCTGGGTCCGCCTGACGGGCGAGATCAACAGCAACGACGGAATCCTTTCCACCGCTGAATGCGACGTACCCATCGAATTCGTCGAGGTGTTCGGCCACGCGATCGACGATCGTCGAAATGTCATGTCGCGAGGATCGAAGGGACCGCAGGCGAGTGAGATCGAGGCCGTCGAAATCGTTGCTACGCACCGCCACAACGATAGTCGGGACACGGACACTTCAGACTGGACGAAGCAGAAGCTGCTACCCCGAACAGGCGGAATTACCGGTTACACAATGGGCGTCCGTGTGGTCGCTCGGCAGCAGTTTTCGGGTTGTTCGAGGTGTCCGGTGCCGGTGTTATGTTCGCCCGGATATCGTCCGTTGAATGAGCAAGAGGAAGAGGTGGCGACCGATGAGTCCCACAGAGTCCGACCCAGGCAGCGCGTTGCCCCGGTGGGTAGTTGATCCGTCGGCGGCGAACAATGCGACCGATCAGTCGAACGATTCCGAGCCAGAAGGGGGGTCGGAAGATCGCCACGATGGGCAGGACAGTGACCTCCTCCAGGACTCAGGTGCAGGTCAGCCAGAACCCGCCCGTGAACAGCCTGTAGCCAGCGAATTCGTGCCAATCGACGCACCCAGAATCGCAGCCGACAACGCTGATGAAAACGTGTCAAAAAACGTACCCCAAGCCCGGTCCAAAGTCGCATCCGAAATCGTGCCGAGAGACCGGCCCAGCGCCGCACCCAGCAGCTCCCCCTCGGCGAGCCAGCCCAATTCTGGTGCTCATCGACCCACCTCGGAGCCGGCCCCACGGCCGCCGCGCGTCAACGATGGTCAGGTACCAATACCGGACCGGCCCTCGGCCTGGCCAGGGCAGGGCGGCTCCGCACCCGCTGTTGAGCAATGGCACACCAACAAGTCGGCCGGCAGTTCAGCACCGACATCTCACCCGGAGCCAACAAGCGCCCCCGACTCTCCGGCAGTGACAGCTCATCGCCCCTTCACCTCGCAGCCCGTTCAGTTGGTAGAACCAGTGCCCACAGCAATTCCGACAGCAAGGCCGACAGCAGCTGTTGCCCCTCCGCGGTCGATCGACGAACTGGAGCTGATCCGCCGTGCGCAACTGCCACCTAGCAAAGGTTGGCGACGATGGCTCTACCGACTCTCCTTCGGTTCAGCCAATCCCGGCCAGTCGCCGGCTGAACTCGAGTACGAGCAGCTCCTGCGCCGCGTACGGCAACCGGTTCGAGGGAACTACAAGATCGCAGTCCTCTCCATGAAGGGCGGGGTCGGAAAAACAACCACGACAACAGGGCTTGGATCGACCTTCGCAGCACTGCGGGGCGACCGCGTCATTGCCTATGACGCCAACCCAGATTTCGGGACGCTCGCGTACCGCATTCACCGAGACAGTGACCGCACAGTGCGAGACTTGCTCGCGGACAAAGAAGTACACAGCTACTCCGACGTACGGAGCTACACCTCGCAAGCGCGAAGCAGGCTCGAAGTTCTTGCAAGCGAGCGTGATCCGTCCGTTTCCGAAGCATTCAACGAGCACGACTACACCGCCGCACTGCGCATCCTCGAACAGTTCTACAACATCATCTTGACCGATTGCGGCACCGGTCTCATGAACTCGGCCATGGCAGGCGTCCTCAAAGAAGCCGACGCACTGGTCCTGGTCTCCTCCGCAGCCAAGGACGGAGCACGCAGCGCTGGGGCGACCCTCGAATGGCTGTCGCGACACGGCTTCGACGACCTGGTCAAACGCACCGTCGTCGTCATCAACGAATCACGGAAGGGCTCGACCGCCCTCGATGTCGAGCAACTCAAGTCCTACTTCGCAGAACGCACTCGCGCCGTCCAGGTCGTCCCGTACGACGACCACCTTGCCGAAGGCGACACCATCGATCTCGAGTTACTGGGCAAGCCTGCACAACGCGCGTTCGTTGAGCTGGCTGCTCTGCTCGCCGACGACTTTCCTGCCAACGTCGGCCGGCACGCACCAGCGCCCGGCCCGAGTCCTTGGTGAGTTGGACTGTGCCGGTGAAAGTTGGCCTGTCCGTAGTGTCCGGGCGCGCCGTTAGAGTACAGATATGGCCGAACTATCAAGGGGCAGAGCAGCGCTCGACGTTGTGACGACCGCCTACGAGGCCGCGACAGGATTTGCGGTTTCGTGGCCACCAACCGGAGTTTCAGGTGACTCCGCGTGCGCGCGGTGCGGTGGCGCGACAGAAGGTTCCGGACGGCGAGTGCGTGAGACTGTGTCGAGAACGTTCACCGGGTTCGACGGGTGGGTAGACGTTGCGGCTCCTACGATGTGTCGCGTCTGCGTTTGGGTGTACACGACAACGGCACTTCGCTCGGACCTCCTGCTGGTCACCAGCGATCCACGGCGTGCCACGAAATTGTCGAAGACCCGCTTACGTCGCGTTCTGGGACAAGCGATCTCTCCGACGTCCGCCGTCGTCGTTCCGTTACGTCCTGGGCGCAAGCACATTCTTCCTCATGCCCGGTGGGGTCGGGTCGCCGTCGACGACATCGCGCTTCCATGGACAGAGCACGACGCGGAACGCCTGAGCGCAGTCGTGCGATTGCGACGGCGAGGGTTCTCCCTGGCCGCCCTTGCGCGCGCAGCGCCGGCATTCAGCACGCTCAAGAACATTCCGCATCGAACGTGGACGTCTGTGTTCGCGGATTGGGACAGCCTCGATCCGTGGCGAGAGCGGCCTGTGTACCTCGACCTCGCAGCGACGGCTTCAACGTCAACCAGAGGCACGGCATGACCCCGATCAGAGCTACGACACCGACCCAAACCTGGCTGGACGCAGCCAGCTTCCTGCCGCCCGTCACCGGTGCAGCAGCAATAGCCGAACGACTGTTGCTGCTGCTGCACTACGGAATCAACTGGGACACCGGGTGGGTGGGACGCCGGAGAGAGCTGTACTGGGACCACCACCTGCCAGACCGAGTCCGGGTCGCGACATACACCGGCGGAGCCGACCTCGATCGATGGTGGAGCACCGTGGCAACCGATCTCGAGTCAGCGCCGTCGACGAAAGAACAACGCCTCGAACTATCGGTCCTTCTACGCGAGGAATCGATACCGGTCCTGACCCTCTTACGGGAAAACACCACCGCCCTCGTACTCCGAACACGGATCGTGGCCGAAGCTGTTCAAGCGCGCCGGGCCACCACAGCGACTGCTACATCGCCCAGGAGGCAGAAGTGACCTCGACCCTGCGCTGGCAGCTCGACATCACAGCGGTCTCGGCGATCTCGCACCGCGGTGAACACAGCGCCACCACAACGACCTTGTTCCGGCGCGAAAAAATACTGCAGCCCAACGGTTCCGCAGCCTTGGTTCCGATTGTGTCCGGCAACTCCTTCCGAGGGGCGCTCCGGCGGATCGGAGAGGAGCTATTACGGGACGCCCTTGCATACGAAGGGCTTCTCAGCTTGTCTGCAGCTCACACACTTCGGAACGGGGGCAGCCTGACCAAGGTCACCGGAGAGCCACTGTCCGGCGAACGGCTCCACCGGCTCCGTACATTGAACCCACAGGTCAGCGTCTTTGGCGGCAGCGGCGGCGGTCGAATGATCGACGGCTGTCTCCGCGTGGGCAAAGTGATTCCGCACGTCCTCGAAACCGACCACCTCATGAGCCGTCCCGCACCTGACCGTGCTGTCTTGAGCCAATTCGACACCATGGCGCTCGAACGATACAGCCGGTTCGACGATTCCACCGATCATGACTTCCCCACAGTCGCCCGAACCGACGCAGCCACCGTCGACGGTAGCTCTCTGATGCGTTACGAGATCGAAACACTGCCTGCCGGTACACGATTCGAGTCCTTCTTGCGTCTCGATCGCGCAACCGATCTGGACGTGGCCTTCTTCTCCGACGTCGTCGGCAGGTTCGTCGAGTCCGGAACCATCGGCGGGCGTACAGCTATCGGACACGGTCTCGTCCGCACCAGCTTCGAGCGGACCCTTCTCGCCGGCGACGACCCGAAGGAGCTCGACTGGCGAACCCATCTTCGAGAGCGCCGTGAGGAGGCGCTGGAAGTCATGGAGGCGCTGACGTGATGAGGCCGTTTGAGGTGAAAGCACACCTGGCGGTCGGACTTGCGCATGCAGCTCCATGGGCGACGAGCCTCGATGGCTTGCTCGCATCCGAGATGTGGGAAGACGAGAAAGCCGCTGCTCGGGGCCGCGGACAGTACCTCGAAGCCGCCGGCCCCGACGAAGTGCCCGCCGATCTGGATCTGCCACTCGCTCGGTGCACTCTGGGGGGAGGCGACGACTGGCATTGGTGCGCTACATACGCCTATCCCGAAGACCCGGTCGACGCCCCGGAAATCCATCACTGGAGCGGACGCCCCGACCACCGTGCGCTCGAGCAACTCTCGAGGTACCGACCATCGGTCATCTCCGACCGGCAGGGCCGATATCGCGCACGCCAGATGCCGCTCCTACTGACCTCCACGCGGACTGTGCTCTGGCGAGGTGTCGGCGACATCGACCGGGTGAGCGCAACCCTGGCATCGATCGATGCAATCGGGAAGAAGCGCAGCCAGGGTGAGGGGCAGGTGCTGAGATGGGAAGTGCATCCCGTCGACATCGATGCCTGGTCGGCCGGCCACCTCCATCCGAACGGCCACCTCGGTCGCCTGAGCCCACGGATCTGTCTGCAGGGCAAACCAACAGTCGAAACAGGCGGTTTGGGCCGAGGCGCGATACGGCCACCGCACATGCACTGGTCGAGAATGCGCGAGGTATGCATGCCATGGACACCCCAGTGACCCGTGAATCGGCACCGGAAACGTTGCGGGACAGCAACTTGTCGGAGTCGAACGCCATACTGACAACTATGCGAATCCGAACCCTCGATGGTCCACCGCTACCTGCCGAAATCTTGGCCCATGCGGCGCGCGCGGTCGTTCTTGCGGACCTTCTCGCCGGCCAAGACATCTCCTGCGGCGAGAAGCTTTCAGCGAGGAGCGACGCAAGTCGAGACGCTTCAACAATCAACCGCGGTTGACCGCGCCGACTATAACGGGGTCGGCATCACCGGGCAGGTTTGACCGGCGACTCGCGCGTTGATTCACGCTGTGCGGGAGCGTATTCGGTACACCTGCCGGGTGGTGATTCCGAGCTGGCTTGCGATGGACTCGACTGGGACGTTCTGGGCCGAAAGCGTGGCTATCGTGAGCGCCTGTTGTTGATGCCGGGTAGGCCGGCTCTCTGTGGCTGTGGTGTGCTGAAGCTCTTGGCGCTCTCGTGGTGTCTTTCCGCCCCAAATGCCGTGCTGTTCGTTGTACGTCAGTGCATGGGCGAGGCAAGCAGCTCTGGCGGGGCATTCTGCGCAGACCCGCTTTGCTCTGCTGGTTGCTCCACCCGGGGGCGGGAAGAACTCCTCGGGGTCTGTCTGTGCGCACAATGCGTCCGAGCGCCATGACGAAATGTCCGCCGCCGCGGGCGGGGGCAGTGGCACGGCGATGGCTGTTTCGAGCGGTGTCACGTGTTGGGTCCTTTCTTTCGGGCGACCCGGCCTTTTTCGAGTGGGTTCGACGATATCGAGGGACCCGGACACTTCACCCAGCACACGTGGCGGTCCGGTGCTTTTTGAGCCCGGACCGCCACTGTCCCCGGCACTGAGTGCGCCGGGGACAGTGGCGGTTGGTGTGACTGGGTGAAAAGCGTTCTGGCGCGGTATGATTGAGGCGTTCTGTTGTTGGCGAGACTGACCATCTTGCCCATCTTTCGAGGAGTTTCAAATGCCGGATTTGGCGACTGCGGTAACTGTTGTGGATGCGTGCGGAAGGGCTGGTGTCCCGTCGTTGTTGATTTCGGGGCCGGGTATGGGGAAGTCGAGCCTGGTTCGAGCACTTGCTGCATCCGAAGGGGTGTTGTGCGAAACGGTCTTGGGGTCCTTGCGGGAGCCTGCCGACTTCGCAGGCCTGCCGGTAGTCCGTGAGAGTGGAGTGAGATTGGAGGCCCCGGATTGGGCGCGACGGCTACATGCAGAGGGCGGGGGCTACCTCTTTCTGGACGAGCTGACCACGAGTCCACCGGCCGTTCAGGCTGCGATGCTGGCAGTCGCACTGGATTTGAAGGTGGGTGATCTGCAACTGCCGAAGGAGACTCGGGTCATCGCAGGTGCAAATCCGCCCGATTGCGCAGCAGGGGGGTACGAGTTGGAGGCCCCCTTGGCAAACCGCTTCTGCCACATCGAGTTCACGCCGTCTGTCGATGAATGGCTCGACGGCATGGCCACGGGTTGGGCAAGCACAGCCTATTCGCGTGCGGTGACCAGCGACGAGCAGCGGGAGGCGTTGGTGCGCAGTTCCATCATCGGGTACATCCAGCGTGCACCCGAGGCGCTCGATGCGTTCCCGAAGGTCGGAGTGCAGACAGGTGGCGCATGGCCGTCTCGGCGCACCTGGTCGATGCTCGCGAAGGTGTTGCCACATCTTCGCGACGATGACAACGCCGCGACCAACGCGGTGGTGTTCGGCCTGATCGGGGAAGGCACCGGTGTCGAGTTCCTCGAATGGCGTCGCAACGCCGACCTCCCCGACCCCGTAGCCGTTGTCGAAAACCCCGAGACAGCGTTCGATTGGCGCTCGCGTCCTGATCTGGTGTGGGCCGTGCTGTCCGGTGTGACGGCGTGGGCGGCCTCGCGCGGCACTGTCGAAGCGTGGCGCAACGCCTGGGGTCCGCTGATTGCCGCCGCCGAGGCAGGAGCGCCCGACGTAGCCGGGGCTGCGGCACGAACCCTGGCGAAAGCGCGACCGGCGAAGGCCTCCGTTCCGGCCAGCGCGCGCCGATTTGCACCGATGCTGGTGGCAGCGGGCTTGGTCGAGGCAGCGGCATGAGCGGTGTGCGCGCGCTCGAACCGGCTGAAATGCGAGCGTTCCGACTCGCACGGCTGGTGTCGGCCGAACACATGCCCTACTTCATGCGCGCCCTGTTCGCAGCCCAACCCGTGGCGGCACCGGGCCTGGGTACCTTCGCGGTGGATGCTCGGTGGCGGCTGTACTTGGACCCGGATCTGTTGATCGGGCCTTGCGCATGGCCGGTGCCGATGGTCGGTGCAGTGCTACTGCACGAGGTCGGGCATCTGTTGCGGGCACATGCTGACCGCGCCGCCGCTCTGGGGAAGCCCATCGATCACCTGGTGTGGAACTTCGCGGCCGACGCCGAAATCAACGACGACCTGTTGGCTGCGGGAGTCGGCCTGCCCGAAGGGGTGATCACCCCTCAATCGTTCGGCTGCCTTCCCGGAGACACAGCCGAGCAGTACTACGACTACCTACGTGACCCGGTTGTGCAACCGATTGCCGTCGAACTCGCTGGCGCTGAAGGCGATCCGGGATGCGGATCAGGATCGGGGTGCCCTGCGGTCCCCGGCGAACTCATCGGCTCGGGAGAAGTGATCACGGAGGGACTGGACAATGCGGAAGCGGACCTGGTGCGCCGATCTGTCGCGCAGGCAGTTCGCGAAGCAGCTGGTACCGGTCGAGGTAGTGCCCCGGCGGGACTGGTCCGGTGGGCAGCTGATGTTCTCGCCCCGCCGACTGTGGCGTGGGATCGTCTGCTACGGGCCGTAATTCGGCGTGCGTTGGCAGAGCAGGCGGGTAGGACGAACTATTCGTACTCCCGTCCCTCCCGTCGTCGCATTCCTGGAATCGTCGCCCCGGCTATGCGGGGGCCGTCGATCACGGTTTCGCTCGTCATCGACACGTCCGGGTCGATGACGAGCGCAGACCTCGATGCCGCGATGGGCGAAGTGGCGGGAGTTCTCAAAGCTGGTGGCATCGCACGCGACCGGGTTCGGATTCTGGCGTGTGACGCCAAATCCACTACGGCACAACACGTACGATCGGTCGCTGATGTGACGTTGGTTGGTGGTGGCGGAACCGATATGAGGGTGGGAATCGCCGCAGCCAACGCTGCGCGCCCTGCACCCCACGTCGTCGTGGTGCTGACCGATGGCGATACACCCTGGCCCGACCGGCCCACGAGGTCGCACCTGGTGTGCGCAATCATCGGCGGCGTCCAGGGTAGGGGCGTCACACCGGCATGGGCATCGACGGTGCACGTGCCAGTCGGATCGGGGGCCACGCGATGAACGAAAGCGGACCCGTGGAACTGCTCAAGTACGCAGACAGGGTGCTCACCGGCACTGGAATCGCCGCCGCCGATATCCGCATCGTCGTCGCCAGCGCAGCGGCCGACGCCGCCACAATGGCGTTGCGCGCAGGGTGGGAGTGCGCGAGCAACGCCCTGATCCTCGTCGACGGTGACGAGCGATGAGCGTGGAGTGGTTCGACCTCGCGCAACGCCTCTACGCCGCCGAGAAGATGCAACCGGTCCCTCGGCTGGCACATGCAACCTTCAAGCCGTCCACGACCGCAGTGGCCGTGCGTGCGGTCACGCGAGGAACAACGCTGGCCGTGTCCGTCGCTCGAGATGGATGCACCGAAGAGTCCGCGCACGACACCGAGGCTCTGGCCCTGCTCGCTCGCAACGGGGCAACGACGGTGGGTACGGCTGAACCGGCCATGCTGCTCACTGATGACGCCGCGACGATACCGAGCCTGCTGGCCCTGGCGCGTGCGCACGCCCACCACCCTGATCCGGACATAGCGGGGGCTGCCGCCATGATCGGATGGTGGGCCGATCGGGCCGACCATCCCGGAACGTCGGCGGTGATCGATCTGGTTGCTGCGTCGTCCTCGCGTCTGGTCCTCGGCACTGCGCCCGACGCCGAGCGAGCGGCCCGAACATGGCGTTCCTGGCTCGGCATTACCGACGAGAGCGTCGCAGGCCTGCATGAGTGGGCAGCGTGCATCGCAACGGGACCGCTGTTGCCGCTTCTCGATCCGATACACGACGATGACCGATACTCCTGGGATCGGACATTGTCGGCCACGACTGCGGGCCACGACTGGTCACGGCCGGACAACTCAGCTAGTGCAGCCATGGGACTACGGACCCGATGCGATGCCGCCGACCTCAAAGCCGCTGCGTTGCTGAGTGATCCACTGTGGCGAGTACGAGCGCTGCACACGGGACACGTGGCCCAGGGCATCGCATCGGTGGCGGCACCGCCGACAGGTTCACGCCGCCGCAACGTTTCGGTGTCGGTGACCTGCGACCGGCTGGACTCGAGGATGCGGGTTGATTCGGCAGTTACGGGATGGGTCGGATCAGCACTCGATCAATTCTTCGAGCGCTTCTCTGCCGACGTCACGTCCGCACAGGTGGTCAACGGCAAACTGACGCTCGGTCTCGGCTCGGTCGGAGCGCACGCACCGAACGACGGAGACCAGGTGACCTTGATGCCCCAACCGCCTTCACCGGCGACGATGCGAGCAGGACGGGCGAGGTACTGGAATCTGTACCGCGCTCGCCGTTCCTGGCTTTCGACCGGACAAGCCCCGAGCGCCGTGCGCCGCGAAGTCCCGCTCGATGTCCTGATAGCGGGTGCAGAGGATGTCCAGGATCACTAGGGGATCAAAAATGTTCACTGACAACACATTAGAAGAAGAACGGCACAACAATGCGTATCGTCGCACCCCGAACGGACACCCCGAAAACCGCCGCAACACCTTTCACGGGAACCGAACCGTCATCGCCCGCCCACTGGCCCGGATCACAGATCATGGCCGACCCGATCACTGCACGCGTGCTGTTCTCTGTGTGGTCCGGAGACCCCGCCGTCGTCGTCCCGTCACCACCGGGCGCAGGAAAAACTCGACTGGTCGCGTTGCTCGCCGCCGCCTTGGCCCATCGCGCAGACCTACGGGTGGGTATCGCGGCGCAAACCCGAGAACAAGCCGTGGAAATCGCACGTCGGCTCGGCGCGCTGACAGATCGAGCAGCGTTGATCTGGAAAGCGAAAGCGCCCCTCCCCGACAGTGGAAACACTCCCGTAGTGGCAGGACGAAAAGTGCGGTGGTCGAATGAGACTGGCGCAATTCTCATCGGTACCACGGCGCGGTGGCTCTTCTCGGACCCGGACCGAATCGGTGCCGATGTGTTGATCGTGGACGAAGCATGGCAATGCACCTACGCCGATCTGGGGGCGCTCGGCGCGATGGCTCGACAGGTCGTCTGCGTCGGAGACCCCGGACAGATCGATCCGGTGGTCACAGGAGACGTATCGCGGTGGGAGGGCAGCGAGACCGCACCGAACCTGCCTGCCCCCCTCGCTCTGCAAGCAGCTCACGGCGATTCGGTCGGCGTGGTCCGTCTGCAACACACCTGGCGTCTCGGCGCGAGGACAACGGCCCTCATTCAACCGCTGTTCTACCCCGGCCTGCCTTTTACTTCCCGTCGCCCACCGGAGCATCTGACCGATTCCAGCGGCCCCGACCTGCCTGAACTCGCGCATCGGCCAGTGCGGGTCATCGGAGGCCCAACCGACCCCGTCCTGGCCACACAGTGCGCCCTGCGCGCGCGAGAACTGCTGGACGCCGATGTGACCACACCGGACGGGCAGCGGGCCATGACAGCGGCGGACCTGGCTGTCGTCGTCCCTCATGTCACGCAGGCTGCCGCTGTCCGGGCCTTGCTCTCGGATCACCCCGACGTACTTGTCGGCACCGCAAACTCTCTGCAAGGCCTCGAACGCGCCGCCGTTGTCGTGTTGCACCCGCTTGCCGGGTACCGGACAGCCGAGCCGTTCAATCTCGACTCCGGCAGAGCGTGCGTGATGCTCACCCGCCACCGAGCCCACATGACCGTGGTCATCGATGACGCCACCGCCCACGTCCTCCAACACGCCGAACCATCCCCGGCTCACGCCATCCATACCGGCCTGATGGCCGCACTGCACTGCACGCCCATCGTGTAGCGATTCCCACAAAAAGAAAGGCACACAACATGTCCGACGCATCTATCGAGTACAAGGCCGAGCGACTACCTGGCATCGAGACGTCGAAAGAACTCCGCGCATCGGTCGAGGGACGCGAGCGTCCGCGCATCGGCTACACCCTCGATACCCGAAGCCGGGACAACGGTGTTCGAGCGGCCAACGCTGCCGAAGGGCTGATCGCATACGCCAGGCCGATCGGCCTCGAAACCGAGGAGCTGACAACGGTGTTCGGAGACTTTCTGGGCGACCTGCGGCACCTTGCCGACGCCGTCGGCGTCGATTGGGACGCCGTGGACGAACGCGGTCAAGACCACTACCGCTGCGAGCTGTACGGGACCGAGTAGGGGACGCCTTGGGGAGAGGAGTGAGCGGCGGTTCGGTGCGCCGGGTCGCTGCTCGCCCCAGGCCCGTCCCCGGCACTGGGTGCGCCGGGGACGTTTTCGCTGCTGAGCCCTAGCGAACTCCGGGTCCGGTGGGTAGTGTCCTGGCGTATCGGCTTGGTGGGTGGTTCCACGAAGCCGCGGCGTCGACCATTTCGTTGTTGTCGCCGTTTTCACCAGATGAGCGGACTGACCATCCGACTTCCGAGAAGAGCAGAGGTGTGTCGAATATGAGAGTCCTCGTCCGGATCGACGGTAGGAATCATGGACCTGCGAGCAGTTCGGGTTCGCCGCGAGACTGCGCGCTGGCCGTAGCGCGTGGTGTGGCGGCAGTGTTGGCGGTTTTTGCTGCATTTGCCGGATTGGCCTGGGCTGCACTGCTACGCCGGACCGACCATGCCGCCATCGACGGAGATCCGCGCCGTGTAGCGATGGTGTTCGCCGCTTCTTGCTCGGCGTGTGCTGTAGCAACTGGGATCGAGTGGCTGCTTCGACGCCGCAGTGGCGCAATGGATACCGATCCCGTCCAGGGTGTGCGACCACCGAGAGAGGCTTCGTCGCAGCGCCACCGGACTGTGAACTCGAACAGTCGGGCGGCAGGGGAGTTCGACAGACCGGAGCGTCTGGCCGGTGCGACATCGTGACGAGAAAATTCGCCCCCGCACTTCGGATCGAGGTGATCGTCGTCCGCGATCCAGATGGTCCTACCCACATCCAAGTCTTCGTCGACGGTGTTCCGGCTGCAGCAACACAATTTCACATCGACGCAGGAAGGGGATGGACGTGGGGCGACTGGGCCGACACACGAGACTGCGATCTCGCGGTCATCTCATCCGGAGCGCGGGGAGCGCTCGAAGACGCCTACGACGATCCCCCCGGTGGTGACGCCGTCCGCGGCAGGATCGGTGACTGGCTGGACGGCGCTGAAAGATCGGAAAATTAAGCAGCAGAGTGATATCGCGCCGCGTTGTTGGTCGCATAGCGGCACAGAGACCAGTCAGAAATTGATCGACAGACCGACCATCTGTCCCACAGAAACGGGAGTACCCATGCAATCCTCGATCTCGACAACGCGGCCGCCCTCGGTCGACCTCTCACCGCACGCACGAGCTGCCGGCAGTACCGGCTGCAGCTCGAACAGTAAGGCGCACAGCGCCATCGCCAGCGAAGTCCATCGCCGGATGCAACACGGCCTGTCTGAGAGGTACTTTGCTGCTACTCCGAACGCCGCCGACCGCTTCCGACCAACCGTTCCTGACCATGAGCTGACGGACCACGTTTTCGAGGTGGTTTTCGGATTGCGGTGGCGGCAGGTGTTCGACTTGGCGCGCACCCTCGACGTCGAGTCCGATCTGCTGGAAACCGCACCGGAGACGGTCAGCGCCGCGTGGTGGTGCGCACCCGGCTGGCGGAAAGCGACACACGCTGCCCACACGGCGGCCTGCGGCGACAATCGGCGTCACGAACTCACAGCGACCATGAACCTGCTCGGCGTCCTCGGATGCGGGGCTGCCAGAGTCGCTGCCCGCGATGTCGGCCGAGGCTTGGTCGTACGAGATCTGATCGGTTCCGATTTCACTCAAGAGCACTACGACTACCTGACCGGGCCGTGGCGTCGCAACGTCGGCCCGGTCCATCCCGGCGACCGGCCACTAGACCAGTACCCGACGGCCCCGAACTCGCAACGCTTGTGACACCCGGGCGCATATTGCCCGCCCGGTGCGGCCACAGGAGAACGCTCCTGGGGTGCGATTCAGTGGCCGGCTGTCACAGACCTCACCGCGACGCTATCTACCCCGTGCAGGACTGCGTTTGCTATCGCGCTCACTACGAAAGGACTCCCTGATGGACCCACAATCCGGCCGAGACGGCCTCATCCACGACGTAGAGCGCCACCTCGCGGCCGAAGATGGCCGCCGCGAGGCTCGCACTGTTGCGCTTGCATGTGTCGGCTACGTCGTCGGCATGCTCGCGATCTTCAACGGGGCTCTGCCGATCGTGAAGGATCTGGTCACCGTCAGTTTGGTCATCTCCTTGGCCGGCACGTTGCTCGCTGCCTTCTCGGCTCTGACTCTGGCACTACTGCATCGTTGGTCAGACCGTTCGGACCGTAGGCGGCGCGGAAGCTGCGGGCATGCCGACTTGCCGGCGGAGGCGGTTCGATGAGCGCGCGCGGACGACTCCGCATCGCGGTGCCCATCGTGATGGCCGTACTCGCGGTCGGGACGTACACGTTCGGAACGCACGCCGATCCGCTCTCACGACCAGCGGTGGTCGACACCCCAGACCCAGCCGCGGCGAGCACGCCTGTACCCATCGCGCAGCTCCTCGCTCAGCTCGAAACGGTGGACTCGCTCGCAGACGTCGATGGATACGACCGATCCTGCAAGAAGGGCTCAGGGTGCGTGTTCGGCCCGGCGTGGACCGATGACTCGTCCGCCCCTGGATCGCACAACGGCTGTGACACTCGAAACGACGTCCTGGCAACCCAACTGATCGACGTCGAGTTCAAGCCCGGAACCCGCGACTGCAAAGTCGCAGCAGGGATACTCCACGACCCCTACACAGGATCGACGATCGACGACCTCGGGAAGATTCAGATCGATCACGTGTACCCGTTGGCGAGGGCGTGGGACGCAGGGGCGTGGGCCTGGTCGATCGACCAGCGAACCGCCTTCGCCAACGCCGTCGACATCAACTTGCTCGCGGTGGACGGACGTACGAATCAGCAGAAGTCGGACAAGGGAATCGACACCTGGCTGCCACCCAACGCGCCATACCAATGCCGTTACGTCACTTCGTATCTCACCGTGGCCGCGAAATACGACCTCGACATCACCAGCGCCGATGCGCAAACAGCGTCGAGCGTCTGCAGCCAATGACCCAACGTTCGGAGGACGCCATGACCGAAACCGACCCCACCACCGACACAAACGCTGTCCCGCTCCACCCCAACCCATGGATCATCACGACCGCACCTGATCGAAACAGCTACACGATCGAATTGCCCAGCAGGGGGATCTCGTTCGCGATTGACGCCGATCTACGATTCCAGCTCCTCGATGCCCTCCACGACCCGGAAGAGCGATGATGGGCGACGCCACGGCCATCGAATGGACCGACGCAACCTGGAACCCGGTCACCGGCTGCACCGCAGTCTCGTCGGGCTGCGATCATTGCTACGCCCAAACCCTCGCTGAGCGGTTCCGCGGCACACCGGGGCACTACTTCGAGCACGGATTCGACGTCGAGATGCGCCCCGGCAAGCTCGACCAGCCGCTGCGATGGAGCCGGCCACGCCGGATTTTCGTGAATTCGATGAGCGACCTCTTCCATCCAGCAATCCCGGACGACTACATCGCCCGGGTGTTCGCGGTGATCGCGCTCGCCCGCCAGCACACCTTTCAATTGCTTACCAAGAGACCCGCTCGGATGCGGGCACTGCTCCAGTCCGATGCCTTCCGCCGCGCCGTCGACGACGCCATCGCTGGCGTCGTCGCAGCCTTCCGCCCCGCCGATGTCTGGTACCAGAGCTGGCCGCTGCCGAACCTGTGGATCGGCGTCTCGGCCGAAGACCAGAAGACTGCAGACCTTGCGAGTATGGGCGCTGCTGGACACGCCTGCAGCTCTTCGGTTCGTCTCTGCCGAACCGCTCCTCGGACCGATCGACTTCACGCGCCTACGACCCAGCAGAATCGGAGGAGCGCTGACTCGCGACGGGCTCCGTTCGGTCGAAGACTCGAAATGCGGCGGCGAGCGCGAACCAGCGCTTGACTGGGTGATCGTCGGCGGTGAGTCCGGCCGCGGGGCACGGCCTATGCATCCGCGATGGGTACGAGAGATCCGGGACCAGTGCACCGCTGCCGATGTGCCCTTTCTGTTCAAGCAGTGGGGCGAGTGGGCACCAGCGGAGGTGATCGCCAGATTCCGTGACTACCACCACTTCGACGACGGCACCGAAGTTCGACGAGTCGGCCGTAAGGCCGCCGGCCGGATCCTCGACCGACGGGTGTGGGACAGCGTGCCCGACGGAGCCGGACGATGAGTGGATCGCTCGACATCACGGCATCGGACTTCTTCTGCGGTGCCGGCGGATCCACGACCGGAATGATCGCCATCCCCGGGGTGAGGGTATCGGCAGCGTCGAACCACTGGGACAAGGCAATCGAGACGCACCAGTACAACCACCAGCACACCGAGCACATCCTCGCGGACCTCTCTCAGATCACTCCGAAGCTGTTTCCTCGCACGACAATCGGATGGTTCAGCCCCGAATGCACCTGGCACTCGAATGCTCGCGGGGCCAAGCGCCTCGCCGCGCAGATCTCGTTACTGTCCGACGACCTACCGTCCGAGGCCGCCGAGCGATCGAGGGCGACGATGTGGGACGTCGTTCGGTTCACCGAGTATCACCGATACGAATTGGTTTTCGTCGAGAACGTCGTCGAGATCTACTCATGGCCTCTCTACAGGCCATGGATCGCGGCGATGCACGCCCTCGTTTACGAACATCGCCTTATCTGCCTGAATTCGATGCACTCATGGACTTTTGGGACACCAGCGCCGCAGTCCCGCGATCGCCTCTATGTGTGCTTCTGGAAGGCCGGCAACCGGGCACCTGACTTCGAGACCGTGGTCCGTCCGCCGGCAACCTGCTCTCGCTGCGGGCCCGTGCGTGCGTTGCAGGCCTGGAAGAACCCAGGGGTGGCTGTGGGTAAGTACCGTAGCCAGTACTCCTACCGGTGCCCCGCACGTGCGTGTGCGGACACCGTGCTCGAGCCCGACTGGCTCCCTGCCTCGACCATCATCGACTGGACCAAGACCGGCCAGCGGATAGGGGACCGCACTCGTCCGTTGAAGCCGAAAACGATCGCACGAATCCAGGCCGGCATCGACCGGTATTGGGCAGCTCCGCATGCCGAGGACGCGAGAGAAGCCGCGGGCACGCTGTTCGAGTATCGGCAGGCAAGATCACGGCCGTCTGAGGGGCGGGCCCCGGTGTTCGAGCCGTTCGTGTCGGTGCTGCGGGGCCAGTCGAAGAATCATCGAACCTCGGAGGCGCTGTCGACCGTATCCGCGGGCGGCCGCCATCATGCGGTGATCACCCCGTTCATCGCAGAGCTGCGAGGTGGAGGTTCGACTGCGCGATCGGTCAGCGACGCTCTCTGCACCGTGACGGCATCGGGTAACCACCATGGCTTGGTCGTGCCCGCTGCCGCTCACCATCGAAAGTCCACACGCCGACCGATCGCCGTCGAAGACCTGTCCTTCAGAATGCTCGACGTACCGGAACTCAAAGGCGCAATGGGATTTCCGTCCTCGTACGTTCTACGCGGGGGAACCAAGCAACGAGACGTCCGGATGTGCGGTAACGCTGTGACACCGCCGACCTCGCGAGACCTAGTGGGAATTGGTATTCGGAGTCTAGAGGCCGACTGTTCGTGAACACCGCTCACTTTCTGCTTCAGCAGCTTCTTTGTGTCAACCGAACAGCGACGTCCATCCCGAACCGTGTACCTTCTTCATCTCGTTGTCGAAGTCGGTGACGTCCGAGACAGTGAGTACGTGGTGGTCAACCAGCCAACGACTCATCCCTGGATTGAGGCCATCTTCGCTTGCCCATGACAGCTTGTTGATATCGTCGAAATGCTTATCCATGACTCTGTGGAGATTCTTGAATACGCCTGTCTCGCTGATCGAGTAGCTTCCAAGCCACTCTTCTATCTTGCCTTTTCTGACGATTTTGGGATTCGAGAACCCGCCGATAATGAATTCATATTCACGAAAGGTCAACCAGAAAAGAGTGCTTTTGTGCTTGTCGTCGTGTAGCCATTCGCGCAGCGCCCGAGCAATGTGTTCGTTGGATGAAAGCTGTTCGATATGCTCGTTCGGTACGAAAGTCGGGATAAGATCCGAATTCGATGTGTCGGGGCCTGCTTCGGGCGTGTCGACCAGTACAACGTACTCGCGCTGGCGGCGGATGGCGTGGACTGCAAACGCTGGAGGTGGTCCAACCGCTATGCGGTAACGGGCACCAGGTTCTGACAGTGCAAAGCGATTGCCTTTGCGCTCATCGCGGGCGTCTCCTGATTCGCGTGCTTCTCTGGGTAATTGTTCGAGTACTGCGCCGTAGGTGTGGCTACCCAGTCTGTGTTCAGGTTCTGCTGCATCAAGTTTCACCTGCCTGTATGACAAACTGGATGACTTAAGCGGTACGCTCATCGCGACGTATACGGGGTACTCGCTGTGGTTGACCACGTGATATGCGCCCGTCTCCGTGTCCCGGACAACTGCGGGGCACCAGTTGTTGCTCAGTCTTGGGTCGCCCTCGAAATTGTTGAGTATGTATCTTGTGAATGGCGTGTAGATCGATTCGACGTGGAATCCGTGCTGTCCAGTCTCGAGAGGTGGAAGGACATAGGGCGCTTTCAACGGGATCCTCCTTGTTCCGGTTCAGCACTGGGTGACAGATGCGCCACGACCACGGTGATGTTGTCGGCGATTGTGCCGTGGCGTTTGTGCTCAGAAAGGGCCGCACGAACGAGTGCTTCTGCTAGTCGAGCGGGACTGGCATCCGGTGGCTGGGATCCGAGAACCTCACGTATGGCGTCTTCAGGGTCTCGATCAGGTGTGGTGTCCATTTGGGTGTGCGGGCCGGACCAGGCGTTGAGGAAGCCGTCTGTGACCATGATGTAGCGGTCATTGGCTACTGCTGGCTGGTGCCAT
This sequence comes from Rhodococcus sp. 06-221-2, assembly GCF_002258365.1. Taxonomy (NCBI): domain Bacteria; kingdom Bacillati; phylum Actinomycetota; class Actinomycetes; order Mycobacteriales; family Nocardiaceae; genus Rhodococcus; species Rhodococcus sp. 06-221-2. Next base: position 168,481 of record NZ_NOYJ01000003.1, read on the forward strand.
CGAGACAACTTGTAGGTGTAGCCCGCTGGGGCGTCGGAGAAGAACCCGATTGCGTTGTCCAGGGCAGCGTGCTGATGCAGGGCTGGTGTCATCGCTGTGACGTGAACGGTGTCGTCGGCTGTGTCGGTGTGGGCACGAAACACCTGACTGTCTCCCACGTGCCCGCCGGAGACAGTGAAAGTGGAGGTGTCGAGTGTCAGGACGTCGAGCGTGGAAGGCGCGGCGAGAACCGAGCGTCCGCGGAGTCCTCGAAGTGCTTGATCAGTGGCGGCGAAGACGTCGTCGATAGGCGAGGTGGGCAGAAGGGTTCGTAGTGTCGCGCGTACGGTTCGGGCTGTGAGGACGCCGTCTTCGCCGCCGCCCGCGGCATCGGCAATCGCTGATGTGTGTCCTCGAATCAGGAAAACGTCGTTGTTGTGACGGCGGTCGCCCGCCGAGGTCTCCCCGGCTGCTTGGAGTTTGAGAGGCGCTGCTGCTGCGGGTGCCATTGCCTGCGTGGGTGACTCGTCACCGGCTGGTTGGGGAATAGGTCGTCCGAGTGTGTGGGGCAGGCTTTGTCGCACGGCGGGCGCAGCACGCTCGGTGTGTACCTGTCCGACGGGGATGGTCGGCGGGAAATGTTGCTCGCCGACGTACGTGACGCGATACACCGAAGCCCCCACAATCAGGACCGCGCCGTCGTGTATCTCGAACGGCGGTTGGCCTGCGTACAGGCGATGCCCATCGACGGTGATGGGCGCGCCGGACAACGCTGTCACCCACCACCGACGCGTCTGTGGGTGACGGACGAAGTGCGCACGCTGGCGTCTTGTTTTTCTATCGGTGACGACCGCTGTTTTACCTCGTGCGCGCCCCAACGTCACTGTTTCGCCTCGCAACTCGATGGGTGGAATATCGCTCGTGCCGCGCAGATCATGTAGAAAGACGCGCTGCGTGTTGTCGAGCGACGCCTTGCCGAGGCGGTCGGTGGTGGGCGTGTGCGAGACGGGTCTCAGTTCGACGGTTCGGGCAGCACCGTTTCGTGTGCCGCGTCGAGACGCCAACCACCACAGTCCGCAGCCGGCCAACAGCGCGGTAATGATCGCCATGCCCATCCGCCAATCGATCATCCACAATCCGGCCGCGATGAGAGCACCCACCGCGATGGTCCCGACTCGTCCGATCAGTGGGCAGTGCCGAAGTCGGTCGAGACGTCGCCGCAGCGAACGCTTCGACACGCGTGGCCGTGGAAACCGCCGGCCTGTTGACTTGATGGGCATCGGAACTCCGTTAGCGATTGATGGCGGGTGAGCGCGGCGCGTCCGGATCGTTGTCCGGTGGCAGGTAAGGGGGGTCGTCGGTCGGCACACTGTCGGGGTGCGGTGTTCGCGGCTGGTGCTGCTGTTGAACCAGATGGCCAGCATTGCCGATGACGTCCTGTTGCTGTTGTTGCTTGGGAGGTTTCTTGAAACGCGTGAAGTTACCGACCTGTTGGGCTGCCGGTATCGCGCCGCCTGCGTCTACGTGCAGAGCATCTTGTTTGACGAGTCGTAGCCATCGAATGAGCTGGTCCGCGCTACGTTCAGCTGCTTTCACACGTGCGTCGAAACTGTTGTCCGTCGGCACTACGTGGCGTCTTTCGGGTGCAGGGTCGAGGCATCGACGCAGCAAGTTGTCGAGACCTTCGGGTACAAACGGTGCGAACTTCGAAACCGGGGTGAGAGGCCCACTGCGCAGTCTGCGATATGAGTCCAAGGCCCTTTCGGCACGAGGGTTGCCGTTTTGGAAGTCGTTGAGGGTGATTCCTTGCTGTTCGGCCTCGTACAGATACGGCGGCTTCCCGGTGATCATCTCGTACAGAGTTGCGGCCCAGGCGTAGATGTCGGCGGCAACGAGGTGGGTCGGCCACAGCTGCCCTGCTGAGCCTTGCTCTGGTGGCGAGTAGAAGAGGCTTTGCAACCGCAGCCGTGAGCTGGTGTGTGCGGCCTCATCGAGACTGCGAGAAAGTGCCCAGTCGATGATCTTCGGGGTGCCGTCGTTGTCGATGCAGATGTTGGGGGGCTTCATATCCAGGTACGCGCGAGCCCCCTTCTCTCTTTTCGTCCACGACCAGGCCAGTGCGCTGAGTAGTCGTTCGGCGATCTGCAGTACCAGGGCAAGGTCGAAGCCCCCGGGCTCGTTGCCGTTGATTCGGGCGTCTTGAAATGTATTCAGGGTGTGGGGATATCGTCGGGTGACGATCACCATCTGGTCTTGGTAGATGTCCGAAAAGTAGACGTCTGCGACGGCGTCGTTTATCGACACGCCCAGTGCGGGAACAGCATCGAGTTCGGCGAGGCCTTGGGCCCGATCACGCTTTCGGAGCTTCCAGGAGCGGTCGGGGAGGTAGACCTTGATCACGTATTCGATTCCGTTGTCGGGACTGTCCTCGTCGACGGCGAGTAGAAGAGAACCGCCGTTGACGTGTCGCCAGAACTTTGTGATTCGCCAGTGCCTGTCGAGCGGGTTGTCGACTGTGTCGTCGGGAAACACATTGCCGATCTCGAGTCCGTACTCATCGCGCGGCGAAGCAGCAGGAGGTCTGTGGTTGCTTGCGCGCGGTGCCGGTGCCGGCGCCGGTGGGGGTTGCGGTTGCGGTGTCTGTGGGGGTTGCGGTGTCGGAGTTGGGGTCTCGCCGCTGAGGTCGTCGGGTTGTTGTTCACCTTGCTGTGCGTTGCGCGGGTGTTGTTGTGTGTATGGCTGGGTGGGGGTTGCGCGCGGACGGTGGCGGCGCTCTTTCAGGTGTGCAAACGCGGTCTTGAGATAGTGGTCGGCCAGATCCTTTGCGGCGGCGGAGTCGTCCGACAGTTTGTGCAGCGCTTCACGGGTCTGTGCGACGGCGTGCTTCGCGGCAGCGTCGGCCAGGGTGTGCTCGTGTTCTCGGGTCAGCGAGTCCATCCGGTTGCGGTGCTCGCGTTCGTCGAGGTCACCGGCATGGGCCACAGTGTTCGCCCGGTTGCGGTGCTTGCGGTCGTCCAAGTCGTATTGGGCGTCCGCTTCGCCCTTCGCGCCTTCGATTACTTGGACAGTGGTGCGGGCGCGCAGACGAGCTGCGTCCCGTCGCGCATTTTCCAGGTAGGGAGTGTGAGGGCCGAATAGTTTGAGCAGCAGTGGGGTGAGGTCGACGACAAGTAGCGTGACGATGATGACGATGTAGAACCATCTGTATCCGAGGTCGTCGCCGATGAGTCGGACAAGGGCTCTGTGGCGAGTCACAGCATTGGTGTCGGCGGCGTTGACCGCTTCGTATTTGGCGGCCTTCTCGTCGATTCGAGTCTGGCGGGTGCTCTCCAGCGTACGAACGAGGTCCTGCGCCTCTAGGGCCTTCTGCTGGCTGGTAATTGCAGTCGTGTCGGCTTGGTTGTACACGTATCTTCTGTTGCTTTCCGCGCAGATCTCCCGCGGGTCGCTCGGAAGTAGACAGTTCGCGCTGGGGGGACTGTCGCCGGCGTCAAGCGTGCCTCCAGTCCCCCGACGTTCATCCTGCCAATCAGCCTGGGCAGTCTCCCGGGTGCTATTGGCTATATCTCGAGCGTTTTCGGCGGCTGTGCGCGCATCTTTCGCATCGGCGATTGCTGTGTCGTACTCTGCGCCTATGGATGCTTTGTAGTCGGTGAGGTTGTCGGACTGGATGCTCGGCAGCTCCCGTTCGATTGCGGTGTTGAACATGCCGAGAGCGACCGATTCGGAGATGACGTAACCGACGACGACCGCCATCCCGATGCGTGCGAGGTAGAACCATGCCGAACGCCATGCTCGCCGAAGCCAGTTTTGGGGTCCGACCAATAGGTCGCCGTAGTCGATCGAGGTCATGATCCATCGGTCGACGCAGAATACGAACAGTGCCCACACGGCGGCAAGGACCCAGATGAACCAGTAGTTGAAGCGGTGCCCGACGTTGACTGCCCAGGCACTGGCCAGAACGCCGCCGAAGGCGATGGTAGGCACCAGAATCAGGATCCCGGCTTGGGCGGCAAGTTTGGAGGCGTCGGAATTGTTGTCGATCCACGGGCGGTGGAAGCCGCCGATCCGCAGCAACATTCTGGTGAGCCAACCGCAGTTGTTGTCGACGTCGAACTTCGGCTTCTGACGACCATCGGGCCCAGGGGGGTCCATGCCGTCGTCTTCCTTGGCCGAATTGTCGGGTGGAGGCGCGCCGCCGCTCATCGGATCATCGGGGTCGGCGGAGTCGACGCGTGAGCGGGGACGTCACTGCTCAAGGCGGTTCTCCTCCGAGTGTATTGGGCTAAGAAGTGTCGCACAGGGTCGGCGGTTCGGCGTGGCGAGAACAGCAGGTTCCGGTCAGCGGGCAGCATGGGCACCCGTTCGGTAGAACGTGGCGGTGTTCGTGCCTGATGTGGTGCCGAACGCGATGCGGTCGCCGTCGGCGAGTTCGGTCCATCTGCCGGGGGTTACACGCACTCCGTTGATCCAGGTACCGGTCTTGCTGTTGTCGGCACACCACCACACGCCATCGTTGGAACGCAGGGTGAGGTGATGTCGCGAGATGCTGGTGTCGGCGCTGATGGTGATGTCGCAGTAGGTGCCCCGCCCGACGGTTATCTCGGTACCGACGACGCGGTGCGCTCGACTATCGGGACCGACCAAGGTCGGTCCACGCCCGGGTGAGTCCGGGATGAGAGTTGTTGCCACCTGACTGTCGCTGGGGTGGAGGTCGGTTTGGTCGCCGTAGGCGCGTGTGGGTTCCACTGGGTGGTCGGACATCGGATGCGTGGAGCCACGCAGGGCGTAGTGGCGAGCGCGGACCTTCGGGTTGGAGACGATCTCGACCAGGGGCAGCATTCCGCTCGGAGTGTCCGCGGAGTAGCGGCGCGTGACATCGACGGCTTCGGCGGTGAGATGGGTGATGACGTCGTTGATATCGAAGTGATCGCTGAGGTCGGTGAAGTCGGCGGGATTCAGACCGACGGTAATGCAGTCGGGTAGATACCAGCGCCCGTCGGAGTGACGGAAGACGAGGGTGCAAATGTGTTCGCGGGCGTTGTCGCACAATGCAACTGGATTGCTGCGACCTGGTCGTCGCCATTCCCCGCGCACGAGATGCACAGCGGCGATAGCGACGACGGCGGTCATCACGAACAACACGGTTCCGCCGGTGAAACCGCACACAATCACGAAGATCAGCCACGCTATGCCGAACACGGTGGTTACCGCTCGAGAGTGGGGTGTCCATGCGCGGATCCATTGCAGGACTGCGACGGACGTGGCGCGCAGCTCATCGGAGGCTACGCGGATCAGATCGGTCATCTCCGGGTACTCCATTCGCTGTGACAGGTGGGGACTCTCCTAGGGGAGAACTTAAGGCGCACAGAGGTGGATGAACAGAGTCCGGAAGGTTGGTCAAGTCCAACCCTGAATGGGGTTGACAAGGAGCGAAAGTCGTGGACTAGAACCTCGACAGAGCCCGGGGTCAAGTGAAGTCTGGAATTCGTCACATCTCAAGTGGGTACCCCCAGGTTTCACGATGCGTCAGCCAGTGGGTCAGGGGCCGGACGTAGCGCGCTCAGCGCGCCCGTCAGAGGGCAGCGGCCGGTGACGACAACGAGCCCTCGAAAGGTCAACGCAGGGTGAGCTATGACGTCGTCGGGTGAAAGATCGGGCATCAGGTTCAGTGCCCGGGCAAGTACCATCGCCGACCATGGGTTGGGGCTGTGGTCGGCTCGGCAGTCGTCGCTGGTCCACACCGTGGCGGCGGCGACGTCGGTACGCACGATCCGGCTGCGGGCAGCGGTAGCGCGGAGTGCGTGGAGTACTTCCTCTGGTGTCTGATGACCGTCGGTTGTGGCTATGTCGAAAACGGTCACATCACGGTCTAGTCCAGGACGAACGAGGAAACCAGTAACAATATTCATTCCTGCATCGCACCGAATGAGTAACTGTTATAGCTAGTTGGTGTTGACCCACTTGACAGCCTGCGCGATATACGTTGGCGGACGTGCGTCCGTCCGGGCCGTTCGATTAGTTCAGCACGTACCGTCTGAAATGTAGCAAGTGGACGGTTGTGACCGGATCGTACCGCCCCTGTTGCCGAAACCGGACAGAGAACGGTTTCGGCAACAGCTGATCAGTTCGTATGCCGACGTACGGTCCGGGTACGAACTGCTCCTTCGACGTTATTGAATGCTCGTATTACCTGTGGATCGGCGAATGGTATGAGCTGGGTGAACAACACTCCTGCTGACGATCTATCGTTGTCGGTGTCGGCCCAGTAGTAGGTGTTCGCGCCCCCGGCCCATGCCATGGTTCCGACTGGGCGGCCTGCGGGTGTGACTTGCTCGTTTCGCATGCCGAGCAACGACCACGATGTGTTGATTCCTGGGATCAGGTCGATGTCGTGCGACGTTGCGTAATCAGCGGATTCGATGGTCCCGAAAGATGCTGAGTGGCTTCGTTGTGCGTCGACGAGGGTATCCGGCTGTAGGTACTGCACACCGTTCCAGGCTCCGCCGGCACTGAGCATGCGAAGGAACGTCAGGTAGTCCTGGGGTGTTCCGTACAGCCCGCCGCCGCCTGAGTGGAATTCTGGATCGGTGGGCAGCTCGAATGGTGTGGGTACCAGGCCGTGAGGTGTTTTCGTGTGTACATCCGCCAAGCGAGTGCGATCGGTGATTCCGAACGTTGTGTCGCGCATACCCAATGGGGAGAAGATCGTCTCGTGGAGGTGGGTTGCCAGGTCGTGTCCGGTCAGGCGGGTGATGGCAAGTCCCACCCATTCCAGGCCGGTGCCGTACATGGCGTTGGTGCCTGGGTGGTAGACGAGCGGGGCGTCGACGATCGAGGCGAGTTTGAGTTCGAGGCTCGATGGCACCTTCTTGTCGTGAAGATAGCGCGCGAGATCGGCGTGTAGGAACGAGTAGCCGGTTCCGGCTGTGTGCGAGAGCAGCATTCGTAGTGTGATGGGTCCTCGTGCGCGGACGAGCCGGGGCTGATCCTCGTCGTATCCCTCGAGGACGTACGCCGCGGCGAGTTCGGGCAACAGATCGGTAGTGGGAGTGTCGAGTTCGATGAGACCGCGCTCGACGAGTTGCAGTGCGGCGACGGCGACGATCGGTTTGGTCATCGATGCCAGCCAAGCGATGGTGTCGTCGGTCCATGGGTTTGTGCCATCACGTGTTCCCGCTCCGCCGGAGTACGTGATGCCATCGCGGTCGGCTGTCATGACGTAGAGGCCGGTGACCACTCGGTCGTGCACCGCTGTGGTCAGGATCGTGGAGATGGTGTTGCGCAGGGCTGATTGCCCTGATGGTTCTGGTGTCATGACCAGGTCATGGGGAGTTCGTCCACCCCATAGATGCCGATGGCGTGTTCTCGGAACTTGATGTCTTGCAGGGGTACAGCACGGTGGAGGGTTGGGATGCGCCGGAGCAGGGTGGGGATGGCGATTTGGAGTTCGAGTCGTGCGAGGGGCATGCCCAGGCATTGGTGCGGGCCGTATCCGAAGGTCAGATGTCGGTGCACTGGCCGGCGTAGGTCGAGGCGATCCGGGTCGGTGATCGCTGATGCGTCGCGGTTGGCGAGGTCGCCGGCGATGATGAGGCCGTCGCCGGCGGGGATGGTGATCCCGTTGATGTCGATGTCTTCTGTTGCGACTCGGCGTCGTCCGCCTTGGGGGACGGCGGTGTAGCGGAGGAGTTCTTCGATGGCTCCGGCGATTTCGTCGTGTGTGCGCATCGACAGGAGGGTGTCGCGCTGTTCGGGGTTTTCTGTCAGGGCCAGCGCACTGAGGGAAATGGTGTTGGAAGTGGTGTCGAATCCTCCGAGGAGCATCAGCATCCCGGTCATGGCTGCGTCGTGTTGGGAGATGTCACCGGTGGCGACGTGTTCGTGGGCGAGTTCGGAGAGCATGTCATCGCCGGGGTCTGTGCGTTTGACGGTCAGTAGCTGGTAGATGTAGTCGATCAGGCCTTGGCGGGCGGTTTCGGCGTCCTCTGCGGTGGCGTGGGGATCGATCAGGGATTTGGCGCTCGTTGTGAAGAACTGGTGGTCCGCGTAGGGCACGCCCAGCAGATGGCAGATCACGGTGCACGGCGCGGGTAGCGCGAAAGCTTCGAGGAGGTCGACAGGTCGCGGCCCGGCAAGCATTCGGTCGATGAGGTCGTTGACGAGATCTTCGATCGGAGTGCGCATCGCCTCGATGCGTTTGGCGGAGAACGGTTTGGCCACGAAGTGGCGTTGACGGGTGTGCTCGGGGGCGTCCATGGTCAGAAATCCCAAGCGGTGCATGAATTTACTGGGGGTGGAGTGGGGATAGTTGGGGTGCTCGGGTACGGCGCTGAGGCGTGGGTCGCGCAGCAGTGTCCGTGCTTCGTCGTACCCGCTGATCAGCCAGGGGGTGCTGCCGTCCCAGATCTGCGCGCGTGTGATCGGTGAGTCATTCTGTACTGCACGCAGTTCCGGTGACGGGTCGAAGGGGCACTTGGGGTTTCGGGGGGCGGGGTAGGTGGGCAGGGTGTCTGTGCGCTTCGCGTCGTGCGGTGCGTTGTCGGTCGCGTCCCCTTCTGGGCGGTGCGGGGCGCGCATCACTGGTCTCCGAAGCTGTCGAACAGTTCGTTCGCGGTGTCGAATCGCGGGCCTTTTCGCGGCCCTGGGGCAAACTGTGCGGGCATTGTCACGAAACCGTTGATCTGACCGACCGTGGGGTATCGAACGGCGGCATTGTCGACAAGGCGGTAGCCGGGGAGTCGGTCGAGAACTTGGCCGACGACGACCTCGAAGTCGATTTGCGCGATGTGGCGGCCGATGCATCGGTGCAGTCCGAGTCCGAACGCTGCATGTTTGCGTGTGTCACGGTCGAAGTCGATGGTGAGGGGGTCGGGGAAGACCTTTTCGTCGAGGTTGGCTGCTGCCCAGGAGATCAGGACTCGTTCGCCGGGTTCGACGGTGGCTCCGTCGATCTGTGCCTCTTCGGTGGCTGTTCGTCCGACACAGACAACAGGGGTGAAATAGCGCAGGAGCTCTCCGCATGCTTTCGGTAGGTCGTCCGGGTGATCGATCAGTCGTGCTCGATCATCGGTGTTGCGGTCCAGGTACTCGAACGTCGACGAGAGCAGGGCGGTGGTGGTGTCCATACCGCCGGCGATCATGGCGTTGCAGACGGCGATGATGTCTGCGTCGCTGATGTTCTCACCGCCGATCTCCATCTGGGTCAGGAAGCTGATGAGGTCGTTGCGGGGATGGGCACGGCGGAGGGGAATGGTCTTGATTACTTCGCCGATGAGCATCGCGAAGCCGGTTTCGACCGTCTTGTATTCCGGGGTGTCGGATGGGGTGTAGGCCAGGGCATGCACGGCCTCGGCGTAGATGCGCCAGTTGTCCATCGACAGGCCCACGATGTCGAGGGTGAGCAGAGCCGGCACGGCATTGGCGAGATCCATCACGAGGTCGATCTCGCCTGATTCGATGGCTTGGTCGATGCACCACGTCGTGTAGGCCTCGATCCGTGGGCGGAGCCGTTTTGCAGAGGTGGGAGAAAAGTAGGTGTTCAGTGCTTTTCGCCAGTCCAGATACTCGGGTGGGTCCATTTCCAGTGGTAGGGCACGAAACGTCGACGCGGGGATGATCGTTCCTTGCGGTCGCCCTGGCGTGTTGGGTAGCTCGTGGGCCGAGGAGAACACTTCCGGTCGACGTGCGACTGAGGCGACCTGCTCGTAGCCGCTGACCACGTAGAAGCCACCGTAGTGGGAGCTGTGGGCTACCGGGCACTTTTGGGTCATGGCGGTGTTGACTGCCCACGGGTCTGCTGAGTATTCGGGTGAGTGGTGGTCGAAGTCGATGTTTGGGACGGTGCTGTTCGGCATGACGGGGGCTCCTAGGGGCGTGTGGCGGCCGAGACCGGTTGTGGGAGAAGTTGAAAGCCGGGGTAACCGTCTGCGGTTACTTGCTCGCAGCGGGCGGCGTAATCGGGGAACCCGATGAGGGGCATGAAGACCCTTTTCTTGCCGGGGATGTTCGCCCCGAGGTACCACGAGCCACACGAGGAGAGGAGAGTTCCGGCGGCGACGTCGGTGACGTGTCGACCCCAGTCGTGTTCGGCCTGTGGTGTGGCTTCGATGCTGTGGATGTGATGGTCGGTGAGGTGTTGCAGACAGGTTCTGATCCAGGTTGCGTGTTGATGAATTGCCACCAGCACGTTGGCCAGGACGGACGGGCTACCGGGGCCGGTCATGGTGAACAGGTTGGGAAAGCCGGAGGTGGCCAGGCCCAGGTAGCTGCGGGGGCCCTCCGACCACGCCTGGCGCAGCGTTCGACCGCCGCGGCCGCGGATGTCTATGCGTGTGAGAGCGCCGGTGATGGCGTCGTAGCCGGTGGCGAACACGAGGATGTCCAAGTCGTGCGAACTGTGTGTCGTCCGTAAGGCGGTCGGTGTGATCTCGGTGATCGGGTGGGATGCAATGTCGACGAGGTCGACATTGGGACGGTTGAACGTTTCGTAGTAGCCGTCGCCGAGGCAGATTCGTTTGCATCCCATGACGTGGCGAGGGGTGAGGGTTGCAGAGACTGCAGGATCGGCCACGGTCGAGCGGATCTTGGTGCGGACGAAGTCGGCGACGACCTCGTTTGCCGCAGGGTCGACGAGGAGATCTCCGAAGGAGCGTAGGAGCAGCGGCCCACCCCTGTTCCACAGGTGCTCGAACTGTGCTTCACGCTCTGTCTTCGAGAAATGGAACACCGAGTTCGGGTTGGTAGGAAACCGGGACAATCCGGCTGTGGGAACTGTGTTGTTGCGTGCACGAAATCCCGCGTAGTCGGCCTTGATTGCGGCTTGGAGCTGAGGGTCGAGCGGTTCGTCGCCTGCGGGCAAGGTGTAAGCAGGGGTGCGTTGAAAGACGGTGAGCTGACGAGCGTCTCGGGCGATCAGGGGGATGGCTTGTACCCCAGACGAACCGGTCCCGATCACACCGACTCGTTTGCCTCCGAGTGCCACGTGATGGTGGGGCCACCGTCCGGTGTGCAGGATGTCGCCTGCGAATGAGTCCAGGCCGGGGATCTCGGGCACGTTGGGTTCGGACAGGCAACCTGTCGCGGTGATGACGTACCGGGCGATGATTTCGTGTCCGGTATCGGTCCGGACGGTCCAGGAGGCGGTGGCGTCGGAGTAGACCATTTGTTGTACGCGCGTGTGGAACTCGATGTCGCGTTCGAGGTCGAAGCGATCCATCACGTGCTCGATGTAGCGCATGATTTCAGCTTGGTCGGCGTATCGCCGTGTCCATTCCCAATCTTGTTGCAGCTCATCGGAGAATTGATACGAGTACTCCAGGCTCTCCACATCGCAGCGCGCACCGGGATATCGGTTCCAATACCAGGTGCCGCCGGCATCACCTCCTGCCTCGTACACGCGGACGGTCAGGCCGATCGTGCGTACTTCGTGCAACATCTGCAGTCCTGCGAGCCCCGCACCCACGATCAGAACATCGACATGCTCGTCCATGTCATCGCTCCGTGCTCGTGTTCACGGTCTGCTGATATGGCATCTCCGATGACGGCGCGCGTTCGCTGCGAACTGCCGCGACGCTCGCCGCAGCAATCCAGACAATGACAGCGAACACACTGGCATAGGTGATGAAACCTCCCGCCTTGATGGGGCTCTCGGGTGCCAGGAGCGGAACGCAGCCCAAAATCTGCACCACGACGACGATCGCCGAGAGTGGTTTGAGAAATCCGGGCCATCCTGCGGCGGCGGTGGTGCACAGGGCTGCGGACACGACGATGACAGCGGCCGGGACGGCACTGAACATGAAGCCCAGTACGTAGGCATCGGAAAATGCGTGCAGTAGTGCGTGGGAGTCCGGGTCGGCGGCCCAGCCCGAGAAGATTTGGAACAGACCGAGATAGACCGTGGCGAACCCCACCCACGCCGTGCCGGCCGCCATCATCAGCATCGGCAGCGGACTGTGCGGTACTTCCCGCCGAAACCGCACGTACAGATAGCACAGGAACCACAGGGCGGCCATCAACGCGATGCCTGCGACGAACTGGTAGATGTATCCGCTGGTGGTGTGGGTGGCGTAGAAAGTCACCACCTCGTCCTCCGGTGAGCCGAAAGGCGGGATCGGTGCCAACACGAAGATCGTCGACGCCAACACCAGCAGGCTGATGATCCCACTTGCGGCGTGCACGATGTGGGGGCGGGTGCGATCGGTGTCGCGTTGGGATTGTGGAGTGTCCATTACTGCACCGCCTCGAGGTTGAGTTGTGCTGCGATGTGCAGGGCGAGCGCCGCGGGGCTGGAGTCTTGGCGCATCTGTTTGGGTGTGACCCGAATGTCGAATTCCCGGTTGATCCGGGTGCTGAGTTCGAGCGCCATCAGAGAGTCGAGGCCGTGGTCGCCCAGAGATCGGTCCGGGTCGAGTGCAGCAGCGTCGACGCGCAGAATCTCCGCGGCGTGTGCGGTGAGGATGCTCTCCAAAAATCGTTGCTGCGCTGGGGGTTCGAGATTCTGCAGTTCTGCCAACGAGGTAGATGCGGTCAGGTCGATCCCGCGTTCTGCGCCTCGATCGGCAGGGATGGCCGCGAAGAACGACGAGGTGCGAAGTTTGTCTGCGAGCATCGACTGCCACCCGGGGTCGAGGATCGGGAGGTAACCCGCGCGCGGCCGGTCGTAGCGTAGGAGCGCATCGCACGCGTGGAGGCCCTCGTCGGGGTCGATCATGGCGTTCCCGCGGTCGGCGAACATCGTGCCGCGCCCGTACTCGGCCCACGCTCCCCAGTTGACACTCAGAGCTGGCAAGCCGTGGTCCCGCCGCCACATCGTGAGGCCGTCGAGCAGTGCGTTCGCCGAGGCATAGCATGCCTGACCCGCGAAACCCACGAGTGCCGAGGCCGAGGAGAATCCGAACCACCAGTCGAGTTCACTGTGCGCACACGCCTCGTGCATCTTCAACGCGCCGTGCACCTTCGGTGCCCACACGCGCTCCATCAACGCATCGTCGACCGTGGTGATCGCGGCGTCGTCGACAACTGCTGCTGCATGAATGACCCCTCGCAGCGGCAGTCCGGTGGCGGTGGCAGCACGGACCAGGTCCGTGGCCGTGTCCCCGATCGCGATGTCTCCGCGAACGATCTCGATATCGGTTCCACCCGAACGCAACTCGTCGATGAGTGCCATCGCCTCGACCGAGGGCGCGGATCGGCCGTTCAAGACGACCCGTCCGGCACCGTGTTCGGCGAACCACCGCGCAAGGATGAGGCCGAGACCGCCCAAACCGCCGGTGACCACGTAGGAGCCGTCGGCGCGGATCACCGGTACGTCGTCGGGGCGGATCGCTGCGTGCCCCTCACCGTCCTGTGGAACGGTCAGAACGAGCTTGCCGATGTGATCTCCCGCAGCCAGGGTGCGGAACGCGGTGCTGGCATCGCTGAGCGGATAGGTGGTGTGCGGGGTCGGGGTGAGAGCGCCCGAGGCGAGCAGTTCGTGTACTTCGCGGAGGACATCGCCGAGTTCGTCGTAGGGCAGAACGCCCAAGTCGACACTGTGCAGAGAGATGTTGCGACGGAACGGGAACAGCCCGATCTTGGAGTCGGCGTAGATGTCCTTCTTGCCGAGCTCGACGAATCGGCCGCCGATGCGCAGCAGGTCCAAACCAGCTCGTTGCGCGGCGCCGGTGAGCGAGTTGAGTACAACGTCGACGCCCTCGCCGCCGGTGACGTCTCGGATCTGCTCGGCGAACGCGGTCGATCGAGAATTGAAGACACGTTCGATGCCCATGTCGCGCAGGTACTGCCGCTTGGCGGCGGTACCTGCGGTGGCATAGATGGTTGCGCCGAGGTGTCGAGCAACCGCGATCGCTGCGAGCCCCACTCCGCCGGTCGCCGAGTGGATCAATACCCGCTCACCGGGACGAATCCTGCTCAGCCGATGAAGCCCGTACCACGCAGTGGCGAACACGCTGGGCCGCGCAGCTGCAGCAGCGAACGTGACGTCGTCGGGAAGTCGGTTGACTTTGCATGCGGGGACCACTGCGAAAGACTCGAAGACGCCTGGATGCATTGCGGCCACGCGATCGCCGGGTCGGAATGTGGTGACCGATGATCCGGTGGAGACAACTGTTCCGGCGCAGTCGAATCCGAAGGGCATCGGTGCGCCGTCGACGGTCTTGTACAGACCCATCGCGTTGAGGACGTCGGCGTAGTTCACGCCGAGTGCCTCGACTGCGATCTCGATCTCGTCGGCCGCGGGCGGACGGGCGGTGGTTGCGACCAGTTCGAGGCTGCCGAGGTCGCCGGCGTGTTGGGGAGCGAGCGCGTAGCGATCACGCCCGAAACGAATGGGGCGGTGTCGGCGCTCGTTATCGCGCAGCGGGGCCACTTTCAGCCGCGCCAGGAAGAGTTCGCCGTCGCGTAATGCGATCTCGTCTGCGTCGTCGTCGGCGAGGAGGATCTGGGCCACCAGTGTGGGCTCGGCAGGGGATGACACATCGAGGTGACGGATACCGAGCTCGGGGTGTTCGTGACCGATCACTCGGCACAGGCCGCGTACCGCAGTCTGCTCGAGGTTGCGGCCGTCGCCGGAGCCGACCCTCTGAGCATCATGGGTCACCACCCACAATCGCGGCCGGTGTGTGTCGGTACGTTCGACGAGGACGCGAACGAGCTCGATGAGCTGTCGGATGCGGTCTTGGGCGCGCTGCGCAGTGTCGTGGTCTGCGGTGTTGGTCGGTGGGGCGCAGAGCACCACCACCTGATGCGGAGGATGCGCCGCTAGGTCGGCGTCGAGTGCGTCGGAGTCGGTGTGAAAGGCGCGAATATCGATGTCGTTGCCCAGCGCGGCTGCGAGGTCGACGGTCAGTGGGTCAGTGGTGCTTGCTTCGGTGAGGACGAGCCATCGCCCGGCCTGTGTTTGGGGCGCGGGGAGGTCGGCGCGTTCCCACTCGACGGTGAGGAGTCGTTCGGCCAGTCGCCGGTCTGCGGTGGCCAGCCGCACGCCGGTGGCTTCGGCGACGACGGTGCCGTCCTCGTCGAGCAGTGTTATGCCGCCGATCGCGAGCTGTTCGTCGAGATGGTGCAGTTGAGCAAGGCAGTAGCGAGCGTGGTGGGGGTTGCGGTGTACCCGCAGCGAACCAACTCCGGTGGGGAAGGCGTCGCGGATGAGGGCCGGGTGAGACGCCAAGGTCTGAAGGCAGCCATCCATCAGAACGGGGTGTAGGGAGTACGCGTCGACTTGGCTTCGCGCGGTGGCGGGAAGCGACACTTCAGCGAAGACGGTCTGCGCTGTACCGGTGTCGTCGGACAGGTGCAGCGCGGTCATCGCTGCGAACGCGGCTCCGTGGTGTACGCCAGCCCCGTGGAACTTGGCGTAGGCGTCTTTGGTGTCCAGAGGCGTCGGATGGGAGGCCAACAACTCGGCAACGTCGAGACGCTCGGGTTCGACGGGTGGCCTGATTCGGAGTGTGCCGCTGGCAAGGAGGGTCGATGCATCGCCGTCGTGGCGGGTCAGTGACTCGAACCGAACCGATTCGTGTCCCTCGGGCCGGGTGCGAGAGGACACCACAGTGTTCTCGTGGAGGTGAAGCATCTCGTGGATGACGAGATCGGTTATCTCGACGCTGCCCAGGTCGGCTGCGAAGACCGACTGTGCGGCGACAAGCCCCATCTCGCAGTAGCTCGCACCGGGCAGTGCTGGCTGATCATGGACCTGATGATCGTCGAGGTACTGCAGATCGCGGCCACTCATGGTGGCCTGCCATCGGTGCTCGTCATCGGCGTCTATCGGTGTCATGTGGACGCCGAGCAGCGGATGAGCGTCGACGCTGGCTCCGGGCTTTTTCACGTGCAGGGCCAGGACGCCGAGATCTTCTCCTGCCCAGGTGGGAAGTGGAACGTCGACCAGCTGACCAGAGGGGTATACGCGCTCCCAGTCGACGGTGACGCCGCTGCAGTGCAGGTCCGACAACTGGGGGAGCAGGCCCAGTGACTGGTCTCCGTCGCGGCGCAGCGTTCCGATAGCGGTGGCATCTCGACCGATCGATGTCGCGGTCTCGGTGATGGCGTAGGTCAGGAGTGGATGTGGTGAGAGCTCGACGAAAATTCGGTGCCCGTCCAGCACCGCGGCAGTCACGGCATCTGCGAAACGCACCGGCCGCCTGAGGTTGTCGACCCAGTACCCGGCATCGAAGGCCGCGGGTTTTCTCGGATCTTCGAGCACAGTGCTGTAGACCGGAATCTTCGCGGCGTCGGGGGCGAGGCATTCGAGCTGTAGCGCGACATCGTCGAGAATCGAGTCCACGTGCGGTGAGTGGGATGCATAGTCGACGGCAATGGTTCGCGCATGAAGATCGCGCGCGTCCCACTCGGTGACCAATTGCTTGACCCGGGCGGGGTCTCCCGCAACCACGGTGGAAGTGGGGGACACGATGACCGCGACGGTGACGTCGTCGATTCCGGCGGCCTCGAGCTCAGCGGCGACCTGCAGGTGGGGTAGCTCGATTGTGGCCATCGCGCCGCCGCCGGCGATCCGGGTGACCAATTGGGAACGCCGGCAGATCACCTTGACGCCGTCGTCGAGGGTGAGCGCGCCGGCGACAACGGAAGCCGCGGCTTCGCCGAGCGAGTGGCCGATGACCGCGGCTGGCTCCACGCCACGTGAGCGCCACGCCGCCGCGAGAGCAACTTGCACGGCGAAGATGGTCGGCTGGATCTTCTCGATCCCGGTCACGGTCTCGTCGGCCACGAGTTCACCACGTACCGAAAACCCTGCTTCGCGCGCGATGAGCGGCTCGAGTTCATCGATCATGGCTGCGAACGCCGGTTCGGTGGAGAGCAGTTCGCGCCCCATTCCCGCCCATTGAGACCCTTGCCCGGAGAACACCCACACCGGTGCGCCGCCGTGGCTGCCGATGGCAGCACTGACCACACCCGTCGCGGGTTGCAAGGCTGCAATGCTGCGCAGTTGGTCGGTCAGTTCCTCATGTGAGGCCGCAAGTGCGACAAGACGTTCGGTGCGATGTTCGCGGTGGCGTGCGAGCGTGGTGCCGATGTCGGTGAGCGAAGCGTGAGCGCCGGGGCCCGTCAACCACTGCGCCACGCGGCCGGCTGTCTGTGCCAGGGCCTGGGGTGTGCTGGCCGAGAGCAAGATCGGCTGGGCTGTCGTACTGTCTGCGGGTTCGTCTGCGCTGGGTGCCGTCGCTGCAGCTTCTCCGACAACGACGTGAACGTTGGTTCCGCTGAACCCGTATGACGAGACTGCGGCCAGCCGAGGTGATCCCGGGTTGTCCCATTCTGTCAGCTCGGTCGGAACGTACAAGCGGGTGTCTTCGGAGGATATGTCGGGATTCCATGACGTGAAGTGCAGATTTCCTGGAATCTGCTTGTTGCGCAACGACATCACGGTCTTGATCAGCCCTGCGAGACCCGATACCGACTCGGTGTGCCCGATATTGGTCTTCACCGACCCGAGAGCGCATGGTGTGTCGCCGTTTCCGTAGACGGCAGACAAGGCTTGGAATTCGACCGGATCGCCCGTGGGGGTTCCCGGGCCGTGCGCTTCGACGAACTCGACATCTGACGGGTCTACGCCCGCCACACGGAGTGCACTGCGCTGCACGGCTTCTTGAGCTGAGGCGGATGGGACGACGATGTTGTCGGATCGGCCATCGGAGTTCGCCGCCGACCCACGTATGACCGCCAGGACACGGTCACCGTCGCGCTCGGCGTCGTCGAGGCGTTTGAGGGCGATCACCGCGCACCCTTCGCTGCGTACGAATCCGTCTGCCGCAGCGTCGAATGCCGCGCATCGTCCGTTGGGTGAGAGCATCGACCACTGCGAAAACAGCACGCCGACCTCGGGACCGAGCTGCAGCATGGCCGCGCCGGCCAGGACGAGATCGGTTTCTCCAGAACGCAGGCTCTGGCATCCCAGGTGCACCGACAGCAGCCCCGATGAGCATGCGGTGTCCACCGCAACCGAGGGGCCGTGAAGCCCGAGGAGGTAGGACACGCGACCTGCTCCCACAGAATGGGCATTGCCGGTCATGACGTACGGGTTGTCGACCAACGAATCGTCGAAGGTGCGCAATAGATAGTCGTGGTGGGCGAGACCGAAAAAGACACCGGTCTGCGAGTCTTTGAGTGAGCCCGGAGCGATGCCTGCGTGTTCGAGTGCTTCCCAGGACATTTGGGTCAGTAGACGGTGCTGCGGGTCCATCGCTTCGGCTTCGTATTCGGTGATGCCGAAGGCCGTGGTATCGAAGCCACCGATGTTGTCGAGAAAGCCGCCCCATCGAGAGACGGTGCGACCGAGGACGCCGGGCTGCGCGTCGTAGACGTCGTCGGCGGCCCAGCGTTCGGGCGGGACCTCGCTCACGGCATCGCCGCCACTGGCCAGAAGATTCCACAGTGCGTCGGGGGAATCGACACCGCCGGGGAACCGGCAGCCGATTCCGACAATGGCGATGGGGTCTACGGTGGCTGCGTGTCGGTCGGGGCTGTTGGTAGCGTGCTGCACGGTGAGATCAGACATGGTTGAGCTCGCTTCTGTCCGAGGTGACGGGGGTGACGATCATGGGGAGGCTGTTCGGGCGTGGCATCGCCGCCGCGACGCGGCGCACGGTGTGGCGGGGAGCCGGAATCAGTCGCCACCGTCCGAGGATCGTTGCCAGTGCAATGACCGCTTTGGCCTGGGCGTAGGACTCGCCTATGCACCGGCGATTGCCCTCGCCGAACGGGAGGAAGGCGGTGCGGTCGGGTAGCTGGTCGCGGTCGACGAGCCACCGCTCCGGACGAAAGGAATCCGGGTCGGTGAAGGCGGATCCGTCGCGGTGCAGGTCGATCTGGCTGAACATGATGTCCGCGCCTGCGGGGAGCTCGACCCCGTCGATGACGACATCGGTCTCGGCGCGGCGGAAGAGCATCAGCAGTGAATATCGACGAAGCACTTCGTTCACCACGGCGCGGGTGTAGGTGAGGTCGTCGATGTCGGTGAACTCGGCCGGCCGGCCGTCGAGCACTGTGCGCAACTCGGTACGGAGTGTGCGTTCGACGTCCGGGTGTTGGGCAATCTCATGGAATGCCCACGTCAGCGTCGCTGCGGTTGTTTCCGTGCCCGCCATCATGATCGACACCAGTTCGTCTCGGATGAGGTCTTCGCTCATCGCCTCGCCGGTGTCGGGATCTCGGGCAGCGCGAAGGTGGGAGAGCAGATCTGCGCCGTCTCCGCTCTGGTCGGTGCGCACGACGTGATCGACTGCTCCGCGCAGGCGGTCGGCTGCGCCCATGAATCGCCTGTCGAATCCCGACGCCTTGCACAACCAGGACGGCAGGACTGTGCGGGCGACCATGCCGTAGGTGAAGATCGGTAACGATCGAATAATCTCTTGCACAACGTCTTTGGGTAGGCTTCCGGTGAACATCGATCGCGCGATGGTGGTCAGCGTGAGCTCTACCATTGCTTTTTGCACGATGACTCGCTGTCCGGGAACCCAGGATTCGGCGAGGGCATGGGATTCGGCGGTCATGATCTTGGCGTACGAGGCAATCATCTGCTTGTGGAACAGGGGCTGGATCAAGCGACGCTGCCGCCGGTGTAGCGCGCGGTCAGAGGCCAGTAAACCGTTGCCGCTCAATGGATGTACGGCTTCCCACACCATTCCTTTGCCGAACGAGCGGGCGTCTTTCACGAGGACGTGGTGGGCCAGCCGTGCGGTGGTGAAGAAGTAGATCGGACGCTTGCCGATGAAAATCTGAACCATGTCGCTTTGCGCGCGCAGGTCGGCGAAGAAGTCGAAGGGGTTGCGCATCAGCGGAAATATGTGGCCGAGCATGGGCCACTTACCGGGTGCGACCGGTACCGCTCGGGTGGGCGGGCCGTCGTGCGTTTGCTCAGTTCCGGTGTACGGGCATTGCGATCCAGGCTGCATCGATGAGTCGCTACTGCTCAAGGTGTGTCTCCGACCAAATCAGGCCTGAAGCCGAGTACCAGCTCCAGGGCGTGGATGTCGAGCGATTCGGGAAGCGAGGCTGTGTGATCAATGGCACTGTACAAGTTACTCCGGCTAAGTGTAAGTAGTTAGTCATTACTAATTTGTAAAAGTTAGGATCGGTGGCATGGACCAACAGCGGAAAATGAGCGGCGCGGACCGGAGACAGCAGGTTCTGCAGATGGCCGCAGACGAATTCGCAAACGGTGGACTACACGGAGCATCGACAGAGTCGATCGCCCGGCGGGCCGGAATCACCCAGGCCTACATCTTCCGAATATTCGGCACCAAGAAAGCACTGTTCCTCGAGGTCATGACCGCGTCGTTCGAACGGCTCACCGAGGGCATGCGCGAAGCCGCCGGCGACGCGACCGGGCAGGACGCACTGGCCCTGATGGGTGCCCGATACAACGACATGCTGACCGATCGCAGCGCGCTGCTGCTCCAGCTACAGGGGTTCGCCGCGTGCGGCGACCCCGAAGTCCGCGACGCGGTCCGGAACAGTTTCGGGCGCATGTGGAAGACCGTCGCCGACATCACCGGGCTCGACGCCGTCACCATCAAGGCCTTCCTGGCCTTCGGGATGCTCCTGAACAATGCCGCTGCCCTGCAGGTATCCGAATTGGAGGAGCCATGGTCCGAAGGCGTGCGAACACGCATTCAGTCCGGTCTGTTCGATCACATCACCAGCGAGACCAACCGATGAGCGCCGACGCGGTCACTCACGAGTCCCAACCGCCGAAGCTGCTGGTTCCATCGTTGGTGTTCATAGCGCTCGTGGTCGCCGCGGTAGGAAGCCTCGGGGCACCACTGATCACCAGTGTCGCCACCACACTGCACGTATCACTTGCCAGCGCCCAGTGGACTCTGACCATCACGTTGCTGGCCGGAGCCATCGCGACCCCTGTCCTCGGACGACTCGGTGCAGGCCCCCACAGACGAGCAACCATCCTCGCGACCCTCGCCGTCGTGGTGACCGGCAGTGTCCTCACCGTGATCCCACTGCCGTTCGCATGGCTGCTCGTCGGACGCACCGCACAGGGAGTCGGTCTCGGCCTGACCGCCCTCATGATGGGCGTCGCCCGCGATCACCTCCCCAAAGAAAAATCGGCCTCCACCATCGCCTTGGTCTCCGTCGCGTCGACCATCGGCATCGGCATCGGTTATCCACTGGCCGGCCTTCTCGTCGAGGTCGGCGGCCTTCGAGCTGCATACGGACTCGGGGTGGTCGTGACCGTGATCGCGTTCCTGGCTGCCTATCGCAGCATCCCGGCCTCACCCGCTGGCCGGTCGGCTCACGTGGACCTGCCCGGCGCAGCACTGCTGGCCGCAGCGCTGTTTCTGGTGCTGTTTCTCGCCAGCGAGACCAGCCTGTGGGAAAGTCACCTCACCGGTGCCCTGGTACTCGCAGTGATGGCAATCGTGCTCCTCGCCGGATGGACACTGATCGAACGTCGCACCAGAGAACCCCTGGTCGACATTCGATTGCTACGGCACCCGGCAGTCGCGGGAGCGAACGTCGCAATGTTCATCGGCGGCATCGGCATGTACCTCTTGCTCACCCTGATCACTCGCTACGCACAAACCCCCAGCAGCACTGGATACGGATTCGGCCTGACCACTTTCGTCGCCGGACTCGTCCTCGTGCCATTTTCCGCGCTCGGATTCGTCGCGGGCAAAGTGACACCGCGGGCACGTGAACGCATCGGTGCCCCTTTGGTTCTCGCGGCCAGCGCGGTGATTGTTCTCATATCGTTCGTGATCTTTGCGACGGCACGCACGAACATCGTCGAGCTATTGGTTGCAATGGCCATCCTGGGCTTCGGCGTGGGTAGCTTCTCCTCGGCGATGCCCGGCGTCATCCTCGCTGTCACCCCTAAAGACGAGACATCGAGTGCAATGAGCGTCAACCAAGTCGTTCGCAGCGTCGGATTCTCCCTCGGCAGCGCTACCGGCGGACTCATGCTCGCGGCCGGCACGACCGGTGAGTTCCCCAACGACGGCGCGTATACCGTCGCGGCGTGGATCGGAGCCACGGTCATGGCCGTCACTGCTATCACATGCATTGTCCTGCATCGGAGGTCGCCGCAACGCGCATCGTGAACACGGACACCCACCCGGCCCGCCCAGAGAAGGAAACTGGGCGAGCCGGGTGGCTGCGCGTACGGGTTTCAAGACTAAGTCGAGAGGTTGCGACTGGTGCGCAGGAAACCTGTCATGTACTCGATCAACGTCCAACCCCCGGACTCGTCATATGAGTTGCTGCTGGACAGATGTCCGAGCGGATACGACTCGACCGCAATCGGTGCGATCTCAGCGGGTCGAATCGACCCCACGCCGAATAGGGCCATCCGCCTGCGTCGAACGTCCTGACGAACCCGGTAGAGGGTGCCGTCGACACCGACTGCGTGCGGATCGCGCATCTGCATGAACGACCAACCGATGACCGATGACTCGAAGATCTGGCGACCGTTCCAGCACGTCCGATTCAAGAAATCAGCATCGATATAGGGGCCTAGGGCCGGCACCGGGCGAGGCGAAACCCCGTACTCCTGTGCCAATCTCACGAACTCAGTGACAGCCAGCCAGCCCTCGGCTTCTTCTCGAGACTCCCGCTCGCGAACCATCTTCAAGCGGGCCCGCTCGGCGTCATCGAGACCATGGATATTGTCCTCTATGCCCACGCGCTTCACCGATCCTTATGCATGAGCTCGACGGCGTTCTCCTGCAGTGAGTCCGCTATCGACCTCAGTTTTGGAGTTGGCCTGATCCAGTGACTGGATGAGTGTCATGATCGAGAGAGTACCTCGTGGATACGAGTCGAAGTGTATGTCGCACGTGCTGTCGATGTTCATATCTGTGTGGCTGCTGGGAAATCGGCCCCGAACTCGTCGATAACGGCAGGACCGACAGGTCTGCGAGCGACAAGGGGACGCAGCAATTGTTGAATGGTGGCCGTGATCGGCCAGTGCTCGACTGGTAGCGAGTCGAGCAGTAGGGTCACGGCGGTTTCTGTGTCTGGGTCGTCCATGACGGCGGATAGCCCGTTGAGGATTATGGGCGTAGTTCGGTCGATCAAAATGGTCAGTGTTCCGAACTCGTGGTCCACGAACGTTTCTACAGTGGAAAAAGAGACGAGGAATGTGTCGAATTTTTGGTACTGAGCGTCGTTGAGCCCGAATCGATCTTGGGTCTCCAGCTCCGCGGTCAAGATATCATAGATCGCTATTCCGTTTAGGGGTGGTCCATCAGCTCGGTGCGCCGCGCGTTTATCCGAGACGGGGGTGGCCCACTTAGTGACCGCTTGCATCGTTTGGGGTGGTAATTCGTTGTTTCTAAGGATGAAGTCAGCTTTGTGAAAAGTCTGTTTGCTATTCCGAAGTGCTCTGAGGAGAAAGTAGGCATTGATCTGTCGGATGCCCCGTCCGCGAAGTGCGGCAGTCAGTTCGGTGAACACAGGAGTCAGGTCATCGCTGTTGCACGCGTGTGACAGTGCTATTGCAAGACCATTGAAGTCCTGTCCGGGGTAGCTGTCGAGGCAACTTATCGCTGCGCTTATGTAGGCCCTTCGGGAACTGGGTGCTCTGGAAGCGAAGCCGTCATCGAGGACGTTGCAGGCCAGCATAGGGGCTGTTGGGACCGTCTCGTGGAGGCCGCCACTTCGGCGATCGCAGGCGGTGACTAGCTGCACCAGATCATTTTGTAGATGTTCGCGTTCTTTGAAGATTCGGCCGGCGGCCAAAAGCCATGTGTTTCGCCAATGGGGGTGGTGGGCGGTGAGTTGAAGCAGGGCGAGGACTTTCGTGTCTTGTCCCATCGTCAGCGCGTTTGCTCCCATCAGTTCTTGCATACTGCGAACTTCGAATCCTACTCGGTCGTCAGTAGGGACGAGTAGAACCAGTCGGTGCGTGGCAGCCCTGACCAGTCTGCTCGCTATAGAGCTCACGTCTCGGGGACCGAACTCCTGGGTGATGAGTCGGGTCCGCACTATCTCGTCGAGTCTCGACGCAGGCATTGTTGCTTCCGAGCGGCTGCTGCTTTCGGCGGCCACGTGCAGTTCGAGCGCGACTTGGCAGTGCAAATGGAAGACATCGGGTCGATGTTCGTTGAGCAGTGCGGACAGGCCATGGACCCCAGGCTTGTCAATTTCCCGTTGATAGACGGTTCGGTAATACAGCTCGAAGAGGCTGTAGCGGTCGAGCGGTAGGGTCCCGAAGCTTTCGACAATGAACGACATGATCGTCACTTGCAGTGGGGTTTCCATCAGCCGTGCTGTGTTCGGGTCTTTGGCCGCGGTTCGTAGCCTGCGTAGGACGGTGTCGCGTCTTTCGGCGTCGTCAGCCAGCCTCAACCGAACGAGGTCGGTTCCGAATCGTTGCGATTGCGTGGAATTGAGGCGACTCAACGTGAGCTCGGTGAACAAGTCGCTATCGAAGCGTTCGTCGTAGCCCAAAGGCCGAGTTGTGGAGACCAGCAGTAGGTCTGCGTCGAGCTGGTCCGCAGCTTCCATGAAATCGGTGATCCGTTCGATCAGGAGTCGACGCATGGAAGCTGCGCTCACCTCGTCGAGACCGTCGAGTACGACGATCCACGGCCATATGCGTAACCACCCTTCAAGATCGCCGGGACTGAGAGTGCGACCGGCGCGGTTGCCGATGACTTTTGAGAGGTATCCGAGGACACTCAAATCCGGGACCGACGACAGTTCGTCTGCGTACAGTGCGAGGTCGATGCGGATGGGCCAACGGAGGTTTCGTGGCTTTGTGATTCCTGAGCGTTCCATCGCGCTCTGCGTGGCCGAGGTGATTGTGGCAACTTCGGGTGTCATGTCACCGCGGGACAGAAGGCCGCTGCGGTAGATCTGTGCGATCAGTGCGCTGAGTGTTGTTTTGCCCTGTCCGGGTCCGCCGATGATGACCCAGTGCGGTCGTCGTACGCGGTCTTGGAGGCCGCTGCGGAGGACTTGATCGGCGTGCTCGATGATGTGCGCAATTGTCTGCACATCGTGGGGGTGTCCGTCCGGACTCTCGTAGCGTCCTGGCAGGTCGCGTCCCGCTTCTTCTAGCTTTGCTCGTTGGCCTGCTGTTGCTCCAGATTCCGAGAATCGAACCCAGTGCTCGTTTCGGAGGCATTGTGCCGCATGAAGTCTCATAGCGGGTCCGAGATCGGAAGAACTGCTTCCTGGTGCAGTGTTGGCACCGATACAGGCGAGAACATCCCCGATCGTTAGAAGGGCAGGGAATGCATAGCGGACACTCGGGTGCCCGTCGATTAGCGCGGTGATCTGCGCATGGTGCCAGATGCGGATGGCGCGAATCCCGAGGCCGTGAATGGGGTCCTTGTCATCGTGGAGCCTGCCGAGCAGGTAGTTGTTCAGTTGATCGATGCCACCGGAGACTCCATTGCTCGACAATCTGACATTTGAGGCGAACACCATGTAGTCAGGTGGACGCATACGCGACCCTTTGTCCATGGCTTCGACCCACCGGAGCAATTCGGCGTCAATTTGCTTCTTGAACCAGACGAGGTTCGATGCCGGGTCACCCTGGTCGTAGTGGAACTTTGCTTGGAATACGGTGTACCCGGTCCAGTGTTCGTGCACGTGATCGTCTGTGCCGGCGGACCAGTCAATCGTGCCGGCGTAGGTCGCTTCGCGGCCTCCGTCGGGGCCGTCGCCGAAGGCTTCTATCCCGGCCCCGATTGCTCGGACGCACAGCGCAACGACGAGCTGCTCGAAGGGCCGGCTTCCCAGCTGATTGATGTCGTAGTCCGGCACAGGATCAATCATGCCCTCTATGGCTTGTCCGGCCCTGTGTATTTGAGTGGAGGCGCACCCAAGGCAGAATCTGGTGCAGCCCGACGAAAACGGGCGTGCGAAGCGATCGGGCGGCCCCCGGCCTGTCCTTTACCGACCGACAGAATGTCGATCCCTGGCGGTTCAACAGCTGGCCGGGCGGGTGCAGACCGCGCGAGTTGGCCATTAAGGGAGCCATTCTGGAGCTCCGAAGCGATGAATGAATTCCAGGTCCAGCTGCTGCAGATGGGGTGCTTGTTGGAGGCCGATGACGCGGGTGGCTGCAAGCCAACAGCTGTCCGGGTCCGATCGCTTGAGAATCAGATCTTGATGCCACTGGCCATTGCGTGCGGTGAAAAAGATCCTCCAGTACGCCGAGTCCGGGAGGCTGATATTCACGTTGTAGTACTCGGCCGGCGCGACGAGGTTCCCCCAGTCGAGGCGGTGTAGATCGGTGCCGGGACTGACATTCATGTCGACGATTCTCAGCGATAGGTCGTAGAGGGGATACTGACCGTCCTTGAGAACTGCGGCGTGTTGAGCGGTGCCTGCCTTCATGTCATAGGTAGAAAGCATGAAACGGGCGGTGGTGTCGCCGCCGGTCTGGTTGCCGTTAACTCGATCGTCTGAGTTCTCGTCTTCGAGATAGAACTGGCGGCGTACAGGGCCCATGCGGGGCATGTCAAGGATCGCTACGCACCGTTCGAGGTGGTAGAGCTCGACATCGCAAGACGCAAGGTTGGAAAGTTTGGTTCGCTCTCCGACCGTCAGAGCTTGGTTGGTTACAAAGACAATGCCGTTGGCACCGTTGGTGGCCACGCCGGCAACGTCTCCCAGAAATTTCTTCTTGACTGCGCTGAAAGTTTTTCTGGTGTTCGGAAAATAGGCCGCCATGACCCATTTCTTGCCGTCGCGGTGGGCTATTGCGTCGTGGGCATTGTCGGGACCGCCCATCGGCTGAGAGGGGTCGAGGTTTTTGAAGTCGTCTGCGAGAAGGATCTGGGCAGCGAGGCGCTCCGACAGTTGTCCGTGCGTCCAGTCGCGGAGTCGGTGCAGCGTTTCATCGGGCCTTTTCGGTGCCATGTCAGTCGATCTCCTGTAGGGAAAGTTGAGCAGTCCTATTCTGTCAGGCTCGGTAAAATCGCCTGCGCACTCGGTCCCCGGCGCCGAGTGCGTCGGGGACAATTGCGGCTGCTGCCGGGTTGCGTCCTGCTGATAGTTGTGATCCCAAACGCTCTGTTTATCAACATGTTTCGATGACTCTTACGTCTTCCAGTGCAAGTGTTTCGATGGTAGATTCAGAGGCGTTCTGTTGATCGGCGGACTGACCATCCGTCACCCGAATTGAGAGGCTGAAATCTGCCATGACATCGATCGTCGATTCAGTGTTACCAGTTGCGTCCGTGCTCGAGGTGGCCTTCGACAATGGGTCTCTAGGGGGTGCCGACTGGTCGAACCGGGCCGTCGTGCTCGAGGCCTTGCCAAAGCCCCTGGTTGCGGGATACCCTGCAGAGGGGACCTATGTGCAGATAAGTGATGGACGCGGCGGTATCGCCGCGTCAGGATGGTTCTCGGTCGATGAGCGCAATGCCACCGAGACCCATGCAAGCGTTGCTGTCGTGTGGCGTGAGCCGTTGATGGCCGTGGAGCACACCTACAAGAGCTGGACGGGGTTGGTGCGTCCACGTGACATCTCACCGGTCACTGTGTCACCTGGGGTCGCTCCCGCATGGTTCGGTGAGTACGTGCGGCCGATCCACGAACGGGCCGCCGTCGAACGGACCTTGCAGGCCGTACGCGAGAGCGCCAATACCGAGCGTGCGAACCATCACGAGTGGATCAGGCGGCTGAATGAGTCTGCATGCGAATGGGCGGACGAGAACAGTCTGTGCAGCGAGTTCGAGAGGTTCTGCGAACAGTGGGGGTTCGAAGGCCGAGAACGTGATTTCGATGTAGAAGTGGATGTCACAGTTTCATTAACAATGACGCGATCGGCGCGTAGCCAAGAAGATGCGGACGAGTCCGTAGATCTGGACGATGTACGGCAGCATCTACGGGACAATTTCTCGTATCTCGATGTGAATTTCACTGTGGGGGAGTAGTAGCCGTACCACAGTGGGGTGCGCGCAGCGTGCCCCACTGCGGTAGCGGTTGATCGGCCGGGGCGCGCAGCGGTCCGAAGGTTGTACCGATACGAAAGATATTGTCAGACAATCAAGATAGGTGATTCGTTGGCCGTTGGCGCGCAGCGCCCGGCAAGGAAAGTCCGCACTAGGCCGCCTTGGCGGCCGGCTTCTGGCGGTGGGCGCGCAGCGCTCACCGGAGCC
>NZ_NOYJ01000038.1:0-194803 GCF_002258365.1 Rhodococcus sp. 06-221-2
CGTCGGCGGTGCAGGGGGCGGGGTGGGTGCCGGAGCCGGCGCGTCGTCCACGGAGACACCGTGATCGGTCACCAACGCAGCGAAACCACCCGCGTATCCCTGCCCCACGGCGCGCACTTTCCAGCTCCCCTGGCGGCGGTAGATCTCCAGCGCGATGACGATGGATTCGGAGCTGAGGCCGTCGATCGTGTACTCGTACAACACATTTCCCGCTGTGTCACTGACTCGCGCGACCGGGGGTGCCGATCGGCCGAAGTTGCTCGATGCGTCGTCGAGGGTGATGACCGCACGGATCTGCTCGATGTCGGACGGAACTGCGCCGAGCGAGACGGCGAGCCGCGCCGGCCCGCCCTGCCCTGGTTCGAGGCGAACACCGGGACCGGTCGGCTGATTGAAGAACACGAAATCGGCGTCCGTGCGCACCTTTCCGGCGTCGGTGACCAGAAGTGCAGACAGATCGGCCGGCACTGCCAGGGCGATGGACACGACGACGTCGCCGACGGTGAGGGGGCCGTTCTGACCCTTGGACAACGGTTGACCGGCCGGAGCAGACAATGTGGTGGACTCTCTCTCGAAGTGCTGGTTACCGTCATCCAATGTACTTGGTCGATTTGTCCGACTGATGTGACCGCGAAGGCCTGTCGGTCAGATCTGGCGGAGGGCGAACAGGTCACCCGGGGTGCAGCCGAGCACCCGGCATACGGCGGTCAAGGTGGAGAATCGGATGGCCTTGGCGCGGTCGTTCTTGAGTACCGACAGATTCACGACGCTGACCCCCGCCAGACGCGACAGCTCGGCGAGCGTCATGCCGCGGGCTTCGAGGATCTCGCCGAGATGACACACGACGAGATGGTCGACGAACTCCTCGGCCATCAGACCAGACCATCGGCATCACGAGCGAGCTTGGAGCCCTGGGCGATGGTGGCGTAGACGAATTGCAGGAATGTGGACACGAAGATTGCGATCCAGAGACCGGTGGCCGGTCGAGCGGTGTCCACGGTCCCGCTCAGCTCGAGCGCACCGACGACGCTGTTGGTGCCCAGCATGTTCGTGAACCCAGTGATGATGGGGTAGGCGAGAATGCACGCGCCGATCACTACGACGTCGGTGCGTGCGGCGTTGGTGAAGGGATTCCCGGCGATGACGCGATCGCAGAAGCGGTAGAAGAACAGCAGGCCCACCAGGATGATCACCAGTCCGACGGCGAGGGATCCGTAGCGCATCACGTCGATGAAGCCCAGCAGTCGTACGATTTCGGCTTTCGGGACGCTCAGCTCGACCGAGTTCCCCGGTTGCAACTGGCCTCCGAACAACTCCACCGGCGGGGTGTTCCACTCGGGTTCGACCGTGGCGCTGACGTAGTCCGAGGAGTGGTATTTCCACATTTTCCAGCCGGTCCAGCCCACGGCCAGTGCTCCGTAGAACACCATCGCCCACTTGTTGGTCCTCATGGAACCCAGTCCGTATGCCATCCCGCCGCCTCCATATCGATAGTCGATAACAACGAATATCGTTAACCTATCGAAAATCGATACGGTGTCAAGGGGTGGGCTGTGTCATCGGCGTAAGGCCGACTCCAACTGCCGCCCGATTTCCGCGACCAATCGGGTGGAATCGGCGGGTACTACGTCGATCGACGCGTGGGACCGAACGAGGTAGCGGCCGTCCCCGTCGAAGTCCATCCAGAAGAACGAGACGGCATCGGTATCGCGGCGGTGGTCGTAGGTGGCGCCGCGCGCGACGATCACCTCGCCGACTGCCGATCGCGGTCGGGCGAAAAACGCCTCGAATTTCTCGTCCGCAGTCGCGTTTCGAGTGGCCGTGGACAGGATTGCTCCGCTCGATGTGGTTGCAGTGCAGGGATGTTCGAGGGTCGCGGCCGCACGGCGTCCGGCCTGCACGGTCGGCACGGACTCGGCGATCCGTACGGGGGCAGATGCCGGGGTCACCGTGTCGATCGTGACCGAACAGTCCGGCCCAGGTCGTTGGGTGAGGACGACCGCGAGATCGTGGGTCACCGCTGCATGAACGCGCACCGGGCTGTGCCCGAAGTCGTGTGTGTCGCTTCGGCATTCGATGCGCACAGCGGGGTCGATCACCACTCCGATGGCTGCCTCGAGCCGCTCGTCCACCAGCGCGTCGATCCTCGCCGACGCTTCGCACCGCAGCTGTCGGAGCTGATCCTCGGTATCGACGTCGACGGTGACGGCCAGAGGGTAGGGCAACCGATCCCGTCCGAATCGACTGCAGAGCATCGCGAAATCCATGCCGTGCATGGTCCACTGCGTCACCGTCAGCCGCCGAGCACCGGGGGTGCGACGAGTGGCAGGTCACCGATCAGTTCGCTGCCGTTGCCCACGTCGATCAAGTAGCCGGGAGTGGTGTGTTCGCCGTCGTTGTCGCCGGTGCCACGACCTCCCGCCGCGCCCATACCGCCCACTCCGGGCATACCGTGAGCCCCTGCTCGACCGGCCGCCGCCGCACTCGTGCCGCCCGGGCCGCCGCTGGAACCGCCGGAAC
Organism: Rhodococcus sp. 06-221-2; assembly: GCF_002258365.1. Taxonomy (NCBI): domain Bacteria; kingdom Bacillati; phylum Actinomycetota; class Actinomycetes; order Mycobacteriales; family Nocardiaceae; genus Rhodococcus; species Rhodococcus sp. 06-221-2. Next base: position 2,521 of record NZ_NOYJ01000038.1, read on the forward strand.
CGATCGGAGACCCGAGAACAGAGCCGCCGTAACCTGTACCGGAACCCACACCGCCACCGGATCCGTTGTAGCCCGAGCCGCCGTAGTTGGAGCCGCCGTAGCCCGAGCCGCCGTAGCCGGCACCCGGGGAGCCTGTCCCCGAGGAACCGCCGCCTCCCACGTTGCTTCCGAGTCCCCCGGGAGCATTTCCGGGGCCACCGGCTGCGGCGGCCCGGGTTTCCCCGGACCGATCTGCAGGCGGCAGCGGTCCGGATGGACTCGAACCCGGTTGCCCGGGGCCCGATTGTCCAGGCGTCGCGGTGCCGGCATCGGTCTGCTGCGCAGCCGACTGCGCTGCGGGATCGACGGCTCCTGCCGAGCCTGCGCCCCCACCGGACGTCGCACCGCCGCTCCCACTGGCGGCCGGGAAACTGCCCGGCGGGAAACCGCCTGCCCAGCCGCCGGTGGAACCACCGCCTCCGCCGTCGACGGGATTGTGCGCCGTCGGCAGCACCGGAACGTTGGTGTCAGACAGCACCACGCCCGGTACGTACACCGATCGCATGATGCGACGCGCTTCGTTCTGCTGCTCCTCCTGCACTGCCGTCGCCGTTTTGGTAGCGAACGGAACGGGGAGCAGGGAACCGATCAGGGTGCTGGCCTCGGACGCGACCACCGGCGGCATTCTCGACTTGGTCTGCTCGAATCCCGCGTGTGCTTCGAGCAGCTTGTTCCCAATCAGGCTCATCGACGTGGCCAGCGCGGACGCCGACGAGACGTAATCGCCTACGCCGCCGCGCACGGCGTCGGACATCGGCCCGGACCAGCCCGACGCCATGGCCGCCTCGATTCCCGTTCGGAAGCCGTCGGATCCGGAGCCGGCGGCGGCCGAGAGGTCGTTCCAGTTCTTCGACGAAGTCGCAATGGGACCGATGGCCAACGACCCGACCATGCCCGCGATGTCCTCGTGTGACATCACCTCGAACGGTTCGGTGATCGTCACTTCGTTGGGTTCGTAGTCACCGCGGTAGTCGAATGCCCCGTTCGCTTTCTCGAACGCCTCCCCGAGCATGGTGCCGACGAGCTCGGGCCCCACCGGGGTCACGAATATGTTGGTGACTATCCCGTCGATCGTCGCTTCGAGTTCCTCGTACGGATTCGCCATGCCCACCCCTTGCCACGCGCCTGTCCCCCCGACGAACTGTTAGACGCGGTGCGCAGTGGTTCGGTTCCGCAGCCACTCGAGAATTTCCTCGCTGGCCCGTACGCCGGAGGAATCGGTGACGGTCAACCCGGGGCGGGTGAACCCCAGCAGTTCGAGCTCGCCGTGCCGCGGCCTAACTGCCTCGTCGGCGGCCATGAGCATCTCGGCGTCGAGTGCGCCGTCACCGGCAGCGAACACGCCGGCCTCGGCATCCAGGGAACCGTCCTGAACCAGCCTGGCACGGACCTCGGCCACGGCGGAGCTCTTGCACACCGCGTTGGGCATCGTGTAGATCTTGCGACCCTGCTGGGAGACGTTCCAGTCGCGTGCCGCGCACCACTGCGACCAGTCCGAGACGAAGTCCGGCGGGACGGCGGTGACGTCGACGACGAGGTAGCAGAACAGGCCGTCGGCCTCGCGGTATTTGAGCACCCAGTCTTCGGAGACCCTCGATCTCAACTCTGCGCCGATGCCGGCCAGGTCCAGATCGAAGCCCTTGCGCCAGGCCGTATCCGGCTCACCGTCGACGAGAATGTTGCCACCGTTGCTGGTGATGGCGTACCGCCACGGGGCACCCGGCAAGTCGATGCGCTGGAACTGTTCGATGGTCCGCGTCGTCGTCGGAACCACGGGGACGCTCTCGCTCAACCCGCGGAGCAGCGACATCGACCGAGTGCTCATGTACGACAACGGTTTGCCCTCGTACACCTCCACGCACTCGAACGTCTCGTCCAGGGGCACACCGAGCGCGCCTTCGGAGAAGATCATCGTGCGATCGAGGTCGACGGCGACGAGGGCGCTCACGAGGCATCCTCGGTGGAGACGTTCTTGATCAGACCCATGCACGAGTAGGCGAGGTCGGGTACCACGTCGACCGGTACTCCCCTGGCTTCGGCGAGCATCCGAATATGTTGGTGCTCCGGAGCATTCGCGTCGCGCACCAACACGCGCCACGGTACTCGGCGTAGCAGCACCCGCGTGGTCTCGCCGACACCGGGCTTGACGAAGTTGACGTGCGAGATGCCGTACTCCTGGCGGACCTTCTCCACCGATGCCCATCCCGACCAGGTGGGAGTCCTGTCGGACGCGAGCACCGACGACACCGTCTCCGCGACCTCGTCACGCACGTCGTCGAATCGAGCCGTCACCGCGTCGAGTAGGTGCCCCGAGACATCGTCGGGAGCGAGGTCTGCGTAGTACTTCGCGCCGTGGAAATCACCCGGCCGGATGAGGCTGTCGTTGAGTACAGTTCGCGAAACGAGGCCCGAGACGGTCGAATTCAGGCAGGCCGAGGCGATGAGGAAGTCGTCTCGGGTCCCGTAGGTGCGAGCGCAGTGTCCGGGATCGGCGAGCACGGCCAGATCGTCGTCGAAGTCCGCCCCAGGGAAGTCGCTTAGTGCCGCTGTGAGTTCGCGTGCAATGGCACCTTTGCCGGTCCAGCCGTCCACGAACACCACCGAGCGTGAATCGTGGTGCTCGGCGAGGTAGCGCAGAGCGACGCTGTCGATACCCCGATCACGCACGATCGAGACGGCGTAATGCGGTATCTCGATGCCGTGGGCGGCGAAAGCCCAGCGCCGCATCAGAATTCCCACCGGAGTACCGGCCCGCGCCAGTGATGCGAGCACGATGTCGTGTCCGCGCTCGGCGAGCACCACCTCGGTGACGGTTCCGACGGCGACCGCGAGCCGCGCCGCACTCTCGTGCAGTACCTTCTCGAACAGTTCGCGATACGCGAGATCGGGTTGGTATTCGACCGGCAGCGATTCGGCATAGTGCGCCGTGCCGGCCTGAATCGCCCTCTCGCGCTCCGCCGTTGCCGCTTCCAGCGAGATCCCCGACAGGTCTTTGAGTAGCCAGGTCACCTCGTCCGGCGCGTACGAGCCGAACTCGGGCCCACGCAGCGGACGGGCACGTCTGGCGATCTCGAGCGCCTGCGGATCGGCACCGGTGACGACCACGACCAGCACGTCGGTGCCCGCCGCCGCGAGTGTCCCCGCCGCGGCGGTGAGTGCGTCGGTATCTGCGGGGGCATCGGCGACGAACACCAGGGTCGAGTCGGCCGGCGCGTCGGCGTTGTAGAGGTAGCGCAGAGAGGATTCGTCCTCGGGTGCTGCGAATTCGAAGCCCCGGCGCAGTGGGTAGCCCGCCACGTCGAGTACGTAGGCGGGCGAGCGGGTGGTCGTCTGGAACAGTGCGCTGTGTCCGCGTCGTTGCAGCGCTGCCGCCAGGCGTAACGGCAGGTACATCAGCTCCTCGTGGCCGACGACCACGACGGCACCCGAGTCGGGGAGCGACGCGTCGACGGTGGCCGCGACTGCTTCGATCGCGTCGTCGAACCCGGCTGCATCAGACCCGAGGAAGCCGTGGCGGCCGCCGTCGGGTAGAGCTGCGGGCCAGTGCGCGTCGATGCGGCGTACCGAACCAGGTTGTGCAGCAATCGGATTGAACGTCGGATCGGGCAGGTTCAGTACCGTCTCCACGAGCCCGGGTGCCAGCTCGACCGATCCCTGAGCGAGGCTGACGTTGTCGATCACGACGCCCAGTTCGGCGGCCGTTGCTGCGGTCGCGTCGAGATGCTCGGCGGTACGCATGTCCACCAGGGATGCGATGACGTAGTGGGAACGCGCAGCCGTGGAATGGATCTGGCGGAGCGCATCGAGTGCGGTGGCTCCGGTCGAGATCTCGTCGTCGACGAGAACGAGGGGTAGTTCGCCGCCGAGCAGGTCCGCCGAGGTCGGCATCAGCAGATGGTCGGTGGCGTGCGAGTGCCCTTCCTCGAACTCTCCGTGCACCGTCATGCCCGGTACCGTGCGGCGGGTCGAGTGCACATAGCAGCGCGCATCGAGGGCGGTTGCCACCGTGTGACCCAATCCCGTTGCCGTCTCGGCGAATCCGAGAACATCGACGTCGGAGCCGCCGACCGCCGCAGCGACCAGGTCGGCCAATTCTTCGCCGGCACCGATGACGACGTCCGGATCCACGGGTATGTGTTTGCCGAGCACAGTGGACACCAACAGATGTGCCCGTCGGGGATTGCGGCGTAGGCCGGGACGCACCAGTTGTCGTGCCGTCCACGACGACGAGGAGCCGGTGTCGGTCAGGGCGATGCCGTCGGCCGGGTTGTCGGTCATCGCTGAGCCAGCGCCGTCAGGAGGTCCACGAACGTGATCCCTTCGTTGGTGACCCCGAATGCCCGGGCGCGAACCATCGTCTGTTTCGCCCAATTGCGATGTGGTCCCAGCTCGTTCATCTTGTTCCGGTAGCCGGAGGCTTGCGCGCCGCCCTGGTCGGAGGCCAGAATGTCGAGGGCGTCGTGGTATTCCTCGTGCGTCACTGCGGACAATGCGTGCACGGCAGGAACGTGGGATGGATGGATGACCGTCTTGCCCTGGATGCCGTTGGCGCGGTCGAGGGCGACCTCGCGCAGCAGTGCGTCCAAGTCGCTGCTGACCAGTTGCTGCCGGAAGCGCACGGCCTCCTGGTCGACGAACGGCGTCTGGCGCAGCAGTGGCCGGAACATGCGTTCGTGGTCTGCGAAGTACTCCCACACCGGCCCGGTGATGACGAATCCCGATCCGTCGTTGCGGCCCAGGTGATTGACGATCGCGCTGATGACGTCGGCCACGACGCGGACGTCGTAGATCGTCAGGTCACGGTCGCGGCGAATGCCGAAGGTGCCGCACATGTCGGTGGCTCCGATGCGGACGGCCAGCACGATGTCTCGGTATTTTCCCAGTAGTTCCCGGATGGCAACGAGTTCGGTGTCGCGTGTTTCGCGGTGGACCACCTCGGCCGACTCGAGAACCGGCATCGCCAACAAGCGGGTGTCGTGCGCGGTGGATGCGGCGAGAATCTCGTCGAGGTACTCGGCTCCGGTTGCCGAGGTGAACTTCGGTACGACGAAACCGGCAAGTCCAGCGGCCCCAGGAGCCAGACCGGCGCAGACCGTCCGAATCTGTTGGGCCGTGCGGGCTCGGACGAACACCAGTGCATTCGAACCCGAGAGTTCGTTCAGAGTTCGGATGGTGTTCTCCACCGCGTACTGCAGATTATGATCTGCGACTGCATCTTCGAGATCGATCACGATCGATCGAACGCCCTCGTCGGTGCGCTTGTGCACCGTCGCGGTCAGGTCCGCACGGGTCGCGGGAATGTACAGCGTCGCACCGAGTGCTGTTGCTACGACGTTGTTTCCGTCGCTGACCGCGATGTCCTCCGGTTGCAGGAAGAACATGCGTTCGCGGGTGTCGGCGTCGAGATGGCGAAAGTGTTGCACCATGATCCTTCGTGTGAATGCGGTCGGTGCTAGCTGCGCATGCGTTCGATCACGCCTGCGATGAAGTCCGAAATGGTAGCCAGATCCTGCAGATATGACCAGTAGTCGGGATGGGTACCCGTCAGTGCGTTGCTCGCCCTGTCGATCCGGGCGAGCTGAGCATCCAGCACCGAGCCCCATTCGGCAACCAGACCGCGATTGATCGCGAGTTGTTGAGCGTCACGAAGTTTGAACCGGACCTTGCTCTCGGTCTCGCTCGGATCGGCTTTGACTGCGCGCAGCAGGCGAACACGATCGGTGACGGCATCGACCAGGTGCTCGGCATCGGTCAGGTGCGACCGGGCCTGGGCGACGAGATCCAAGGCCTGCTCGGGGTTGCCCGTGTCGAGCGCCGAACGGGCCGCTCGCAGATCCTCGTCGGCCTGTTCGATGTGGCGTGTGCTCGATCGTTCGTTGTGCGATAGATCTGCCGAGCTCTTGGCATTGAATTCGCGGAGCAAACTCGAGAAGGCCGGCGCGATCCCCTCGGATCTCGTTCGTACGGCTTCGATTCGGGTCCGCACCGAGACCAGTGCGGTCCGGGCCTCCTGCTGGCGTCCGGGAGCCGAGCGAACCGCCTCGCGCAACGCAGTGGATCTGTCCCGGACGACGGCAGCCTGCTCTCGCGCACGCAGCGGATCCCGTCGAACATCGTTCAATTGTGTTGTGGCGGCGTCCAGTTCGTTCCAGGCCTGCCGCAATGATGGATAGGTGGCGTACTGCTCGTCGACGGTGGACCGCGCAGCGTCCGCCTCGGCCAGTGCGTCCTGCACCAGGCGTGGGGTGGCCGCGAACTGTGCCGAGGCGTGCTCGAGAGTGCCGCGATGAGCCTCGTAGAAACGGTCGACGGCGACACTGGCGTCGTGGAGCAGTCGCGTCGCGTTGTCGAATGCCGACCTCGCGGCGGCAGTGGTGATTCCGTCGAACTGTTCGACGGCAGCGAGATACGCCGCTCCCGCGTCGAAACACAGCTTCTCGGTATCGAACCATCGGCGGGCGAGTCCGTCCTCCGGACGAAGCGCGGTGGATGCCTCGACGCCGGCGGATGCGATGGACTGTCGCTTGTCCATGTCGAGAAAGGCGGCGACAGCGGCGTCCTGGGAACGACGCGCGGCGGCGTCCGATTCGGAACCTCGGCGAAACACCCCAGGCCAGCGACTTGTCACCTGTTCGATACTACCGACGGGAACCTCCGCATCACCGCGCTCGTTGGTCGAGTACGTCCAGAAACCGGACATTCCCACTACGGTTGTACCCGTAACGGGAAACCAATTGCGAAAGGACCTCTCAATGGGCGTCAGCCTCAGCAAGGGTGGCAATGTCTCGCTCACCAAGGCAGCACCGAACCTGACCGCGGTCGTGGTCGGCCTCGGTTGGGACATCCGCACGACGACGGGCACCGACTTCGACCTCGATGCCAGCGCCATCGCATTGAACTCGACGAAGAAGGCCCTGAGCGACGGGCACTTCGTGTTCTTCAACAACTTGAAGTCTCCCGACGGCTCCATCGAGCACACCGGGGACAACACGACCGGTGAAGGCGACGGAGACGACGAGCAGATCAAGGTCGATCTCGCCGCTGTGCCGCCGGAGATCGAGACCATCACGTTCCCCGTGTCGATCTACGATGCGGACGCTCGCTCGCAGTCGTTCGGGCAGGTGCGCAACGCGTTCATTCGCGTCATCAACCAGGCCGACAACTCCGAGCTCGCTCGCTACGACCTCAGCGAGGATGCCTCGACCGAGACCGCGATGGTCTTCGGCGAGCTGTACCGCAACGGCGCGGAGTGGAAGTTCCGCGCAGTCGGCCAGGGCTACGCGTCCGGACTCGCAGGCATCGCCCGGGACTTCGGAGTAAACGTCTAGTAAAGGCACTCCCAAGATTGGGGATACCCCCGCCTCGTCATTCATGATGGGCGGGGGTTTTTCCGTTTCGTCCCCCAACTTGGTCGCGCCTGCGGGCTCTGCTCCTAGCCAGAAAGGCCACTGACGTGGTTATGAGAATCTTCGGCTGGTCGATTGCGGTCACCATCGTGTCCGTCATCGTGGCCTTCTTGTACGGCGGACTCGAGGCGATGATTCTCGTCCTCATCCTCGGTGTGCTCGAAGTGTCCCTGTCCTTCGACAACGCCGTCATCAACGCCACCGTGTTGCGACGGATGAGTGAGTTCTGGCAGAAGATCTTTCTCACCATCGGCATCGTCATCGCCGTGTTCGGCATGCGGTTGCTGTTCCCGCTGGTCATCGTCTGGGCTGCGTCGGGCCTCGGTCCGGTCGCCGCCATCGACCTGGCTCTCAACCCGCCCGCCGACGGTGCCGCAACCTTCCCGGACGGTTCGCCGAGCTACGAGACGCTCCTCACCGACGCGCATCCGCAGATCGCAGCGTTCGGCGGCATGTTCCTGTTGATGCTCTTCCTCGGCTTCATCTTCGAAGATCGCGAGATCACGTGGCTGAGCTGGCTGGAGAAGCCTCTCGCCCGGATCGGTCGCCTCGATCAGCTCTCCGTTGTCGTCGCGGGCCTGCTGCTCGTGCTCAGCGCCGAATTCCTCGCCGAGGACGACAAGATTTCCACCGTCATGGTCTCCGGCGTGCTCGGCATGATCACCTACATTGCCGTCAACGGTCTCGGCGAACTGTTCCACATCGAGGAAGAGGGCGAAGAGTCCTCCGGCGGCCCGAGCGAACTGGCGAAGGCGACCGGCAAGGCCGGCTTCTTCCTGTTCCTCTACCTCGAGGTCCTCGACGCGTCGTTCTCGTTCGACGGTGTCATCGGAGCCTTCGCCATCACCGCGGACCCGATCATCATCGCGCTCGGCCTCGGCTTCATCGGTGCCATGTTCGTTCGCTCGATCACGGTGTTCCTCGTTCGCAAGGGAACGTTGTCGGACTACGTCTACCTCGAGCACGGCGCGCACTGGGCAATCGGTGCCTTGGCCCTCATCCTGCTCGTGTCGATCGGCGTTCACATCAACGAACTGATCACCGGCTTCGTCGGAATCCTCTTCATCGGTGCCGCACTGATCAGCAGCATCCGACGCAACAAGCGTCTCGAGAGCGAAGGCGTGGACACCGAAGTCCACGTCTGACCTACGCTTCGAACCGCAACAGCTCGAAGACTTACAGCTCCGAGATGTCGACGAGTCCGTCCTGCAGGGCCCGGGCCACCAGGGCGGCCTTGGTCGGGGCGGACCGTCCGACAGAGGTGTATTTCGCGCGGATGCGCGTCAAGTGGGTGTTGACGGTTCCCAGCGACAGGAACAGTGCCTTCGCGACCTCGGTCTTGGAGTCGAGGCGAATCCAGCAGAGCAGTACCTCGATCTCACGGTCGGTCAGGCCGGGCCGCGTGGGGAACTTGTCTCTCTGCTCAGCGGGCGGCACCAGGCTGATCAGTCCGCGAGCGAGCGGTGCGGCAGAGATGGAGTCGCTGTGTTCCGAGGGCATGGGATCGAGCAGTGCGGACATCAGTTCTCCCGAGGGCCGAGGCAGGTTGAGACGGTCTAAACCTGAGTCAACTCATTCTCACAGGTCGATCACAGACTCGCTGCCCTGATTTCTATGGGCACTCGAACCGTCAACTCCGAGGATGCGTCATAAATCGCGTTTCAACCGGTCATCAGTCCTGCGAGGGGAGCTCGGGCATGGGGAGCCACCCGTCTTCGACCGCGCGTTTGTACAGATCGGTTTTGGTCGGTGCCGGACGCCCCGCCTCGGCGTATTTGTTGCGGATGCGCACGAGGTAGTCGTTCACGGTCTGTTCCGACAGTCCGGCCAGGCGGGCGACGCGTCCTGCCTTCTCGCCCGACGCGTAGAGGGCGAGCACCTCGCGTTGACGTGGGCTCAGGCCGACGTCGGGCAGCTGCGGATCGCCGTCGATCGCCGCGGCCCAATCCGTGGTGACCACCTGCCCGCCGCTCGCGGCTCGCCGGATCGCGGACACGATGGCCGATGCGGGCGCGGACTTGCGCACCACGCCGAGCACTCCCGCGCGTGCCGCGGACCGAACCAGGAATGCGTTCTCGGCACCGGTGTACACCAGCACTCGTGATCCCGCGGCGTGCAACTGTTCCACGTTCGAGCGCGGAGACGATCCGTCGCCGAGGCGCAGATCGAGTACCACCAGGTCGAGCTGCTCTCGGTGGGCGAGCAAATCGTCCACGGTGGAGGCCATGATCACGAGATCGAGATCGGGTTCGTCCGCCAGCATGGCCTTGAGGCCGAGCGCGACGGATTCGTGGTCTTCGATCAAACCGATCCGACGTACCGCGGCAGTGCCGTCCTCGGTACTTCCCTGAGATTGCGACACCTGTGCCATGTTCCCGCCCCGCTCTGCGCCCTTTTTCCCCAGCGCCCTGTTCTACCGACGCTCTAGTGCCTCGGTGATGCCGTCACAGATGTCGTCGACGAACGAGGCGACGTTACCGACTCCGAGTCGGTTTCGCCCGGTTGGGCAAACCGCAGGCGAGCGCGGGCGAACATCACGAACAGCACCACCAGCAGCAGCGCTCGCCCCCAGACTCCGACGAGGACGAAGAATTCCTCGTCGTTGGCGTCGACGCCGGAGGCCAGCGCAGCGAAGTACTTGAACACGCCGATCCCCATCGACAGATCGACCATCAAGTACGCGGCGACGATTCCCCAGGGGATCCGAAGCAACACGAGGAAGGGAAGCAGCCACAGCGTGTACTGGGGTGAGTGCACCTTGTGCAGCAGCATGAAGCCGCACAGCATCGACCCGCTCACTGCAACCCAGGGATACGTGCCGATCACGTTCGCGCGCCGGAAGCCGAGCCACAGCGCGAGCGCGAACGCGACGAACACCAGGAGCGGCGACGCCACGTCGACGACTTTCTGGAACGACGCTTCGGCGTCGTTGTACGCGTCGGGCGTCATGCGGTCGTTGACATAGAGATGGCGCAGCCCCCAGTACCAGATGGAGTTTGTCGTCAGATCCGCCTGGCGCAGCGACTGGAAGGTGAAGGACGCGCGCCAGCCCTCGTAACCGATGACGGCGAACGGCAGGTTGACTGCGACGACGGTGGCGATCGCGGCTCCCGCGACCTGCAGGCCGCCGCGTATGTCGTAGTGGCCACGGACGGTCTCCGGTTTTTCTCGACCGTTCGTTCCGCCGGTGACGACATAGGCAATGAGCGGGAGCACGAACGCGCCCGGATAGATCTTGAGGCAGAATCCGATCGCCAGCAGTCCCGAAGCCACAATTGCCTTGCGCCGCAATGCAATCGGCAATGTCATGACGAAGATCGCACCTACCGCAGAGGCGACGACCGGTAGTTCCCAGTTGTGGAAGGCGTACATCACCAGGGGTGGGGAGATGGACCACAGCAGCGCCGGCCAGCCGGCCATCCGCCCGAGCATCCAGGCGGTGAGAAGCCCGAACGGTGCAAGGATCAGTGCCGAGGTCAACAGGAACTGCGCGTCGGTGTGGGCCGGGATCGCGCCGAGCCACATCAGCAGACCGCTCAGAACCGGATACTCGACCGTCCCTCCGGTGAGGATTCCATCGCTCGTGATTGCCCCGTGGATGTAGGGAAATATGTGATTGTCGATATCGCGACCGAGCCACAGGAACTGGATGTCGGAGTAGCAGACGGACGAGTCCTTGATGACGTCGAACACCGTGCTGCGTCCGGACTCGTCGAACGGTGCGACGGCGCAGCGGGCCTTGTTCAGATATCCCAGAATCAACCCGATTGCTGCCATCGCGACGACCACGACAACCGTCGTCGGACTGGCGCGGACCCCGGATCGCATGGTGCAAGAGTATGACGAGCGAATGCCCGACTGTGCGCCCAGAGGGAATTAGCAGGTCAGGGCCCTGTCGTGTATCTTCAAGGGGTTGCTGACGCAACGACCCTCCTGCCACGGATAGTCCGTGGCCGTTTTCACTAGTCCACAGGAGGTGATGAGGTCTTATGCGTCATTACGAATTGATGGTCATTCTCGACCCCAATCTGGACGAGCGCACTGTCGCTCCGTCGCTCGATACGTTCCTCAACGTCGTTCGCAAGGATGGCGGCACCGTCGACAAGGTCGATGTATGGGGCAAGCGTCGTCTGGCTTACGAGATCCTCAAGCATGCCGAGGGCATCTACGCCGTTGTGAACCTCAACGCCGAGCCTGCCACCGTCAGCGAGCTGGATCGTCAGCTCGGACTCAACGAGTCCGTGTTGCGTACGAAGGTCCTGCGACAGGGCAAGTAATTGTCGGTGTCCGGCCCTAGGCTGGCACTCACAACGCTTACTACTGAAAGAGGAACCATGGCAGGCGAGACCGTCATCACCGTCATCGGAAACTTGACGGCTGATCCAGAACTTCGATTCACCCCCGCCGGTGCGGCAGTTGCCAACTTCACGGTTGCATCCACCCCGCGCACATTCGATCGTCAGACGAACGAATGGAAAGACGGCGACGCGCTCTTCATGCGCTGCAACATCTGGCGCGAGGCAGCGGAGAACGTTGCCGAGAGTCTGACCCGAGGCTCACGAGTGATCGTGAGCGGACGGCTGCGGCAGCGTTCGTACGAGACGCGCGAGGGTGAGAAGCGGACAGTCGTCGAGCTCGAAGTCGACGAGATCGGACCTTCACTTCGCTACGCCACCGCAAAGGTCAACAAGGCCAATCGCGGTGGAGGTGGCGGCGGAGGCGGCTTCAACTCCGGCTCGGGTTCCTCCGGCGGATCGGGCGGCGGCCGCTCGAACTCCTCGTCCAACTCCGGTTCCGGTGGAGACGATCCCTGGGGCAGTGCCCCGGCGGCGTCGGGCTCCTTCGGCGGACGTGGCGGAGACGAAGAGCCACCGTTCTAGATCCTTCGATCGAGAACAACCAGATGTAACGGAGAAAGACCCATGCCCAAACCGCCATTGCGCGACAAGGTGCTCAAGAAGAAGGCGTGTTCCTTCTGCAAGGAAAAGAACACGGCGATCGATTACAAGGACACGACGTTGCTGCGTAAGTACGTCAGCGATCGCGGAAAGATCCGTGCTCGCCGTGTCACCGGCAACTGCGTCCAGCATCAGCGTGACGTGGCCGTTGCCGTGAAGAACTCGCGTGAGGTAGCACTGCTGCCTTACGCCGCGACGGCTCGATAGAAAGGGGCGATTGGTATGAAACTGATCCTCACCGCTGATGTGGACAACCTCGGTGCGCCTGGCGACACCGTAGAGGTCAAGGACGGCTACGGCCGTAACTTCCTGCTGCCCCGCGGATTGGCCATCCAGGCCACCCGTGGAGCTCAGAAGCAGGTCGACGGCATTCGCCGCGCTCAGGAAGCTCGGGCCGTTCGCGGCCTCGAGCACGCCAACGAGCTCAAGCAGGCCATCGAGGGCCTCGAGTCCGTCACGCTGTCTGTCAAGACTGCCGGCGACTCGGGCAAGCTGTTCGGCTCGGTCACCGCGTCGGACGTCGCTTCTGCACTCAAGGCTGCCGGTGGACCGGTCGTCGACAAGCGCAGCATCGATCTGCCGAAGGCTCACGTCAAGAGCACGGGCAAGCACGACATCGTCGTGAACCTGCATCCCGACGTGACCGCCAAGTTCAAGCTGGAGGTCGTCGGAAGCTGATTTTCAGCTTTCGGCCCGAAACGGCTGCAAGAAACCCCACGAACTTCGGTTCGTGGGGTTTTTTCGTGCCATCTCACAAAATTCAACTGTCACAACGGTTTCCAAATTGTGAAGGATCTCTCTCGGTGCCACCTTCGGCCGAGGTTTGCGTACCCTTTACTTGGGGGCGACATTTCAAGCCGGAACACGATCGACCGACCTGACGCCTAGACGCCCGGAGGAACTGCCGTGACAACGACAGCAGAGCACGATTCAGAACCCAGTCCGAAGACCCGATCCGAGCCACCGTCTCGGGTCGGGTCGATAATCAAGTACGACCTACCGGCCTCGCTGGTCGTTTTCCTTGTGGCAGTGCCACTTTCGATCGGTATCGCTGTCGCCTCGGGCGCTCCCATCATGGCCGGCCTCATCGCTGCTGTGGTCGGCGGCATTCTCGCCGGTATTCTCGGCGGATCGCCGTTGCAGGTCAGTGGTCCGGCTGCGGGTCTGACTGTGGTGGTCGCCGAGTTGGTCAACCAATTCGGTTGGGCTACAACATGTGCCATCACGGTGTTGGCCGGCCTCGTCCAGGTTCTTCTGGGCATGAGCCGCATTGCTCGTAGTGCACTTGCCATTTCGCCGGTGGTCGTTCACGCGATGCTCGCCGGCATCGGTATAACCATTGCGCTGCAACAGATTCACGTGCTGCTCGGTGGAGAGTCCGAAAGCTCCGCGGTGCAGAACCTGCTCGCCATTCCTCGTTCCTTGGCCGACGGCCAATGGCCGTCCATCGTCGTCGGCGGCATCGTCGTCGTGCTGATGTTCTCGTGGCCGCGACTGGCCGGCGTGTCCAGTGTGATGGCCAAGGTTTCCAAAGTGCCTGCGGCACTGGTTGCAGTGGTCACCGCAACCGCGGTCTCGATCTTCTTCTCGCTCGACGTCGAGCGAATCGAGTTGCCGGGCAACCTCATCGAGTCTCTGAGCTTCCCGATCATGCCCGACGGTCAGTGGGGTGCATTCGCCACCGGTGTCATCACCATCGCGCTGATCGCCAGCGTCGAGAGCCTGCTGTCCGCTGTGGCCGTCGACAAGATGCACAGCGGTGAGCGCACCAACTTCGACCGCGAATTGATGGCGCAGGGTGCGGGCAACATGGCCTCCGGTGCCATCGGTGGCCTGCCGATCACCGGCGTCATCGTGCGTAGCGCGACCAACGTCAAGGTCGGTGCCAAGTCTCGCGCGTCGGCGATTCTGCACGGCGTGTGGATCCTGATCTTCTCGGTGCTGTTCATTTCCATCGTCGAGCTCGTGCCCTTCGCGGCGCTCGCCGGGTTGCTCGTGATGATCGGTGTGCAGCTCATCAAACTGGCCGACATCAAGATCGCGAACAAGACCGGTGACATCGCTGTTTACGCAGTCACGGTGCTGGGTGTCGTGGCGCTCAACCTGCTCGAGGGAGTGCTGATCGGCCTGGCGCTCTCGATCATCCTGGTTCTGCGACGCGTGGTGCTGGCGAAGATTCGGGCCGAGGAAACGGTCGACGGAACCTGGCGGGTGACGATGGAGGGCTCGCTGAGCTTCCTCGCGCTGCCACGACTGACTCGTGTGTTGGCCACGGTGCCCGCAGGCACGTCCGTCACCGTCCATCTCGGAGTCGACTTCCTCGACCATGCTGTGCACGACGCGTTGAACGAGTGGGTCCGCCAACACGAGGCGACCGGTGGTTCCGTGCGCGTCGAGGAGGTCGGCACTGCGTCGATGGCTGCGGCCACCGAAGGGCCACCGCGGCGCGGATCTGCCACGGTGCGCAGTTCGTTGGCACCGTGGCGGGCGTGGCAGCTCAAGAGCGACGACACGCAGGAGGACTCGCCTGCTGCTCTGCGTCCGGTGTTGAGCGGAGTGGCCGAGTACCACCGCACTCATGCCCCCAACATTCGTCCGCACCTGGAAGGTCTGACCGAGTCTCAGGACCCGGACACGCTGTTCCTCTGCTGCGTCGACTCACGCGTCATGCCGAACACGATCACCAGTAGCGGCCCCGGTGACCTGTTCACCGTGCGCAACGTCGGCAACATGATCCCCACCCAAGGTCAGGATTGCTCGGTGGAGGCAGCCCTTGCCTTCGGCGTCGACGAAGTGGGTACGTCGTCGGTCGTGGTGTGTGGCCATTCCGGTTGCGGTGCCATGAAGGCGATTCTCGGCGGGGCGGAGAACGCCGCCGACCCGTCGGTGGCCGAGTGGCTCGGGCACGGGAGAGCCAGCCTGGACGCGTTCCGCAGTGGGCACGCGGTGGGCCGTCAAGCGGCGGAGCTGGGCTTCGGCGAGGCCGACCAGCTCGCGATGGTCAATGTCGCGGTGCAGCTGCAGACGTTGACCCGCCACCGGGTGGTGGGACGCGCGAACGCGGAGGGTCGTCTGCGGATCACCGGTCTCTTCTTCGACATCCCGTCGGCCCGGGTGCTGCAGATCGGTACGAAGGAAATCACGGTTCTCGACCCGGCGCTGTGCCCGCAGAAGGCCGATCTCTGACGGTCTGTTCGAGCGAAGTACGAGGGCCCGATTCCCGACGGGGATCGGGCCCTTCGGCTCGGAAACCAGCATTAAGACTTTTTCGGTGCCAATTTCCAGCCGGTGTGACGTACTTCACCACGGAGTTCACTCGGCATTTACTCAACACGCCCGAGTTGTCAATTCGGCCGACACGCCGCCCCCAGAACGATGCACAGGCAAAAAACTTTATGTACACGCCTTGACGTGCGGGAATGGTGCAAAGTCCAAAAGTTATACCCAGGTTATCCCCAGACGGTCAACACCGTTGTTCAACATCGTCCACATTTCATCCACAGATCCATCCACAGCCTGTGTTGTGACTCCTGGCGATACCGCTTAACGTCCCTCCAGCGTCTCTCTCGATGCCGTCGAACGGTGCCGGGGCAGCGCGGATCCGGTACCGATCAGGACCTGTCGGTGCCCGGGGGTAGAACTTGCTTGACCGCACGTCCGGGTGTTATCCGGACGTGCTCGGACTATGGGGAGAGGACGGCCGGTTCGCGTGGCAGTTGTGGACGATCGAGGACAGTCCGACTACTCCGGCTCCTCCTCCAGCGAAGGTCCGGGCGAAGACTTCGGGCGACAGCCGCCACAGGACATGGCCGCCGAACAGTCCGTGTTGGGCGGCATGCTGCTGAGCAAGGATGCCATCGCCGACGTGCTCGAGGTGCTCCGTCCGGGCGACTTCTACCGGCCGGCACACCAGAACGTCTACGACGCCATTCTCGACCTCTACAGCCGCGGTGAGCCTGCCGACCCGGTGACCGTCTCGGCCGAGCTGGATCGCCGCGGCGAGCTCAAGCGCATCGGCGGCCCGCCGTACCTGATCACGCTGACTCAGACGACGCCCACCGCCGCCAACGCCGGGTACTACGCCGAGATCGTGGCGGAGAAGTCCATTCTCCGGCGGCTCGTGCAAGCCGGTACCCGCATCGTTCAGTTCGGTTACGCCGGAGCCGACGGTCAGGACGTCGCCGAGGTCGTCGACCGCGCACAGGCAGAGGTGTACGAGGTCACCGAGCGACGTACCTCCGAGGACTTCCTCCCCCTCGAAGAGCTGCTGCAGCCCACGATGGACGAAATCGACTCCATCGCCAGCCGCGGCGGCATCTCCCTCGGCGTGCCGACGGGATTCGCCGAACTCGACGAAATCACCAACGGTCTTCACCCCGGTCAGATGATTATCGTCGCGGCGAGGCCCGGCGTTGGTAAGTCTACCCTAAGTATGGATTTCATGCGTTCGTGCTCCATCAAGCACGGCATGCCCAGTGTCATCTTCTCTCTGGAGATGAGTCGCACCGAGATCGTCATGCGTCTGCTGTCCGCAGAGGCGAAGATCAAGCTCGGCGACATGCGTTCCGGAAAGATGACCGACGACGACTGGACCAAGCTGGCCCGTCGCATGAGCGAGATCAGCGAAGCACCGCTCTTCGTCGACGATTCGCCCAACCTGACGATGATGGAGATTCGAGCCAAGGCGCGACGCCTCAAGCAGCGCAACGGTCTGAAACTCATTGTGGTGGACTACCTTCAGCTGATGTCGTCCGGCAAGAAGGTCGAGTCGCGTCAGCAGGAGGTCTCGGACTTCTCCCGTCAGCTCAAGCTGTTGGCCAAGGAACTCGAATGCCCGGTGGTCGCGGTCTGCCAGCTCAACCGTGGTCCCGAGCAGCGAACCGACAAAAAGCCGATGGTCTCGGACCTCCGTGAGTCCGGCTCACTGGAGCAGGACGCCGACATGGTGATTCTGTTGCACCGCCCCGACGCCATCGAGCGCGACGATCCCCGCGGCGGCGAGGCCGACTTGATCCTCGGCAAGCACCGTAACGGTCCAACAGCCACAATCACTGTGGCACACCAGCTGCACCTGTCCCGATTCGTGGACATGGCGCGGGGCTAGGGACAGCGGCGCTGGTCCAACGCTGGGTCGCGTATTCTTCATGGGGTTCAGACCCCAGCACCCAACGCAGCACATCGACGAAAGTAATCATGCCCGAGGACCAGAACACAGACGTTCCACCGAATCATCTCTCGATCGATCCGAGCAGCCGCTTCTACAACGAAGAGGTTCTTCGCCGCGACGTGGGCATTCGCTTCAACGGCGTCGAGAAGACGAGCATTCGCGAATACAACGTGTCCGAGGGTTGGGTGCGTGTCGAGGTCCCGACCGCGAAGGATCGCTACGGAAACCCCATGCTCGTCAAGCTCAAGGGCACGGTCGAACCGTACTTCCGCGACGCAAAGTAGCGAAGTAGGTACCGAACAGCTGGCCCTGGCGTTCGGTACCTACTGATCAGAGTCGGTATCGGATCAATCGCGAACTGTTGCCGACCACCGCGACCGACGAGGCGTTGTGCAGGATTGCCGCCAGCACAGGTGACAGCGCACCACCGGCGCTGACCGCCAAGCCGAGAGCGTTGACGGCAATGGACATTCCGTAGTTCTGACGGATGACCGATACGGAATGCCGGCCGAGGTCACGTACGTCGAGCAGACGCGACAAGTCGTCGCTTGCCAGTGCCACGTCCGCGGTCTCGACGGCAACATCGGTGCCCGCCAACCCCATCGCGATTCCGATATCGGCGACGGCCAAAGCAGGGGCATCGTTGGTGCCGTCACCGACCATCGCCACGACGTAACCTGCGTCCTGCAGTTCTCGGACGGCTTCGAGCTTTTCGTCAGGCATCACTTCGGCCCGCCACTCGGTGATACCGAGTTCCGCTGCGACCGCCGCCGCCGTCTTCGGGTGGTCGCCGGTGAGCATGATGATGCGTTCGACACCGTCGGCACGGAGCGCGTTCAGAACGGCGGATGCGTTGGTACGGACCTCGTCCCGGAGACTGATCAAGCCGACGAGTACGCCGTCGACGGCCAACAGCAGCGGAGTCTCGGCCTCGTCCTGCAGCCGCGAAACCCATTGCTGCGCATCCTCGGACACCGCGACGTCCTCGCTGCGTAGGAGAGATGGACTGCCCAGGAGCAGCGTCCGTCCATCTGCGACCGTCCGCATGCCGAGTCCGACGATCACCTCGCACTCCTCGTGCGGAGGGATGACGATATGCCGTTCCTCGGTACTTCGAATGACAGCCTCTGCCAGAGGATGTCGCGAGTGGATCTCTGAACTCGCTGCGTAGGCCAGCACCTGTTCCGGTTCCCAATCATCCTGGAACGACACGACATTGGTCACCACGGGCCGTCCCACCGTCAGGGTTCCGGTCTTGTCGAACACGAAGGCGTCGACCCTGCCGGCCTGCTCGAGGTGAGATCCGCCCTTGATGAGAATGCCTCTGCGAGCACCGTTTCCGATGGCTGCGCTGATGGCGGTCGGCGTGGACAACCCCACCGCGCACGGGCACGCCACGAGCAGCATCGTCATGGCACGTCGAACATCGCGGGTGACGACGAGAGTCAGCGCCGACAGGATGAAGGACGCGGGGACGAAGCGTCGTGAAAAGTTCTCTCCCACAGTCTGAATCGGTGCACGATCTTCCTGTGCCTCCTCGACGCGAGAAATGATGCGGCCGATCGTGGTGTCGCGACCGACGGCAGATGCGCGCACGACTAGGCGGCCACGGACGACGACGGACCCCGCATGAATACGGTCTCCGGCGACGATCGATACCGGCAAGGTCTCGCCGGTGATCGCGGACTGATCCACCACTGCGTCACCGTCGACCACGGTGCCGTCGACGGGAACGCCCACGTGGTCGTGGACGACGACCTCGTCGCCGATCTCGAGTCGATCGACGTCGACGGAGATCTCGGAGCCGTCGGGCAGCCTGATCCAGGCGGTGTCCTGTGTGCCGGTCAGCAGATCGGAGATCGCGCGTCGAGTTCGCTTGAGGGTCAATTCCTGCAGGTACTCGCCGATGTTCAGGAGCCACAGCACGGTGAGGGCGACGACGTTCTCGCGCAGCACGAGGCTGGCCACGGTTGCGGCGCTGACGAGTGCGTCGGTTCCTGCGGTCCTGTTGCCGGCCAGCGAGCGCACGGCTCCCTTGAGGAACGGGTAGCCGGTGAAGATCGTTGCGCCGGTGGCAACGAGACGGCTGGTGGGGCCGAGGATGGGCGGCCGACGGAACGCGTAGCGGCGAAGACCGAGAAGGACCAGTGCCGCGCCGCCGATGGTCATCCGCAGCACGTCGCCGCTGGTGACGTCAGCTGAGCGCGGACTACGGACCGGTACCAGGGCCCAATTCGTCGAGCGCCCCGCATTCACCGCGTCGAAGAGTTCGGCCCTGTCGATTCGTGTGCGGGAGTACCAGATGACGACCGACGCCGTCCGCGGGTACGCATGAACGGCGCGCACTCCGCGGATCTTGTCCACGTGGTCCTCGACCGCAACGGCACGGCCCGGGCTCGAGCGGAGCCAGTCGACGCGGAGGCGCATACGGCCGGCGGCGTCTGAGAGAATCTCGATGCCGTCTGCCTGCGTCGCGTCGATGTCGAGGGGGCGTTCGGCGAGGGTCGTCATAATCGGAAGCAGTCCCGGTCAGTGCGCGTGGCCGTGGCCTGCATCGGAGGCCGTGGGCGGCGGAACCTCTTCACCGATCCGGTCCCGGGCCTCGGCGACGACGTCGGACACGGCCAGTCGGGCCGATTCCGCGTGAACCTCGGCCTTGCGCGCTGCGCGTAGACCGAGCTCGGTGGCCGACACCGCAGCCTTGCGGACGGGGGCCTTCTCGTACAGCTTCTTGGCACCGTTGTATGCGGCGACGCCGACTGCACCCGTCACGACCGTCGATACTGCCTTCGCGACGATGATCGGAAACGCCATGATTGAACTCCTCGGGATCGATCCGGTTACCACTTATTGAGAATCATATTCGTTTCCTGTGATCATGGCGACTTGCGGGGTCCCCGGGGCGCAGGGCCATCCATACGTCGATCGGGCCCGGGTGAGGTTGGGCGAGCCAGTCGCAGGCACGTCGATCGAGGTGTAAATACCCCAATGTCACCACCAGTGTTCCATCGCTGTCGCGATACGCGCCCGACGCGCTACGAAGATCCGAAACGCTCTGCTCTACGGATTCCAGGACGGCATTCCTGGTCCAGGTACTCCCGGCCGGACCAGGAATGCGCAGTGCGGGTTCCCCAGGAAATTCGGGCCTGTCGATGCCATCGATCACGTCGGCTTCGATGGCTCCATCGAGCAACGTGCCGCTCAGCGACACCCACCCACCCGATGGCATGACGGGGCTGCGTACAGACACCGGGACGGTCGCTGCGCTTTCGGTCGCTGCCCGCTCGTCGGGGGCATTGGGCGTGAAGCGAATCGATCCGTCACGGACGAGTAGTGCGCCGATTCCCACGATCGAATCGCCTGATTCGACAACGAACGAACCGATTTCAGATGTCATCGGTTCGCCTGGTGGATCGAAACGCTCTGGTCACATAAGACAGGTGGATCGTTGTGGACCCATGCAGCCCTAGCTCGTCGAACAAGGTGGCGAGATTCTGATCTATGCCGTTGCGCTCGTCGGCCGTCGCGGTGATGTAGAAACTGCGCGATCGAACCAGGTCGGTCAACAGCGATCGGTTCACCGTGCGAGACCACGCCCATCGTCGCTCTTCGAGATGGTCGAAGGGCTCCGCTATCGGCGGCGGTCCGTCGTCGAACATGGCCATCGCTCCGCCACGTGAGACTACGGAGTTGAGGCGTCGAACCCAGGCCTGCGACTCGTCGCGAATGTTCCAGATCAGACCCAGCACGCCGCCCGGACGCAGGACCCGTCCAATCTCGCGTGACGCCACCACCGGATCCACCCAGTGCCAGGCCTGTCCGAGCAGCACTCCATCGAGACTTCCTTCTTCGACGGGGAGGGACTCGGCAGTACCGACCAGGATCGGGACACCCGGTACCGCGATGCGCAGGGCGTCGAGCATAGCGGGATCAGGGTCGACGGCAATGGCGTCGCAACCAGCGGCAACGATGCTGCGCGTGAGCTTGCCCGTGCCGGCACCGACGTCAGCGACTCGTGGGCGACGATCGGACGCGAGAGTGGGCTCCAACATCCACGCGACTGCGTCCGACGGGTATTCGGGACGAGCAGATTCGTACACCTCGGCGGCGGTCCCGAACGACGTCGAGCTGTTATCTCGGCTAACCATAAGGTCACGTTACCCGTCCGGTTCGAGCTCGAGTTCGTAGTAGAGAGCCTTCGGTCCCTCGCCGCGTCCTTCGTGACAGTCGAAGCCGCGCTTCTCGTACACGTGGCGCGCTGCCTCGTCGTCTTCCGAGGTATTGAGGTCCATATAGGTCGCACCCCTGCCGCGTGCGTGCTCGATGATATTATCGAGAAAGGTTGTGCCATAGCCCTTCCCGCGCAGACCAGGCTGAATGTAGAACTCGGCAAGATAGGCCTCCATGTCTGCGCTCAAACTCCCGATCCGAAAACGCAGAACCGCTACACCGATGGCGGGAGTCCCGAACGTCAGCACGCTGGTGTCGCCGGACTTCACCAGAGAGTCGAGATGTGCTGCAAGCCAATCAGGCTCGGGCACAGGGTAGTCGTACTCGCGATTGAAATCGATCAACAGGGTTGCGGCCTCGAGAAATTCGGCGGGATCCTGGACGGCACGTGTACCGCTGACCGATGCCATCGACTTCTCCCCTGTCAGTGATCCGGTTGAACGAGATTCTTGGCGTCGAGCAGACCGAGGCCGGGATGCATCTCTCGCAGCGCTTTGATGGCGTAGACAGTTCTGCCACGTTCTTCGACTACCGCTTCGACATCCTCGGCGGGTACGGATTCGGGACCGATCTTGTTGGGTACCGGCCGGTGCCGACCGCCTTGGTACCAGAGCGCTGGGGCGGCTACTGCCAGCACCACCAGCTTCGACCAGTTCCAGACAGAAGGATCGGACACGAGGTCGCTGATCGTCAGGAACGCGAGCGCGGCCAGCAAGATGACAAGCGCGTATCGGGTCCAGGGGCGTTCTCGGGCCTTCATGCCTTCATGCTGTCACCGCACCCCGATCGGGGCAACGGTTCAACGACGCAATTCGCTATCGAGCTGTGCCAATAGTTTGCCGAACGTGGTGCGCCCTGCGACAGGTTGTGGAAACAGTCTAAGGACCGACCGCAATGTTGCATCGGCTTGTGTATGGATCCATTCGATCTGCTCCGCAACAGCTTTGGAGTCCGTCAGCGTGAGATGCACGGCAGATCCGAGAATGTGCTTGACCTGATGGGGGCTGTCCAACGATGGAGAAAGGCAGCACCGGCGGCGTGCAGGGCAGCAAGGGCGGCGTCGGTGGCCGCGCGAGGACGGAGATCGTTCGAGTGCGAGGCCTCGCAAATCGGCAAGGTCCGACCGGGAACAGGCAGCTGCGAAGGCGACAACCTGCCGAATGTCGTCGAGACTCAGCTCCACTGCAGCGGATTCACCCACCTCAGAATCGCCTCAACCTTCGTGCACCTCCGTAGTGATGCAGAAGGGGTGGCCGGCGGGGTCGAGGAGAACTCGCCACCGCGGGTCCGGTTGCTCCGCTGCTTCTGTTGCCCCACATTCGACTGCATGAGCGACGGATTCGTCGAGGCTCACTCCCGCATCGAGATCGAAGTGCACGATGGACGCCGACGGCCATGTAGGCGGGATGTAGTTTGCCACTCTTTGCGCAACCATGTTCAGACCCGAGTGCGTGCGAATCCCCGAGCTCGACGGGTTCTCCCACAACAGGTCTCCGCCCAGAAGCGCAAGGTAGAAGCGAGCGAGGGCTACCGGTTCGGGGCAGTCGATGGATATCCCTGCTACGTCGAGGTGTGGACGCGACATGTCACGAGAATACGGTGGCCCCCAGCGTGACGACGACAATCACGAAGACGACCAGGAGTAGCCAGCCCTCCCAGGTGTGCGGGCTGATTCCCCAGCCGTACCGTTTCGGGCCGAACCACGTTCGGGGTGGATTGAAAGCCATAGCGCCGTCCTGCCTGTTCGGAGTCGCGTCCACCCTACGAAGCCACCAGACTATTCGCAATGGTAATGACTTGGTCATCGGTGGTGCGCTGAGTGTCCATAATTTGGCTCGGAAATCGGGAATCGGGAAAGCGCGTTCGCCTAGTAATTCTGGGCACTGAGCACACTTTCCGAGAAGATCCAGCCGCGACGTCAGCTGTACAACCGCGCCGTTGCCGTAGCCCGTTGAGCCAATTCGTCGCGAATTGTGTTCGGCTGGAGCACTGTTACCGCAGGTCCGCAGTGCCACAACGCCCCCACAGCGTGATTGTGTCCGGAGAACTCGATGACTGCGAGGCGTCGTCCGTCGTCCTGAACCTGGTCGCTGATCACTCGAACGACATTCTTGGTCAACGAGATCCATACCGATTCTTCTGCGAGGCAGGTGATTTCGATGTGGGTCAAACTCGCACGGAACGACTTCCAGTGTGCGGTGAAGGCGGCCTCCAGGTCCACGGTGGAAGCGCGGTGAGCCTGCTCGTCGAGCACGGTCAGTTCGTCGATCCGCGATACCCGGTAGACACGTTCGGTGCCCTCACGCCCGGCGAGTAGGTACCAGTGATCGCCGGCGTAGACCAGCCCGATGGGGTCAAGGATTCGATCGTTCACCGAACCGCTGCGATCGCGATACGTGATTCTTATCCGCATACCGTCTATGACGACCCGTTGGAGTTCCACCAGATGTTCTTCCGGTTCGTGGGGATACGCGAAACCGTCGGGCCGGACCAGGATTCGTTGTGACGCAGTGCTTGCCGCCGCCCGGTGAGCGTCGGGTATCGCGGCGATCACCTTGCGCATGGCGCTCGCGAACGCCGGGGTGGCGACGCGTCCCGCGCCGGAAGCGAGCAATGCCGTCGCCTCGGCGGCCGTCAGACCGGTCAGCTCGGTGCGATAGCCCTGCAGCAGACTGATGCCACCACCGCGACCGCGATCGGTGTAGACCGGAATGCCCGCCGAAGACAAGGCTTCGATGTCACGCAACACGGTGCGCGTGGACACTTCGAGCTGGGCGGCGATGTCGGCAGCGTTCAGTCTGCCCCGATGTTGGAGCAGCATGACGATGGACAACAACCGGTCTGCGCGCACCCGAAAAGTCTCTCACCAAAACATGACAGAAGATGTCATGTTCACCCGATCTACTTCTACCCAGCAGGCCACACCCGGTGGCCGCGAAACGGAAGGATCGACAATGAACACCATCGAGACCACGCAGCAGACGGATCCGCGCGAGGTGTACTTCACGTCCGCCGCATGGGTGAGCGGTCTGCTCACAGGCGTGCGCGCCGACCAACTGGACCTTCCAACTCCGTGCGACGAGTTCGATGTCCGGACGCTGGCAGGCCATCTCGTTGCCACGGTCCGAAGGCTGATTGCGATCGCCGAACTCGGGAGTCCGGACTCTGTGTCGCCCTTGTGCTCCGATCATGACGCCGCATCCTTCGACACGTCGGTGACGCAAGCCCGTGCCCCGTGGGCCGACTATGCATTGCTCGATGCCCCGGTCGCGGTCCCGTGGGGTGAGGTACCGGGGCGATCGGCTGTGTGGGGATATGCGCGGGAGTTACTGGTGCACGGATGGGATCTTGCCGTTGCGACAGGACAACCGGCCCACGCCGACCCGGCTCTCGTCGATCCGGTCGCCGTGGAACTTCGAGCACTGCTGCCGGCGGAGAGTCGGGTTCCAGGAGTCCCTTTCGGGCCCATCGTGGAACCCCGTTCCGAGGCAGGGCCGTTGGAACGCCTGGCGAACTTCGCGGGACGGTCGTCGGACGGTTGGGTGTAGTACGTCGCTCTTGACCTCGAGTGCACTCGAGGTTGCAGGGTGGTCCCATGCAGATGACCTTCGAAGAGTTGCCTCAACTCATGACGCTGATGACCGGCGACGAAAAGCACGGTGCGAGCGCCACATCCACGCTGGACGTGCTGTGGGTGCTGTACTCCGACATTCTTCGTCTCGACGCGGCGCAGCCCGACGATCCCGATCGCGACAGGTTCTACCTCTCCAAGGGGGCACGGCCCGATGGCGTACTACGCAGTGCTCGCTGCACGGGGCTTCTTGACGCCGAACGAGCTTGCTTCGTTCGGCAGCTACCACTCACCGCTGGGCAATCATCCGGACCGCACGCTGATTCCCGGGGTCGACATCGGATCGGGATCACTCGGTCATGGTCTGGCGCTGGCAGCCGGAACTGCTGTGGCGCTGCAGATTCAGCGAAGCCAGGCTCAGGTGTTCGTACTGATCGGTGACGCCGAGCTCGACGAGGGCAGCAACATGGAAGCCATCCAATTCGCCGGCCGATCGCAGCTGGCCAACCTGACGACCGTGGTGATCGACAACGATTCGGCTGGTCTGGGTTGGCCCGGCGGCATCGCGTCGCGCTTCGCCGTCGAGGGGTGGTCGACCTCCGACGTCGACGGGAGGGACCACAGTGCGCTCCGGCGGGCGTTTCGCATCGATCACGGCGACCGGCCTCACGTAGTGGTCGCCCACGTGGAGAAGAAGGAGAATTGAATGACGTCGACGATGAAGAGGACCGCGGATCAACGCGAGTCCTTCTACCGACTGCTGCCGGAGTTGTTGGTGCAGGACGAGCGAGTCGTGCTGGTACTGGCCGAGATCGGCGCCGCCTATCTCGAACCGCACCTCACTCCTGACATCCGATCGCGTGTGGTCAACGTGGGTATTCGAGAGCAGGCGATGATCGGTGTCGCAGGCGGTATGTCGCTCGCCGGAATGCGTCCGATCGTGCACACCTTTCCACCGTTTCTGATCGAGCGACCCTTCGAGCAGGTGAAACTCGATCTGGGACATCAGGATGTCGGCGCGATCCTGGTCAGCTCGGGCGGCTCCTACGGGTGGCCGCAAGGCGGTGAGACGCACTTCGGCCAACGCGATGTCGCACTGCTGGACACCCTGGACGGGTGGACGGTGCACGTGCCCGGGCACGTCGACGAGGTCGAATGGATGCTGCGCGGTGCCGCTGCATCCGACGACCGCGTTTACATCAGGCTTGACGGCGTCTCGAACGATCACTCGTACGGTCGACCCGGAGGTTCGATGACCGTTCTGCAACAGGGTAATTCGGGCACTGTGATCTCGGTCGGTCCGATGACGGACCGGGTCCTGGCCGCGGCCAGTGGACGTGACGTCACCGTGATGCACGCGTCGACGATCAGGCCCTTCGACGGTACGACTCTTCGAGAAACGCTGACTGCGCCGGACATCATGATCGTCGAGCCCTATCTCGCGGGAACCTCTGTGCCGCAGATCGATCGAGCGATGGCAGACATACGGCATCGCGTACTGGGGATCGGGGTGGAGCCTGGAGAGCGTAGGAAGTACGGAACGGTGGCCCAACACGACCGAGCCAACGGCCTCGACATCGAAGGACTGTCCCGATCGATGGACGACTTCTTCGAGTGATCAGTGTCGGCGGCGCTCGTACCTGTCCTTGGTGACGCTGTACGCAGATTCGAGGAGTTCCCCGATCTGCGATTCGGTCTGCGAAGACGGGTTGACCACCGACAACCAGCCCGCAGTGCCGTACTGAGGGTGGGCGGCAAGGGTGTCGTCGGTATCGGCCTGGGGTGCGTGGGCTGCTTCGCGTGGGGGCAGTCCCAATAGGCGTTCGAACTCCTGCTTTCCTGCAATGACATTGACACGGAACGCGTCGGGCCGGTCCAGCCGGGACATCTCGTCTCCCGGATAGTTCTTCGTCACGATGGTCGCGAACGGCTGGGTGGACGACGGAACAGTTCCGTCCGGCGAGTAGTAGAAGAACACATCGCCCCATGCGAGTTCCGGAGTCCCGTCACCCTCCCGAGGCCGCTGCGCCAACGTGCCGTCGAAGCTGCCGACCAGATTCACGATGTCATCGAGTGTCATTCATCGATCGTCACATGTTCTGCGGTCTCTGCCCAGAGTTCAGCCGACTTTGTAGGTTCCCGTGCCGGTTGCGACGAGGCGGCCGGATTCGGTCCCGACGATGTCGACTCGACACGTCTTCAGGCTCCGACCCGCGTGTATCCGAGTACCGACGATGTCGACACCCTCGGCATATACCGGTTCCATGAACTGCACAGACATGGAAACGGTGACGCCCCGAAGCTTCTCGGGCACTTCGGATCCGGCCCATGCTGCGGTCATGATCCCGATATCGATACAGCCGGCGATCACGCCGCCGTGCAGCATCTGGCCGACGGTGGACAGCTCGTCGCGGTACGGCAGCCGCAGTCGAGCTGTGCCCTCGTCGATGTCGACCAGCTCGATGCCCAGTTGCTTCACGAACGGTGATTGCGGGAGAAACATGGTCATCGCGGCGCTGCCGCTGTCCGGTGTCAGTACTTCGTTGGCTGTCATCGCTACCCCTCTATCGTAATTGGATTCCGATATCGGAATCAGAGTACGATAAGCTTGTGGTCTTGGATACCCCCACCGACAAGCGGAAGCGTCGAACACACACTGCGGTGCTCGACGGCGCTCGTTCGCTCTTCCTACGCCACGGATATCGGGCAACGACGATCGAGATGCTGGCCACCGCAGCCGATGTGGCGGTGAGTTCGATCTACGCAAACTTCCCCGCCGGCAAGGTGGACATCTACGCCGCTCTCGCGTGGCGAACCGCCCAGAGCCACGCTGAGCAAATGACTGCCCCCACCGATGCGGTCGATTCTGCGCACGTCGTTGCCGAGTTCCTCGATCGCTACATCGCGTTTCACCGCGACGATCCATTGGCGTTGCGGCTGCTGGCGCTGACGGATGTGGACAAGTCCGAGTCCGCGTCGGTCGGTGAGGCGAAGGAAAAGATCGACACTGCGCTCGGTGAACTCATCGATTCGGTGACGCGTGCGGTGGAGGACGCCGGTGCCGACGTCCTCCCCCGTGCACTGGTTCTGAATGCCTGGGCGGCGATGAACGGTGCTGTGTCACTGCATCAACGACGCATCGTCGATCGATCCATGCTCGACGCCATGCTCGCGATCACGCGGGCGGATATGCTCCGCCACCTGAAGGGAACACCCGATGAAACCCGGTGAGCTGAGCGCAGGTCATCGTGCGCGAATAATGGCAGCTGCTGTGCGAGAACAACTCACTATGTTGCCCGGTACCGTGCTCGGTCCCCGGCGACGTTCGGCGGGTTCCGCATGGCACACAGTCGATGCTCCGGATTCACGGTTGTGCCGGGAAGCACTGGAGGAGGCCAGAGAGTGCCTCAGTGAGCCCATGTTGATGCACAGCGTGCGGTGCTGGCAGTACGCGTCGGCGTTTGCGGTCATCGACGGTCTACGGCCGGATCGGGAGGCGCTGTACGTCGCGTGCCTGTTGCACGACATAGCTCTCGGCGCAGAACAGAACCCGGTGGCTGGATGTTTTGCGGTGATCGGAGCCGGGATAGCCGAAGAGTTCGTCCGCCGACACGAAGGCGACGACCGAACGGCGCAGATCGTCCACGAGACTGTAGCCAGGCACATGGACGTCGAGACACCGATGGGATCGGAGGCGGCCCTGCTGCACGATGCGGCACACCTGGACGTCAGTGGCCGTCGGATTCGAGACCTCGATCCGCACTGCGTGGATGTCATCGAATCCAGCTATACGCGAGAAGGTTTCGCCGCAGACTTCGCATCCAGGATGAAGATCGAATCGAGAAGGAGACCGCAGTCGACGGCTGCGACCTTGTGGCGCTCAGGAATGTACCCGGCGATGAAGGCGAACCCCCTGGAGCGCAGGGTCATATCGTCGAAGTAGCTGTTGCGCGATGGATGATCTGTTCGATTCGATCTGCGTCGTCGGAGTCTCTCGGTGCGTAGAGGAAGACGTAGGTTTCGGGAAGTCCGAGGCCAGGGCGTCCGGCGAGGGGGTGTAGCTCACCCCAGCCCGCGGAGATGACGGTTTGAGCATCGTCGGGCTGCATGACGACGTGCATCGATCCTTCGGTCTCGTGGACGTGGAGTATCTCGCCGTTGGTTCGCGAAATCCACGGTGCAGCAGTGGTGACATCCGTCAGATACAGTGCGTCCCCTCGCCTCTCGAAGTGGCTGCGCGCCAGGTGGTATCGATTGTTCGTGCGCGCTTCGGTAGCAACTGCGCCGGTGATCCTGTCTGTCAGTACGGGCGTAGCACGGTCGGTGAGCTGACGATGTGGAATCGGGTACGGGGCGATCCTCGGACGTGGTCCTCGGCGCGGTTCGAGGTGCCAGTGCCGGCCTGCGCGCGACGCGCCGGCGACGGTCATAAGGTCACGTCTGGACAACGGTCGTAGCGCGGTAGCGATCAACCACCCACCGACGTTGGCCGGTAAGCCACCCGGCCCCAAGGCCCTCCACGTCGTGTAGTCGTTCTTGACGGTCTGCACAAGTCCCCCCCAGGTCGTATACGTCCGCACCACGGTAACTGCGCGACGACTCCGGCGGTAGGCCTACATCGTCCGATGTACGACGAGATACACGTGCAGACCGATGTGCAGGAACGTTCGGGTCCATAGCGTTGTGGTCGTCAACGAAACAGCGAAGAACAAGCACAGCAGAGGAACCGTCATGCACGCCGCAGTACTACTTTCACAACAACACTCGACCACCGAGCAGGTACTCGGGTTCGGGCTGGGAACCATCGTCTTGGTGGCGGTGCTCGGCGCGGTCGTTCTGTTCGTCGCCGCGCTCGTCAGCATCCTTCGCTCACCCAATTACAGTGTCGCAGGCCGTGCGGTGTGGATCTTCGTCGTGCTCGCGTTTCCGTTTCTCGGGCCTCTGGTCTGGTTCGTATGGGGCCGCACCTCGACGTTCGCCGTCGAAGCGTCGAACAGTCTCAGATGACCGATCCGATCGTGCGTGCCGCATCCGGGAACTCACCGGCGTTCGAGCCCGCGTAATTCAAACGAAGGAACTTGCCGGTGGGTTCGGCCGGGAAGTAGTCGTCTCCCGCTCCGACGATAACACCCGCCGATTTGCATTTGTGCACAACGCCTTCCAGGTCGATGTCGTCACGCAGGCGCATCCACAGATTGAGTCCACCCCGGGGGATCCGGTCGAGATGCCCGCGAGGGGCGAACTCGATCAGGCTGTGGGCCAATAGGTCTCGACGCGCTTCGAGTTGCGTGCGTAGGCGTCGTAGGTGTGTGCGCCAGGCGGGTTGGGTGACGACGTCGAGAGCGACGGTCTGCAGGATGCCGCTGACGTACATCGATTCGGCTCCCGTGTCGGCGAGGATACGTTCGTGGGCCGGGCCACGAGCGATCAAGCCTGCCAACCGAATCGACGGTGATACGACCTTGGTCAGCGAACGCAGGTACACCACATGTCCGCCGTCGTCTCGTGCGGCCAATGGGCTGGGTTCGGCGGTGATGCCGAAATCGTGGGCGGAGTCGTCCTCGATCAGGAACGCGCCGTGTCGTCGAACGATGTCGAGCACACGTTCGGACAGGTCCGGAGACCACTGTGCTCCGGTGGGGCTGGCGAAGGTCGGTTGAGCGTAGAACGCCCGCGCGCCGGACTCGGCGAATGCCTGCTCCAGCGCGTCCGGGTCGGGTCCGTCGACCCCGGTGGGGACCGGGACCACGCGAACGCCCGCCTGCGTTGCCGCCAGGATCGCTCCCCAGTACGTCGGCGATTCCATGAGAAGTGGGCGTCCCGCACCGACGAGCGCCCGAAAAGCCGTGCTCAGGCCGGTCTGGCTGCCCGGGATGATGACCACGTCGCTGGCCGAGGGCGGCGTGACGCCCAGCGGGGTGGAAGCGCCGAGTTCCGCGGCGAACCAAGCTCGAAGCTCGGGCAGGCCTGCGGTCGGCGGCCGGGCAACCACTGCGTCGGTGCGTGAGGCCCGGGTGAAAGCAGCGTGAACGAGTCGCTCCGGCAACAGCTCTCGGGCCGGGTAACCGGAATGCAGAGCGATCACGTCACTCGACGTGGACTGCAGTGCGGCGGGGAGTTGCAATCTGTTTCCGGGTGCACCGAGCGCGGCAGTCTGCCACCCGTAGTCGTTCGGGCGGGCCGTGTGCACGGTCTTGACGAATGTTCCGACGCCAGGCCGTGTTTCGATGACCCCCTGCGACATGAGCGTGCGCAGTGCTTTCTGCACCGTCACGGGGCTGGCCGAATGCTGGGCCACCAGCGCACGAGTGGATGGCAGCTTCGCCTCGGGCGGGGCGGTTGCGATCCAGGTTCGCAGTGCAGACACGATCCGGGAACTGCTATCGTCGGACATGACACAGCATAGTAGCGCTACCCAGCTCGCGCCGGGACTGCTATCCCGAGCCGGCCTCTTGTGGGGACTGGCGGGTGTCACGGCGTTCTCGTTCACCGTGCCGCTGACTCGGATTGCCGTGACCGGTGGCCTGTCGCCGCTGTTAGTCGGGTCCGGACGCGCCGTCGTCGCCGCGGCCCTCGCTGCTGCCGCCCTGGCCCTGACCTCGCAACGGTTGCCACGCGGACGGCAATGGGTTCGACTGGGTGTCATCGCGGCCGGGGTCGTCATCGGTTTCCCCGTGCTCACGTCGTTCGCTCTGACCACCGCCTCCGCCGGCCACAGTGCCGTCGTCATCGCGCTTCTGCCGGCTGCGACCGCGGCCTTCGCCGTCGTCCGCGAGCGGCAACGCGTCCGGCCGATGTTCTGGCTTGTCGCAGCCATGGGAGCTGTCGTCGCGATCGGATTTGCGGCCGTTCAGGGCGGACGGCTGACCGGGCTCGGGTGGTCGGACCTGTTGCTCCTCGGGGCGGTTGTCGCAGCGGCGGTGGGCTACGCCGAAGGGGGCTTGCTGGCCCGCGAACTCGGGGCCTGGCAGACGGTCTCGTGGGCTCTGGTGGTGAGCGTTCCGGTGACCGGTGCGATGGCCGCTTTCTCGTGGTGGGAGCAGCCGTCGACAGCAGGTGCACCCGAGTGGGCTGCGTTCGCCTATCTGGCCGTCGTGAGCATGTATTTGGGGTTCTTCGCCTGGTATCGGGGGTTGGCCATCGGTCCGATGTCGAGCGTGAGCCAGGTGCAGCTCGTTCAGCCGGTGCTGACGATCTGCTGGGCCGCGATTCTGCTCCACGAGGGACTGACGTGGCCGGTGGTCGTGGGTGGAGCAGCGGTCATCGTATGTGCAACAGTGGCGGTCCGAACTCGGATGTCGCCGTCCGTTCGACAGGAGGAACTATCGTCATGACGCGATCGATCGATCAGGCACGCAAGCTCGAGAATGTTCGCTACGACATTCGTGGCCGCATTCTGGACAAGACCGAGGAACTCGAGGAGCAGGGGCACAAGATCCTGCGCCTCAACGTGGGTAACCCGGCCCCGTTCGGTTTCGAGGCACCCGACGAGATCATGATGGCGATGATTCGCAATCTGCCTACCGCGCAGGGATATTCCGACTCGCGGGGCCTGTTCTCGGCGCGCACCGCGGTGGTCCAGTACTACCAGACCAAGGGCCTGAGCGACCTCGACGTCGGCGACGTCTACCTGGGCAACGGGGTCTCCGAGCTGATCACCATGACGATGCAGGCGCTGTGCAACCCCGAGGACGAGGTGCTGATCCCCTCCCCCGACTACCCGCTGTGGACGGGTTCGGTTGCTCTCGCCGGAGGCACTCCGGTCCACTACTTGGCAGACGAGACTCAGGACTGGGCTCCGGACTTCGAGGATCTGGAATCGAAGATCACCACCCGTACCCGGGCCATCGTCGTGATCAATCCCAACAACCCCACTGGTGCGGTGTACTCACGCGACGTTCTGCAGCGTTTCGTCGACCTCGCGCGCGAGCACGATCTGATTCTGCTCGCCGACGAGATCTACGAGAAGATCGTGTACGACGGTTCCGAGATGACCAATCTCGCAACTCTCACCGGCAAAGATGTGCTTTGCCTGACCTATTCGGGGTTGTCGAAGGCCTACCGAGTGTGTGGATTCCGTGCCGGATGGCTGGCGATCACCGGTCCACGACGCCGTGCGGCGAGCTTCATCGAGGGCATCACGTTGCTGTCCAACATGCGCATGTGCGCGAATGTGCCTGCACAACATGCAATACAGACGGCGCTCGGCGGCCGTCAATCGATCGAGGACCTTCTGCTGCCGACGGGTCGGTTGACCGCGCAGCGGGATCTGGCGCATCGAATGCTGAACTCCATCGACGGGATCAGCTGTGTGCAGGCTGCGGGCGCGCTGTACATGTTCCCCAAGCTCGACACCGACCGTTTCGGCATCGTCGACGACGAGAAGTTCGTCCTCGACCTGCTCGAATCCGAGAAAATCCTGGTCAGTCACGGTCGAGCGTTCAATTGGGATGTGCCCGACCACTTCCGGCTCGTCACCCTGCCCAACGTGGACGATCTCTCGACCGCACTCGAGCGGCTCGGCAACTTCATGAGTTCGTACACGCAGTAGAACCGATTCTGCTCGAGCTGATTTTAAGTCCGTGCGGGCGCTCGGCAAGGGCGTATTCGCGCAGATGAACCCGCGTATCGCTCTGCTGCACGGCCTTTGGCGAACCCGCATTTCCCCGACGCCCCGGGGAAATGCGGGTTACGCTCGTCGTCCGATCTGCCGGGCGAGAGGGAATTCGTGGATCTATGGGGCTATTTGCAGGGGCGGGGTGAATCCCTCGCGTTTCTGACCTATCAACATGCGTCGCTGGCGTTTCAGACGGTTCTGGTGGGCACGGTCGTGGCCGTGCTCATCGCGATCGCAGTCCATCGTCTGCCTCTCTTCTCGGCACTGACGCTGACGACCAGTCGAGTAGCGCTGACGATTCCGTCTCTGGCGTTGCTCGCGCTGCTCATCGTCCCGTTCGGCTTGGGTGTGGTGCCCTCGTTCATCATGCTCGCGTTCTTCGCCGCCATGCCCGTGATCGGCAACGCCATCGTCGGACTGCGTGGAGTTCCCGACACCGTGATCGAGTCGGCGAAAGGAATCGGGTTCTCGCGCAGCCGCATCCTCGTCTCCGTCTCGCTGCCCATGGCATGGCCGGTCATTCTCACCGGAATCCGCGTCTCGACTCAGATGGTTGTCGGCGTCGCGGCCATCGTCGCGTACGTACTCGGGCCGGGCCTCGGGTCGCTCATCTTCAATGGCCTGTCGAGACTGGGCGGGACCAATTCCGTCGAGATGGCAGTGACCGGCACAGTGCTCATCGTCGTCATCGCCCTGGTGTTCGACGGCCTGCTCGTCCTTCTCGGGCGCCTCACCATCTCGAAGGGATTGTCATGACGGACAACACAACCGGCGAGCGAACGGTCACCGGCGCCTCGATTCGCCTCGACGGTGTGGTCAAGCAGTACAAGGGCCAGAACAAGGCGGCGGTGCAGAAGATCGACCTCGATATCGAGGCCGGCCACATCGTCGCGTTCGTCGGTCCGTCGGGTTGCGGGAAGACGACCACGCTGAAGATGATCAACCGCCTCATCGAGCCGACGGAGGGCCGAATCTTCATCGGCGACCGTGACGTCACCGGTGAGGATGCGGACAAGCTGCGGCAGTCGATCGGGTACGTCATTCAGTCCGGCGGACTCTTCCCACATTGGTCGGTCGCCAAGAACATCGGCGCCATTCCACGGGTACTGGGGTGGGACGCGAAGAAGATCGACGAGCGAACCGATTACCTGCTGGATCTGGTGGGACTCGACGTCGCCGACTTCCGCGATCGTCTACCCAAGGACATGTCGGGCGGACAGCAACAGCGAGTGGGTGTGGCGCGAGCACTCGCCGCCGATCCACCGGTGTTGCTGATGGACGAGCCGTTCGGTGCCGTCGACCCGATCACCAGGGTTCGACTGCAGGACAGCCTCATCGCCATCCAGCACGAACTGGCGAAGACGATCGTGATCGTCACCCACGATTTCGAGGAAGCGACGAAGCTCGGTGACAAGGTACTGATTCTGTCCGAGGGCGGCCACATCGAGCAGTATGCGACGCCGGAAGAAATCTTGGCAAAACCCGCGAGCCCGTTCGTCGAGGAGTTCATCGGATCCGGGGCCACGCTGGCACATTTGACG
This sequence comes from Rhodococcus sp. 06-221-2, assembly GCF_002258365.1. NCBI lineage: Bacteria > Bacillati > Actinomycetota > Actinomycetes > Mycobacteriales > Nocardiaceae > Rhodococcus > Rhodococcus sp. 06-221-2. The sequence continues at coordinate 38,050 of NZ_NOYJ01000038.1, forward strand.
TTGTCCCGCGTCAAAGACGTCGACCACGACTCGGTCGTCACCGCCGAGGTGGGCGATGCGTCGCAGGAGGTCATCGCTCGTGCTCGGGCTCAGGGTGCCACCTGGATCGTCGTCATCGACGAACACGGCCGGCCCCGCGCCTGGCCGTCGCTGGACGAAGTCGCCACCAAGGAGCGCATCACCGACTATGTCGACGAGCGATTGCCCACCGTCGCACCGTCGTCCACGCTCAACGACGCACTGGACACGATGCTGGCCGCCAGTCAGGGCGGCGTACTCGTCACCGACGGCCGCGGTGCCGTCACCGGCGCACTGACGATCGCAACCGTGATGGCCGTCATTCGGGGCCAACTCTCGGATGCTCGCTCCGGTGACGGTCACGTCTCGTATTCGGCCCATACCGAGGGCGCAGCAACATGAATCGACTTCGACGCGCACCGTTGGACGTGTGGTTCGAGCCGCTCCTCATCGTCGTGCTCGGGGTCGGTTACATCCTGTGGTACCGCTCCACGACGCTGACGACTACCGAGCAGGCATCACTGGGCTGGGACAATTTGAAGACGACGATCGTCGACCACATCGTGTTGACGTTGACCGCGACCGTGATCGTCGTCGCCATCGCAATTCCGTTGGGCATCCTGCTCACTCGCGACAGGGCGAAGAATTTCCGACCGGTGGCCGTCAACTTCGCCAACATCGGCCAGGCCGCTCCGGCGGTGGGTCTGATCGTGTTGCTGACGATGTGGCTCGGAACCGGGTTCCGCACCGCCGTCATCGGATTGGTGGTCTACGCGATACTGCCGATTCTGCAGAATACGATCGTCGGAATCCAACAGGTCGATCAGCGGACCATCGAAGCGGCCCGGGGAATCGGGTTCTCCGGCCTCCGCACGCTGGTGCAGGTGGAGTTGCCGCTCGCGGTGCCTGTGATCCTGAACGGCGTACGTACCGCGTTGGTCATTCTCGTCGGCACCGCGACACTGAGCACCTTCATCGGGGCGTCAAGCCTCGGCACGCTCATCACCACGGGTACCACGCTGTTCCTACCGAAGTTACTCATCTCCGGTGCCGTTCTCGTCGCGCTGCTCGCACTGATCATCGACTGGCTCGGCCGTGTGGTCGAACTGATCGCGACCCCACGAGGAGTGGCATGATTCGCCGACTGTCCACGGCAGCAACCGCTCTCGCGCTGACGGCAGCACTCGCCGGTTGCGGGTTGGTCAGCTCGTCGGGAACGTTCGAGAGCACGTCACTTCCGGACGGTGCGACCCCGTTAGACGGCGCATCGCTGGTGGTGACGAGCAAGAGCTTCACCGAGGGCGTATTGCTCGGAAAGATCACGGCCACATACCTTGCCGCTGCCGGCGCGAAAGTCACCGACCTGACCGGAGCACCGGGGTCGGCGTCGTCGAGACAGGCACAGCTCAACGGTGACGCAGACATCCTCTGGGAATACACCGGTACCGGGTGGGTCAACTACCACAGCCAGACCGAGACGATCAGTGATCCGCAGGAGCTGTGGGAGCGCGTCCGCGACATCGAGAAGAGTGAGCACAACCTCGATTGGCTACCGCCCGCGAATTTCAACGACACGTATGCGTTCGCCGCCTCGGCCGAGACGGCACAGCGCCTGGGTGTCGCATCTTTGTCGGATGTAGCGAAGCTCCCCGTGGCCGACAGGACGTTCTGCGTCGACGACGAGTTCTTCTCTCGCTCCGACGGTTTCGGACCGATGCTCGACACCTACGGCATCGGACTGAACGCACCCGACGGCGTACCGTCGGGCAACGTCACGCGGATGGATGCGGGTGTCGTCTACACCTCGACCGCCGACAGCTCACCGTGCAACTTCGGCATGGTCTACACCACCGACGGCAGAATCAAGAACTTGAATCTGACTGTGTTGCAGGATGACAGGGCCTTCTTCCTGCCTTACAGCGGGACCGCGGTGGTGCGCGACGCGGTGCTCGAACAGCATCCCGAGATCGCCGATCTTTTGGCCGTCGTATCCGAGCGATTGACCGACGACCTGATGCAGGAGTTGAACGGGCGGGTCGACATCGAGGGCGAAGACCCATCCGATGTCGCCTACGAGTGGTTGAAGAGCGAAGACCTGGTGACGTGAGGTCCGGTCAATTCGTATCCGGCTCGAACAACTCCTCGATAGTGCAGTCGAATGCTGCGGCAAGGCGGAAGGCGACAGGCAGGCTCGGGTCGAACCGCTCCTTCTCGATGGAGATGATCGTCAGTCGGGTGACGTCGATTCGCTCGGCCAATTCGCTCTGAGACCACCGCTTCTCGGTGCGGCGCCGTCGAACATCGTTCTTCACTCGGACAGGGCCCGGTAGCGCGCGAACGCGTACCGCGCGGTGAACGATGCGAATGCCGCCAGCAGCAAGCCCGTCAGCAGCAGCGTGGCCGGGGGATCGACGCGGGCGATGGACACCACCGCAAGAGTCAGACCCAGCACGGTCACCAGATCGGTGGCCGTACCGCTGGACGCGGATGTTGTCCAATGGCTTTCGACGCTGTCGCCCGAGGTGTAGGTCTGGTCGGCGGTGACCGGTGCGACGAACAGTATCCAGCCCAGCATTGCGCCGAAGGGCAGCGCGGTGACGCCGAACACCAGCGCGGAAACCCCTGGCGCGATGGGTGACACGAGCCAGGCGAGCAGTGCCGTCGCTGATGCAGTGGCCAGGCCGACAGCGGCGACCGATATCCATCTGAGTCTCACCTGAATGCTCCGTTCGTTGGTATAGCTCGCTATACGTATAGGAAACCATACATCCCACTCCGATGTGTGGTCCGCAGCGAGCTACTGGCGGTATGGTTCGAGCACGTGGATTGCCGGATTTCGGCGTCGTACTCAGCCCTAGGAGCCTGATCGTGCATTCGTCTTCACTCGGAGATCACTGATGGCCGGCGGACTGGTAGCCCTGCTCGACGACGTGGCCGCGCTGGCACGGCTGGCGGCAGCATCGATCGACGACGTGGGAGCCGCTACCGGCAAAGCGACGGCCAAGGCCGCCGGTGTCGTGATCGACGACGCAGCGGTGACGCCTCAGTACGTTCGCGGTCTCGCGGCCGAACGGGAATTGCCCATCATCAAGCGCATCGCTGTCGGCTCGCTTCGGAACAAGCTGCTGATCATTCTGCCGATCGCCCTGCTGCTCAGTCAGTTCCTCCCATGGCTGCTGACGCCCATTCTGATGCTCGGTGGCTGCTACCTCAGCTACGAGGCAGCGCACAAGATCTGGGGAGCGCTGTTCGGCCACGGCGATAATCACGCCGAGGCAGAGGACGAGCCGCGGGACGAGGACAGCGTGGTGTCCGGTGCCGTTCGGACCGACCTGATTCTCTCCGCCGAGATCATGGTCATCGCTCTCGACACCATTGCGAGCGAGGGCTTCTGGAGTCGCCTCATCATCTTGGCGGTCGTCGCGGTGGTCATCACCATCGTCGTCTACGGCGTCGTCGCCCTCATCGTCAAGATGGACGACATCGGTCTGAAGCTGGCCGAGGGCTCGTCCGGGTTCGTCGAGAAGTTCGGCCGCGGACTGGTCAAGGGCATGCCGAAGGTGATGGCAGTGCTGTCGGTCGTCGGCACCGCAGCCATGCTGTGGGTCGGTGGGCACATCCTTCTCGTGGGCATCGACGAGCTCGGTTTCCACCCCATCTACGAGCTGGTGCACCACGGTGAGGATGCGGTGCGTGGGGTCGCGGGTGTCGGCGGAGTGCTGGCGTGGATCGTCAACACTCTTGCGTCGGCAGTCATCGGTGCGATCGTCGGCTGCATCATCGTTGTTGCGCAGCTCGGGATCTCGAAGGTGCTCGCCAAACGGGCCGCCGCGAAGTAGTGCCTGTATCGGCGACGTTCGCCGTCGTTCATCCCTCCTCGGAGCCGGCGCTCGACATCCTGTTTCGCTACAACGTCGATATCGTCGGACGCTTCTACGGCCGCGAGGCGTCGGACGAGGAAGTACGACGAGTCATGGTCGACGAGCCGAGTGACGATCTCGTGGGTGATTCGGGTCTGTTCGTGGTCGCATACCTGGGCTCGACGCTGGTCGGTTGTGGTGGTGCTCGTTTCGTCTCCGACGACATCGCAGAACTGACTCGGGTCTTCGTCGACGCGCGTGCCCGCGGAAACGGCGTCGGGGCGTCGGTCGTCGAGTTCGTCGAAGGATCGGTCCGGCAATCGCGCCGCAAGACAATGCGATTGGATACGCGAGCGGACCTCGTCGAGGCCCGGGGCCTGTACTCCAAGCTCGGCTATCGGGAGGTACCGGCGTTCAACGCCGAGCCCTACGCCGAGGTATGGCTGGAAAAGCGACTCCCCTGAACAGCTTTCGTCACCGACGAGCCAGCTCGAGGACCCGTCGCTCGGAGACAGAAATCAGTCCCGCCAGATGGCTGTGAATTCGTACCACGGACCGTCCAGGTGGGTGGCGGTGAAATCGTCGAAACCCACGGGCGGCCCACCTGGCGCGTAGACCCAGCCGGAGGAGCTCATGAGGGAGAAGCCGCCGTCTTCGGTGAAGTAGACCTCGCCGCCAGATGTGGCGCGTGCCGAGCTGATGTCGAACGGGCCGATCTCGATGTGTTCGCGGCTACTCGAGGGCTGTGCACTCAATTCTCGCGCAACGGCCTCGAATTCGTCGCGATGGTCCAGCATATTGTCCGGTGGCAGCAGTACCAGAACAGCCGCTGCCAAGCCCACCACCACCGGAGCCGGCGCTATCCACCACGACCATCTTCGATCCTGGCCGACGACGTGGAGGGTGCGAATTGCCCAGATGAGCCCGACGATCAGCAACACCAGGATCGATGACGCGCCGGCGAGGAGCGGATCGAACCAGGCGAACTGTCCGTAGGGCGAGGGCCACCAGTTCCTGGACACGCATACCCACGTGACGGCGGCGATCGTGGTGAACACCAGCAGGATCGGCCCGGGCGGTTTCGAGGCTTTTCGAGGTGCGTTCGCCGACTCGATGAGGCGGTTCTTCAGGCGCTCGATGATGGTCGTGTTCCCTACGCGTCGGAGGTGGCATCCGCGCTCAGGGTCCCACATTTGTCGATGACTTCGGGGCTAACTGCTGTGCACGGTGACGGCGTATCCGTCGGGGTCACGTAGGACGAAGGTCTTTCCGAAGGGGCCGTCGAAGGGGGCGGTCACGATCGTCACGCCGGCGGCGACGAGATTTTCGTGGAGCGCTTCGGCGTCGTCGCACACCAGCCAGAGGGCAACTCCGAGTCCCGGCTGACCACTGTCGAGATCCGTTTCGGGAGCGGGGTTTCGGACGGCGAACGGTATCGGTGAGGTGGTGAACACCACTGCGCCGGGTGGTGCCTGGGGTGCGCGGACGAGGCCCAGCTGCGATTCGTAGAAGTCTGCACTGACGGCGAGGTCACGTACCTGGAGGGAGAGGAAGCTCGGTCCGGAAACGGTTGCAACGGTCATGTCGTGTCCTTTCGGTAGTTCGTCAAGTTCTTGACGAGCTGAACGTATGTCAAGATGTTGACATGAGTCAAGTGGATGTCGACACCTCGATCGGGTACGCCCTCAAGCGGGCCACGTCCGCCCTGCGTTCGGCGATGGACGAGTGCCTACGCGATCTCGATATCACCGTCTCGCAGTACTCGAGCCTCGAACTCCTCGCGCAGAAACCGGGACTGTCCAACGCCGAACTCGCGCGCGCGGTATTCGTCAGCAGGCAGGCAACCCATCAACTGCTGGCCGGGCTCACACGCGGCGGTTTGGTGGAGATCGAGGGGGTAGGTCGAGACCAGCGTCTGTACGTGACGACCCTGGGCAGGGAGCGCCTGCGGCAAGCGTCGGCCGCTGTCGCCGCGGTGGAAAATGCCATGATTGCGTCGCTGTCCAAGAGTGAGCGAGAAGTGTTGCACCGCAGCCTTGTTACGTGTGCTGAGGCTCTGGACGGGCGCGAGCAGTCGTAACCTCAGTCGATCGAGTCGAGGAATTCCAGCATCGCCGCATTGAACTCGTTCGGCCGGTCCATGTTGGCAGCGTGACCGCAGTTCTCCAAGACCACAGATCGACCACCAGAATTGAGCTTCGCGGACTCGGAAGCATGTGCAGCAGGCCAGAACTGGCTGTCGCGTCCGGCGATCATGAGGTACGGCCTATCGGTACCGGACATGGTTGCGCGCCAGTCCTGCGCCGCATGATCGGCCAGTAGCGCCTTCATCGGGGCCGTGTCGGGTGATGCCATCTTCGGCATCGCGCGCAATGCAAACGCGAGTTTCAGTAGTGCAGGCACCGACTTCCACTGCGGTCGGCCGTGGCCCGTGTCGGGTATTCCGCTGTCGAAGAACGACGTTCGATTGCTGTCGGTCAGACCGTAGAAGCCGTTCGACCAATCGTCGCTGTTCGCCATCTTCGGTGTCTGATCCACCGACACGATGGCTCGAACGCGGTCGGTGCCGAACTGCGAGACGTACGACCAGATGGTGTTGGCCCCCATGGAACCTCCGATCAAGACGGCTTCGTCGACGCCCACCTCCGAGAGGAAATTCGCGATATCGCGTCCGTGCCGCTCCATCGACGCTCCGTGTGTCGGTGCATCGGAGGCGCCGTGACCCCGTCGATCGAGGGCCAGAACACGGTATCCGGCTCGCACCAACGCTTTCTGCTGCAACATCCAGGTGGTCGCCGGTGCGCAGAAGCCGGCGACGAGAACCACGGCCGGGCCGGTGCCTTCGTCGAGATAGTTCAGGGAGACGGCATCGTCGGTGACAACGGTTGGCATGGTGAATCTCCCTGTGTCAGAAGAACTGGGTCAGGCGAAGCCGGCGTGCATTTCCCAGATCAAGATCTCGCTCGCCGTCGATGCTGTCACACGGTGACCTCCGGTGGCGGTGAGTCGTACCGCGTCACCCTGGGCAACGTCTCCGACGGTCTCGAACACTGCGGAACCGTCGGCGACGAAGACGTGACCGTACGGCGCGTCAGGGACGGTGACGGACTCCCCCGGTGCGAGTCGGGCGGCATGCAGCGTCGCGTAGCGGTTGCCGATCCAAACGCCGCCCCGACCCGGCATGCCGGACGCCACCGGAACCAGCTCGCCGCTCGCCAGCTGGTCCTGCACGTCCAGCTCTTCGTAGGAGGGATCGGTTCCATCGGTGTCGGGTGGGATCCACATCTGCACCACGCGCAGCTTTTCTCGGCTGGACCGGCTCGATGCATTGGTCTCGGTGTGCCGAATTCCGGTTCCGGCACTCATGCGTTGAACGAGGCCGGGGTAGATCAGCCCCGAATTACCCTCGGAGTCAGTATGTTTCAGCGTCCCTTCCAACACCCACGTGACGATCTCCATGTTCTCGTGCTGATGGGAGTCGAACCCTTCGCCGGGAAACACCGTGTCCTCGTTGTGCACCATCAGTAGCCCGTGCGCATTGGCCGCCAGGTCGTAATTGCCGGTGGCGGGAAACGACTGCTTGGAATCGAGCCATTCGTTCCACCAGTGATGGCGTTGCGCACCGGGTAAGTGCGTGACCTGCGGCTTCGATGTCATGACGTGCTCAACGCGCACGTCGGATCCCGCATTCCGGTGGGTCTCCGATCTCGACAAATGCTCATATGAGCATAATTACGCTCAAGTGTTGACCGTGACCCGAGTCACTGCCTACGTTTGAGCCCGCCCCACATCGGCCCACACTTTTTCGGAAGGACCCCATGAAACTCGCCACGACAATGAAGTCGGCCGGGCTGGTTGCCCTCGCGACCGTCGTCATCGCAGGATGCTCGACCCCCGGCGACGGCAGCTCGACAGCAACCAATTCTCTACCCGAAGGTGCCAAGGCCAAGATCGGGTTCAGTCAGGCCACCCAGCAGAGCCCCTTCTACGTCTCGCTGACCGATGCAGCGACGGCCGAGGCGCAGGCGCAGGGCAACGAACTACTCAACGTGGACGCCAACGGTGATGTGACGAAGCAGAACAACGACGTTCAGGACCTGATCACTCGCGGCATCAACGTTCTCATCATCAATCCGGTCGACCCCAAAGGCATTGCCCCCGCACTTGCTGCGGCCGAGGCAGCAGGTGTGAAGGTCGTGACCGTCGACCGTCCGATCGACTCGGGAGCCGAGTCCTTCGTCGGACGTGACAACAAGGCAATGGGTCAGCTCGTCGGTGAGGCCATGGTTGCGACTCTTGGCCCAGACGGCGGCAAGGTCATCGAAATCCAGGGTGACGCAGGTGGAACCGTCGCGAAGGACCGAAGCGACGGCTTCCACGCCGCCGCGGATGCCGCATCGAACATCACCATCGTCGAAGGTCCGTACGCGAACTACATCAGGTCCGAGGCGGTGACCGCCATGCAGGATCTGCTGCAGGCGAACCCGGATGTCAAGGCCGTATATGCGCACAACGATGACATGGCTCTCGGTGCACTGCAGGTTCTGCAGGAGAACAACCGCACCGACGTCAAGGTGTTCGGTGTCGACGGTTTGATGGAGGCAGTCAAGGCCATTGCCGACGGAGACCAGTACGTGGCCACGGCGTCGAACGATCCGGGCAGCGAGGGCCAGAAGGCAGTACAGACGGCCATCGCCGTCGCGAACGGCGACAGCGTCGAGTCCTTCGTCGATGCGGGCACTGCATTGGTCGACAAGTCCAACGCCGAAACCCTCGTCGGAGATACCACTTTCGCAGAGTCCTCAGCTCAGTAGCGTCTCTGCTCGATTCAGATCCGCTTCTGTAGTTCAACAAATTTCGAGAAAGTCGAGTTCGATAATGGTTCCCCAGCAGATGACTGCTGCCGTGATGTATGCGCCAGGTGATATTCGAGTCGAGCAGGTCGCTGTACCCGAGCCCAAGGGCGGAGAGGTCTTGCTCGAGGTCGCGGCGTGCGGAGTGTGCGGGTCCGACATTCCCCGAATGTTGCGCAACGGTGGCTACAAGATGCCGATCATCTGTGGGCACGAGTTCTCCGCTCACATCGCAGTTCTCGGTGATGGGGTGACCGGCTTCGAGGTGGGCGACCTCGTCTCTGTCCCGCCTCTCATCCCGTGCTACAAATGCGAGTACTGCCTCAAAGGTGAGTTCGGCTTGTGCGAGGACTACGACTACTTCGGGAGTCGTTGCGACGGAGCGTATGCGCAGTATGTGACATCTCCTGTCGGCAATCTGATGAAGATGCCCGACGGGATCGATCCGCGGGCGGCAGCGATGCTCGATCCCGCCGCCATCGCACTGCACGCACTGTGGAAGACCAACCTGCGGACCGGACATCGCGTCCTGGTCATCGGTGCCGGCCCAATCGGCCTCTTCGGTATTCAGTGGGCGAGAATGGCTGGTGCCAGCCAGGTTGTGGCACTGGATCTGAGTCCCGAGAAGGCGGCGATGGCACTCGAAGCCGGTGCTACCCATGCAGTGCAGTCCGCCGACGAGGCTCGCGCACTCGGTGGTCGTGGATTCGACATCGTTCTCGAATCCGCCGGTGTCGCTTCGACAGTCGACCTGGCAGCCGCACTCACCGGACCGCAAGGGCATGCAACGTTCATCGGCATCCCGCATGCACCGGTGACGCTGGAGAAGGAGACGTTCAACAACTTCCTTCGGCAGGAAACCAGCTTGCACGGTTCGTGGAACTCGTTCTCCGCTCCGTTCCCCGGATCCGAATGGCACACCGCTGCACAGAAATTGGCCGACGGTTCGCTGAAGTGGGAGTTCATGATCACCCATCAACTGCCGCTTTCGGAGCTGCCCGACATGATGAAAGCGCTCGGTGACCGGTCTGTCTTCAGCTCCAAGGTCATCTTCATGCCCAACGAAAGCTGATACATATCATGGGAATATTGCTGAGCCTCGATCTCGGCACCGAGGGCGCTCGGGTAGGAGCATTCACCGATGATGGAGTCGCTCTCGGCTCCGTTCATCGGCCCTACCCGACGGTCTTTCCTCGGCCCGGTTGGGCCGAGCAGAATCCCTCGGACTGGTGGGGTGCCTGTGTCGGCGCTACGCGTGAGTTGCTGGCGCAGCCCGAATGCGTTGCTGCAGGCCCTGTGCTGGCGGTGGCATCGTCGACGACAGCGTCGACTGTCGCCGTTGTCGACGAGGCCGGGAATGCACTGCGCCCGGCGATCCTGTGGATGGACTCCAGAGCCTCTGCACAATCGGATCTGACTGCCACGTTCGTAGCTGACCATCCCATTCTGAAGTGGTCGGGTGGGTCCGATGCGACCGAGTGGTTGCTTCCCAAGGCCATGTGGCTGCAGCAGTGCGAACCGGATACTTTTCACCGAGCAGCTCGGATCGTCGAGGCCATCGACTTCATCACCTTCAAGTTGACCGGCCGGTGGGTCGGGTCGCAGATGAACGCCGTCTGCAAGTACAACTACGACTCGGTCGCCGGCAGGCTCCCGCAGGAGCTGTACGACGCACTCGGAGTCGGGGAGCTGACTGGAAAGCTGCCCGATACGATCCTTCCGGTCGGATCGAGTGCCGGAGTGGTTCGTGCCTGTGCTGCAGAAGAATTGGGAATCTCACCTGACGCCGTCGTCGGGGTGGGTGGCATCGACGCACACGTCTCGCTGCTGGCATGTGGCGGCAAGCCCGAGGGCCTGGTGTCGTTGGTCTCGGGTACCTCCACGGCGATCATCACCGAGATCGACGATCCGTGTGACACCGGTGAAGTGTGGGGCCCGTACCCCCACGCCCTCCGTCAGGACAAGTGGCTGGTGGAAGGTGGCCAGATCACGAGTGGATCCATTCTCAAGTGGGTCGGTGAGGGAATCATGGGTGTGCCGAGGGAGCAGATCGGTTCTCTCATCGATGGCGCTGCTGCCGTAGATCCGAGAAGCCACGGGTTGCTGGCGCTCGACTTCTTCATGGGTAACCGAACACCGCATCGGGACGCCCGGCTGCGCGGGGCAGTCGTCGGTCTGACGCTCGGGACCACCCGGGAAGAGTTGTACCGAGCGGCCGTTGAGGCGGTTGCATGTGGAACCAAGTCGGTACTCGATTCGTTTGCACGCGGGAGCATTTCGTGCGATCGGCTGGTGTTCTCGGGTGGAATGCACAGGAATCGGTTGTGGCAGCAGATCACGACGGACGTACTGGGAATCGAGACCGAGATGGTTCTGAGCGACAATCTGACGCTGCGTGCCTGTGCGGTCATCGCCGCCCGAGCCGCCGGCCTCGTCGGATCTCTGGACGAGGGCGCGGCTCTGTTCAGCCCTCGCACAACGACGTTGGTGCCCGACGCTGCTTTACACGAGCATTACGAACAGACGTACGCGAGCTATGTCGAGCTGACCTCGGTTCTCAAGCCCGTCATGCATCGATCGGTGATCGCATTGGAGAAGCGATGACGACACCGGACAAGGAACATGACGCGCTGTTGCTCGAAGTGGCACAGCTCTACTACGAACAGAACCGAACTCAGGACGACATCGGTCGACAGCTGCATCTGACCCGATGGAAGATCGGTCGATTGCTCGACGAGGCTCGCAGGTGTGGAATCGTCCGCATTCAGATCGTTCATCCCCAGGCGCGGCAGTCGACCCTCGAGTTGGAATTGTCAAGGCGGTTCGACCTGACCGAGTGCATCGTGGTGCGGACTCACGCAGATCTCTCGGATCAGCGAGCACAGGTGGCGAAGGCTGCTGCCGATTACCTGCAGGGCAGGGGACCTCAGGTTCGTACTCTCGGTGTGTCGTGGGGAAACACGATGCAGGACATTGCCGCTGCGCTTCCCTCGGGCTGGAGTGACGGCGTGGAAGTCATTCAGATCAACGGCAGCATCAGTCGCTCGATCAAGCCGACGACCGCTGCCAACGTGGCGACGAGCATCGCGCACAGTGCCCACGGGCATGCGGTCCTGTTGCCGGTACCGGCGATCGTGGAGCAGGTGTCCACCAAGCGTGCACTGGACAGTGAGCCGTTCATGCGTGAGGTACTCGACAAAGGGCGTGCAGCTGATGTCCTGCTGTTCTCGCTGGGTGCGCTCGATGCCAATTCTGTTCTGGTGCAGAGCGGAGCGATCAGCTCGGACGAGCTGCAACGTCTGCAATCGGCAGGTGCCTGCGGTGACGTTCTGGCGCACTACATCACTCCCGACGGCACACTCGCCGATACCGACCTGGAATCTCGCACGATGGGCCTCTCACTCGACGACCTGCGAGCTGCCCGTTGCTCGGTGGCCGTCGCAGCCGGGCTGCGCAAGGTCGATGTCGTTGCGGGCGCATTGAGAAACGGTCTGTGTTCGGTCCTGATCACGGACGAAGAGACCGCACGCACAGTTCTGGAGAGAAAGCTATGAACGCAGCACTGCGTATGGAGAACATCGTCAAAGAGTTCCCGGGAACGTTGGCCTGCAACAAGGCCACGCTCGAGGTGGCCAAGGGCGAGGTTCACTGCCTGCTCGGGGAGAACGGTGCAGGCAAGAGCACGATGATGAAGATCTTGTCCGGCTCCTACCGTCCCGACGGCGGCACCATCACCGTCGACGGTGAGCCGATGAACTTCTCCAGCCCCCTGGACGGGGTCAAGGCCGGAATCAGCACGATCTACCAGGAACTCGATCTGGTTCCCGACCTGACGGTGGCGCAGAATCTGTTCCTCGGACATGCCCCGACACGGGGAATTTTCGTCGACAACAAGGCCCGCAATGCTGCCGCCGCCGACGCCATTGCGCGGGTCGGAGGAAAGTTCGCGCCCACCGCGACCGTGGGTGCGCTGTCGGTGTCGGACCAGCAACTCACCGCCATTGCGCGCGCGCTGACCACCTCCGCGCGGATCATCGTGATGGACGAGCCGTCGGCGACACTGACGGATCATGATCTGTCTGCGGTGTTCGACGTGATTCGCGAACTGGTGGCAGAAGGGAAATCGGTCGTCTACATCTCGCACCGACTGGACGAGATCAAGGAGATCGGACACCGGGCGACGGTCATGCGCGACGGTTCGACGGTAGAAGTGTTCGATGTCGCCAGTACATCCAAGGCCCGGATGGTCGACGCGATGATCGGACGGGCAGTGGATTCTGCAGGCACCACTCGCGGTCCGTTCACCGGTTCCGGGCAGCTTTTGAGCATCGACCAGGCCACCATCCCCGGCGTTCTCGACATTCGAGGAATCTCTGTTCGCCCAGGGGAAATCGTGGGTCTCGCAGGATTGGGCGGCGCGGGCCGCTCCACGCTGCTGTCCGCCGTGTTCGGCGACAATTCAGCAGAACTGGACATGACGTTGCACGGGACGCAGTTCACGTCGATGAATCCGCAGCGAGCAGTTCGGTTGGGCATCGGACTCGTTCCCGAGGACCGTAAGAAGCAGGGTCTGTTGCTTGAAATGTCGGTGGTTCGCAATGCCGGATTGGCAGCCTTGAAACTGTTCGGCATCAATCCTTCCGGACGCGCCGCTTCAGTGGCCCGCGAACCCCTGCAGAAATTGGGCGTGAAGTTCGCGTCCGAAACTCAAGCAGTGGGGCAGCTTTCGGGCGGAAACCAACAGAAGGTGGTACTGGCCAAATGGATGGCTCGGGGTATCTCGCTACTGCTGCTCGACGAGCCGACTCGGGGTCTCGACATCGGTGCGAAAGCGGATCTGTTCGAGCAGGTTCGAGCACTTGCCGATTCCGGAGTCGGAGTACTGATGGCGAGCAGTGAACTGTCGGAGCTGACCGAAAACTGCAACACAGTCTGGGTTCTGCACGAAGGCAAAAACGTAGCCCAGTACGACCCCCACACAACCCCATCGGCCGATATCGCACGAATGGTCGTCACAGGAAGCATCGAAAGCAATGTCTGATACATCTGTCGCCGTCGCCGAAACACTGTCGACGCAGAAGCAGCACCGGCAGAACATCATCGTCAAGTTCAATCTTCTGTTCATCTTCGCGGCGCTGTTCGTCGTTGCCTCACTCGTGGCACCACAGTTCTTGACGTCGCAGAATCTGGCCAATCTGCTGCAGCAGTCGTCGTTGACCGGAATCGTGGCCATCGGAATGACCTTGGTGATTCTGACGGCAGGCATCGATCTGTCGGTGGGAAGTGTTGCGGCACTGGCAGGAATGCTGGTGGCCATCTTCATCGGGATGGGAATCGCCTGGCCCGTCGCGTTGCTGCTCGCTGTGCTGGCGGGAGCGGTCTCCGGCGGTATCGTGGGAAGTTTGAGCGCCTATCTGATGCTGCCGGCGTTCATGGTGACTCTCGCTGCCCTCCAATCGGTGCGTGGACTGACGTACCTGACCACCAACGGAACTCCGACAACATCGGAAATCCCTATGGGACTTCGCTTTCTGGGGGCCGGCTCGGTCGGGCCCATCCCCACGGTCGGAATCATCTTCATCGTGGTGGCCATTGTCGCCGGCATCGTATTGAACAAGACAACATACGGCGAGTACATCTACGCCGTCGGAAGCAACAAGGACGCGGCGCGGTTGTCCGGACTTCCGGTCAAGAAGATCTTGGTCAGCGTGTACGTGATCTCGGGTTCGCTCGCCGCCTTCGCCGGCATTCTGCTGACCGCCCGACTGACCATCGGGCAACCGACCGCCAACCAGGGACTCGAATTGGACGCCATCGCAGCGGTGGTGTTGGGCGGGACCAGTCTGTTCGGCGGCAAGGGCAGCATCTTCGGAACCTTCGTAGCCGTACTGCTGCTCTCGGTGTTGCGAAACCTGTTCAACCTCATGGGATTGAGCTCGTTCTTTCAGATGCTCGTCACGGGCCTCATCCTTGTGGCCGCCCTCATCCTCAACCACGTCCTGGACAGGCGCGGCAGTCGCTAGTTCCGTCCACACCATTCTCGTTACTCGACAAGGAAGTTCCTATGCCGTCTCCGATTTCACCCGCACAACTTGCCCGCTACATCGACCACACTCTGCTCAAGCCGGAAGCGACCGCTGCAGACGTTGCGGCCACCGTCGCCGACGCTGCGAGATTGGGAACGTATTCAGTGTGCGTATCCCCGTCGATGCTTCCGATCGAGTTGCCTGCGGGCTCCAATGTGAAAGTAGCCGTGGTGTGCGGCTTTCCGAGCGGAAAACATGCAACGGTGGTGAAGGCCGCGGAGGCCCGGCTCGCAGTGAGCCAAGGGGCCGACGAGATCGACATGGTCATCGACATCGGCGCAGCCAAGGAGGGCCGCTTCGATGCGATCGAAGCCGATATCGCCGCCGTGCGCGCTGCGGTCGAGCGGCCTGCAGTTCTCAAGGTGATCATCGAGTCGGCCGCGCTTACAGATGACCAGATCGTCAGGGCGTGCCGAGCCGCTGTCGCCGCCGACGCAGATTTCGTCAAAACGTCGACGGGCTTTCATCCCACCGGTGGAGCATCGGCGCATGCGGTAGCCCTGATGTCCGACACCGTGCAGGGCAAGTTGGGGGTCAAGGCGTCGGGAGGAATCCGTAGCTACGACGACGCAGTGGCGATGATTGCGGCCGGTGCGACCCGGCTGGGCGTGTCGGGGTCGGAAGCGGTGCTCTCCGGTGCGTCGAACACCGAAGCTACCGCCGGATACTGATCACGACGCGTGATTCCGCATTGCCGTGAAAGTTCGCGTCAAAGCCGCGAGATCGGTCGGGTCCACCAGGTCGAACATTTTCTCTCGTACTGCTTCGACGTGTCCCGGGCTGGCGGCGGCGAGCGTGTTCATGCCCGCTTCGGTGAGTTCGGCGGACATTCCGCGCTTGTCGTCGTCGCATTTGACGCGTGTGACCCAGCCGTTGTCGACGAGTCGGCTGATGGCTCTGGTCACGCCGCTACGAGTCGTGGTGACGGCGTCGGCCAGTTCGCTCATTCGTCGGCGACGGTCGGGCGCTTCGGACAGCACGACCAACAGCTCGAAGTCGGTGAAGGAGATCCCGGAGTCGCGTGTGAGTTGATTGTCGAGGTCGCGAAGCAGCAGCCGCGTCGCATCGAGGTATGCGCGCCAGGCCTGCTGTTCGTCGGCACCGAGCCACCGTGGTGAGTCCATGCCCCCATGCTAGTTGACAACGCAACTAACCGGTGTACTGTTCTCGGTAGTTGACGAAGCAACTACCTGACCGGAGGCCGAAGCGATGACCGAAACCAACGAACTGACTGCAGACGAGACGCGCCGCGCGCAGGAGCACGCCGAGCAGCGGGACCGCATCCGTCAGCAGTACATGAAGCCTGCAGGCGAGCGTCCGGCGTCGTCTGCCCGCGGACTCCATCACACGGCACTGGTCAGCAGCGATGTCGAGGCGACCGTGCGGTTCTATCAAGACCTGCTCGAGTTCCCTCTGACCGAGCTCATCGAGAACCGTGACTACCCGGGTTCGTCGCACTTCTTCTTCGACATCGGCAACAGCAACCTGCTGGCCTTCTTCGACTTCCCCGGACTCGACGTCGGCCCGTACGCGGAGGTGCTGGGCGGCCTGCACCACGTGGCCATCAGTGTCGAGCCCACCCGCTGGGAGCACCTGCGCACCAAGCTGATCGACGCGGGAATCGAATTGATCGAGCACAGCGAGGTCTCGCTCTACTTCCGCGACCCCGACGGTGCGCGGCTCGAACTGATCGCCGATCCGCTCGGTGAGATGTACGGCTCGCACGTTCTCTGAGAACCCACCTACTTTCGAGATTCGAGGCAATGACATGACCTCTGCAGCAACCACACTCGACCTCCGCCGCGCCGACGACCGATTCAAGACCAAGATCGGCTGGCTGGACTCCAAGCACTCCTTCTCGTTCGGCAACCACTTCGATCGCGGTAACACCCACCACGGCGTCCTCATGGTCAACAACGACGACATCGTCACCCCGGGAATGGGATTCGATACCCACCCGCACCGCGACATGGAGATCATCACCTGGGTTCTGCAGGGATCGCTGGTGCACCAGGATTCGATGGGCCACTCCGGAGTCATCTACCCCGGCCTCGCGCAACGCATGAGTGCGGGCACCGGAATTCTGCACTCGGAGAAGAACGATTCGTGGCGACTCGGCGATACTGCCGGCTCGTACTCGGGCAAGCACGGCGATCCTGTTCGCTTCGTCCAGATGTGGGTCGTGCCCGACGAGCAGGGCATCACCCCGGGCTACGAACAGCTCGAGATCGACAACGAATTGCTCAGCGGCGGTCTGGTTCCCGTCGCATCCGGCATGCCCGACCATGCCGATCACGCCGCCATTCGCATCCAGAACAAGTACGCCGCCATGCACGTGGCGCGCCTACAGCCCGGGCAGGCTCCGGTGGAGATTCCCGATGCACCGTTCGTACACATCTTCGTGGCCGAGGGTGAGGCGATGCTCGAGGGAGTCGGACCCCTCGCGCAGGGCGACGCCGTGCGCGTCAGCGGAGGCGGCGGTCAGAAACTGAGCACTGCCAGCGGTGCCGAAGTGATCGTCTGGGAGATGCACGCCGCGATCGCCGGTTAATCGGTCTCTCGGTGTGGGCGGAACGAATGCTCCTCGTGGTCGAGTTCGTGTTCGAGGCTGCGCATGCTGTTGTCCGGTAGCCGGCCGGCATCGCGCCAGCAGAGCAACTCTTCTCGCTCCACATCGAGGATTCGGCGGCGCGTACTCATCGCAGCAATCTGTTCCGGTGAGATGACCGCGTCGCCGACGTCCGTCTCGTCGAGATGATCGAGTCGACGGTGGTACCGGTCGATGCGATGCTCGAGCTCGCTCCGCAGGATCTCCCGGCCCTCGTCGTCGAGGTTCTCTTCGTCGGCGATGCGATCGAGCTGTGACAGTGCAGCTTTGGCCGATCCCTCACGTGCTTCGTTTCGCAGACGCGCCTCAGCGGCGGGGTCCGCGACGACGTTCAGCTTGCGCACCAGTGGAGCGAACGTGAGGCCCTGTCCAAGGACCGTCACCAGCACGACGAGAAATGCGCAGAACAGCAACAGGTCTCGGCTCTCGAACGGCTCGCCCGAGTCGATCGTCAGAGGGAGCGTGAACACCGCGGCGACGGTGATGACGCCGCGGGTGCCGGCCCAGCTCATCACCACCGCCTCGCGTGGGGACAGCCCGGTCGTGAGCAACCACAGCGGACGCAGTAGGAGCACGCCGGCCAGAGTGACCGTGACCGCGAGGGCGATGGTCGTTCCCGAGTAGGCCGAGAGGCCGCCGACCACGGTGGGCAACTGCTCACCGATGAGCAGAAATACGAAGCCCTCGAGCAGCAGATCTATCAGTCGCCACACGGCGCTGGTCTGCAGTCGGCTGGCCCCGGAGATGGCGTGGCGGGTGTGGTGCCCGATCACAAGAGCCGCGACGACCACGGCGAGAACACCCGAGGCGTGAACTTCCTCTGCCGCCAGGTACGCCACGAACGGCGTCGCCAGCGACACGATGTTGAGCAGCAGCGAATCGTGAACGTAGCGCTGTACGAGGCGAATCAGCAGGGCGACGACCAATCCGACGACGATGCCGCCGGCCGCCGCCAACACGAACAACCCACCCGCGTGGACGAAGGTCATGTCCTGACTGGATATTGCGGCGATCGCGACGGTCAGCATCGTCAGCGCCGTCGCGTCGTTCAGCAGTCCCTCACCTTCGATGAGGGTGACGAGTTTCGGTGGGATACCGGCGCGACGGCCAACCGCAAGGGCGGCGACCGGGTCCGGCGGCGCAACCGCGGCACCGAGCGCCATACCGGCGGCCAGGGTGATGCCCGGAACGAGCAACCACATCCCGACGCCCACGAGGGCAGCGGTCGCCACCACGAGGGCGACCGACAGACTCAGGATCGTCCAGACGTTGCGGCGGATCGCGATCAACGAGGAGTTCAGCGCGGCGCTGTAGAGCAGCGGCGGAATCACCAGAGTCAGCACGACTTCGGGGTCGAGAACGATGTCGGGCAACGCCGACGCCGAGACGGCCAGGCCGGCCAAGGTCAACAACGCGGCCGCGGGCAGCGCCGTCTTCTTCGAGATCACCTGCGCGGCGACGATCAGACCCGTCGCCGCCAGGACCAGGCCCAGAGTTTCTATCACCCGGCTGTATTCCACCAGGTCAGGGGTTCAAACTATCTCTTCAGCCCGAACATCTTCGCAATCGTCTTCTCCATGAATGTCGCCGGCAGCAACCGTCGCGCCAGAAACACGACCGGTGCGTTGCTTCCCCTGGCGTACAAGGGTTTCGGCTTGTCGGCCTCGATGGCCTTCAGCACCACTTCGGCGACGTCCTCGGCGGAGATTCCGGTTCCCTCCTTACGATCCAATGACGAGATCGCTGTGTGGAAGTCATCTCGGTGGACCGAATCCGCTGCGATGTACTTGGTGCGGCGTTCGCTGATTCCGGTGTTGATCGATCCCGGCTCCACGGTGGTCATCCACACGCCGAACGGAGAGAGTTCCAGCCGCGCGGCGTCGGAGAATCCCTTGATGGCTGCTTTCGTCGACGCGTACGAGGAGCGGTAGGCGAGCGGAAAGCTCGCAAGCATCGACCCGACCATGACGATGCGGCCGTACCCGCGCTCACGCATGCCGGGAATCACGTTCTGCGACAGCGTCACTGCGCCGAACACGTTCAATTGGAACAATCGCTCGATGGCGTCGGTCGGCAGTTCCTCGAAGGGCCCGGACTGGCTCTCGCCCGCGTTGTTGACCAGAACGTCGACGGCGCCCAGCTCGGCAACGAATGCGCCGATCGACGTGGTGTCGGTCAGGTCCAGAGCTCGATACTCGACGCCTGCTGCCCGTTGATCGGAGGTTATCGAATCCGGATTCCGAGAAGTGCCGATAACTCGGTAGCCGCGGGCAACCAGCGCCGACGCGACGGCCCTTCCGATGCCCGACGAAGCTCCGGTGACCACTGCGGTGCGATTCATGCCCAGATGGTACCGATGCAGTCGGTTCGTAGCGCATGACGAAACCGCCCATACCGGCTAGTCTGTTACCCATGCAAACGAATCCTCCCGCTTTGCTACTCGAGCACATGTGCATGGCCTTCGGCCCCAAGATTGCGGTCGACGACCTCTCGTTGATGGTTCCGCCCGGGTCGATGTTCGGGTTGGTCGGCCCCAACGGTGCTGGTAAGACGACATGTCTGTCCATGGCGGTCGGGCTGCTCAGACCGCAGTACGGCCGAAGCCTCGTTTTCGGGCGTGACGTCTGGGCCGATCCGATCGCGGCGAAGGAGCTGCTCGGCGTGCTGCCCGACGGACTGACATTGCCTTCCCAGTTCACCGGCCACGAGCTACTGACCTATATCGGTCGACTGCGCGCGATGCCGGAGGACGTCATCGCGCAGCGTCGCGACGAGCTGCTGAACGCGTTGGGTCTCGCCGATGCCGGCGGAACCGTCATCGCCGACTATTCCGCCGGAATGACCAAGAAGATCGGACTGGCGTCGGCGCTGTTGCACGGGCCTCGCCTCTTGGTGTTGGACGAGCCCTTCGAAGCCGTCGATCCCATCTCGTCGACGACGATCCGCAACATCCTGATTCAGTTCGTTCGCTCCGGTGGCTCGGTGATCCTGTCCAGTCACGTCATGGCCCTCGTCGAACGGCTGTGCTCCCACGTCGGTGTCATCACCGGTGGTCGAGTCGTGGCGGCGGGAACGGTCGACGACGTCCGCGCCGGTGGCACCCTCGACGACGCCTTCGTGCGCCTCGTCGGCTCCCGAGACCAGAACCCGGACGGCTTGTCCTGGATGCGCTCGTGAAGTCGGTCGGTCGCACCGTCCTGCAGATGCGAATCACGCTCTACCGCAGGCAGTTCAAGGGCGGACAAGCAGTGGTCAAGACCGTGTTCGGGTTGCTGGGGCTGGCCCTCGCGGTTCTCGCATGCGTGATGGCGGCCCGAACCGACGCGTCGCAGGTATTGGTGGGCGGCACCGCAAGCCTCGGACTGACCCTGACGGGCCTGAGTTGGGTGCTCTTCCCGGTGCTGTCGGGTATCTCCGACGACAACATCCAGCCCCGCCACTTCCAATTGCTGTCCGTCGATCCTGCGCGACTGGCCCGTGCGCTGCTGACCACGTCGGTGATCGGCATGGTGGTTCCGCTGACAATCGTCGCGACGGCATCCATTCCGATCTACGCTCTGTCGCGGTCGGTTGCCGCAGTGCCTCTGGCGCTGGTGGCCTGGCCCGCGACGGTGGTGTTCTTCGTGACGCTGTCACGGGTGGTGACACTGGCCATGTCGCAACTACTCAAGAGTCGCCGCAGCCGCGAGTTCGCGTTGCTGGCGTTCGGCGCTGTCTTCGGAGGCCTGTACTTCCTGCAGTTCCCCATCACGCAGAATCTCGATCGTGTGCTGTCGGGTGAGGTGACGTGGCCGCTCACACTGGCCCATTCGATTCCCTTCGGCTGGGGTATCACCGGCGTCGATGCTGTGCTGGAGGGCAATTGGCTGTTGGCGATCGGCGCGGTGGTGGGATTGCTGCTGCTGGACGTCACACTGGTGTGGGCCTGGCAGCGACTGGTTCTACGCCACTTCGAGGGGCGAGTCTCGACGTCGTCGGGATCGACCCGTAAGCAGACCGCAGAGAAGGGCCGCGACGGTGCAACAGGGTGGCGGGCAACGCGCGTCGGCGCGGTAGTGACGCGAGAGCTGTCTCTGTGGCGCGGTGACATGCGTCGTCGGAGTCAGCTGCTGTCGGTGCTGATTTTCGCGGTGCTGGCCGGCATCGGCCCGCTGGTGACCGACTCGATTCCGTTCAGCGCAGCCTGGGGTGCGTGGATCGCGATCTTCATGGCGATGGGTGCGGGATCGAATTCGTACGGTCTCGACGGTGGTTCGATGTGGCACCTGGTGATGATTCCGCAGGCTCTCCCCGACGACATCCGTGGTCGGCAGATCGCCTGGTTGCTGGTCGCGACCCCCTTCGCGATCGTGCCGGTCGTGGTGGTTCGAGTGTTCGGTGATCTCGGGCTCGACCGATGGGAGATCCCTGTTGCCGTGACGATCTCGATGCTCGGAGTCAGCGCCGGTCTGACCGCCGTGAACTCCGTACGCGGTGCCTACCCGGTGCCCGAAGCTACGAAGTCGTTCTCGATGAACACCCGAGGGTCGTTCACCGGAAATGCATTCGTATTCCTCATCCTCGGGATAGTGGTCCTGGCCGTGTCGGTCGTACCCGCACTGGTTCTCGCACTGCTCCTTCCGGGAGCGTGGACGTATCTGTCGATCCCGGTGGCCGTAGCGATCGGCTGGCTGGGGATGTGGTGGGGCGCGCGAATGGCAGTCGGCACGCTGGTTCGTGACTCCGACAGAATCCTGAACTCGGTGATCTCACGGTAGTGCGCGGATCGCCCGACACGGGTTGCCTGCAGCGAACGTATGCGGCGGTACGTCGCGGGTGACGACACTTCCGGCTCCGATCACCGAGTTCTCTCCGATCGTGACTCCGGGACAGACGATGACGCCTCCGCCCAGCCAGACATTGTCTCCGATGGTGATGGGAAGGGCGCTCTCCCAACGAGATCGACGAGCGTCATGGTCTTCCATGGGATGCAGCGCAGTCAGTAGTTGCGCACGTGGACCGATCGAGACGTCGTTCCCGATGGTGATGGGCGCGCAGTCCAAAAGAATGGCGTCGTAGTTCAGAAAGCTGTTGGACCCGATGGAAATGTATGTGCCGTAGTCGCATTGGAAGCGCGGCATGATCCACGAGTCTGATCCGATGGAACCGAGTAGCTCGCCGAGCAGTTCACGTCTTTCTGCGTCCTGGTCTGCCTCGGTTGCGTTGAATCTGTCGAGCAGCTTTCCACACGACACCCGAGACGCCACCAGGTCGGGATCACTGTCTCGATAGAGTTCGCCGCGCAACATCCGGTCCCGATTCTCGCTCATGGACCCGACACTATCGAGCGGTCGGCTTCTCGAACAGCGCCACGCTGAACCACGAACTGCCACCGTCGAAGTCGCGACGGCCGACGTGCTGGAAACCCTGCCGAACGTAGTAGTTGCGTAGATCGGTGTTGGTCTCGGCGCAGTCCAGCCGTAGCAGCCCTCGCCCTTCCTGTCGGGTCCGCTGCGACGCCCACTCGAGCAACGACGTCCCCAGTCCCGTACCGGCTTCGCTTCTGTCGATCACCAATCCGTGCACATAGCCTGCGTCGTCGTCCGGCTCCGGCCAGATGGCAGGATCGGCCCAGATCAGTCGTAGGGCTCCGACAATCGGGCCACCGGGGTGGCGTCGGGCGATGTGGAACTGCCCTGCCTCGATCTGGGCCGCAACAGTCGACAGCGGTACCTCGCGCGGTGCCCACTGAGCGATTCGCCGGGCGGCCAACCAGTCCTCGGCGGCGTGCCGGAGGTCGAGTATCGTTGCTGCGTCGGCGGCAGACGCGAGTTCTACGGTGAGCACCCTGCCATCGTACGGAGGTGACGAGTCCTATGGTGAACGTGCTTGTGGTCGAAAGTGATTCGGACCGTAAGGCCTTCCCGTCGATCGGCGGAGTCCACTTCCGGAGCTGCACGATCCCCGAACTCGTCGATGCGGTGTCGTGGGCGGAGGTTCTACTGTTTCGCACGTTCGAGGCAGTCGACCTGCAGGATGTGTGGCCGCACGCCGACAAGCTTCGCTGGATTCATGTGTCGAGCGCCGGGGTCGATCGGGTGCTGGATCCGGTGCTGCGGGACAGTCCGTGGGTGCTGACCAACTCCGGCGGCATTCTCGACCGTGCGATCGCCGAATACGTCGCTGCAGGCGTTCTGGCGTCGATGAAGAAGCTGCCCGAAGCGCTTCGGCGACAACGTGAACGGGTCTGGGAACATCGCCTCACCAGTGGAATCCACAATCGGAGGGTGCTGGTCGTCGGTCCGGGTTCGATCGGCCGCGCCATCGGTCGCGTTCTCGGGGCACTCGGCATGCGTGTCGACGCGGCCGGCACATCCGAGCGGCCGGGAGATGCGGAGTTCGAGAGAATTCGTTCGGTGTACGAGTTACCGTCCTACGCAGGTGAATACGACGTGGTGGTGCTGTCCGCGCCGCTGACCGAGAAGACTCGCGGGCTCGTGAATGCAGAGGTCCTCGGGGCGATGCGTCACGACGCGGGGCTGGTCAACATCGCCCGTGGGCCCGTTGTCGACGAACAGGCCTTGTGCGAGGCGTTGAATTCCGGGGCGATCGGATGGGCTGTGTTGGATGTCTTCGAGGTCGAGCCACTCCCGGCGTCGAGTCCGCTGTGGGAGCTCGACAACGTGATTCTGACGGCGCATCTGGCCGGTGACGCCGACGACTTCGCCGATCGGCTGTGGACGCTGTTCGAGGACAATCTCGATAGGTACCGGCGGAACGAGTCCCTGGTCAATGTGGTGGACAAGCAGGCGGGCTACGTCCGCCGGTAGAAGCCGACGTCAATCTATGTGTAACACGCCGTCGCGTGTATTAGTGTCGGTGGAATGCGTGAGATAAACCACTCGGCGGTCGCGTCGACACCCCGCGATGCGGCTTTCGCCTACCTCGACGACTATCGAAACGTCCCGCGGTGGATGTTCGGGATCACGCGGTTCGAGCCGAGGAGTGAGACCACCTCCGGTCTCGGGGCGACATACGACGCAACCATGCAGATCGGCCCCAAATCGTTGAATTCGATCGTCCGCGTCACCGAATGGGTCGAGAACGAGCGACTCACGCTCGAATCGGTCGAAGGCCTGTCCAACTCCTCGACCTGGTCTTTCACGGACCTGGATGAGGGCCGGACCCGCCTCGATGTCATCTTCCGTTACAGCCTGCCCGGGGGCATCGCCGGTAAAGTTCTCGGGGCCGTCGTGGAGCCCGTCGTCGGGCAGGCGATTCGGCACACCGAGTCCACTCTCCGATCGCAGCTGGAAGCGGCCGAACATCGGTAGTCCCGGATAATCGGTACTCTGGCTAACGTGACGGACGAGCCGAAGCGACCCCGCGGATTGACCTTCGGCAGAGTCGCCGAGGAGTACGACCGGGCTCGCCCTGGATACCCGGCGGCGCTGTACACGGATGTTCTTGCCGGCGGTGCGACCCGCGTGTTGGAAGCGGGAGCCGGCACCGGAAAAGCCACCGTCGCGTTGGCCGAACGCGGCGCTTCGGTGGTTGCGGTCGAGCCGGATTCGGGTATGGCCGAGGTGATCCGACGCCGCACCGAGAACATGGACGTCGATGTTCAGGTCTCCCGGTTCGAGGACTTCGTCGGTGCGCCGTCATTGTTCGACGTCGTTGTGGCCGCTCAGGCGTGGCACTGGGTGGACCCCGATCGAGGAGCCGCGGTGGCGGCTCGTGCGTTGGTCCCCGGGGGATCACTTCGGTTGTGGTGGAACATGCCCGGTCAGCTCGACGGACCGGTGTGGGAGTCGGTACGGGCTGCGTACATCGCCACCGAGCCGGACGCCGCACCGCTGTTGGCGCACTCCCTCGGCGTGCAATCCGAGACCGCGGTACCCCGCGCGGCCGGCTTCGGCCCCTGGTCCACGTCGACGTACGAGTGGGTTCAGCGTTACTCCGCGGACGAATTCTGCGCCATGGCCGCGACGTACTCGAGTCACCTGATTC
This sequence comes from Rhodococcus sp. 06-221-2, assembly GCF_002258365.1. NCBI lineage: Bacteria > Bacillati > Actinomycetota > Actinomycetes > Mycobacteriales > Nocardiaceae > Rhodococcus > Rhodococcus sp. 06-221-2. The sequence goes on from NZ_NOYJ01000038.1 coordinate 63,464, forward strand.
TCACCGACACACGTCGGCAGGAAGTGCTCCGAGCGGTTCATGCGGCTATCGACAGCCACGGCCACCTCGATTATCAGTACGTCACACAGATGATGACGGCGACTCGAGGCTAGGCCACCGTCGTGGTGCAGACGACGAATTGCCGTGCTTCGTAGGCGAATCCGCCTTCGGGGCAGTCGTTGGGGTCCGCGGTACCGGTCTTGATCTCGGTGACCTTCTCGACGCTCGTCGCGCTGGGGTCTGCGCAATCGACGCGGGCGGGCTCGTCCATTCCGGTACTCGGCACGCTCATGCAGCCGTCGATCACCCAGTCGACGTCGAGGCACAGTGCGCCCTGCTCGACACCGTTCAGAGTCTCGTAGTACGTCTGATTGACGTCGGTGGGGCACTGCTCGTTCTCTGCGGCTTTGGCGATGACCTTGTAGTTGGACTCCATGCTGCCGCATTCGGCGTTGTCGATTTCGGCGGCCGTCATCGTGCCACCGAGCTTGACGCACTGGCCGATCTCGACGTCGATGTCGGTGGAGCCACCGGCGTCGATGCCTTCCTGGCCGGACACGTTGTCGGTGGTGGTGGTGGGGGCTGCGGAGCTGCTGGAGGCGGTGGTGTCTGCGGCAACGGCAGTGCCGGCGTCAGACGACGAACAGCCCGCGGCGAGCATCAGCGTGAGGGCTGCACCCGCGGCGAGAAGGCCTCGAGATAGTGCGTGCATCGTGGCATGACCTTTTGGACTCGTCCAGGCGAAGGAGCATTCCTTCGTCGGCAGCCCCGCGGGCCACCGATGAAAGATTCTCGACCATCCGGGCGGTTTTGCAAAGTCACGAACGGAACACGATGCGCGCCACCCACTTGGTGTTGTGCACACCGGGAAGTGCGGGAACGATGACGCGTGCCGGGTAGCCGTGATCGAGCGAGAGATCGACGCCGTTGACTTTCAATGCCAACAGTGAATCGGGATGGAGCGCTTGATTACCCTGCAGCACAGCACGACCGAATGGGCCACCCTGTTCTATCGAGATGACTTCCGCGGACCTGGGTGCGGGTACACCTGCCAATGCTGCGAGTTCGGCCAACGGAACGCCCGTCCAACTCTGCGTGGTCGACCATCCTTCGACACAGGCGATGGGAAGTTCGGCGGTGTGCTGAGTCATCGACAGCAGCCTGCCGCGGGAGAGAACCACCGGTTCCATGTTCTCCGAAGTACTTTCGACGGACAGTGTCCAGTCTGCGCCCGTCTGTTCTTCGGTGACCCCGGCCGCCTCGGCAGTGCGATTGATCTGAAAGTCGTTGGGCCCGTCGCCGTACGACCGTCCCCGCGGAAGGAGAATTGCTGCCTTGCGTAGGACGCCGCCGACGGTCTGCCCCACCGTCAACACGGCCACGAAACCCATTCCGGCGGCGACCAATCCGATCGCACCGCGTCGGCTCATGGTCTGGTGTGGCCGGCTCGGCGCTTCGTTGCGGGCGCGCAAGACGTCCATCAACGATTCCGATCGAAGGGTCCGCCACATCAGCGGCACCTTGAGGCCGAGGTGCACCAGGAATCCGGCGATGAACACCCAGGCACCGAAGTAGTGAGCGGCGTAGAAGTCGAAGCCGAACACGTAGTCGTATTGGATGTTCAGCACGCCGGTCACGATCTCGAACAGCAGGCCTCCGACGAGTGCCAGCAGCGACAGTCGTTCGAGTGCATGTGCCGGCGACCGCACCGGCGGCAGTTCGACGAGCTTGGGCATCACCGACCAGAGCTTGGCGATGACGAGCGGGACGATGATCAGGCCCAGCCCGACGTGCAGGCCCTGCGTCAGCTGGTACAGCCAGGCCGGGTTCGTCGGCCAGTCGAAGAACGGTAAGCGCAACCACCCGACGGCACCTGGTTTGGCCTGGCCGAACTGCGGCCCGTACGCACTGTAGGACAGTAAGCCCGTCAGAATCACGATCGGCAGCGCAATGAGCAGCACCGCGCCGAACACCGACGTCAACCACGTGCTGCGCAGCGGACTGCGAAAGCGCGCGAGCGGGTTGGGTGCGTCGGCCATGTATGGCATTCGCTGCCCGACCCGTCCCGGATGTGTCGCGGCGAGTTCCCCTTCCTGTTCCATGGCTCGGTAGAAGGCCTCGGCATCCTCGGCCGTCGACACCTTGGGGCGGCTCGACGCCCATCGGCGGAACAGCATTTCGTATCGGTCGCCCAACGCCGAGGGCAGTGCCGGATAGTGTGCCGCGATCTCGGCCGCTCGTTTGTTCAGCAACGCCGCTCGGACGGTGTCCACTGTCGCAGAATCGAATTCGGCGGGCAGTGGCCCACCTGCCACGAGAGCGCGCACCAACTCTTCTTGACGGCGCGCCAGGTCGTCGTTCACCTCGCGTACCCGGACGTCCGTACCCCGGTGATGCGATCGAGTCCCGCGGCATCCGCGATCGCATCCAGTTCTGCGAGTAGCTCGGCCTCGGGTGGATAGTGACCGTCGCGTTCGAGCATCAGGGGCGTGCGATGCCCAGCCGTCGCAAAGGTTCGTAGTAGTTCGAGGACTTCGTCGGGCACCGGCGCAGTGTGGGTGTCGTGGTAGATGCCGCCACGGACCGTGCCACCGGCGATGTGGCAGTAGGCAATTCGATCCAGCGGCAGGCGTTCGAGTTCGGTCCACGGGTCGCGGCCTCGATTGAGTGCGTTCGCGTACACGTTGGCGATGTCGAGCACCAGGCTCACGCCGGTCCGCTCGACGAGTTCTGCCAGGAACTCACTCTCGGTCAATTGGTCTTCCGGCCAATCGAAGAGGGCTGCAATGTTTTCCACCGCCAGCGGAACCGGCACACCATCCTGCGTTCGTGCGATGTTTCGCGCGAGCGCCGTCAGGGCTTCGTGGGTGCGTGGTACCGGAAGCAGATGACCGGCCTCGATGCCGTCGGCGCGGACGAAGGCGATGTGCTCGCTCACCAGCGGGGATCCGAGCATGGATGACACTCGTGCCAGTCGGTCGATACGGTGCTGTTCCACCGGCTCGGCACCGCCCAAGGACAACGAGATTCCGTGCGTGACGACGGGAACTCCCAATGCGACGAGGCGATCGGGTGCCTGCTCACCGATCGATTCGGCGATGACCTCGCAGAACGCCAGCCCCGGGAGTTCCGAGACGATGCCGGATATCTCCGAGCGCCAACCGATTCCGAGCCCGACGGGCACTGTGTCGCTGTTCAACCTCCACACCCTCCGCCGCCGCATCCCCCACCGCCACCGCCGCAACTGCTACTGCCGCCGTCGCCTCCGCTGCCTCCGCTGTCGCCGCCGAAGCCGAACGACGCGGCCCCACCGGCCTGGGCGGTGCCGTAGCTGAGTGCACCGGCCATCGCCGGATCGAGCATCAGCAGGGCCCCTGCTCCGAAAATGGCTGCAGACATTCCGGCACGAGTCGGCCCGTAGGCGGTGAAGGACGGTCGCGCGCGGGGTGAAAGGTAGTCGTTCTCGGCGCGGAGCCGGCGTAGTTCGGTATCGCCCGCAGCTGTCCGACGGCGTCGACGAAGCAGAACCGGCACCGCCGCGAACAGGACGAGCACGATCGCGACGAGAAACCAGACGGGCTTGCCGTTCGCGGTGCCGGCGACGATGCGGGCAATTCCGACTGCGATGACGAAGAGCACCGGGAATACCCGTGTGACAGCGGAGCCGCGTGCGCCGTGCAGCAAACCCTCGTCGACGAGAGTGCTCCGCAGTTGCGCGCAGGTGCCGGACATGTTCGCCACCAGCCTGGAGCGAACCAGGGGTGCTTTACCGCTACCGAGGCGTTCGAGGACGGTGCGGGTGAACCAATCCAGTTGGGAGCGCTCGGTGCCGCTCAGATCGCGGCGTTTCCGCCCCTGCGAGTCGATGATCTCGGCACCGCGAAGTATCGCCAACGACGCCATCACCGCCTGGGAGTCGCTGGTGAGCACACCTACTTCGGGGGGTGTGAGCACGCGGCCTGCCGACGTCACCGGGGTCGATCGGTGAGCGGCTATCCAGTTCCCCGCCATCGTCAGGAGTATCGCGAGAACGGCCGCGAGCAGGTACCAGCGGAGAAAATCTGTGCTGGGGATGCCCCAGGTGTCCGAACCGCTCATGGCCACACCCACTTTCCGTCGGATCCAGCATCTGCTGCTCAGTATCGGGCCCGTGGGCGAGAAAGCAACCCCGACGACGTCCCCGCGGGGACGGGTGCACCGGTTTCCCGCCGTTCTTGTCGGCGCCTCGTCGTACTGTCGTCGAACATACATTCGACGAGTGGGGGCATTCATGGTCGAGACTGCAGACATCGAGACGGAGATATGCGCGCTGGCGGGCCAGATCGCGGCTGCATCTGCGCAGTATCTGATCCTGGTCGGTGAGTTCGATGCTCGACGTGGGTGGGCCGCGTGGGAGACGAGGTCCTGCGCGCACTGGTTGTCCTGGCGCGCCGGAGTCGATCTGCATACTGCCCGTGAGCAGGTGCGGGTGGCCAAGGCGATGCGCGAGCTGCCCCTGATCACCTCTGCGTACCTGAGCGGCACGGTGTCGTACTCGAAGGTGCGCGCGATGACCCGTGTCGCTACTGCCGACAACGAAGCGTCTCTGTTACAGAAGGCGCTCGATGCACCCGCCGCGCACATCGAACGTCTCTGCCGTGGTCTGAAGAAGGCGATGAGGCCGACCAGGGCCAACGGCGTCGACCTCGATCCGTGTGTGGGACGGTGGCGCTGGGACGACGAGGACGGCTCGCTCGTGGTGACGGCGCGCTTTCGGCCCGAGGACGGCAAGCGATTTCTGGCCGCCGTGACCAGGGCCGAGTACGAGCGCACTCGCACGGAGGTGGAATCCGAGGGTGACCGGTCGGCCCCGGCACCGCCGAACCCCGTTCCTGCGCTCGTCGCAATGGCGGAGATGGTGTGTGACGCCATCGATTCTCCGGTCGTCTCACCTGCCGCGGAGGTGTTGGTCCACCTCGGCGACAGCACCGAAGCAGGGTGCGATCATGCTCATTTCGACGACGGACCTGGTCTGGACGACGAAACTCTCGCCCAGGTGTTGTGTTCGTCGGTGATGCGAGTCGTCGGTCACGGTCGGCTGGGAAAAACTGTGCGGTGGAGTACCACGGCCAAAGCTCCGAGTCGAACCCAGTTGCGTCAGTTGATCATTCGCGATCGATGCTGCTCGGTGCCCGGGTGCAGGCGCACCCGGTTTCTGCATGCTCACCACGTCACCTACCGCTCGCGGGGAGGTGCGACCTCGCTCGACAACTTGGTCCTGCTGTGCGGCGAACACCATCGAGCACTGCACGACGGCTACTTCCTCATCGAATCCCTCGGCAACCAACGATTCACGTTCCGGCACCCATCGGGAGCAGAGATGGTTCATGCGCCGGCGCTGTCCGGAGACGCGGAGGTCCTCCGGCGGCAATATCAGCACATCGAACCCGACGCCATTGTCCCGAACTGGGGCGGGGAAGGCCTCGACCTCAGCTACGCGACCGACGTTCTGATCACCAACTGGCAGCAGGCTGCATGAAAAGGGGCCGTTCAGGGCAAGTTAGTGTGACGAAGAGACTCGGACAAGAAGCGGTGGGATATGAGCGTCGACAGATCGATGGCGGACGAACAGTCCTGGCCGGTGGAACAATGGCCGAGCTGCGAGGATGCAACCAGGCCTGAGAACGACCCGTTCTACGCCGCGCCCGAGGGCTACGAAACGGCTCTACCGGGGACGATTCTCAAGGTGAGGCCGGTCGAGGTCGCGATGTTCGGCCACGTGCGACAGCGAGTCGACGCATGGCAGCTGCTCTACCGAACCGCCGATCTGGGCGGTATACCGCAGGCCAGTGTGACGACGGTGCTGCGACCGCAGAATGGCGAACCGGTGTTGCTCTCGTACCAGTGCGCCATCGACGGCGTCGCGTCCTCGTGTTTTCCGTCCTACGCGCTTCGACGCGGCTCGAAGGCCCTCGGCGCAGTTCCTCAGTTCGAGTTTCTGCTGGTTCTGCATGCCCTGCGCCGCGGATGGGCCATCTCGATCCCCGACCACGAGGGACCGGACGGACATTGGGGGTCGCCGCAGGAACCAGGATTCTGCACACTCGACGCGATCCGCGCGGCGCTGTCGTTCGAGTCGTTGGAACTGCACGAGAGCACACCCGTCGCATTGTGGGGATATTCGGGCGGCGGGCTCGCGACGTCGTGGGCCGCAGAAATGGCCCCCGAGTACGCGCCGGAGCTCGAACTCGTCGGTGCCGCCCTCGGCTCCCCCGTCGGCGATCCGGGTTCTGCGTTTACCAGGCTCAACGCGACGCTGCACGCGGCTCTGCCGACGCTTGTTGTCGCGGGACTGCGACGCACCTACCCCGATCTCGATCGCGTGGTGCGTCAGTACGTCAGCGAGGACGGAATGCGCATTCTCGATTCCGTCGAATCGATGACGACCGTTCGCGCCGTCAGACGGCTGGCTCGGCACGATCTCGACAACTACATCGACATTCCGCTCGCCGACCTGCTCGCCCTACCCGAGATCGTGCAGGTGTTCCAGGACATCCAGCCCGGTCGCACCGCTCCGTCGGTGCCGTTGCTGGTCGTGCAGGCCGTGCACGACCAGATCATTGCCGTCGACGACGTCGACGGCCAGGTCGATCGGTATCTCGAAGCCGGCGCACACGTGACCTACCTGCGAGATCGGCTGAGCGAGCACCTGTCGCTGCATCCGCTCAGTGCGCCCCTGACCCTCGATTGGCTGGCCGATCGATTCGCCGGCCTTCCTGTTGCCGAACCGGCGACCAGAACGGTGTGGTCGACGGCGTTCTCGTTCGCGGCTGTACGGGGCTTGATGTCTCTGACCTGGACAACCGTCCGAGCATTGACCGTCGGCGTCAGGGCGTAGCTACTCTCGGTGCGATGCAGCGAACCTGGGTACGGATTCTCACCGGAACGATCGCGACGCTGGGCATCGTCACCGGACTCGTCGCGATGGGGGCGTACTACACCGACACCCGCATCAACGTTCTGATCGCGCTGGCATCGTTCGTTCCCCTGATGCTCGTCGCTGTCGTGGTCGGTGCCGTCGTCGCGTTGATCGGTAGGCAATGGATTCTGGCGGCGGTGTCCGCGGTCGTGTTGGCAGCAGCCGCAGTGGCGTACGCACCTCTGTACGTGGCCGACGCGGCATCTCAGGACGAGGCGAGCGGCGATGCCGTCCGGCTGCGGGTGATGCAGGCCAACCTGATGGTGGGCAGCGCCGATCCGTCGGTCGTCGTCGGATCGGCACGCGACAACGCCGTCGACGTCGTGACGATCCAAGAGCTGACCGATGCGTCGGTGCTCGGGCTACGGGATGCCGGCATGGAGCAACTCTTTCCGTACAGCTACCTGCGAGCGTTGCCGACGGGTGGTGGAGGTGCCGGAATCTACAGTCGCACACCGCTGTCCGACAACCGCGAACTGGATGGCTTCGGGCCGGTGAACCTGGCCACCTCCGTCGATGTTCCCGGATCGGAGCCAGTGACGCTCCTGGCCGTCCATCCCGGCCCGGCATACGTCACCCCGGCCGATATCTGGACTGCCGAATTGGACACGCTCCGTAGCGATCTCGAGGCGGTGTCTGCGAGCGGTCCCGTCATCGTCAGCGGTGATTTCAACACTACGTATTCGCACAAGAAGTTCAGGAACCTACTCGATGCCGGATATTCCGACGCTGCAGCACAATTGGGGATGGGGCTGATACCGACCTATTCCACGGACAAAGGCACTCCGGCCGTCGTCGGCATCGACCACATTCTCACCAATTCCGGGCACGCCCGATCGCTGGAAAGAATCGACCTCCCGGGATCGGACCACCACGGTCTGATCGGGGAGATCGAGTTCTCCGGAGTCAGCTGACGCGCGCCGACTGCTTGCGAGACTTGCCGCACTGCAACAGAATTCGCACCTTGGCTGGAGTTCCGTCGAGTGAGGTCACGATGTCGTCACGGGTCCGTGCTGCGGCGTCGGAGACCTGCTCGAGGGACGTGACGGCTGGGTCGAGCGTCGCGACGATCTCGACCACGCGCTGTCCCCTGTCCGAGACAGAGCGACCGGAGGCCGAGACGATTCCGTCGTGACCTGCCAGCGACTTGGCTGCACTACGGGCGGCGGTGCCGAGGTCGACGCTGAGCCTGCCGTCGACCTGCTCTCCCTCCACGTTCGTGACGTCGGCCGACGTGGATCCGAAGGCCACGGTCCCGACCGATCGGCGCGGCAGGTGCGCGAGCAACCACCACAGACCCAGCAGGATCAGCACGACAGCGGCGACGCCGAGAGCCCAGGGCCACCAACCGGCGTCGACGGCGGTGTCGACGAACGCGGCGTCCAGCCGCTCGCGGCCGGGAAGCTCGCCGCGTTCCCACGCGATGGCTCCGCCGCCGAGAGCGATCAGAGCCAGCCCGACGACGGCTGTGCCGGTGCGGTCGAGCGATGCGGTTGCACGTTTCACAGCTGCTGTCCTTTCATGAGGCCTGTCCTGTCGTTCGCACTCGGGTGCGCACCTTGGGTGCCGACGCGAGTGGGCGGAGGGCGTCGTCGACCGACGTCACGACCGCGGACTTCAGAGCCGAGGTGTCGGTACCGGCCACGGTGGATACGGCGACGGTGACCTTCTTGTTGCCTGCCTTGGCGGACGCGGTGTCGACGCCGACACTGTCGAGGGCGGCAGATCGCGCGACGGCAGCGACGTCGCCCTTACGAAGCCAGACGCCCTGCTCGGTGAGAGCACGGTGGGTGCGACGACGTGGGCGAATTGCCACGAACACGAGAACGAATCCGACCACGACGGCGGCGATACCTGCGGGCAGCATCCACTGCTGCGCGGTGAGCCCGTCGAGGTTCGACGCGGCCGGGCCGACCCACTCGGAGCCGTCGAGAGCGCCCAGCTTCAGCAGCGCCTCGCGGCCGAGTACGACTCCGGCGGCGATGAGAACGAGAGCGAACAGGACGGCCGGAACAGCTGCGGTGGGGTTGGCCACCGGCTTCTTGCTTGCTTGCTCTGTCACTGCACTCTCCCTTCTTCGCTGGTGGGCTCGGCCGGTATGCATTCGACGGTCACGTCGACTCGGTCGACGGTGTAGATACCGAGTTCGGACAGGTCTCTGGCCACGGCGGCGCGAACGTTCGCAGCCACTTTCGCCAACGGGGAGGGCCAGGTGACTCCGACGGAGACCTTTGCTCGCACGCGCTCGCCGGTGATCGTCACATCGGCTTTCGGCAGATCACGCCCACCGAGGAGGTGCAGTCCGGGCTGGCGGTCGGTGACGGAGTCGGTGCCGCGGGCCGCCAGAATGGCCAGGCGCTCGACTGCCTTGTGCTTGATCTCCAGGGAACCGCGATCGCCGGGGTCCGCGAGTGACCCCGGGGTTGCTGCCGGTGTCCCGGGGGTCGTGGGGGCTGCTGCTGTGTCAGTCACGACCGCGACCACGCATGATCGAGTTCAGATCCAGTTCACCGTCGATGTAGCGGCCGACGAAGAAACCGAGTCCGCCGAGGACGATGGCGATGAGGAAGCCGGTGAAGCCGCCGGCTGCTGCGGCGATGGCCAGCAGAAGTCCCACGAACAAACCGATGGTTGCAGTGGTCATGGTCTTGATCTCCAGTCAGAGTGTTCGGATGTCGAGAGTTCAGATGTCGAAGTAGTTGCGTCGAGTGACGCGTTTGCGGAGCCGGGCGATGCGTTTCGGCAGTGTGCGCAGTGGCGTCGGTACCGAGGACGAGCGGAACGCTGTCGGTGCGCTGGCAGTGTTGATCGGAGTCGACGGAAGTACGGCGAACCGGCGGTCGACTTCCGCGAGCTCTGCCATGTACCGGGCGGGATCACCACCGATGTCGGGGTGGTGTTCTCGGGCCACAGCGCGCCGGGCCGCCTTGTACGCGGCGGCCCGGTCGCGCGCTGAATGCTCGTTCACCTGGTCAGACTCGCACAATTCAGACCCGCACGACATCCTCGACTGTGACGTGCACGGGCCCGTCGACCATTGCCGCGACGGTGCTACGCACTGCCTCGGCGGTCTCCCGTACGGCGAAGCCGAACTGGAGAGTGACGTGTACCTCGGTGCCGTCGTCTGCGATCCGGATGCCGGCGACGCGGCGTCCGGGTAGATAGGTCGCAGCCTCGCCGAACATGCCGCCGTGCAGCCCGACGACACCGTCGATCGCCTGCACGGCGTCGGCGATGTCCTCGGACTTGTCACGGTCCGTCGGGTTCGGGTCGGTCACTGCACTCGGGTGGAGGCGGTCTCGGTGGTCTCCTCTTCGTCCGAGCCGTCGTCCAGGTAGATGTCGTGAACGACGATGTTGACCTCGGTGACCTCGAGGCCCGTCATGCGCTCGACGGCGTTGATGACGTTGCGACGAATGCCTGCTGCGAGGTCTGCGATCGAGACGCCGTAATCGGCGACGATGTCGATGTCGACCGCTGCCTGACGCTCGCCGACCTCGACCGAGACGCCCTGCGACTGGTTGACGCGGGCACCCGGGATACGCTCGCGCAGGGCACCGATCGCGCGGCTCGCTCCGCCGCCGACGGCATGTACGCCCTGGACCTCACGGGTGGCGATGCCGGCGATCTTCGAGACGACGGTATCGGCAATGGTGGTGCGGCCCTGCGAGCTGACGAGCACGGAATCCGACTTCGTGGTGATGTCGGTCTTGCCTTCGCCTGCTGCGGATACGGTTGCCTTGGTGTCCGTCGTGGAGCTCATGACTGCCTCTCTTCGCTGAGTAGTGGTGCACAGTGTGTGTCAGGAGTTGGTCGTAGCTCGATCACCGAAACGCACGTACAAATAAAGTGACCTACGTCATAGATTATGTCTGGGGGCCCGATGGAGTGGAGAGATGCGTCGGACCGCGTACTCGTCGGCGCAGCCGCGCTCGGCGAGACGGATGCGTTCGAGGAGATCGTGGGCCGATACGGACCGGAGATGTTTCGGTACGCCCGAAACATGCTGTCCGATCAGGGTGCAGCAGAGGAGGTGGTGCAGGACGCGTTCGTCGCAGCGTGGAAGGGGCTCGACAACTTCCGGGGCGATTCGGCTCTGCGCACCTGGCTGTTCTCGTTGGTCTCGCACAAAGTGATAGATCATCGCCGGCGTCGCAGCGTTCCTCCTGCGGAAGACTGGGTATTCGAGCGCAAGAGCACGGGCGCGGGCAGTGATCCCGAGGCGGACGTCGAAGCAGACAGCTTCATGGCCGAATTGGGTGTGGCACTGGCGGAGTTGCCCTATCGGCAGCGGGCCTGCTGGTTGCTTCGGGAGGTCGAGGGCCTGACCCATCCGGAGATCGGCGCGATCATGACGTTGTCCGCAGGAGCAGTACGAGGTCAATTGACCAGAGCACGAGCAACATTGAGCGAAAGGTTGGCGACATGGCGAACCCGGTAGAACCGAATGCGGTTCTCGCGCGTGCTGCCACCGAGCTTCGGGAGGCACCGCAGGAACCGAACTGGGTGGACATCAGCTCGTCCATCCTCGCGAAAGTGCGCAATACGACGCGTCGCACCTGGCCGATCGACAGCGCCTTCCCGGCCGGTTCAGCGGCCGATCCACGGGACTCACTGCGGATCAGCGATCACATCGTCAAGACGACGTTGCGCCGTGCTCTCGCGGGCGTACACGGTGCACAGCCCACCGAGATCGACCTCGACCTCGACGATCACGCCTGCACAGGTCTGTTCGTCGCGGTGATCGGCGTGTACGGCGACGATCTGCAGGCGGCAGGCGAAGAACTGGCATCGATCGCCATCGACGTGGTCGCGGACCTGCTCGGCGTCACCCTCGGCAGGGATGCGGTCGAAATCCGCGTCGACGACATCGAGGAGCGCTAGCGGATCGCGATCGGCCGAGGAGCGCTAGCGTAAAAACTCCGTCATGACCGCAGGTCGTGAGCGTAGGAAAGCGTAAGGAACGCGTTTTCGTTCGCTGGTGGGATCCAAGATCGAGCAATGACCGAATTGCTCTGTCTCACGGTGGCCGCGTTCGTCGCGGTCTACCTGTTCGTCGCTCTCCTCGATCCGGAGAGGTTCTGACGGCGCCATGAATCCTGCTCTGCTTGCCGGTCTTCAGATCGGCATCGTGATAGTCGTGTTGGCGGCGGCGTACGTGCCGCTCGGTGACTACATGGCCCGAGTGTTCGGTTCTACCCACGACACTCGCGTCGAGAGTCTGCTCTATCGGGTGGCCCGGGTGAACTCGTCGTCGGAACAGACCTGGGTCGGTTATTCCACCAGCCTGCTGGGGTTCTCGTTCGCCGGGGTCGTATTCCTGTTCGTACTGCAGCGGATTCAGGGTGTGCTCCCGCTGAACGGTGGCCTGTCGGGGGTGAGTCCGGCGATGGCGTTCAACACTGCGGCGTCGTTCGTCACCAACACCAACTGGCAGTCGTACGTTCCCGAGACCACGCTGTCGAATCTGACGCAGCCGCTGGGGCTGGCGGTGCAGAACTTCGTCTCTGCTGCAGTCGGTCTCGCGGTGGCGATCGCCGTCGTGCGCGGCTTCGTTCGGGTGTCGACGGGCGGTGAGCTCGGCAATTTCTGGGTCGACCTCACGCGCGGGACGCTCCGTATTCTGCTGCCGCTCTCCGTGCTCGTCGCGGTGATCATGCTGACTCAGGGCACTGTGATGTCGTTCTCGTCCGGCTTCACCTCCACCGGTCTCGATGGGCAGACGGTCACCAATGCGCTTGCGCCCGTTGCCTCGCAGGAGGCGATCAAGGAGATCGGCACCAACGGTGGTGGCATTCTGGCGGCCAACTCGGCGCACCCGTTCGAGAACCCGACACCACTGACCAACATCGTGCAGATCATCTCGTTGCTGCTGATTCCGGTGGCCCTCACTCGTACGTTCGGCACGATGATCGGCAACCGCAAGCAGGGCCTGACTCTGTTGGCGGTGATGGCGACGCTGTGGGCGACGCTGTTGGCGGTGACGTTGTTCGCCGAATCCGGTACCCGTGGAGTGGCAGCAACGGCTGCGGGCGCGATGATGGAAGGCAAGGAAGTTCGCTTCGGCATCCCGGCGTCTGCGCTGTTCGCGGTGTCGACGACCGGAACATCCACCGGCGCAGTCAATTCGGCGCACGACAGTATGTCTGCGCTGGGCGGCGGAGCGGTGTTGCTGAACATGCTGTTCGGCGAGATCGCGCCGGGTGGCGTCGGCACCGGTCTGTACGGATTGCTGGTGCTCGCGGTCATCGCCGTCTTCGTCGGTGGTCTGCTCGTCGGCCGAACTCCGGAATTCCTCGGCAAGAAGCTGGGTCGACGGGCCATCACGATGGCCGCGCTCTCGGTTCTCGTGATGCCGATCCTCGTGCTCGTCGGCACGTCGATCACGGTGATACTCGAATCGACGACGAGCTATCAAGGCAACCCCGGCATCCACGGATTCACCGAGGTGCTCTACGCCTATGCATCGGCATCGAACAACAACGGCAGCGCTTTCGGCGGCCTGACGGTGACGAGCGACTGGTTCCAGATCTCCCTCGGTATCGCGATGCTGCTCGGCCGCTTTCTGCCGATCGTCTTCGTATTGGCCCTGGCCGGTTCGCTTGCGACGACCAAACGCAGCGCGCCCAACGCGGGCACGCTGCCCACCGATGGACCGTTGTTCGGCACGCTGCTGATCGGTACCTCCATCCTGGTCGCGGCCCTCACCTTCTTCCCCGCACTTGCTCTCGGACCCATAGCAGAGGCCATGCAATGAACCTGTCACTGAACACCGCTCTACCCGGCGCGTTCCGCAAACTCGATCCGCGTCACCTGGCCCGCAACCCGGTCATGTTCGTCGTCTTCCTCGGCTCGATCGTCACGACGATCCTGTCGATCGCTCAGCCGTCGGTATTCGCCTGGTTCGTCACCGGCTGGCTGTGGTTCACGGTGCTGTTCGCCAACCTCGCCGAATCCGTCGCCGAAGGCCGTGGCAAGGCACAGGCAGCCAGCCTGCGAAAGGTGAAGCAGGACACCACTGCTCGACGACGCACGGCGTCGGGTGCCGAGTTCGTGATCACCGAGGTGGCCGGTGCCGAATTGAAGGTCGGCGACGAGGTCGTCGTCTCGGCCGGTGAGGTCATTCCCGGCGACGGTGACGTCATCGAGGGCATTGCAACCGTCGACGAATCTGCCATCACCGGTGAGTCGGCTCCCGTGGTCCGTGAATCCGGCGGCGATCGGTCGGCCGTCACCGGCGGCACCATCGTGCTCTCCGACGAGATCGTCGTGAAAATCACTGCAGCGCAGGGCGAGACGTTCGTGGATCGGATGATCGCCCTCGTCGAGGGCGCGGCGCGGCAGAAGACGCCGAACGAGATCGCCCTGAACATCCTGCTCGCGTCGCTGACCATCGTGTTTCTCTTCGCTGTCGTCGCCATCGGTCCGATGTCGAATTACGCGGGACAGCAACAGGATCCAATCGAGCTGATTGCCCTGCTCGTCTGCCTGATCCCCACGACCATCGGGGCACTGCTCTCGGCCATCGGTATCGCGGGCATGGACCGGTTGGTGCAGCGCAACGTACTGGCAATGTCCGGCCGGGCAGTGGAGGCGGCAGGCGACATCGACACCTTGCTGATGGACAAGACCGGGACCATCACTTTCGGTAACCGCCGCGCCACCGGCCTGCATCCGGCGACGGGCATCGACGCCGCCGAATTGGCTCGCGCAGCTCGGCTGTCGTCGCTGGCCGACGGCACCCCCGAGGGACGCAGCATCGTCGAACTGGTCGAGCGAGACTTCGAATCCGTCACGGCAGAAGGTGAATCCGAGCGCGGGGAGTTCGTGGCGTTCACGGCGCAAACTCGGATGAGCGGGTTGGATCTACCGGGCATGGAGATCCGCAAGGGTGCAGCGGATTCGGTCTACAGTTGGATTCGCGACGGCGGCGGGACGGCCGATCTGGACGGCACCGTGCACGACATCGCGCAGAACGGCGGCACTCCGCTGGTGGTCGCGGTACGTGAAACCGGTTCTGCTGCTCGCGCTCTCGGTGTCGTCGAACTCTCGGACGTCGTCAAACCCGGCATTGCCGAACGGTTCGCTCAGCTGCGGGCCATGGGCATCCGAACCGTGATGGTCACCGGTGACAATCCGCTGACCGCCAAAGCCATTGCTGCCGAGGCAGGCGTCGACGACTACCTGGCCGAGGCCACTCCCGAGGACAAGCTCACGCTCATCCGGCAGGAGCAGGAAGGCGGCAGGCTCGTTGCGATGACCGGCGACGGTACCAACGACGCCCCGGCTCTCGCCCAGGCCGACGTCGGCGTCGCGATGAACACCGGCACCTCGGCCGCCAAGGAAGCCGGCAACATGGTGGACCTCGATTCCGATCCGACCAAACTCATCGAGATCGTCGAGATCGGCAAGCAGTTGCTCATCACGCGCGGAGCTCTGACGACGTTCTCGTTGGCCAACGACCTGGCGAAGTACTTCGCGATTCTGCCGGCGATGTTCTCCACCGTCTATCCCCAGCTGGGCGGGCTCAACATCATGCACCTGGCGACCCCGGAATCGGCGATCCTGTCCGCGGTGATCTTCAACGCGCTCGTCATCGTGGCGCTGATTCCGTTGGCACTCAAAGGTGTTCGATACACCCCGGCATCCGCGGCTGCGTTGCTGCGGCGGAACCTACTGGTCTACGGCGTCGGCGGCGTCATCAGTCCGTTCGTCGGTATCTGGCTCATCGACCTGCTCGTTCGACTCATTCCAGGGATTGGCTGACCATGCGTTTCGTACAGGGATTTCTCCGTCAGGTCGTCGCCGGCTTCGCAGTGCTGCTGGCGCTCACCGTGATCCTCGGCATCGCGTACCCGGCTGTGGTCTGGGGCATCGGCCGCATCGGCACCGACTCCGCCGAGGGGTCGCCGCTGCGTGACGCACAGGGGTGCGTCGTCGGCAGCTCGCTGATCGGCGTCGATCCGCAGGTGGATCCGGGAGAGCCGGATCCGTTCTTCCACACCCGCGTCACGGGCTCGGTATCGGACGACGACGCGTTCGCGCCCGGTGATCCGGCCGCGGCGCTGCCGACCAATCAGGGCCCGTCGAGCGAGGTACTCGCGTCGTTCGTCGAACAGCGCCGAGCCGCCATCGCAGCCCGGGAGAACGTCGACCCGTCCACCATTCCGGCCGACGCCGTCACCGGCTCCGGATCCGGTGTCGATCCCGATATCAGTCCCGCCTACGCGGCCCTCCAGGTCGCCCGGGTGGCCCAGGTCAACGGAGCGCCGGTGAGCGAGGTGGAGGCTCTGGTCGACGAGTACACCCGCGGCCCGCAGTACGGTGTACTCGGTGCCGAAGCGGTGAATGTCCCGGAGTTGAACCTGGCACTGCGGGACGCATACCGGCCGGGTGAGGAGACAGGCTGTGGCGGACAGGGGTGAGCTGCGGATCTATCTCGGTGCCGCGCCCGGCGTCGGCAAGACCTTCGCCATGCTCGGCGAAGCTCGTCGGCTGCAGGATCGCGGACGTGACGTGGTCGCGGCCGTCGTGGAAACGCACGGCCGGGCGCGAACCATCGAGGCACTCGAGGGCATCGAAGTTCTGCCGATGGCCACCGTCCGTTACCGAGGAGCCTCGGCGCAGGAACTCGATCTCGACGCGGTCCTGACGCGCCGCCCCGAGGTGGTGCTCGTCGACGAGCTGGCGCACACCAACACTCCGGGCAGCGTCCACGACAAGCGGTGGCAGGACGTCGAAGTGCTGCTCGACGCGGGCATCGATGTCATCTCCACACTCAACGTGCAGCACCTCGAATCTCTGAACGACGTGGTGCAGCAGATCACCGGTGTTCCGCAGCGAGAGACGGTTCCCGACAGCGTGGTTCGGGCCGCGGACGAGGTCGAGCTGGTCGACATCACACCGGAGGCGTTGCGGAGCAGGCTGCGGCACGGCAACGTCTACGCCGCCGACAAAGTAGACGCCGCGCTGAGCAACTACTTCCGCGGCGGCAACCTGACGGCTCTGCGTGAGCTAGCACTGCTGTGGATCGCCGACCAGGTCGACGCCGCATTGGTGAAGTACCGCAAGGACAATCGCATCACCGACACCTGGGAGGCGCGCGAGCGGGTGGTGGTCGCGGTGACGGGCGGCCCCGAGTCGGAAACCCTGCTTCGGCGGGCGAGTCGGATCGCCTCGAAGTCCAGTGCCGAACTGATGGTGCTGCACATCGTTCGCGGAGACGGCCTCATGGGCGTGTCCGCACCGCAGATGGGTTCCGTGCGCAAGCTCGCCGCCGGCCTCGGTGCGAGTGTGCACAGCGTCGTCGGGGACGACGTGCCCACCACTCTGCTCGATTTCGCGCGCGGAGTGAACGCCACGCAGTTGGTGATCGGTACCTCGAGAAGGTCACGCGCCGCCCGCATTCTCGACGAGGGTATCGGCGCGGCCGTGGTGCAGAACTCGGGAAAGATCGACGTGCACATGGTCACTCACGCCGAGCAGGCCCGTCGGCGGAGTCTGCAGGTCGATTCGGGGCGTCGACGGGTGATCGCCTGGCTGGCCGCGGTTCTCGTGCCTTGCTTGGCCGCTGCAGTGCTGAGCACGGTCGGTCCCGATTTCGATTCCAGCGGTGAGAGCGCCCTGTTCTTCATGGTGGTGCTGTGTGTGGCGCTGCTCGGAGGTGTTGCCCCGGCAGCACTCTCGGCGCTGATCGCAGGATTTCTGCTGAACTATTTCTTCACCACACCCAGATACAGCCTGACGATCGCCGAGCCGGACAACTTCGTCGTGACAGTCGTACTGCTGCTGGTCGCTGTCGCGGTCGCGGCCCTGGTGGATGCGGCCGCTCGGCGGACGCGTCAGGCACGCCGGGCGACGCAGGAAGCCGAACTGTTGACCCTGTTCGCGGGGTCCGTCCTGCGCGGTGCCGATCTGGGTGCGCTGCTCGAGCGCGCACGGGAGACGTATCGGCAGTCCGGCGTCGCATTGTGGGACAACCAGTCCCGATCCATCGTGGGCAGCTCGGGCGAACACCCGCCGACCGATCGCAACGGGGCCGACACCGAAATCGACGCGGGCGATTTCACGCTGCTGCTCGTCGGCGAACGCACCCGCGCCCACGATCGCCGCGTCCTCGCAGCCGTGGCCAACCAAGCCGCGGGCATGGTGCGCCAAGCCCGTTTGGCCGAGGAAGCCAGCCGCGCCAACGCACTGGCCGAGGCCGACGCGTTGCGTCGAGCATTGCTCTCGGCGGTCAGCCACGATCTGCGAACGCCGCTGTCGGCGGTCAAGGCAGCCTCGTCGTCGCTGCGCAGCACCGACGTTCAGTTCTCGCCCGAGGACACCGACGAACTGCTCGCCACCATCGACGAGTCGGCCGACCAGTTGACGGCATTGGTGACCAATCTGCTCGACTCCTCGCGGCTGCAAGCCGGTGTGGTGCAACCCAGTCTGCGTCCCGTCTTCGTCGACGACGTACTGGCAGGCGCGCTGGTGGGGGCCGACGAGCGGGTGCGGGTCGAGGTGGGTGACGTCGAAGTGCTCGCCGATCCGGGTCTGCTCGAACGAGTGCTCGCGAACCTGGTGGCGAACAGTGCCCGCTACGCCCCCACCGGCGAGATCACCGTGCGCGCCGCAGTGCACGGTGACATGGCCGCCATCTCCGTCGTCGACCACGGCCCCGGCATCACCGCCGGGGCCGAAGCGACCATGTTCGACGCGTTCCAACGCCTCGGCGATCGCGACAACTCGGTGGGGGTCGGACTCGGCCTGTCGGTGGTGCGAGGATTCGTGCGGGCCATGGGCGGTACCGTCACGGCGTCGGACACCGTCGGCGGAGGGCTGACGATGACGGTCGAGTTGAAGGCGGCGAGCAGGTGAAGGTACGGGCGCTCGTCGTCGACGACGAACCACAGATCGTGCGGGCGCTGCGGATCAATCTGAACGTCCGCGGATTCGAGGTCGTCAGCGCGGCTACGGGTGGGGAAGCACTGCGGGTGGCCGCGAACTTCCACCCGGACATCGTGATTCTGGACCTCGGTCTGCCCGACATCGACGGTATCGACGTCATAGCAGGTCTGCGCGGATGGACCGATGTGCCGATTCTGGTGCTCTCGGCGCGCACCGACTCGGCCGACACAGTCGAGGCACTCGATGCCGGAGCGGACGACTTCGTGACCAAGCCGTTCGGCATGGACGAGCTGTTGGCGCGGCTCCGCGCGGCCCTGCGCCGCGGTCCGCAATCGGTGCCGGACCCCGTCGTCGAGACCGCGGACTTCACCGTCGACCTCGCTGCCAAAACCGTTGTTCGGCAGGGCGAGAACGTGCACCTGACGCGCACCGAGTGGGGGGTGCTGGAGTTGCTCGTCCGCAACGAAGGAAAGCTGGTGTCGCAGAAGGAGATTCTGCGTACCGTGTGGGGGCCCGGGCATGAACGCGAAACGCATTATCTGCGAATCTATCTCGGCCAACTACGGCAAAAGTTGGAACGAGACCCGGCGGCACCGGTACATCTGATCACCGAAACCGGCATGGGCTATCGATTCGTGAGCTGAGCGCTACCCGCGCCCGCACCTATCCACCCAGTACCTCACCTTCGCGGCGTGGGTCCGCTCCGCCGATCCAGCCACCGTCGGTGCGTTGCAGCGCGCTCAGCCCGCTCGACTGGTCGGCAACCGAGACCTGGTGGCCCTTCTCGCGCAGCGTCACCACGACCGGATCGTTCTCTCCGGTCACGTTGGGATGTTCGCCGCCGTAGTTGGTGGACGGGGTGTTGGCCGCCCCGAAGTCGACCATCGACACCGCCTGCTGCGGGTCCATTCCCCAATCGAGCAGTCCTACCAGTGTTTTGACGACGAACTGGATGATGACAGACCCGCCGGGTGAGCCTGCGACGAGAACGAGATCTCCGCGTGTGCCGTCGTCGCCGCGGTCGAACACCAGGGTCGGGGCCATCGAACTGCGCGGACGCTTGCCGGGCTCGACACGGTTGGCCATGGGAGTTCCGTCCTCGGCCACCGGCGCGGCGGAGAAGTCGGTCAGCTGATTGTTGAGCAGGAAGCCGTCGACCATGTGGAACGAGCCGAAGGCCGACTCGACAGTTGTCGTCATCGAGGCCGCGTTGCCCTCGCCGTCGACGATCGAGATGTGGCTGGTGCCGTGCTCGGGATCGGTGGACGAGGCGAACTGCACCGGTCCGAAGTCGCCCGGTTTCGCGGTACCCATCGACTTGCCTTCGTCGATCAGTCCTGCTCTGCTGCTGAGGTACTCGGGGTCGAGCAGGGTGTCGGGCGAGCCGCCGGGTAGGGGTACGAAATCCGGATCGGCGACGTACTTGTCGCGATCGGCGTACGCCAGACGCTCGGCCTCGGAGATCAGATGCACGGCCTCGGCGGTCGGCTTGCCGCCGTTGGCATCCATATCCGTCGGGGCGTACTGCGCCAGATCGAAGTTCGACAGAATGCCCATCGTCGACGCCACCGCGATGCCGCCGGAGGACGGCCCCGGCATTCCGCAGATGTCGTGATCGCGGTACGGCGTGCACACTGCGGTACGGGTCTTCGGCTCGTAGCCGGCGAGGTCGTCCACCGTGATCTGCCCCGGGGTACGGCCGGCGGTGGTATCTGCTGTCGCGTCGACGATCGCCTGGGCGATGTCGCCGGTGTAGAAGGCATCGGCACCGTCGGTTGCGATGGTGGACAACGTCTTCGACATCGCCGGATTGTTCAGCACCGTGCCGGCAGGCTTACCGGTTCCGTCGGGCTGCAAGAAATAGTCCTTGGACGCCGGGTCGAGCGCGAGCTTCGGTGCCGAGTCCGCGATGGACGAGGCCATGCGCGGGCTGATCTCGATTCCGTTGTCGGCGAGCTCGATCGCGGGTCGGAACAGATCCCCCCACGGCTTGTCACCGTGATCCTCGTGCGCCTGCTCGAGCATGCGCACAACGCCCGGCACGCCGATCGATCGGCCACTGGACCGCGCATCGGGTTGCGGCACAGTGCGGTTGACGTCGTCGATGTACCGCAGGTAGTCGCCGGTGGCACTCATCGGCGCGGTCTCGCGGCCGTCGTAGCTCTGCACCTCGCCCGACGCGGCGTCGTAGTACATCAGGAAAGCGCCGCCGCCGATTCCCGACGACTGGGGTTCGACGAGCCCGAGCACGGTCTGCGCCACGATGAGGGCGTCGGCCGCGGTGCCGCCGTCGCGTAGTACCTCGCATGCGGCCTCCGTGGAGACCGGGTTGGCGGTGGAGACCGAGTACGACGGCGTCTCCACCGGAGTCATGTTCGACCGATATCCGGTCGCCACTTCCGGATTGGTGGAGATGTCACCCGAGCCGGTGCTCGGGGTCTTTCCTACCGGGGTGCCGCCACTGGCACCGAGTACGCAACTGTCCGCCGCGGCGGTGTCGGTACCGGCGTCGTCGCTACTGCTGCACGCGACGAGCGGCACCAGCAAGAGAGCACAGGCGAGGGCGGTGTAGCGAACAGGGCGCATTCCGGTTGCAGACACCGCTCGACGCTAACACCGTGGTCACCGTTGCTGCGCGGATTCGAGAAGCCAATGCGCGATGGGGGCGGGCCTGCCGTACAGATAGCCCTGCGCGAAACGGCAGTCGAGTTGCTCGATGATCGCGGCCTGTTCCTCGGTCTCGACCCCCTCGGCGACGGTCGTCACGGAAAGCGCGGACGCCATGGCGGTGATGGCGCGAATCAGCTGGACGTCGGAATCGGAGACGCCGATCTCGTGGACGAAGGACTTGTCGATCTTGAGCAGCGCAATCGGCATCTTGCGCAACCGGTTCAGCGAGGAGTAGCCGACACCGAAATCGTCGAGCACGATGAGTACGCCCATGGCGGCGAGCCGATCGAGCACGGTCTTCGCTGCGCCGACGTCGTCGATCAGAACACTTTCGGTGATCTCGAGCGCCAGGTCCGCACCGGCGACGCCGAAGGTATCGAGCACCCGTTGGACGATGCCCGGCAGCGAGTCGTCGCGCAGCTGCATCGGCGAGACGTTGACCGACATGGTGACGTCCTGCCCGTTCGCGCGCAGTGTCACCAGATCGGAGATCGCGGTGCGCAGTACCCACTCACCGATCTCCTCGATGAGATTGGTCGATTCGGCGATCGGGATGAACTCGTTCGGCGTCCGTACTCGGCCCTGCCAGTTCCAGCGCACGAGCGCCTCGTAGACAACGGTCTTGCGGGACTTCGTCGCGACGATCGGTTGGTAGTAGACCTCGAGTTCTCCGCGCCGGATCGCGCCGCGAAGTGCGGTGGCGGTCTCGATCGCCGATGTTGCTCGCGCACGCAAGGACTCGTCGAAGAACGCGTAGCGAGACGCCCCGAGAGATTTCGCGTGATACATCGCGGTGTCGGCCTCGCGGATGGCGTCGTGCAGTCGTTCGGCGTCGGCGATGCCCACCGAGGCCGAGACGTAGGCGGTGGCAGCACTGAGCGGGAACGGCTCACTCAGTCGTTCGATGATGCGGCGCGCCAACAGTTCCGAACCGGAACGGTCGCGGCGGGTGAGCACCACGAACTCGTCGCCGGCATAACGAACGACGGTGTCGGCGGCACCGACGGCCGCGCGGATGCGACGTGCCGCGGCGACGATCAACTCGTCTCCGACGCGGTGGCCGTACGAATCGTTGACCATCTTGAAGTTGTCGAGGTCGACGAACAGAGTGCAGGTGCGTCCGGGTCGCTGAGCGCGTTCGTGTCGGGCGTACTCCGCGTCGAGCGTCGTGCGGTTCGGCAGTCCGGTGAGCAGGTCGTGTGCCGCGAGGTAGCGGGCATGCTCTTCGCCGGTCTGCACTCGGGCCAGGGCGCGTTCGCCGCGGAGGAAAGCGCCGACCAGGATCGAGGCGAGCAACAGCGAGCGGACGATCAGGTCGCCGGTGGAGACCGCCGAACCGAGCAGCGGCACGGTCGCGCAGACCACCAACAACAACACCACGAAGACCACCCGACGGCTGCTGTGGGCGGGTGCGGGGGTCTGCCGGTGCGACACCGTGCGCATCGACGGGTCGAGCGCTGCCATCGCCAGCGACAGGTACGCGAACAGGTAGATGCCGTCGAGCAACCCCGAGGACGGAGCGTCGTCGGTCGTCGCCGCGAAGGCGTAGGACACGTCGCCGACGAATGTCGCCACCAGGGCGAGCAGCGCCCAGAACAGCGCGGCGGAGCGGGGTTTCGAGGAGAAGAGCAGATATGTCGTCAACGTGATCAGCGCCGCGTCGATCGCCGGATAAATCCCGTTCACCACCGTCGACACGGACGAACGCGGCAGGTCGAGGGCCGGAGAGATCAGCAGCAACCACGACAGGAACAGTGTGCCGAGGAAGATCAGGCCTGCATCGACGAGTGGGGTGATGTCGTCGATCGATCGGCGGTCTCGGATCCACCGAGACAGGGCGTATCCCACCAGGGCGTACCCGGTGAGAGTGAACAGATCCGGAAGCAGCGAGAACGATCGATCCAGCGCGTTCGGGTCGCTGCGAAACGAGACTCCGAACATGAACAGCACCGAGGCTCCGAACAGAGCCCACCAGCATCGGGCGTCGCTCGGGCGGTAGCGACGAATTGCCGCACTGATCGCCACGACCGATCCGACGGCGACGACAGCCAGAACGCCGGCACGCACGTCGGCACTGCCCTGGACGAACACCGTCACCGCGACGACGGCCACAGCAGCCAAGAACGCGGTCCGCACCGACGGCACGGCGAAAGGTGCAGCGGCCTTCGCATTCATCGAAGGACCCCACTTCCCCTCGCGTGCGGACTCGCACCGTCCCGACTGACGCCATCATCGGTGAATATACGTCTTTGCCTGCACAAACGGTGATCAGGGTCACTATTTGCCCTCGAACAAACCGCGACTCCACCGACCCTCGGGGAACAGGCGTCAACCAAGGGTTGACGATCGACGACCGTCAACCTAAAGTTGACGCATGACAGAATCGACGAAGATCACCAATCCAGTCCGACTCGACGACCTGATCGCCGCCATCGAGAAGGTGCACACCGACGCACTCGATCAACTCTCCGACGCGGTGATCGCCGCCGATGCGCTCGGCGACATCGCCGACCATCTGATCGGCCACTTCGTGGATCGAGCGCGTCGGTCCGGTGCGTCCTGGACTGCCATCGGCGCGTCCATGGGCGTCAGCAAGCAGGCGGTACAGAAGCGGTTCGTGGCCAAGGGCGGCGACGACCCTGCCGAGCTCGACGCCAGCCAGGGCTTCTCTCGCTTCACTCCGCGCGCACGAAATGTGGTGGTGGGGGCGCAGAACGAAGCCCGGGCGACGAGCAACGACCACATCACCACGGGCCACTTGATCCTCGGCCTGCTCGGCGAGCCCGAGGGCTTCGCCGCGAAGCTGCTGGGTGCGCAGGGGCTCACCGACGAGCAGATCCGCGCCGCGGTGACGGCGACGCTGCCCGCACCGGCCGATCCCCTGCCGGCGCTGATTCCATTCGACGCCGGTGCCCAGAAGGCACTGGAATTGACCTTCCGTGAGGCGCTTCGGTTGGGACACAACTACATCGGCACCGAGCACATCCTGTTGGCGTTGCTCGAGAACGAGGATGCCACCCTGACCGAGCTCGGGGTCCGCAAAGACGCCATCGAGAGCGGACTGGCAACCGCGCTGGGAAGCTGATGAACCGCCGTCAGGAGGCCATTGCTTCGGCCTGCTCGACGGCGAACCGAACGTCCTCCTCGATGAGATCACCGTTGATCGCGGCACCGGCCTTCACGCCTGCCGCAGATGCCGCGACGACGGTGTCCATGGGTGCCGCTACGTTGCCGGCCACCCACACTCCTGGCACGGACGTCGCCCCGACCGGGTCGGCCTCGATGTAGGTGCCCAGGACGTGCCCGTTCATCACCATCTCGGTTGTCTCGAGTCCCAATGACTCGAGAACGTCCGCGCGGGAAGTGAAGTTGGGGCCGACGACCACGGCGTCGAGCGCGACGGCGACGCCGTTCGCCAACGTGACGCCGACGATGGCGTCGTTCTCGACGTCGACTCGCGTGATCTCTTCTTCGACCACGACGATCCCGCGGGCGCGCATCCGCGTCAGATCCTCGGGGCTCAGTTCCGTTGCAGTGTGGGTGAAGACGGTGACGTTCTCGGACAGCTGACGCCACATCTGGGCCTGGTGTCCGGACATGACGCTGCCGATGATGCCGATCGCCCGGTCTCGGACCTCCCACCCGTGGCAGTACGGGCAGTGCAGTACATCGCGGCCCCAGCGCTCGGCGAGCCCCGGAATGCTGGGAAGAATGTCGGTGAGACCGGTGGTGACCAGAACGCGACGGCCTCGAACGACGGTGCCGTCGGCGAGGGACACGTCGAACCCGGAGTCGGTCCGCACCGCCGACGTCGCGGTGCCGTCGACGATGCGGACGCCGTAGTGCTCGGCCTCGATACGGCCGAGGCGAACGAGCTCGAGCGGAGATTCGCCGTCGCGCGTGAGGTAGTTGTGCGAATGGGCGGCCGGAGCGTTGCGCGGATCGCCGGCGTCGATGATCGTCACGGATCGGCGCGAGCGTCCGAGAGCTACCGCGGCGCTGAGCCCGGCGACTCCGCCGCCGACGATGATCGCATCGACGCGGACATTCTCGGTGGGCGCTGGGGCGTTATCTGAAGTCATGTCTGCAGTGTGCAGACGGGACTACCGCCTTGGCAAGATAAATTGCCAAAACAGCAACTCGTGAAAGACGAAAGTACCTCCAGGCGGTGCTCGCACTCGAAACGAGGTAGCTACCCCGTTTTTCGGCGCCTTGACAACGTCACCGGTCGCCATCGCCAGCCGTAAGCGCGGATCCACCGCTTGAACAGGCTGTTCGGTTGCGGTGTACTGGTCGGCAGGAACAAGTTGGGGGCGCTATGGGGAATTTCCACATCGGGGATACGGTCGTCGCTATCCGAAATCTGGGCCGCGTGCGGTGGCGAAGCGGCATTCCCAAGGGAACCGTGGGGATCGTCGTAGGCATCGACTGGCTCGGCGACGCTCGAGTGGACTTCACCGCCGACGCATCGATGCGAGCGCGCGGAGAAGCGCTGGAACACATCGTGGCCGACGGTGACGTCCGAACGGTGCGCGCCGCGCCTCGCCGCTTGTTCGGCTAGTTGCCGTCGGTTCGCTCGTCGTCGGTGGCCGGTCCGGTTTCGATGGCCCCGCCCTCGCTGGACCAGTCGTTGGTGTCTGCGCCCGCAGCCGGGTCGGACTGCACGTCCTTGTCGGCGTCGGGGGCAGAGTTCTCGTCGTGCTTCGGATCAGTCATGTGTGCGGTGTACCCGTGCGGTGCCGGACGAACCGTCGGCACCGCACGGATGGCAATCTGCCGGTCCTACAGTCCGAAGGGCAGCGTTCCCGGTGCCAGCTCGAAGCCGCTGCTACCAGCAGAAATGGAGCCGAAGCCGGCCAGGATCGCGTTGATGAAGTTGGTGATCATGCGATGTTCCTTTCCTTCGATGTGTAGACGTACTCGTGGGACAACCCGGTCGAGGTTACCGGCCGCGGTAGCGTCGAACCTGTGAGGAACCCTGGGATCTACGTCGGGATTGCTGTTGCCGTGAGCCTGCTTGCGGCGTGTTCTTCGCCCAGTGCACCGGACGCCGACGTCCCGGACACCCCGGCTTCGGTGCCACTGAACTATGTGGCGCTGGGTGATTCCGCGGCGTCGGGGCCACGCATCCCGGAGCAGGTGGGTGTGCCGGGCTGCGAGCAGTCCGACTCGAACTACCCGCACGTCGTCGCGGCTCAGCTCGAGGTCGCGTCGTTCGTCGACGTCACGTGCGGCGGGGCCGTGACCGAGAACCTCGTCTCGACGCCCCAGAGCACCTCCAGCGGGGATCAGCCCGTCCAACTCGACGCGGTGACGCCCGAGACCGATCTGGTCACGGTGACGATCGGTGGCAACGACATCGGGCTCGTCTCGACCGCGGTGGGTTGCTTGACGTTCGCGAATTCCTCGACAGGCAACGTCTGCAAGGACCGGCTCACCGCCGGCGGCGTCGACACCGTCGCCGCCGCCATCGCGGACAAGGCTCCGGGTTGGGGCGCGATGCTCGACGCGGTGGCCGAGCGTGCGCCCGACGCGCGGATCCTCGTCGTCGGATACGGAACGTATCTCCCCGACGGCGGCTGCTTCCCGACCCAGCCGGTTCTCCCCGAGGACGCCGACTACATCCAGAGCAGCATCACCGCCATGAACCAGGCGCTGAAGACACAGGCCGAGGAGCACGGGGCCGAGTTCGTCGACACCGAGGCGCTCAGCGTCGGCCACGATGTCTGTGCGGCAGTCGATCAGCGGTACTTCGAGGGCGTCATCCCGGAGAACCCCGCTGCGCCACTGCACCCGACGGCAGCCGGCATGGCCGCCATCGGTGACGAGGTCGCCTCGATCGTGCGAAGCGAATAGGTGTCCACGGGAAGGTAACTGGCTCTACCCAGGCGGTCGACTATCGGGAAGTGTCGACCGTATGGTCTCGTGGTCTGCAGTATTCGGCGTGTTCGCCGTCGCCCTCGTGTTGGTTCTGACACCTGGTCCCAACATGATCTACCTTGTCTCGCGCAGCATCTCGCAGGGGCGGCGGGCGGGAATGGTGTCCCTCGCAGGTGTGGCTGTCGGCTTCCTGGTCTACCTGACGGCGACCAATCTCGGCTTGGCTGCAGTGTTCACGGCCGTGCCTGCGCTGTACGTCTCGGTCAAGCTCGCCGGTGCCGCCTACCTCGGTTGGCTTGCGGTGCAGGCCCTACGCGGAACAGTCTCCGCCTTCGAGCCGACTGCGCTGCAGCAGGATTCGAACCGCAGGCTGTTCATGATGGGGCTGGTGACCAACCTGCTGAACCCGAAGATCGCCATCATGTACATCTCGGTCATTCCGCAGTTCGTCGATCCTGCTGCCGGACCCGTTCTGCTGCAGGGTTTCGCACTCGGCGGCGTGCAGATAGCTGTAGCGGTTGTGATCAACCTGGCCATCGTGGTGCTGGCCGGATCGATCGCCCGATTTCTCGCCGTCCGGCCGACGTGGCTGAAGGTGCAGCGTTACCTGATGGGCACAGTGCTCGGGTTACTGGCGGTCCGTGTCGCTACCGACGGCGGGCGACCGCTCCCGGCGTGATCGACGCGTGGCACGCAGATCCGGATCCAACCGTCGCCGTATGCCTTCGGATGCAGCCGGCCCCGGAAGGAACTGCGCGTGGCTCTCGCGCAGAGTCCTTCCTGTCTCGCGGTCGACGAGGACCGGATCGATCGGTCGGCCATCTCCGTCCACCAGCACCACCCGCCGATCCCGTTGCGGCACATGCTTGTTTCCCCATGCATACAGAGCGACGATGACCGTGCTGAGTTCACGGGCCCGCGCCGTCGGTACGTACTCGTGGCGCGGGGGGTGCTCACTGTATTGCACCTTGGTCAGCATCCCGCCGTCGACCAGGCCTTTGAGTCTGCGCGCCAACATGTTCGGAGCAATACCGAGATTGGACTCCAGCTCGTCGAAGCGAGAGAAGCCGTCGAGCACATCCCGCAGGATCAGCAGCGTCCACCATTCGCCGACCTGCTCGAGCGCCCCGGCGATGGGGCACTCCATGTCCGCGAAACTACGGCGTTGCATTGCTACTTTCCAGGGATGACGAGCAAGGAACTCGTCCCGGTCGCGACGACCCTGCCGGTGTTGTCGACCACCGAACCCTCGGTGAAGATCACTCGCGAGCCGCTCTTGACCACGGTCCCCGTGGCCGTCAAAGGTCCGCTGTGAGAGTGCACCGGGCGTTGGTAGCTGACGTTGATGTCGATGGAGGTGTACCCGGTGCCTGCCGGGAGCGTGGTGTGGGCCGCGCAACCGAGGACTGTGTCGAGAAGCGTGCACACCAGACCGCCGTGCACCATGCCGATCGGGTTGTAGTGCGCCTCGGACGGTTCGCACTCGAACACCACTTTGCCGGTTTCGACCAAGACCGGGGAGAACTGCATGAGGGCGGCGATGGGCGGAGGTGGCAGCTCGCCACTGACCAGCGCACGCATGGCGTCGAGACCGCTCATGGTGGACGCAGTCTTCAGCACCTCGGCGGGGTCGACCCACGAGAAGGTCTGCGATCGTCGTTGCTCATCAGTGATCATGTGTCTCGCCTGTCCTCGAGTAACTATCACCATGATAGTCAGCTGCTCAGGATAGTAACCCCTGATCGCGGTAGGCGCGCCAACCGCCGTACTCGGTGATGTCGGCGCCCTTCTCGGCCGCGTCGTGGGCGCAGCAGAACCCGGTGACCCAACGTCCGTCCGACAACTCGACGGGACCGAGGCCCATCGGCGCGGGCAACCCGGCGAGGAAGGTGCCGAGCGCGGCGGCGGACATCCGGTACAGCTCTCCGGCTATGGGTGCGCCGTCCCCTTCCCGCCGCACCAGACCGGGCTTGGGCGGTGTGGTGTGCAGATCCACGAGTCGATAGTCCGCAGACGTGGTCACCTCGCCGCTGAACCGTGCGCCCCGATCGGTCAGTTGGCTGTGCACCGGGAACCCGCGCAGGTGTGCCCCGACGGCCAGCACCTCGATGCCGTCGTCGATCAACG
Source organism: Rhodococcus sp. 06-221-2 (assembly GCF_002258365.1). NCBI lineage: Bacteria > Bacillati > Actinomycetota > Actinomycetes > Mycobacteriales > Nocardiaceae > Rhodococcus > Rhodococcus sp. 06-221-2. Next base: position 92,991 of record NZ_NOYJ01000038.1, read on the forward strand.
AGGGTGACGGCGCTTCGCTCAGCCGAGCAGCGAGGTCGACGGCGATCTGATCCTCGAATGCAGGCACGACGAACATCACTCCGAATGGAGTGCCGTCGGGCGTCGGGGCGCCGGGAACGGCCACCGCAGCCATGTCGAGCAGGTTGCAGAAGTTCGTGAACGTGCCGAGGCGTCGGTTGATACCGATCGGATCCGCCTGCACTGCAGCGATACTCGGATGTTCGGTGGTGGTGGGCAGCAGCAGACCGTCGACGTCTCGTAGCATTTCGCGGGCAGCCGTCTTGGCCTGGGTGAGCGTGCCCAGATCGTCCACGTACCGGTGCGCGGACGGGCCGGCTGCAGAGCGGACGATGGCAGCGACCGTGGGATCGGCACCGTCCGGAGCGGTGTCGAGAAATTGCCCGACGGCCGAATAGCGCTGCGCCACAATGGCTCCGTCGTACAGCAGTGTCGCCGCATCGAGCAGCCCCGAGATATCGACCTCGATGTGGGTGAAGCCCTTCTCGGCCAGGCCTGCGACCGTCTCCTCGAATGCCCGACGGTATGCCGGGCTCAGCGATACCAGATCCGTGGCACGCGGAACGGCGACCCGGGGTTCCGGCGACGCGGCCAGTCGTACGTCGGCGGGCCAGGCCCGGCTGCGTGGATCGGTGGTGGTCGGACCGGTCATCACTTTGATTGCTGCCGTGGCACTGTCGAGATCGTGGGCCAGAACGGTGACGCAGTCGTAGTCGGCGCAGGCGGGAACGACGCCGGTGTTCGGCACGATCCCCAGTGTCGCCTTGATGCCGACGAGTCCGTGGAACGCGGCGGGAACTCGCCCGGATCCGGCTGTGTCGGTGCCGATTCCGATGTCCGCGATCCCCAGTGCCACCGCCACTGCCGAGCCGGAACTGGACCCGCCCGAGACCAGCGTGGGGTCCCAGGCGCAGCGCACTGCTCCGTAGGGGCTGCGGGTGCCGACCAGTCCGGTGGCGAATTGGTCCAGGTTGGTCTTGCCGAGTATCAGAGCGCCCTGGCTCGTCAATCGCTCGATGGCGACGGCGGAGACTGCTGGTGTGTAGGCGAATTCGGGGCACGCCGCAGTAGTGGGCAGACCGGCGACGTCGATGTTGTCCTTGACCGCAACCAGCACGCCGGCGAGCGGCAGATCTGCACCTGCCTCAAGTGCGCGTTCGAGCGCCACCGCCTCGGCCAGTACGTCGTCCTCGTCGCGCAGGGTGATCCACACCTCGGGTCGGTCGACCTCCGCGATTCGCTTGTACGCCTGCAGAACTCGTTCTCGTACCTCAGGCAGCATCGATCTTGCCTCTCTTGTCGAATTCTCCGGCTGCCGACCACGCGTCCCGCTCGGCGCCGAAGGCCACGGCCTGAGTCGCGCGGAACTCCGCGATGGATTCGGCGTTGGACTCGAGGAAGTTCTCGTGCTCGGCGAGCGAGAACTCACCGTCGGTGATCTCGACTCCACCGCCTCGGCCTGCCGCGAGATCCGCGCGCAGGTCCATCAGCTCCTCGGGTTCGACCGAGTACCAGGAGATTCGGTCGAAGAACCGCAACAGCCACGGGGTTCCTTCCTCGAACGGGCCTCCGCTGTACGTGGCACTGTGGTTCCACACCTGCGTGGTTCGGCCGACGAACTGGTATCCGCCGGGACCCTCCATGCCGTAGATGCAGAGGTATGCCCCGCCGATGCCGACGGCATTCTCCGGCGTCCACGTGCGTGCCGGGTTGTACTTCGTCGTCACCAGGCGGTGACGCGGATCCAGCGGAGTCGCCACCGGGGCACCGAGGTACACGTCACCGAGCCCGAGCACCATGTAGTCCGCCGCGAAAACGGTATCGAAAACGTCTGCGACGGAACCGAGTCCGTTCATCCGCCTGATGAATTCGATGTTCCAGGGACACCACGGGGCGTCGGCACGCACGCCGTGCATGTACCGCTGAATTGCTTCGCGGGTCGACGGGTCGTCCCACGAGAGCGGGAGCCGAACCTGACGGCTGGGGACCACGAGTTCCGAGGCGGCAGGAAGATCATCCTCGACCTCGGCGAGCAGACCCATCAGCGAATCGATCGACAGCACATCGGGATTCACCTTGACCTGCAGTGAGCGGATGCCGGGGGTCAGATCCAACAGGCCTCGGGGCGCGATGGCTTCGACACGCTGATGCAGCGCGTGCACCCGTGCTCGCAGGGTGAGGTCGAGTTTCATGTCGCCGTATTCGACCAGCACGTTGTCGTCCCCAGATCGCCGGTAGGTGACGCAGGTATCGGCGTCACGCCGAGCGATGACGCCGTCGTCCCCGTCACCGCCGGCGGAGAAGACCGCGGGTAGTGATGCGCGCCGAGCGAGGCCGAGCGATCCCAGCGGCGCGGTGGCTGCAGCCCGGACCGGCACGAATCGGATGGTGTCACCGGGCCGAAGCTGGCCGAGCTTCCAGCGTTCGGCCGCGACAACGGTGACAGGACAGACGAATCCGCCGAGACTCGGGCCGTCGGGGCCGAGCAGGATCGGGGTGTCGCCGGTGAAGTCCAATGCCCCGACGCTGTAGGCGTTGTCGTGGATGTTCGACGGGTGCAATCCGGCCTCGCCGCCGTCGGCGCGAGCCCACTGCGGCTTGGGTCCGATCAGCCGAACTCCGGTGCGATCGGAGTTGAAGTGGACCTCGTAGCGGGTGGCGTAGAGGGTGTCGATGTCGTCGCGGGTGAAGAACTCGGGTGCTCCGTGTGGGCCTTCGGTGACGGCGATGTCCCAGTTGGACGTCAGCACCGGCAGGTGTTCCATCGGGATCGGTCCGAGGACGGCTGAGTTGTCGGAGCGGCCGGCCAGTCCGATGATGTCTCCCTCGCCCAGGATGCCGCCGCGATGTCCGCCGAACTTACCGAGCGTGAATGTCGCTGCGCTGCCGAGGTAGTCGTCGACGTCGAGGCCGCCCTGGATCAGGACATACACCCGCAGACCGTGTCCGGTGGTGGTGCCCACATCCAGTGTTGCTCCGGCAGGTACCAGAACCGGTCGCCACTGCGGGGCCGGTCGGCCGTCGATGCGCACCGGCACTGCGGCACCGGTGACGCAGACGTAGGTGTCGGCGTCGAACGTCAATGCCGGTCCGGCCATGGTCGATTCGAGGCCGGGTGCGCCCTCGGGATTGCCGAGCGCGGTGTTGCCGAGCCGGAACGACAGATCGTCCATCGGTCCCGACGGCGGCACGCCCACCTTCCAATATCCGACGCGTCCCGGCCAGTCCTGCACGGTCGTGATCATGCCGGGCCGCTGCACGGTCATCTTGGCGGCCTTACTGTTCACAGCGGTCATGATCGCGTCACGATCATCTGCACTGCGGTGGGCTCGAACCCGTTGCAGGGGTTGTTGATCTGCGGGCAGTTCGAGACCAACACCAGGGTGTCGATCTCTGCACGCAGCGAGAGCGTCTTACCGGGGGCCGACAGACCGTCGACGATGCCGAGGGTGCCGTCGGCGTCGACGGGGACGTTCATGAAGAAGTTGATGTTGGGGGCCAGATCTCGCTTGCCGAGTCCCCACTTGGAACCCTCGATGAGGAAATTCTCGACGCACGCGTGCTGGTGCTGGGTGTGATGGCCGTAGCGCAGGGTGTTCGATTCCTTGGAGCACGCACCGCCGACGGTGTCGTGGTTGCCGACCTCATCGTCGATGATCGTCATCAGCGGTGTCGAATCATCGCTGCGGAGAACGGTTCCGGTGGTCAGGAACAGGTTCTGTTGCGCGGTGACGGTCGCGGCCGCGGAGTATCGCAGTGAGTGATCGTGTGCGGCGTACAGCAGGGTGTCCACGGCCTGATTGCCGTAGAGATCGACGATGGTCAGGACGTCACCGGCCTCGACGATTGCCGACCAGGGGCCGAACGCGGGAGCGATCTCGTCTCTCACTGTCACCGTGTTCACTGTGCTGGTAGTCATTGCGCTGCCTTCCATGCGTTCTCGGTGTTCTGCACTGCGCGCTGGTATTCCGGCTCGGTGTTGTCGAGTGTGAGCAGCTCTTCCGGTGCGCGCCAGGCCAGTACGTCGAGTGTCGTCGTGTCGTACTCGGGACTGGGGTTCAGTGGGTGAGCGGTGTTGGCGAGCAACACGATCACCGGCAGGTGGATCAGCAGATCCACCGAGCGGCCCGGTCCGGCCGAGCCGGTGCTGACGAGGCTTCCGTCCGCGGCGACGGTGACGCCGTGGAAGAACGACAGTGACGGTCCGACGTCGCGCGGCTCGAGTCCGTGCTTGGCCGCGGCAAGGGTGAACAGCTCGCGGCCTGCCGGAGCGGACGAATGCGGTCCGCTCACTCCGTATTTGGCGATGTTCGTCGCCGTGGACGTGGTACCGCACAGCGCGTCGTGGTGACCGGAGGTGTCGGCGACGATGGTCGCCAGCACGCGGCCCTGATCCGAGAGCAGGGGGTGGCCCGCGCTCAGGTACGCCTGCCACGGAACCTTGACGGTGTCAGCGGTGTTGAGACGCTCCCACGGTGCGTCGACGCGAAAGAGCAGCAGGTTGGCACAGGCGGCACCGTCGACGTCGACGAGGCGCAAGCGGGTTCCGCGAGCCAGAACCTTCGTGGTGTAGCTGCCGCCGGGCACCGATTCTGCCCACGTCAGTTCCGACACGCCCTCCGGTGCTGTGGGGGCCGGTGCGAGGGTCGCCTGGGACCGCGCGTGTTCCTTGGCCGAATGGGTGGTTGCTGTGCTCATGGTGGTTCAGGCTCCGATCGTGACGGGCTTCGGGTGGGCTTTGCCGCGGGGCAGGCAGGCGATGCCCACGACGATCACTGCGAGGACGGTCAGGGGTGCGGCCCAGCGCAGCAGCGGGAATTCGCCGGTGGGGTCGAAGATTTCGGCTCGTGGCCACGAGAGGTTGACCACCATGAGCCCGCCGTAGAGAACTGCGGCGATGTTGACCGGCAGGCCGAGTCGGCCGAGGGTGAAGAGCTTCTCGCCGTCGGCGTCGTGCATGATGCCGCCGTGCGGCCAGCCCTTGAGTCGCTGGATCAGCAGCGGGACGGTCACCATCATGTAGGCGAGGTAGATGAGCACGATGCAGACGCTCGACAGGGTCGTGAAGATCGCGGAGTTCCCGACGTTCACGGCGAGGATGGCTACGCAGGCCAGGCCGATCAGCACCGAGGGTGCGATGGGAGTTCCGGTGCGCGAGTTGACCTTGGCCAGTGCAGCGGATGCCGGCAGTCGTCCGTCGCGGGCCATGGAGAACATCAACCGGGAGGCTGCGGTCTGGATGGCGAGGGTGCAGATGAACACGGCGATGGCGACGTCGACGAGCAGGACCTTGCCCCACGGCGAGGTGAGAATCGAATCGATGACGTACGGAAGTCCCTGCGTCGCAAGTTGACCGTCGGTGAGACTGGGTGCGGCCATCAGTGCGCCGACGATCATCAGGCCACCGCCGAGTGCCGATGCCGAGAGGGCCAGGCGGATGGTGCGCGGTGCGACGCGTCGGGGATTGCGGGTTTCCTCGGCGAGCTCGCCCGCCGAGCCGAAGCCGACCATGACGTAGGCGGCCATCAGACCCGAGACGATCCAGGCCCCGATGTAGCCGGGATCGGCTCCGGCACTGCCGGTGTCGAAGACCACCTGCGGGCCGCGCTCGGCATGGGTGAAGAACACCAGCACGAGAGCGATGACGCCGACGATCTCGCAGGTGACGCCGATGCTGTTGATGCGCGACATCCAGTTCACGCCGATGCAGTTGATGGTGGTGGTGAGTACCAGCAGGATCGATCCCAGCACAACGGCATTCGCGGCTCCGCTCGAGGAGGTGAGCGCGGTGTCCTCACCGATGAACTGGAATCCGCCCCAGATGCTGGGGAGTACGACCTGCAATGCGATGGCGGCGGCGGAGGCGGTGACGATCTGCGCGATGATCATGAACCACCCGGCGAACCAGCCGACCAGTTCACCGCCCATGCGCCGGGACCAGTGGTAGATGGCCCCCGAGATGGGATAGCGCGCGGCGAGTTCGGCGAAGTTCAAGGCGACCATGAACTGGCCGAGGAAGACCAGCGGCCAGGTGAGGAAGAAGGCCGGGCCGCCGAAGCTGAACCCGAGGCCGAAGAGTTGGAAGATGGTGGTGAGGATCGAGACGAACGAGAAGCCGGCGGCGAACGACGCGTACTTGCCGAGGCTACGGTGCAGCTGCTGGTCGTACCCGAGGGCAGCAAGATCCGAATGGTCCGTCGTACGAACCGGTTCCGATCCCGCGCCGGGGGCCGGCAATGTTGTCGAGCTCATGTTCACTCCTACGGGCGAGGTGGGTGGTGAGTGACCGCCCGCTGCATCGCCGAGGCGGGTTTCTGTCAGTTGATAGTTTTCGGCACCGCCGTTCCCGGGCGGTGTCCGTCGTGAAACAAGCTCGTTTCGTCTATTTCGATCAGATGACAGAAATCTCACCGTCACGTGGACCTGACAAGATGCAGTCATGACCGGCGCAGGCAGACCACGGCTGAGCACAAAGAAGCGGGCAGGAGACACCGCTCGCGAGGAAATACTCGACGCGGCAGCCGAGCTGTTCACCACTCGGGGCTTCACCAACACCTCGACTCGCGTCATCGCCGACGCCGTCGGATTGCGTCAGGCCTCGCTGTATCACCACTTCGCCACCAAGGACGACATCCTCGACGCACTTCTCAGCGGCACCGTCGACGCGCCGTTGGCCCTTGCGCAGCGAATCCGTGATTCCGGGGCCGAGGCCTCGACCCAGATGTACGCGCTCGCCTACTTCGACGCCGGGCAGCTGGCTGCGTCCACCTGGAATCTGGGTGCGCTCTATCTGCTGCCCGAGTTGCGCAGCGAGCGCTTCGAGACCTTCCGCGACCACCGCTACACGCTCATGAGCCTGTATGCGGCCATCGCGTCGGACACGCTGGTTGAACTCGGCTCCGAGCGCCGACCGGGCACGGAAGACCTGCCGTTTCGTCTGGTGGAGACCGTGGTGAACGCGCGTGCTGACCGCGAGAACGGACGGCGCGACCCGACGGTGGATGCGGCGGGGATTGCCGAGGCCGCCCTGCGGGTGCTCGGCTGGACCGCGGATGTCAGCGCGTTGCACGAGAGTGCGGAAGCCCTGCTCGAGGCGGTCGTCGGAATAGTCGAGGATTCTCGCTCCTTGCATTCGACATGACATCGATAGCAATAGTCGGAGCAGGTGCAGGTCTCGGAGCAGCAGTGGCGCGTAAGTTCGGCGCGGAGGGCTTCTCGGTCGGCCTGATATCCCGCAACCGGTCCCGTGTCGACGCACTCGCTGATCAGCTCGCTGCCGACGGTGTATCCGCCAAGGGATTCGTCGCCGATGTGCGCGATCCGGCCTCCATCGCCGCAGCGCTCGAGCAGGTCACCGAAACCCTCGGCCCCATCGAGGTGCTGCAGTACAGCCCGCTTCCGCAGAAGGACTTCATGCGGCCCGTGCTCGAGACCACCCCGGCCGACATGGTCGGTCCGGTCGAGTTCTCCATCTACGGACCCATCGCCGCCGTTCATCAGGTGCTGCCGGGAATGCGCTTCCTCGGCGAGAACAAAGGCACCATCCTGTTCGTCAACGGCGGTTCCGCAGTCAAGCCCGGTCGTACGGTCACCGGCACGTCCATCGCGTTCGCCGGCCAGGCCGCGTACGCGCAGCTGCTCAACGAGGAGTTGGCCGACGAAGGAATTCAGGTGTCGCAGTTGATCATCGGCGGTGCCATCGACGGCAAGGATCCGAAGAAGAGCCCCGAGGCTCTCGCCGAGCAGCTGTGGAGCCTGCACACCAAACGGGATCGCTTCCGGGTTCAGGTCGCCACGGATTAGGGTTGCGTCCATGACGTCGCTGCCCGACTGGGCTCAGAGCCTGGACCTTGCACCCCATCCGGAGGGTGGTTGGTTCAAGGAGACCTGGCGCAGCGAGGTCACGATTCCACACGCGTCTCTGCCCGACGGCTACCCGGGGTCACGTGCGGCAGGGACGGCAATTCTGTTCCTGCTCATGCCCGGTCAGCAGTCGGCCTGGCACACCGTTCGCGGCACCGAGATGTGGCTCTATCACCGGGGCAGTCCGGTGCAACTAGACCTGGGCAGTGATGGAACCCAGCCGGGTGAGGTGACCACGCTGCTGGTTGCGCCCGAGTCTCCGCAGCAGATCGTGCCACCGTCGGTGTGGCAGCGGGCGCGGCCGGTGGGCGAGGAGCCGAGCTTGGTCAGTTGCATCGTCACCCCGGGATTCGATTTCGAGGACTTCCGGCTCGAGGACTCCCATGGGTAGGAAGCGTGAGTCCGCTGGAGGGCTGAAGCCCGGCCTGTTCGAAATCGACTCGGGCACCTGCGAACTGGTGCGCGATACCTTCTCCGACGACGGGTGGGTAGTCAACGTCAACGACGTCCCGAGCTCGCACATCGACATGAACGACCCCACGGTGCTCGAGTTCGAGTACATGCGGTGGATCTCGGGACTGGTTCGAGCGCAATGGGATTCGAGCTTCCCGCTGCGGGCTCTGCATCTCGGGGGCGGAGCGTGCACACTGGCGCGCTCGTTCACCGCGGAGTTTCCCGGTGCGCGTCAGGTGGTGGTGGAGCTCGACGGGAAGCTCTCGGAGCTGGTTCGTGAATGGTTCGACCTCCCTCGGGCACCGCTGCTGCGTATCCGCGTCGGCGAGGCACGGGCCGTCACCGAGACGCTGAGCGAGAACAGCCGAGACCTGATCGTGCGAGATGTGTTCTCCGGAGCCACAACTCCGACCCCGCTGCTCACCGCCGAGTTCACCGAGCATGTTCGACGCGTTCTCTCGCCCGGCGGCATGTATGTCGTCAACTGCGGTGATCGACGCGATCTCTCGCTCGCGAAGCAGGAGGCGTCGACCATCGGAAGTATATTTCCGCACACGGCGATCGTCGCCGATCCGGCGATGCTCAAGGGCAGGCGCTACGGCAACATCATCATTGCCGGCAGTGACGTCCCGATCGGGGACTCCCCGGCTCTGGCGCGGGAGCTTCTCGGCGGAGCAGTCCCGGCGCATGTGTGGTTGACCGAGCAGGTGCGGTCTTTCGCCCGCGACGCGAGAGTGTTGAAAGATTAAGGCGCTGGGATGTTGCTCGCGAGATCTTTCGCGAGGCGTTCCGCGGCCGAGATCAGCAGGGGTACGAACTGCTCTGCCGACTCGAGCGTGACCCGAGCGGTGGGCCCAGCAATGGACATCGCCGTGAGCGTCGGAGCGCCGATCACCGGAACGGCGAAGCAGCGCACTCCCACTTCCTGCTCACCGTCGTCGACGGCGTACCCGCGTTCGCGGATCAGTGCGAGATCCTCGAGCAACGCATCGAGTGTGGTGATGGTGTTGACGGTGCGTGGGGCCATGCCGAGGCGGCCGACGATCGCGCGGACGGCGTCGTCGTCCAACTGCGACAGCAATGCCTTGCCGACGCCGGTGGAATGCGGTAACACGCGCTGACCGACCTCGTTGAACATCCGCATCGCGTGTTCCGATGGGACCTGCGCGACGTACACGGCCATGTCGTCCTCGAGAAATGCCATGTTCGAGGTCTCGTGGGTGATCCGCACCAGCTCGGCGAGATACGGCTTGGCCCATCCACCGATGAGCTTGGACGCGCTGTCACCCAATCGAATCAGTTTGGTGCCCAATGCATATCGGCGTGACGGCAAACGCCTGACGTAGCCGAGGGAGACAAGGGTGCCGATCAGTCGGTGCACCGTCGGCATCGGCAGGTCGGTGCCCTCGGCGAGTTCGCTGATGCCGATGGATCCGCCCGAGGAGGCCATGATGTCGAGCAACTCGAACGCTCGCTCCACGGACTGCACCCCGCCGCCTGCCGCCACAGTCCACCTCGCACCGTCGTAGTCGTACCCGTCCCGAAGAACTCTACTGGTGATGCCGCGTCGCCACCGGCGGTGCAGCGGTCACCACCGAGGGCGAGGGCTTCTGACCCTTCGTGATGACGTTGAACAGGATGTTCAGCACGACGGCCACGATGCTCGCGGCGCTGATGCCCGAGTCGAGCACCACGTGGACCCAGTCGGGGAAGGCCGCGTAGAAGCCCGGCACGGCGATGGGAATGACCCCGAACCCGATCGCCACGGCCACGATGACGAGGTTGAGATTGCCGTCGAACTCGACCTTGGACAGCGTCCGGATACCGCTGGCCGCCACCGAGCCGAACAACACGATGCCCGCGCCGCCGAGTACCGGCAGTGGAACCGATGCCACGACGAGCCCGAGGATGGGGAAGAGGCCGAGGAACAGCAGCACCGAGCCGCCGGCTGCGACGACGTAGCGACTCTTGATTCCGGTGACGGCCACGAGTCCGACGTTCTGGGCGAACGCACTGGCCGGGAAGGTGCCGAACACGGGAGCGATGGTGGTGGCGACCATGTCTGCTCGCAGTCCGTCGCCGACGCGTCGGGCATCGACGTCGGTGCCGACGATCTCGCCGACGGCCAGGATGTCCGCGGTGGTCTCGGTCATGATCACCAGGATGACGACGACCATCGACATGATGGCTGCCACCTGGAATGTCGGTGCTCCGAACGCGAACGGCTCCGGGAAGCTGAAGATTTCACCGTCACTCACGCCGGAGAAATCGGCCTTGCCGACCAGGACAGCGAACACTGTGCCGACGATGATGCCGATGAGGATCGACAGGCGCGAGAGCGTGCCCTGCACGAGCCGGCTGACGAGCAGAACCACCACGAGGCTGAACGCCGCGAGCCCGATGTTGGACATCGAGCCCCAGTCGGCGGCCTGCTGATCACCGCCCATCGCCCACCGAACCGCAACGGGCAGTAGCGAGATCCCGATGACGGTGATGATCGTGCCGGTCACCACCGGTGGGAAGAAGCGAACGATCTTGCTGAAGAACGGGGTGATGAGGATGCCGATGGCACCGGCGGCGATGATGGCTCCGAACACCGAGTTCAGTCCACCCGGGCCGCTTGCGATTGCCACCATCGTCGACACCGATGCAAACGAAATTCCCTGTACCAGAGGTAGCTTGGCACCGAAGTAGGGCACTCCGAGTGTCTGCAGCAACGTGGCCGCTCCGCTGACGAACAACGCGGCCGAGACCAGCAGCGCGATCTCGGTGCCGGTCAATCCCGCTGCGCCGCCGACGATCAGAGGTGGTGCGATGACGCCGCCGTACATCGTCAGGATGTGTTGCAATCCGTAGACGTACGACCTGCCGATCGACAAACGCTCGTCCTCGGGACGGGCGGGGTCGTGCGGCGCATGGGTCTTGGTCGACGCGCGTTTCGTCAGCTTCATGTCGGCTCGCTCCTAGCAGAATCCGGGCACGGTATCCCAGGCGCGGCCTGCGTCCGGGGCATCGTCGCGTTCCACCGTGGCCTCGATCAGACCGTAGGGGCGATCCGCGACATAGAAGACCTCACCGGGGTTGTCGAGTCCGAACGGCTCCAGATCGACGAGGAAGTGGTGGATGTTGGGCATCGAGAACTTGATCTCGCCGATCTCGGGATGCGCCTCGAGTACCTGCTTGCCCATCTGGAACAGGCTCTGCTGCAACGCAAGAGAGTGAGTCGATGCGAAGGCGTCGAGCATGATCGAACGGACGTCGTCGAAGGTCTTGTCGAAATCGAGATCGGTGGTGAGGTACCGCCAGCGGGCGCTGACCGACGTCGCGAGAATTCGGTCGGTGGTTTCCTTCAGCGTGGTGTAGCGGTCCTTCGGGTAACCCCAGAACTCCGACGCCGTCGAGTTGAGGACCACGAGGTCGCTGATTCCGGAGACGATGGAGATGTTGTCGCCGTCGACCGTGACGATGGTGTTCCGCTTCTCGTCGCCGGCCTTGACGAAGGAATGGTCGTAGCCGTCTTGACCGTTCGCGATACGCGACCACTGGTATTGCTCGATTTCCCAGCGACCGCCGGTGATCCAGTGGAAGTTGCCGGTGAAGTGCGCGCCGAGACGGAGTGCGAAGTCCTCGATGGCACCGATGCCGTCGCGGGCGAAGGCGTAGACGGTGTTCTTCTGGGTATCGGTGGCAACGACGTGGGCGTTGTCGCCCTCGGTGTGCACTGCCTCGAGGTCGCCGCGCAGTTGCGAGGTGACGCTGACGTCGGTGATGCGGTGGCGGGGCGTCTCGCGGTCGATGCGGACAAGTCTGCATTCGGCCTTGCCGTACTGGTTTGCTCCGAGCACGATGGTCATGGGTTCTAGCTCCCTCGATAGGTGGTGAAAGCGAACGGGCTCAACAGAAGTGGGATGTGGTAGTGCTGGTCGGGTGCGGTGATCTCGAAAGTGACGACCACCTCGGGGTGAAAGCATTCGGTGTGCTGGGCCGCGAAATACGCGCCAGTTGCGAAGGTGAGCCGGTAGGTGCCCGGCGTCAGTTCGGTGGGGCCGAGCGCTCCGACCCTGCCCTGCTCATCGGTGACGGCGTCGGCAACGTGGATACCGTGGTGATCGGCAAGGACGATCGAGACACCCTGCGCAGGAACGCCTCGCGCCGCATCGAGTACGTGGGCGGTCACATGGCTCTTCGGGTCAGACATCGCCGAGACTTCCTGTTGCGCGAATCTCGGCGATCTCCCGCAGTTCGTGTTCGACGACGACGGCCTCGGTCTCGGGGTCGTTGCCGAGCCTGCTGTGCAGAGCATCGAGAACTGCGTGGGCATCCCGGCCGGCGGCCCTGATCAGAAACACCTGCCCGAACCGGTTCTCGTAGGCCAGATTTCCTGCTCTCAGCCGCTGTTCGACGGTTGCGTCGGAGATGTCGACGCCGGATTGTTCGGCGCTCGCGTAGTCCGCACTTGCATCGTGATTGTCGGGTTTCTCGCCGATGCGCGGATGTACCGCAAGTGCGCGGTGTACTTCGTCGGCCGTCAAGGGTGCGGCAGCGTGATGAACGGCGTGACGCAGGGCCTGCATGTCGGTGAACGGGCGGGCGCTGATAACTCCCTCGACCCAGCGAGGCACGTCGAGGCAGAGCGAGAGCGTGCGTACCGCATCGGTCTCGGAGGCCGTGTTCAGATCGGCAACGGCTCCGTGTGCCTCTGATTCCGTATTACGAAATTTTGATTCCACCAAACGAGCGTGACACCGATCACACCGACTGTCAAGGGTTGATCCATGGCAGTCCATGTCGAGCCTTTCGGTGTTGCTGCACTGCGGAATTCGGCGGTTCGCAAGGGCCGCCTGGGCGTACGGGTCTTGACAGAGCTACGTGGCGCACGCCACACTCGAAACACATTACGGAATCAATATTCCGTATGACGGACTTTAGCTACTAACACTCGCCCCCTAGGAGGCACCACTTCATGACGGAACTCTTCTGCAACGGCGGTGCCATGCGCGGCGGCAGCCTGCACCACAACGTCTCCTCGCACCCGTTCGTGGGCACGGTGCGCACCACACCCAACTACCGGTTCTTCTCCGTACGGGACGAATTCCCGGCGCTGTTGCTCGATCACACCGCCGGTGCGGCCATCGAAGGCGAGCTGTACGACATTCCGCTCGACGACATCCGAACAGCGTTCCTCCCGGACGAACCACCGGAACTCGAACTCACCGTGGTGGCGCTCGAGGACGGTCGCTCGGTCCTCGGCGTCGGCTTGCGGCCCGGGGTGCTCGACGCGCAACCGGATGAGCTGACCGACATCACCTATGCAGGCAGCTGGCGTCGATACCGCGGACTGCCGCAACCTCAGAACTGAAAGGCACTGCGCATGAATATCTTTGCTGATTCTCGACTCCAGTACACCGTCAACTGTTCGATCCTCTTCACCGATATCCCCCTCCTCGATCGCCCGCAGCGTGCCCGCGACGCCGGCTTCGACGCCGTCGAATTCTGGTGGCCGTTCTCGAACCCGGTCCCGTCCGATGCCGACGTCGATGCATTCGTGTCGTCCGTCCGCGATGCGGGCGTACAGCTGACCGGCCTGAACTTCGCCGCAGGAGACATGCCGGCCGGTGATCGCGGAATTCTCTCCGATCCGGCGCAGGTACAGGCGTTCCGCGACAACATCGACGTCACCGTCGGAATCGGCGAGCAACTGGGCACCAAAGGATTCAATGCCCTGTACGGCAACCGCATCGACGGTGTGGATCCCCTGGATCAGGACGAGGTCGCCATCGAGAACCTGGCCGCCGCAGGCAGAGCCGCCGCGAAGATCGGCGGCGTCGTCCTGGTGGAGCCGGTCAGCGGCGCACCCGCCTACCCGCTGAAGTCCGCCGCCGGTGCCGTCGCGACCATCAGGCGCGTCGCCCGCGAGCAGGACGTACACAACCTGCGTCTGCTTGCCGACCTCTACCACCTCGCCGTCAACGGAGACGACGTTCCCGCAGCACTCGAGGCCCACCACGACCTGATCGGGCATGTACAGATCGCCGACTCCCCGGGCCGCGGTGAGCCGGGTACCGGCAGCCTCGATCTCCGCGGGCAGCTCACCGGTCTCGCAGCTCGGGGTTACGACGGCTACGTCGGACTCGAATACAAGGCCACCCAGCCGGATCCGTTCGCGTGGCTCGAACTGGCCACCACTACCAAGTAGGGATTTCTCATGAGCACCATTGCATTCATCGGCCTCGGAATCATGGGCAGTCCCATGTCCGTTCACCTCGCGAAGGCCGGCCACCAGGTGGTCGGCTACAACCTGACCCCCGATCGCACGGGTCCTCTGGTCGAGGCCGGCGGTACCGCTGCCGATTCGATCGCCAAGGCCGTCCACGACGCCGACATCGTCGCGATCATGGTCCCCGACTCCCCCGATGTGCAGGACGTTCTCGCCGGTGAAGGCGGTGTGTTCGACAATGCTCCACGCGACGCGCTGATCATCGATTTCTCCAGCATCCGTCCCGACGTCACCGCCACACTGGCCGCCGACGCGACTGCGCGCGGCTTCCGGATCCTCGACGCCCCCGTCTCCGGCGGTCAGGCCGGTGCCGAGAACGCGACTCTGTCGATCATGGTCGGTGGCAGTGCCGACGACTTCGCTACGGCCAAGCCGATTCTCGACGTCGTCGGCAAGACCGTCGTGCACGTGGGTCCGAGCGGATCCGGGCAGACGGTCAAGGCGGCCAACCAGTTGATCGTGGCCGGCAACATTCAGGTGCTCGCCGAGGCGATCGCGTTCCTCGAGGCCTACGGCGTCGATCTGGCTGCGTCGGTAGAGGTTCTCGGCGGCGGCCTCGCCGGTTCGGCCGTGCTGAACCAGAAGGCGCAGAAGATGCTGGACCGCTCGTTCGAGCCCGGGTTCCGTATCGATCTGCACCACAAGGATCTCGGAATCGTCACCTCGGCTGCGCGTGAAGCGGGTGTTGTGATCCCCATGGGCGCAGTGCTGGCGCAGCTGATGGCCTCCGCCCGCGCCAACGGCGATGGTGGACTCGATCATTCGGCGCTGTACCGCGGTGTTGCTCGCCTCTCGGGCTCCCCGATCACAAGCAAGGACAACTGATATGGCCAGGATGCGCGCGGCTGATGCCGCAGTGAAGATTCTCGAACTCGAAGGTGCAACAACCGTATTCGGCTTGCCCGGTGCTGCGATCAACCCGTTCTACGCGTCGATGCGCAATCACGGCGGGATTCGCCACGTGCTGGCCCGCCACGTCGAAGGTGCCTCCCACATGGCGGAGGGCTTCACCCGTGCCGCACCGGGCAACATCGGTATCTGCATCGGCACCTCCGGCCCGGCCGGAACCGACATGATCACCGGGTTGTATTCGGCCATGGCCGACTCGATTCCGATCCTCGCCATCACCGGCCAGGCCCCGGTCGCGCGGCTGCACAAAGAAGATTTCCAGGCCGTCGATATCGCGTCGATCGCAGCACCCGTCACCAAGATGGCGATGACGGTGCTCGAACCGGCTCAGGTTCCCGGTGCATTTGCGCAGGCGTTTCATCTGATGCGGTCCGGTCGCCCGGGACCGGTGCTGATCGATCTGCCCATCGACGTGCAGTTGGCCGAGATCGACTTCGATCCCGACACCTACCAGTCGCTACCGGTGCACAAGCCCGTCGCCTCGCGTGCTCAGGCCGAGAAGGCCATCGACATGCTCCTGGCTGCCGAGCGCCCGTTGATCGTGGCCGGCGGCGGAATCATCAACGCCGATGCGTCGGACCTGCTCGTGCAACTCGCCGAGATCCTCGACGTTCCCGTCATCCCGACGCTGATGGGCTGGGGAACCATACCCGACGATCACCGCCTCGCGGCGGGCATGGTCGGTCTGCAGACTGCGCACCGATACGGCAACGCAACTCTGCTGGCCTCGGACTTCGTACTCGGCATCGGAAACCGTTGGGCGAACCGGCATACCGGGGGCTTGGACACCTACCGCAAGGGCCGGAAGTTCGTCCACGTCGACATCGAGCCCACTCAGATCGGACGCGTCTTCGCGCCGGACTACGGCATCATCTCCGACGCCAAGGCGGCCCTCGAGCAGTTCGTCGCCGTCGCCGAAGAGCGTCGCGCGGCAGGCTCGCTGCGTGATCTCTCGGGCTGGGTCGAGGACTGTGCGGCGCGGAAGCGCACGATGCATCGGCGTACCCACTTCGACAACGTGCCGATCAAGCCCCAGCGCGTCTACGAGGAGATGAACAAGGTCTTCGATCGCGATACCCGCTACATCAGCACCATCGGGCTCTCGCAGATCGCGGGCGGTCAGTTCCTGCACGTCTACTCCCCTCGCAACTGGATCAACTGCGGGCAGGCCGGCCCGCTCGGCTGGACCATTCCCGCGGCGCTGGGTGCGGTAGCTGCCGATCCGACGGCGAATGTCGTTGCACTGTCCGGAGATTACGACTTCCAGTTCATGATCGAGGAGCTGGCCGTCGGTGCGCAGTTCAATCTGCCGTATGTGCATGTGGTGGTGAACAACTCGTACCTCGGGCTGATCCGGCAGGCGCAGCGTGCGTTCGACATGGACTTCTGCGTGCAATTGGGATTCGACAACATCAACCACCAGGACACGTTGGACACTCAGCCCGGTATACCCAAGGGCTACGGCGTCGACCATGTGCAGGTCGCAGAAGGCCTCGGCTGCAAAGCACTCCGGGTCACCGAGCCCGATCTCATCGGTGAGGCGCTCGCGCGGGCCAGGACTCTGGCCAACGAGCACAAGGTTCCCGTCGTCGTGGAAATCATCCTCGAACGGGTCACCAACATCTCGATGGGCACCGAGATCGACAACGTCGGTGAGTTCGAGGAACTGGCCAACACGTCGGCGGACGCACCTACCGCTCTGCTCCTGCTGGACTAGAGATGACGCGAATTCTGCTGGCTCCCGACAAGTTCAAGGGCTCGCTGTCCGCGGCCGGGGTCGCTCGGGCGTTGGCCGAAGGTCTGGTCGCGGGCGATCCGTCCCTCGAGACGGTGTGCCTACCCGTCGCCGATGGGGGTGACGGCACCGTCGACGCAGCCGTCGCCGCCGGATGGGACCGGATCGCAGTCACGTGCTCGGGCCCGACCGGTGAGCCGGTCGAGACGTCGTATGCCCGTCGTGGTGATACCGCCGTCGTCGAACTGGCATCTGCAGTCGGACTCGAGCTCCTGCCGGACGGACGGCCGGATGCGCTGGGAGCCAGCACGTTCGGGCTGGGGACTGTCATCGCGCATGCTCTCGGCGCCGGCTCTGTTTCAGGTGCGCGGCGTATCGTCGTCGGGCTCGGGGGCAGCGCATCCACCGACGGAGGGGCCGGAATGCTCACTGCACTCGGTGCGCGGATCCTCGATGCCGACGGCAATGACGTCGCGCTCGGCGGTGGTCCACTGCGCGGTGCAGTTCACCTCGATCTGAGCGGCTTGTTGCCTTCGGCTCGGAATGCAGTGTTCGAGTTGGCGTGCGATGTCGACAACCCGTTGCTCGGCCGGACCGGAGCGGCGGCGGTATACGGCCCGCAGAAGGGTGCCGGACCGCAGGAGTTGCTGTACCTCGAACACGGAATGCGGCAGTGGGCACATCTGGTGCGCAACGCAATCGGCCGGGATGTCAGTGGGCTCGCCGGCACCGGCGCAGCAGGTGGTACTGCGTTCGGTGCCATGGCTGTACTCGGTGCGGTTGCCAAGCCAGGGATTGAGACGGTGCTCGAGCTGATCGACTTCGGCAGCGCTCTGGCGTCGGCCGATCTGGTCGTCACCGGCGAGGGCTCGCTGGACGAGCAGAGCCTCTACGGCAAGGCACCCATCGGAGTCGCGCACGCGGCGCGCGAAGCGGGTGTTCCGGTGATCACCGTCGCCGGGCGCAGCGTCATCGACCTGGACCGGCTGCGCAGCCACGGGATCGTGGCCTCCTACGCATTGTCCGATCTCGAGCGGAACCCTCGAATCTCCATGCGCGACGCGGCCACGCTGCTCCACGAGGTAGGGAAAACGATAGCCACCACACACATTTCGGAAGGAATATCATGAGTACCACTCATTTTACCTCGCTGACCGATCTCGCGTCGCGCGCACTCGGCGGCAGCGTCTCGGCGGCGAACGACGAACTGTTCGCGCAGCGCGAGAACCTGATCAAGCCCGACGCCCCGCTGTTCGATCCGGCGGACTTCGGCCACAAGGGAAAGGTGTACGACGGGTGGGAAACTCGGCGTCGCCGTGACGAGGGCAGCCACGACTGGGCGATCGTACGGCTCGGTGCGCCGGGAATCGTCCACGGTGTAGTCGTAGACACCGCACACTTCACCGGAAACTACCCGCCGTTCGTCTCCGTCGAAGCCGCGTCGATCGAGGGTTACCCGTCCATCGACGATGTCCTGAAGACGGAGTGGCACACCATCGTCGACAAGTCTGCGGCAGTGGGGGACACAGCCAATACCTACGAGGTAGCCGATCGGCACCGGTGGACGCATGTGCGTCTGTCGATCTATCCCGACGGCGGTGTGGCCCGGTTCCGTGTGCACGGTGAGGTTGTGCAGGATCCGCGCTTCCTCGGCGGCACCATCGATCTGCTCGCCGCCGAGAACGGTGCCAGGCTCACCGACTGCTCCGATGCCTTCTACTCTTCCCCCGCCAACATCATCCTGCCCGGGCGGGCACGCAACATGGGTGAGGGCTGGGAGAACTCCCGCCGGCGTGGCGGCGGCAACGACTTCGCAGTGTTCGAGCTTGCGGCAGCTGGCGCTCCACGTTTCGTCGAGGTCGACACCAGCTACTACGTCGGCAACGCCCCGGGCTGGGTTCGGCTCAGCGCCATCGATTCTCGTCGCCGACACACCTCCGACCCGACGGCGTGGACCGAGATCCTTGCGCGCACCGCGGTCCAACCGGACACGCGTCACCGCTTCCTGCTCAACGCGACCGAGGCCTACACACACCTGCGGCTCGACGTGTATCCCGACGGCGGCTTGTCCCGATTGCGACTGTTCGGCGAACTGGACGCCGATGCCCTCGACGCGGCAGATGTCGCATGGAAATCCGCCGAGCTCCAGAGTGCCTCCAGTGCAGTCTGATCTGGTCATTCGGGCTGCCCGCGCGGTGATCGATGGGCGTGAGGTGGCGGCGACTGTGTCTGTCTCGAACGGCCGGATCGTCGCAATCGACTCCCTGGATGCCGGCGTATCTGCGACGACGGTGGTCGAGCTCGGACCGGACGAGGTGTTGCTGCCCGGGCTGGTCGACACCCATGTGCACGTCAACGATCCGGGTCGAACCGAATGGGAAGGCTTCGCCAGCGCAACTCGAGCTGCGGCCGCGGGAGGGATCACGACCATCGTCGACATGCCGCTCAACAGCATTCCGCCGACGGTCGACGTCGAGGCGTTGGAGATCAAGCGCCGGGTGGCGGTCGAGAAGTCGGTCGTCAACGTCGGATTCTGGGGTGGGGCAGTTCCCGGAAACGTCGAGCAGCTGCGACCGCTGCACGACGCAGGAGTCTTCGGTTTCAAGTGCTTCCTGTTGGCGTCGGGCGTGGACGAGTTTCCGCCGCTGACGCTGCCGGAACTGGAGAAGGCGCTGATCGAGATCGCGTCGTTCGACGGGCTGATGATCGTGCATGCCGAGAACGCCGAGGTGATAGCCGAGGCTCCGGCGGCAGTGGGCCGTGAGTACTCGGGATTCCTCGAATCGCGTCCTCGGGCGGCCGAGAACCGGGCCATCGAGCAGGTGATCGAGCTATCCCGTCAGACAGGGTGTCGGGTCCACATTCTGCACTTGTCGAGCGCGGATGCCCTGCCGATGATTGCGGCGGCGAAGCGGGACGGCGTGCGGGTGACCGTCGAAACTTGTCCGCACTACCTGTGTTTCGACGCCGAGGGCGTGCCGGCGGGCGCGACTCAGTTCAAGTGCTGCCCGCCGATCCGCGAGGCCGGTAATCGCGAGGCGTTGTGGCAGGGTCTGCACGACGGCACGATCGACACCATCGTCACCGACCACTCCCCCTGCACGCCCGACCTCAAGCGATTCGACACCGGTGACTTCGGCGATGCCTGGGGTGGGATTGCGTCGTTGCAGGTCTCGCTTGCTGCGGTGTGGACCGAGGCGCGTGCCCGTGGGTTCGCGCTGACCGACATCGTGCGGTGGATGGCCACGAACACCGCCGATCAGGTGGGCATGACTGATCGCGGACGCATCGAGGTCGGTTGCGCTGCAGACCTTGTGGTGTTCGCGCCCGACGAGACGTTCACCGTCGACGTGGATCGGCTGTACCACCGCAACCCGGTGAGTGCCTACGATCGGCTGGGATTGTCGGGTGTGGTGCGACGGTCGTGGATCGCAGGTTCGGAATTTTCGACGGGTAGATTGCTGTCGCGATAGACCTCTCTTCTTGGTGTGACCCGTTCAAAATGGTGGCGGACCTTCGCCATTTGGGTCCGGCACCGGCTCCGGCTCGAGATTGTCGGGTGGGTCGGGGTAGGCGATGATGCCGGATCGTCTGGGTTTGGTGGGGATACAGGGCCGGAGGTCGTTGCCGAGGATAGGTACGTCTGTTCCTTTGGCGGGCAGGGTGATTCGGGTGGTCTTCGATGTCGACGGTGATCATCGTCAACGGCACCTGACGATCCGGCAATACGGTCTCGGTCTCGGTCTTCGGGCAGCCTGGGCGTTGGCACAGGCATGTCAGCCTGGGTTCTCCGTGCATTCGCGCCATGAAGGCATCACACAGTCGTTCCTGCTTACCGCGCGGATCTTTCGGGCAGACCGTGTCGGCCATTTCCTCCAGGAGCTGCCATGCGGCTGCGGCTTCGGGGGCGGTCAATTCTGCTCGGATGCGGGCCAATTCGCCGGCGGGACTATAGGTGACGGTGCGGAATCGTTTGGCGAATTCGCGTAGTGCTGCTGCTTCCTCGGGTGCGACGCGCAGCAGGATGTCCCAGATCTCTTTCTCCAGTGGACCCGGTGACGACCGTCGGGCCGCTTCGACAATCTCGTCCTCGACGGACTTGACGATGTCGTCGGAGAAGTTGTCGAGGATCCGGCACACCGTGCGTACGCGGGCAAGGTCGATGTCGCCGGCTTCGAATGCTTTTTTCAGCAGAGGAAGCCGGGTGTGCAGTGCGACGCCGACGGACACGTACGCTTCGGCGACGGTGGCGGAGCAGCTCAACGCGAGTGCCATTTCGGTGCGTCCGTACCGGCTGTACTGCCGGTGCTTCGCATCCTGGGCGATGCAGGTGAGGTGGAAGTCGTAGCAGGCAGAGATCTTTCGGGCCGCATGCCGATTCTCTTCCCGCGCGGCGGCCGTCAACGCCTCCAGCGACACGGTCGGTACTGCACCCATTTTTCACCCCCCGGTGAGCAACAATTCAGAACATGCGTTCGAACTGGGGAAAGCGTATCTCGACCTACCGACAAGAAACGGATTTGCCCAACTCGAGCCTGTGAGCAGGCACTCTGTTCGGTCCGGGTGGAGTGCGTGGAGTGTGATGTGGGCCTAAGCGTATTTCGCAGTCTCGGCGTCGTGGTGGATCGGGCCGGCGGTGTGCGTCAATGGCAGCGCACTACCCCCGCGTCTGGCCGCGACGAATTCCGCCGCGATGGCCAGCGCAGTTTCCTCGGGCGTTCGGGCTCCCAGGTCCAAGCCGATCGGCGACTTCAAGCGTGCGAGCTCCTGCTCGGTCAATCCGACGTCACGCAATCGGGCCGCGCGATCGTCGTGAGTCCTGCGAGATCCCATAGCCCCTACGAATGCGACGGGCAGCCTCAAAGCCACCTCCAGCAACGGCACATCGAACTTGGCGTCGTGAGTGAGTACGCAGATCACCGTGCGGGCATCGACAGTCGTACGAGCCGAGTAGCTGTGCGGCCATTCGGTGACCACCTCGTCGGCATCGGGAAATCGTGCAGCAGTGGCGAATACGGGTCGAGCATCACAGACCGTGACGTGGTATCCGAGAAACTTTCCGACACGCGCCAGCGATGCGGCGTAATCGATGGCTCCGAAGATCAGCAGCCGCGGGGCGGTGGCGTAGGACTGCACGAACACGTCGAGATCCGGCCGGCACCGCACCGAGCGAATGCCGGTACCCCCGGAGTCCAGCATCGCCAACGCCTCGCCGACAACAACTGCATCGACGTCCGATAAACCGGTAGTGCCCATGGTTGCCGAGGACGAGACCGCAAGCGACTGCCCGGCCCCGGCGAGCATCGTCACCGTCGCCACTGCAGTGTCCGACGCAATGGCTGCCAACACTGCTCGAGGAGGCCCGAGGCGAACGAACACCTCGATCTCACCTCCACAAGTCAGCCCGACCGCAAAAGCGTCGACGTCGCTGTAGCCGAACGACTCTCGCTTGGACTCGCCGGTTTCGAGAACCTCTCGGCACAGCTCGTACACCGCGCCTTCGACGCAGCCACCGGAGACACTGCCGACTGCCTCGCCGTCGGCGCACACCGCCATCGCGGCACCCGGAAGCCGAGGGGCACTTCCGGATACCGAGATGACGGTCGCCACCGCGTAAGGAATACCTGCGTGGTCCCAGGCGGTCAGACGATCGACGATCTCTTTCACGTTACGAGATTCCCAACGCTTCTTCGATGGGGTGCAGGGCGAAGTAGATCAGGAAGATCCCCGACATCAGATACAGCAACCAATGCGTCTCGCGTGCTTTGCCTTTGGCGAGCCGGACGACGGTGTACGAGATGACGCCAGCGGCAACTCCCACGGTGATCGAGTACGTGAAGGGCATCAGCACGATCGTCAGGAAGGCAGGAATCGCGATATCGGTGTTCTGCCAATCGATCTTGCGGACGTGCGTCATCATCAGTGCACCGACCAGAACCAGAGCAGGAGCGGCTGCACCCACCGGTACGACCCCCGCCAGTGGCGTGAAGAAGATCAAGCTCGTCAACATGCCACCGGTCACGATACTGGCGAGACCGGTTCTCGCACCCTCGGTCACACCGGCCGCGGATTCCACCACGGCGGTGTTCGCCGAACCATTGATCGCACCGCCGACGATGGCTCCGATGCCGTCGACGGTCAGAATGCGGCTCAACCCTGGCATCTTGCCCTGCTTGTCGACCAGGCCCGCCTCTTCCCCGACTCCGAGGATCGTGCCCATGGCGTCGAAGAATCCGGAGAGTACGAGCGTGAACAGGACGACCGAGGCCGTCACGACACCTGCTCGGGCGAACCCGCCGAACAGGTCGACGTTGAACAACAGATCGAATTGTGGTGTGGCGACGATGGAATCGGGCACCTTGGGCACCACCGGCCCCCACGCCTTCGGATCGATGTCGAAGACGGCATTGAGTACGATCGCCAGATTGGTGGCGACGAAGATCCCGATCAGCATCGCACCGGGCACTCGGCGGACGAACAACATGATCATCAGGATCAGACCGACGCAGAACACGAACACGGGCCACCCGGCCAACTTGCCGAACGTGCCGAGAGTGACTGCAGTGGAGGCGGTTTCGTGATGACCGACGAAACCGGCGTCGACCAATCCGATAAGGGCGATGAACGCACCGATGCCGACCCCGATCGCCTGCTTGAGCACCAGGGGAATTGCGTCCATGATGAGCTGCCGGACCCCGGTGAGTGCGAAGACGACGATGACCACGCCTTCGAGCACGACGAGACCCATCGCCTGCGGCCACGTCATGTACGGCGCAGCCTGGAACACCACGATGGGTGTCACACCGAGTCCGGCCGCCATCGCGAGGGGCGCGTTACCGACAACTCCCATCAGGATCGTCGTCAGGCCGGCGGACAGAGCGACCATGGTCGACAGTTGTGCCGCATCGAGCGTCGCACCCGTGACGTCACGGGCATCGCCGATGATCAACGGAATGAGAACGATCAGGTACGCCATGGCCACGAATGTGGTCACCCCACCGCGGATCTCGCGCGAGATGGTGGAGCCACGACCCGTGATGTCGAAGAACTTGTCGATCTGGGATCGACCTCGTCCGCTCCGACGGGTGCTGGGTATGTGTACATCGGTCATGATCGGCCCTCCCAGGGCGTGATCAACCTTGCCGGGCGTCGGGCCGGGCCGACGTGCCGGGGGAGTTGGCGTCGGTGCGGTTGTGCCCTGGAAGGTTTCGTCGAATGAATCAGGGGTTGATGATGTGTTCGGGTCGAACAGGAACGCGCGTCAACGCGAGCCCGGTGGCGTTTCGGATGGCAGCGACGACGGCCGGCGTCGACGAGAGGGTGGGTGGCTCGCCCGCACCGCGAAGACCGTACGGTGCCAATGGATCCGGATTCTCGAGGATGTCCAGCTTCATGGGCGGCATGTCGAGAATCGTCGGGATGAGGTAGTCGGTGAACGACGGGTTCTTCACCAAACCGTCGACGACGACGATCTCCTCCATCACCGCAAGACCGAGCCCCTGGGCTGTGCCGCCGTGGATCTGGCCTTCGAGCGAGAGTCGGTTGAGGATCTTGCCGACGTCCTGGACGGCGGCCATCTCGACCACCTTCACGAGCCCGAGATCGACGTCGACGTCCACCACGGCGCGATGGACACACAGGGCGAGCTGGGTGTGGCTCGCGCCCTGCCCGGTCACCGGATCCATTCCGCTGGTGGGGCGATGGTGGAATTCGCGCGTCTGCTCGATGACGCGGTCGCCGAGTACATCCTCGATCGTCGCCAGCACGCCGTCGGTGGCCGAGACGATCTTTCCGCCGTCGAGGCTCAGGTCGGCCACTGCGCGCCCGAGGTACAGGCCGGCAAGGACGAACACCGCCTCGCGGACGGCCTCGCACGCGGTCTTGACGGCACCGCCGGTCATGTACGACTGGCGCGATGCCGAGGATGATCCCGCGTTGCCGACCTTGGTGTCGGCCGGGTGGATGACGACCTTCGTGACGCCGAGTTCGGTGCGCGCGATCTGCGCTTCCAGCGTCACGAGTCCCTGACCCACCTCCGCGGCAGCGGTGTGCACCAATGCTGTTGCCTCACCGCCGATCACCTCCAGTCGAACGCGGGCGGTGGAGTAGTCGTCGTAGTTCTCGGAGAAGCAGATGTTCTTGATCCCGACGCCGTATCCGATCCCGCGTACGACGCCTTCGCCGTGGGTGGTCTGCGATGCCCCACCCGGCAGATTACGGATGTCCGACGCGTCCAGTGGCTCGGGCAGTTCCATGGCCTCGGCTCGGGCGAGCATCTCGGCCAGCGGCGCGGGCGCTTCGATGACCTGACCGGTCGCCAGGATCGAGCCCTGGCTGACGGCGTTGATCTGGCGGATTGCGACCGGTCCGATGCCGCAGGCTTCGCCGAGCTTGTCCATCATCGACTCGTAGGCGAAACATGCTTGTACTGCGCCGAATCCACGCATCGCCCCGCACGGTGGATTGTTCGTGTACACCCCGTACGCGTCGATCTCGATGTTGGGGATGACGTACGGCCCGACGCCGAGCGAGGCCGCATTGCCGACGACGTTCAGGGTGGCCGAGGTGTACGCGCCGCCGTCGAGGATGATCTCGACGTCTGCGAACACCAGCTTGCCGTCGCTGGTCGCACCGTACTCGTAGTGCATCTGCGCCGGGTGGCGGTGCACGTGACCGAAGAACGACTCGTAGCGGTTGTAGACGATCTTGACGGGCTTGCCGGTGTGCATGGCGAGCATCGCCGCGTGGATCTGCATCGACAGGTCCTCGCGCCCGCCGAATGCTCCGCCGACACCGGCGAGCGTCATCCTGATCTTTTCCTCGGGCAGTCCGAGGCACGGGCCGATCTGGGCGAGGTCGTTGTGCATCCACTGGGTCGCGACGTACAGATCGATTCCGCCGTCCTCGGCCGGAACAGCCAGTCCCGATTCGGGTCCGAGGAAAGCCTGATCCTGGATCCCGACGGCGAAGTCGCTGCTGACGATCACATCCGCGCGGGCACGGGCGGCGGCGACGTTGCCGACGCGCACCGGCTGATGGCGCGCGACTCCGCCGCGTTCCTGCACCTTCGGGTAGTCCGGATCCAGAGCGGCGCGTCGAGCGTCGGTCAGGGGCTCGAGCACGTCGTAGACCACGACGATCTTTTCCATTGCGCGCCGGGCATTTTCGGGATGATCGGCCGCGATCAGAGCAATGGGCTCACCCTCGTGCCGTACCTCGTCGAAGGCCAGTACCGGCTGGTCCCACGTGTGGTCGAGTCCGAAGCACTTGCGTCCCGGTACGTCGTCGTGGGTGAGCACCGCCTCGACGCCGGGCGTTGCCAACGCCTTCGAGATGTCGACCGAAACGATCTTCGCACGCGGATGCGGGCTGCGAAGCGTTGCGCCCCAGAGCATGCCGTCGATGAACAGATCCGAGGAATATGCGAACTCGCCCTTGACCTTCAACGTTCCGTCGGGCCGGAGCGGGCTGTCGCCTACACGACCGCGGCCCGGGGCGGGGATATCGGCGGGTACATGCCGGGGTGTAGTGGTCGGGGCGCTCACAGCACGTCCTCCGCGAGTTTCATGAGGCGACGGTGCGCATCGGCTCCGGCACGGCCAATTTCGTCCTGCGGGGCGCTGGTCAGGACGTCGTTCTCGACGATCGTTCGACCGCCCACCATCAAGCGAGCCAGCGGTGGTGTCTGCCCGTAGGCGAACGCGACGACAGGGTCGTCCACGGCCGAGTAGAAACCATCGGTGCGCCAGATCGCGATGTCGGCCAGCTTGCCGACCTCGAGCGAACCGATCTCGCTCTGCCGTCCCAGTACCGTTGCGCCGCCCAGGGTTCCGATCTCGAGTGCCTGACGCGCGGTCAGTGCTGTCGGACCGTACTTGGCTCGCTGCATGTACATCGCCTGGCGGACCTCGCCGGCAAGCGGCACCATCTCGGCCGAAGCGGAACCGTCGACACCGAGGCCGACGGGTGCGCCGGCCGCGAGCAGGTCCGAGGTCCGCGCGATGCCTGCGCCCAGACGTGCATTGGAACTTGGGCAGTGCGCAGTGCCGGTGCCGGTGGCCGCCATCTTCGCGATGTCGGAGTCGTGCAGGTGCACCGCGTGGGCGAACCACACGTCGTCACCGAGCCAGCCGACCTGCTCCATGTATTCGACCGGGGTGCAGTTCATCTGGGCCAGGCAGTGCTCCTCCTCGTCGAGGGTCTCGGCCAAGTGAGTATGCAGCCGAACACCTTTCGCGCGAGCGAGCCCGGCGGACTCGACAAGTAGCTCTTTGCTGATGGAGAACGGCGAACACGGGGCGACCGCGATGCGAAGCATCGAACCGAAGGAGGCATCGTGATAGGTGTCGATGGCGTCGGAGGTAGCGGTGAGGATGTCGTCGAGCGACTCGACCACCTCGTCCGGCGGCAATCCGCCGTCGGACACACCCCGGTCCATCGAGCCGCGGCACGGTTGGAACCGCACACCGATGCGCTGGGCCGCGTCGATCTCGGCGGCGAACAGGTCGCCTCGTCCCTTGGGGAAGATGTAGTGATGATCGGTACTGGTGGTGCACCCCGATTTCGCGAGCCATCCCAGCCCGGCGGCGGCAGCACCACCGACCACCTCGGCGTCCATCTTGGACCATGGCTTGTAGAGTGCGACAAGCCATTCGAAGAGTGTGTTGTCCTTGGCCAGGCCCTGGGACGCCCACTGGTAGAGATGGTGGTGAGTGTTCACCAGGCCGGGGGTGACGAGGCAGCCGGAGGCGTCGATCGTCTCGGCCCCGGGGATGATCGGTGCAGCGCCCGATCCGATGGCGCTGATCGTGGTGCCCTCGACGACGAGGTAGCCGTTCGGGATTTCGTCACCGACGATGGGTGCGATGTACGCACCCGAGATGACAGTGGTCATTTTGCCTCGGCCTTTCGTGTCGCAGCGAGCCGAACTGCATCCAGAATCTTCTCGTATCCCGTACAGCGGCAGAGGTTTCCGGCGAGAGACTCACGAATCTCGACGTCCGACGGGTTGGGAACACGCTCGATGAGATCGTGCGCCTGGACTATGAGTCCGGGGGTGCAGAAGCCGCACTGGACGGCTCCGCACTCGACGAACGCCTCCTGCATCGGGTCCAGCTTGTCGCCGTCGGCGAGGCCTTCGACGGTACGGATCTCGCGGCCGTCGACCTGTCCGGCGGCCACCAGGCAGGCGCACGCCGGGATACCGTCGAGATAGACCGTGCACGAACCGCATTCCCCTTGTTCGCACGCGTTCTTCGATCCGGGCAGTCCCATGCGCTCGCGCAGTAGGTACAGCAGACTTTCGCCCTCCCAGACGTCGTCGGCTTCCATGTCTTTTCCGTTGATGGTGCAGTTGACTCGCATGTTCAGGCCACCTTCCGTGCGGCTGTCAGGTCTCGCCATGCCCAGCCCAGCGTTCGCCGGGCCATCACGGACAGGGCGTGCTTGCGGTAATCGGCTGTGCCACGTACGTCGTCGATGGGACTTGCTGCCGCACTGACCAACCGACCGAACTCCTCCGATACCCGAGGATCGAGGGCACCGTCCCACTCGAGTTCGGCCGCGAGGTAGTTCTCGGCATCGTAAGCCCGCCGCGGCGTCGGCGCAGCGGAGCCGAGACCGGTGCCGACGCGGCCGTCCTGTGGAAACAGTGCGATGGAGAACGAGCACACGGCGATGACCATCGCGTTACGGGTGCCGATCTTCGAGAAGTATTGCGGCCCAGCGGCCGGCGCAACGTGAAAGGCTCGGATCAACTCGTCCGGCTCGCACGAATTGCGCTTGACGCCGACGTAGAACTCGGTGGCAGGGATCATCCGCACCCCGCGCTCGGCCGATTCCACTTCCACGGTCGCGCCGGCAGCGAGCAGGGGCGCGTGCAGATCGCCTGCCGGTGACGCGCCCCCGAGATTGCCGCCCACAGTGCCGCGATTGCGGATCTGCGGCGAACCGACGGTGCGGGAGGCCTGGGCGATGCCGGGAAGCCGGTCGCCGAGCTCGGCGATGATGCGGACGTAGGGCACGCCTGCCCCGACGCGCAGGGTGCCGTCGGCGAGCTCTTCCCATTCGGTGAGTTCGGTGATCGGGTTCAGGTCGAGCAATCCGCCCGGCCGGTGCAGGTCGAAGTTCATCTCGACCATGACGTCGGTGCCGCCCTGAATAGGGACGACGTCGACGTCGTCGGCTTTGGCGGCCAACGCGTCGCTCCAGGTCTGTGGTCGTAGAAATTCCATCGTGCTGCTCTCCGCTCACGTGTCTTTCGGTCGTGTTCACCCAGTACAGCCGCCGGAGGTGCTGCGAACGAGGGACAGGAACGACGAAGTATGACGACGATCACAGTGCTACTTTTGGAGGATCCTACGAAGAGCGAGGTCGATGTCACCGTGCGGTTGCGTGATCTGGCCGACTTGCCCGACCTGATGCTCCAGCCGATCGTCACACCGGATCATTTCGACCCGACGATCCGGTGGGTCGTCACCACCGACATGCTCGATCCGAGTCGGTACCTCAACGGCGGAGAACTGGTGCTGACCGGGTTGATGTGGCGGACCGGGCCCGCGGATTCGCAGACCTTCGTCCGGGCGGTCTCCAAGGCGGGTGTGTCGGCACTGGCGGCCTCCGACGGCGGTGTCGTTCCCGACGACTTGGTCGCCGCATGCCGCGAGCACGGACTGCCGCTGTTCCGGGTCCCGGCCGACATCGCGTTCGCGACGGTCACCGAGAGCGTTGTCCGGCAGCTGTCCACGGCACGAGCATCGGATCTGAGCCTCGTGCTGGATCGACATCGTCGCCTGGTGGCGAGCGCCGGGCCCGGCGGAGGCCTCGGTCCGCTGCTGGACATGGTGAGTTCGGATCTGGGCATGAAGTGCTGGGTCGTCACGTCGTCGGGACGCGTCCTCGCCGGATCGGACGGCCCACCCGACACCGAGGCGCTCGCGCAGGAGTTCATGACTGCCGCTCGGCTACCGAAATTCAGCCGAGAGCATCGTGTGTCGATCTTTCCGGTCGACGGGGAGGCGTCACCTCGGGTGGTGGACTGGTTCGTCGCCTTCGAAAGTGATTGGCAGACATGGGATGCGCCGAGAATTTCGCTGGCCGGGCAGCTGGCGTCGATCGTCGCGGTCGAACGCAGCCGGGCCGACGACCGCCGCACCGGTTCGGCCATCCTGGCGCAGGAGTTCGTCAAATCGATCGTCGGTGGCGCGTTGCCCACCGACATCGTGGCACAGATGGGCGTCATCGGTCTCGACGTCGAATCTCGTTATGCTGCAATCGCTGCCGCAACATCGGGAGAGACGGTTCGGCTGGGTGAGCTGCGACCGCTGCTCGGCGAAATCGTGGCTCCGCTCGACATCACCGTCGCCACTGTCGACGGTGAGGCGATCGCGCTGATCGACGCCGCAGCCGACCGGACCGAAGCGGTCAGGGCGGCGGTCCGTGCTCTGATGCCAGGGTTGGCTGGAAGCGGAATCTCGATCGGGGTCAGTGCTCCCGCCGCGCCCGGTGATCTGCGGAGCGCGATCGAAGAGGCGCGCTACGGCCGCCGCCTCGCCGAGCGTCGGGGCGGCGACTGCGCCGTCGTCGGGCACGACGAACTCGCTACGCTGACAATACTTCTCGCCAACGTCCCCGACGATGTTCGACGCATGTTCACCGCTCGGCTGCTCGCCCCGCTCACCGAGTACGACGCCCAACACCACACCGATCTCATCGCCACGCTGTCGGTGTATCTCGACACCAACGGTGCGTGGACACGGTGCGCCGAGCACCTGCACATGCACGTCAACTCGGTCCGTTACAGAATTGCGCGCATCGAGGAACTCACCGGACGGGACCTGTCGCGCCTCGAGGACCGGATCGAGTTCTATCTGGCACTGCGATTGAGATGAGTCTGCGACGCGCTCGCGGAGCGGGTCTAGGGTGACGGTATGGCTCTCATTGCACAGTTGGATCTGACGTTCAAGCCCGAATCCCTTGCCGAAGCACGGGCGCTGCTGCGGACCGTTCTCGCGGACACCCGCGCCTTCGAGGGGTGCCTCGGCGTCGAGGTGTGGGTCGACGAAGAGAACGAAGCGCACGTCGTCGCGCACGAGACGTGGGAATCGGCGGAGGCCGACGCGAAGTACCGCGAGTTCCGCGCCGGACCGGGCAAGATCGTCGAATTGCCGCCGCTGCTCGCCGCAGCACCGTCGTTGACTAAATTCACCGTCGATTCCTCGGTGTAGCGGATTCGTCGATCCGGCCACCGGCCACGGTGGCCGGTTGTGGTCGACCGGTGAGGAACCCCTGCACCATGTCGGCACCGAGATCGACCGCCACCCGCAATTCCGCGTCGGTCTCGACACCCTCCATGATCACGCCGGCACCGATCTGTCGGGCGAAGTCGATGATCGCCGTGGCCGCGGCGCGACGGAACGAGTCCCGGTCGATTCCGTGCACGAGTGCGTAATCGATTTTGAGGGTGTCGGGCCTGAGCTCGACGATGTGGCGCATACCGGCGAATCCGGCTCCGACGTCGTCGATGGAGATTTGAACCCCCGCGTCGCGCAGCTTCTCGATGGCGCGGGTCACCGCACGGTAGTCGTCGACACGTTCGTGCTCGGTGATCTCGAGGTGGAAGGTTCGGGTTGCCAGATGCGGACGCAACCGGTCGAGTAGGTCGGTCGTGCGGATGGTGTCGGCCGACGCATTGAGCGACACGAACGGCCCCGGTGGCAGCAGATGAACATCCGCTAGTGCCCGTTCCAGTGCGGCGCGTTCGAGCCGTGGACCGACGCCGGCCTCGGCTGCGTCGCGGTACCACGACAGGGGCGATCCGTGGCCGAACGGGAACCGCGACAGTGCCTCGTAGCCGACGGTCGAACCGGTGACCGTGTCGCAGATGGGCTGAAAAAAGATGTCGGGACCGCCGGATTCGATGAGCGCATCGATTCTCTGCCTGGCCTGTTCGCGGGCGTCCGCTGCGGACAGTCCCGTCTCCGGAAACTTTCCCGAGGTCCGTGCTTTGAAGCGATACATCTCGATGTCGGCGAGAGCGATCAACCGTCGGACCAGTACGTGTAGGCCGGTGTCGGCGGGTGGCGTCTCCACGGCCGAGCCCACACTGGTGGTGAACGGCGGGCCGTCGAACGATTCCTCCAGCGATGCGCGAATCCTGTTGTCCGATTCGGCGATCGACTCTCTGGTTCCGACGCTGACGACCACGAACTCGTCGCCGCCGAGTCGTGCGACCGCGGACTTGTCTCCCACCGCACAGGACAGGCGACGGGCGACCTCGACGAGCACTGCGTCACCGGAGGGATGGCCGAACCTGTCGTTGATGTGCTTGAACCGATCGATGTCGAGGACGGTCACTCCGACCGCTTGCTGTGCGCGATCCTCTGCCGGGGACAGGCGCAACGAGTCGACGGTATCGAGTAGCCCACGTCGGTTCCACAGGCCGGTCAACGGATCTCGCAATGCCCTCGCCGCGCTCGTTCGCAGCTGACCGATGTACGACTTGATCATGAAGGGTGCGGCGTAGAGGGACCCGATGGTGACCATCCGAGAAGTGGTGGACCATGGATCGGCGCCCTCCGAGACAGCCAGAGCGGCGAGGCCAGCGAGGGTGAGTGCGCCGATTGCCAAGTGAATCAACATGACACGGTGCGAGCTCGCGACGACGATGAACGCTGCGACGATCGAGAACATCGCGCAGCCGGGCATCGCGTCGAAGTGGGTTTGGAAGGCGAACAGAACGGTCACGATGCCGACGTCGGCGTAGAGGATGTAGACGATCGCCATCCTCGGGGACGCCCACGGCCGGAGGTACCAGGCAATCGCCACCGGCACCGTGGTGACGGACGCCAGGAGCACGGCGATCGACATGGGGTCGGAGAACTGACCGGCGGGGACCATCAGGGCCCCGGCGAGGCCGAATGTGAGCGTCATTCCGCTGATGAACAGCCGCACCCATCGTTCCTCCGCGGTGGGTGCGAAGTCTCCCGGTTCGGAAATGGTGACGCCCTCCGTAGAACCAGCCACTAACCTGCGTGAACGCTAGCACCCACAACTGGTGCCGTAGTGGGGATGCAGCCGTTCAGACCATGTCGTGCTTGGTGAGCCAGCGCAACGTCGGCCAGCCGAGAAACACCGGTAACCAGCAGGTCAGTACGCGGTAGAGCAGCACGGACGGGACTGCGATGGAGGCGGGGAGACCGAACGCGGCAAGCCCACCGATGAGGGCTGCTTCCACGGCCCCCACACCGCCCGGCGTCGGGGCGGCCGAGGCCAATGTTCCACCGATCATTGTCACCACTGTCACCGTCACGAACGTCGTTCCGCCGCCGAACGCCTCGACACTCGCCCACAGGGCGAGCGCAGCACCCAAAGTGGTTGCGGCGCAACCCAAGATGATGATCGAGAACCGTTTCGGGTCGCGGGCGAGTTCGCCGAGCTCGGTGAGCACTTCGGCAACCTGGGGCCGGACGGCCACTTTCAGCCACAGTCGCAGCTTGGGCACGAACATGAAGGTCCCGACGACTCCGAATGCGACGCCGGCGATGAGGTACAGCACGGTGTTGCCCGGCACCATGTTGGACAGCCCCGACGACGTTCCGGCGACGACGCTGAAGAAGATCAACAGGCTGACATGGGTGATCACCTGAACCGACTGTTGCAGTGCCACAGCGGCCGTCGCGCGGACGGTACCCAATCCACCCTTCTGCAGAAAGCGAACGCTCAGGGCCAGGCCACCGACGCCCGCAGGTGTCGTGGTCGCGGCAAAAGTATTCGCTACCTGCATGATCGTCAGATTCCTGAAGCTGACCTTGCCGAATGCGCAGGCCCACAAGGCGGCGCCCGCACCGATGTAGGTCAGTGCGGAAACGGCTAGACCGAGCAGTGCCCACCACCAGTCGACCGAGCCCAATTCGACGACGAACGCGGGAACTGCACTGATGAACGGGTATGCGACGTAGACCAATCCGATCAGCAACACGAGCGAGATGATCTGGTTGCGGCTGAATCGAGTCACCTGCTCGGCCTCGATCCTCGCGGCACCGGTCTGATCGAGGACTTCGAGCCGGACGGACTTCATCGTCTTTCCTGCATCGGCAACCGACTGACGCACCCGAAGGGGGATGGCGGACTTGGTCAATCGACCGGACGCCGCGATCACGACGTCGATTCCCAGTACCTCGACGGCCGTAGCCACGGCGCGATGGGAGCCGAAAAGGTCTGCGGTGGTGAGTAACAGCTGTGCGACGTCGGATTGCATCTGGGCGTCCGACGCGCCGAGTTCTGCGTGCCCGAACCCGCAGAACAGTGCCGCGCCGTTGTGGAGCCGCAGTTCACCCCGATGCAGGTCACCGTGCGAGATCTGGTTCTCGTGCAACGTGTTCAGAGCCGACCAGAGAGCTCTGAGCGCGGCATCGTCGAGCTCGGCCTCGATGGGGTCGCCGATGGGCTGGCTGTGCGCGTACAACGTCCAGCCGCGGTCGAGTGCTGCTACCGCCAACGGGTCGCTGCCTGCGGCGTTCATACTCTTGATGGCCAGGCCCATCAATGCGCGATGCTCGACGGCGCGGCGCATGGACGCGTGCAACGGCGCTGTCTCGCTGCCGCGCCGGGTGATCCATCGCCAGAACTGGCGCAGCGCACCGCCACTGCGCTGGTTCTGCCCGTAGAGCTCGACCACCACATCGGCGTCCGGGGTGTGTGCGTTCAACACCAACGGGCCCGGGCCCGCAGGGCGCACGACGGTGAAGCTGCGGACGTCGACGCCCCGGCTGCGGAACAGGCGCACGGCCGCGTCGAGTGGAACCTCCAGTGCCGGGGTGCCGACCAGCAGCACGATGATCGCACCGACGAGCCAACCGACGGCCAGCCCGAGCAGCGAACGGGCCGGGACCACCGTGGACACCACCAGGTGTATCGGTACGAAGGCGAGCAACAGTGCCCACCATGCTCGACGCCACCGCGCGGGCAGGCCCGGGCCCGACACCGTGAGCGCCGCGGCGAGCATGGCGATCCAGCGTGAATCGTCGAGGAATTGCGACAGGAACGTGTCGAGTCGCTCGGGCACGTCCAGGTCCCACGTCGGAGTCGAGATGCCGGTACCGGTGATGGACAGAGCCAGCGCGGCGATCAGAGCTGCTGCGGCATACCCGGCCAACAGTTTCCATTTGCGCCCGGCGATCAGCCCGATCAACACTCCGAACGGGAGGGCGAGGATCGCGACGCCGTAGACGATGTAGACGGCGTTGGACTGATCGGGGCTGAGCACGCCGACGATGTTGGACACCGATTGTTCGAGTGCGTCCCACTGATTTCGGGTGATGAGCGAGCCGGCGATGACCAAGCTCAAGAACACCGAGGCGGCAACGACCCGAATGATGTCACTGGTTCTTCTCACCAGCGGCTGCAGCAGGTTTCCCGCTACGGGAACGTCCCGCCCATCCACGCGCATGGGCTCAACTTACCGTGCGGTACGCCGACGGAGTTCGTTGCGCACGGCGGGCCATTCGGATTCGATGATCGAGAACACGACGGTGTCGCGCAGTGAACCGTCGGCCATGCGTTGGTGATTGCGCAGAATGCCGTCCTGCTTGGCTCCGAGTTTCGCGATGGCTGTCCGCGATTGGAGGTTCATCCAGTGGGTGCGGAATTCCACCGCGATACAACCGAGTTCCTCGAAAGCGTGCGTCAGCAACAGCAGTTTGCTCGACGCGTTGGTACCGGTTCCGTGGGCGGAGCGCGCATTCCAGGTGTACCCGATCTCGACGCGACGGTTGTTCGCATCGACGTTGCAGAAGGTCGTCGCGCCGAGAATCTGCCCGGTATCGTTGCGCCGCAAAGTGAATGGAAGCATGGTTCCCGCGTCGAGCAGTCCGAGCCGGCGATCGATCTCTGCGGCCATGTCTTCCGGTTTCGGAACGCTCGTGTACCAGAGATTCCAGAGCTCGCCGTCGCGGGCGGCATCGCACAGCCCCTCGAGGTGATCGCGGCTCAGCGGCTCGAGGGTCACGAGGTCGTCAGTGAGGGTCACCGGTTGCAGAAAGGACATTGGCCGACGATACGTCCCGGCGTGGTGTTCGCAACAGCGAGAAGATCACCGCCGCGGTCACGACGAGAGCTACGACGACGATCGACACGACCTCGGTGTAGGCGTGCGCGTAGGCGTCGGCAAACCCGGGGCGTCCGGCTGCCGCGGCATCGGCGTCCGCTCGGTCGGGTAGCTCGCCGCGGACCAGGACGGTCAACAACCAGGCATATCCGGCCACCATCAGGGCCTCGCTGCCGATGCGAAACAGGTTCAGCACGCCCGCCGCGGTACCGCTGCTGTGCGGCGGCACCGCAGCCAGTGCCTCGCCGTCCACCAAGCCGATCGGGAGTCCGAATCCGAGCCCCAACGCGATCATCGGGACCACGACGGCACCGAGCGGGACACCTGGTTGCAGCGCCAACATGCCCAGATTGCCGAGGACGAGGCAGCCGAGGCTGACCAGCACGACCCGAGTGGGGGTGATGGCGTCGAACATGCGGCTCAGGCGGGCAACGGTCAGCGGAGCGAGTAGAACGGGGACGGTCATGGCCAGCATGAACACTCCGGCAAGCCCCGGCGTCAGCGACGCGACAGCGCTCAGCGCAGCGGGCAGATACGTGAGCAGCGTGACGAATCCGATGGCCCCGGCCACCGGAACGAGGCACAGGGCCAGGAATCTCCGGTTGCGCAGTAGCGAGAAATCGAGCAGGCGGTGCGCCGTCGATTCGGTTCGCAGCGCCGGCAGAGCGACAGTTCCGATGGCCGCCGCAGCCAGGACGATCGCCTGGGCGGCGAACACGCCCCGCCAGTCGAACGCCGCGACGAGCAGCCCGGAGATGGTGGGCCCGAGTGCCAGACCGAGACCGTTCACGGTGCCGAACAGTGCGAACGCGGTTGCTCTGGCCGCGCCGTGGAAGTGAAGCGAGAGAATGGAAGTGGAGCCCACCAGAACCGCTGCGGCTCCGATGCCCGCGAACACCCGCGCGACATCGAGTAGGTACAACGACGGCGCGACGGCGCTGACCGCACTCGCGACGGCCGTCAACACCACCCCGATGCGGAACGACGTGCGGTGACCGATT
The DNA here is from genome assembly GCF_002258365.1 of Rhodococcus sp. 06-221-2. Lineage (NCBI taxonomy): Bacteria > Bacillati > Actinomycetota > Actinomycetes > Mycobacteriales > Nocardiaceae > Rhodococcus > Rhodococcus sp. 06-221-2. The sequence goes on from NZ_NOYJ01000038.1 coordinate 130,352, forward strand.
CGATCCGACACCGCGCCCCAGACGACGGTGAACAGCGCGAACGCGATGTTGAAGCCGTTGACGACCCACTGCAGAGGCGTCGGGTCGGTGCCGAGGTCGCCGGCGATGACCGGAAGGGCGAGTGCAGTACCCGAGATGGACATCGGTACGACGAATTGAGCCGCGAGTACGACCGGTAGCACTGCCTTCATGTGTCCCCCTGAAACGTAGGTACGATGGTTGTCGTACTAGACCAGGTTTCAAGGTACGGCGCAAGTCGTACCTTGTAGGAGGAGCGCATGGCGGACAAGGACGGGCATCCCGAGCCCGAGGAAATGCAACTGGGTGCGGTGATGTCCGCGTTGGCCGATCCGTTGCGTCGCCAGGTGGTCACCGAACTCGTCGGCGACGACGACGGAGCCGAGCGGACGTGTATGTCGTTCGAGCTCGGTGTCACCAAATCGACTCTGACGCACCATTTTCGAGTGCTACGCGAGGCAGGCCTGGTGTTTCAGGTCGATCGCGGAAACAGTCGCAAAGTGACGCTGCGTCGCCACGAGCTCGAAGAGCGATTCCCCGGTCTGCTCGATCTGATCGCCAACGAAAACCGGTAGCCCCGCGCCCTCTTCGCGTCCTACGGTGAGCGGCATGCACTTCGCGATGATCGGCACGACGGCACCGAGTCACATCTACCCCTCGCTCGCCGTCGTCGCCGAATTGGTCCGACGCGGGCATCGCGTCACCTATGCCGTCGGCGAGTCGTTGCGGCACCTGGTCGAACCCGCTGGAGTGGAGGTGGTGGCGTTCCCGTCGATACTTCCCGACGGGGAGGGCTCCTGGCCGGACGACCCGGCGTCGGCGATGCAGGTGTTCCTCGACGAAGCGATCGCGTCCTTTCCGGTGCTCACCGCGTTCTACGACGACGATCAGCCGGATGTGATCCTCTACGACATCGGCGGCCTGACCGCCCCGATCCTCGGCGCCCGGTACGGCGTGACGGCCGTGCAGCTCTCCCCCACGTACGTCGCCTGGGACGGCTACGTCGAGGATCTCGGTGACGGGATGACCTCTGTCCGCGAGTCGACAACCGGCGTTGCGTATCGCGATACCTATGCGACCTGGTTGCGAGAGAACGACATCGACGCCGACCCGTGGGACTGGATCACGTACCCGGAGCACTGCCTGTCGTTGATCCCGAAAGTGATGCAGCCGAACGCCGATCGAGTCCCCAGCTCGGTGCAGTTCGTCGGCCCGTGTCTCGATCCGGTGCGACTGCACGACCGATCGTGGTCCGCGCCCGAGGGGCCCGTTCTCTACGTATCGTTCGGCACCGGGTACAACGAACGCCCCGACTTCTACCGGCTGTGCATCGAGACGTTCGCGAACACGGACTGGCACGTGGTGATCTCCATCGGCCGTCGCGTCGACCCCGCCGTACTTGGGGATCTATCCGCGAATGTCGAGGTCCACGAACATGTTCCGCAGCTCGCGGTGCTCGACGCCGCCACCGTGTTCGTCACCCACGCCGGAATGGGTGGGTGCACCGAAGCCCTGTGGTTCGGCGTACCGACAGTTGCCCTACCGCAGGCGGTCGACCAATTCGGCAACGCGGCGATGCTCACCGAACTCGGGGTGGGAGTGCACGTCGACTTCGACGGGGTGACGGCGACAGGACTGCGCCACGCCGTCGAACAAGCCCGGGGACTCGCGCCGCGCGCACGCGAGATCAGCGCCGAGGTACGTGCGCACGGCGGCGTCGACCAGGCCGCGAATGCGATCGAAGCATTCGGCGTCGATGCCGGCGGAGCGGCTACGTAGCCAGCGTCGCCAATTCCTCGAACGTCTCGGCGTACGTGTCGCGGACCTGATCCCAGGAAGCCGTCATGTCCACACTCTCCGGACCGGCGATCGGCAGCGCATAGCCGTACTGCGAGCGCGGCACCGGGCTACCGGGCAGAACGAGTACCTGCGTGAATGCCGCAGAATCGGGGTTGAACGTCAGAGTGTGCGAGGCGACGTTGCGTCCCCAATCCTCCGACGGCCACGACAGGAAGATCACGTGCCGAGGACTCTCGGCGGGGTCGGTGTACGAGACGTAGCTGCCGTAATGGTCTTCTCCCGGAGACATGATCTTGTACGCGCCGTTGTCGGTGTAGATCAACAACGCCTCGGCGAACGGCTTCTGATCGAACAGTGCGGTGTACCTCAGCGCCTGAACGAACACGGGCCGGCCCAACGGAATCGAGATTGCATCCTGCTGTGTAGTCACGAGAATCAAAGGTACCGATTCAGTCCTCGAGAACGCTGACGCTCACGCCGTAGGGCAGGAAACGAACCCGTCGACGCGGGTCGGTGTTGTCCTTGTGTGCCCGCAACGCATCGAGTTCGGTGGCGTAGAGCTGATCGATCTGCGCCGAGCCGGCATCGTCGACGCTGTAGATCGCCCAGACGCCATCACCCTTCTGGCCTGTGGTTTCCGGCTCCGGCGGGGCTTTGGGTGCTCCCGTGTTGGCGAACAGCGAACCGACGACCTCGCGCAGGCCCTCGGTTGCTTCACGCGCGAACTTGTCGAAGTCGTCGGATCCGAATCCGAAGGGTCCCTGGTTGGCCATGGCGCTACCTCCTGAGTGAAACTCCAGTATGCGCGTTTTCTCCGAATGGGCGAGCAGCTACTGCTGCAGTCGGGCCCCGATGGTGTTGTGCAGAGCCCGCAGTGAGTTCTGGCCGAGCGAGACCGTCTGAGATTCGATGTGTCGCAACAGGTGGGTGTCGTTCAAAACCTTCTCGCTCGATTGGATCAGCACCGTGCCGGCACCGGTGAAATCGAACTGCCGCTCTTCGCCGCTATTGGCCCCGAGGAATCCGCGCGCGGCGCCGAGGAAGTTCTGCATCCAGGCGGCATCGAAGTGATGCGAGGGTGACGGGCAATCTGCCCATCCGACAAGCGCTTCCGGGTCGATGCGTAGTGGCGGCTCGGCGAACATGACCGTGCCGTTGGACGAGGCGAGGAACTTGCCGGTACCGAGCAGGGTCAGGAAGCCGGGCACGATGGACTGCTTGAGGTCCAGAGTCGGCTCGAAGGCCAGCAGATTCGCGGCTCGGATCGTCAGGTTGCCGTCGTCGAGGTCGTAGCTGTTGATGTTGAAGCCGCGATCCCCGAGGATCAGCTTGCCCTGCCCCTGCGCCAGCACCCAGTCGTTCGAGTACAGCGGCGACGAGAACCGCGCCGCCACGATGGCGGGCATGGACGTCTGCCCGAGCGGTTCGAAGCGAACATTGCCGTAGTACGCGATCATCGCGCCCTTCGACGTGAACCACGGCTGACCTGCGAGTTCGACGCAGAACGCGTAATCGTTGCCGGGCACGTTGTCGTTGACCGGCAGGGTGTACGGGGTGTGAATCTCCAAACTCATTGCCGCTCCCTAGAACTTCTGCTCGGACGCCTGCACCCACACGGTGCCCATACCGGTCATCTTCAACTGAATCGCCTCGCCGGTGCCCTTGCCGACGGCGTCACGCCAACCGACGTTGGCGGAGATGTCGACGTTGATGTTGCCGATGTGGCATACGTACGCCTGCGGATCGACCACGACCATGGGGTTGTTGGGCCCGACCTGCAGCGGAGTCGCGCCGCCGTGCGACAGGACCGCGACGCTGCCCTGCCCGGTGAGTTGCGTCGTGAACAGACCCTGCCCGGTCATGGCACCGCGCACTGCTCCGCGGACGCCGCCCTGGGAGGTGAGGGCAACGATGGAACTCTGCAGGTAGCCGTCGTGCACCAGGAGTCGGTCGGCCTCCACGGTGAGCATGGACGAGCCGTCGAGGTGAATCACTTCGACGTACAGCCCGGCGTGGCCGTAGAAGACCTCGCCCTGACCCTCGGCGGCCATCATCGCCACGTGCTCGCCTGCCATCATGCGGCCGGCCATCCCCGCGACGCCGCTCATGCCGGGCATGGCACCCGCGCCGCCGCCCATGGAATGCGGGACGAACCGGACGTCGCCGGTGTAGTAGAGCATCGATCCGCGCCGAGCCAGCACACTCTGATTCGGTGCCAGAACGGATTTGACGACTTTGCTGTTGACGAGTTCGAGTGGCACGTCAGCGCTCCTCGGGTTGAATGTAGACGACGCCCTGGCCGTCGAAGCGGAGGGAGAACGCCTCGCCGCTGCCGCCGCCGATGGCGGAGCGCCACGTGACGTCGGTGACGAAGCTCTGGTTGAGCTGTCCGCGATGGGCGACGAAGGCGTCGGGGTCGACGACGAGCGGATACTGCGGATCGACGGCGAGTGCGATGATCGGCCCACCCTTCGACAGCAGCGCCACCGTCCCGGAGCCGCTCACGACGGTGGTGAACAGTCCCTGCCCCGACGTCGCACCACGAAGGCCGGAGAACTTCACGTCCGTCTTCAATTGACCTGTGAGAGCAAGCAATTGAGACGATTCGACGTGCAGGTTGTCGCCTTGCACCTCGACGAGAGTGATGTCCTGGGCGTCGACCGCGAAGTACACGGTGCCTTTGCCGGACACGTCCATAAGGGACAACGACTCGCCGGTCACTTTCTGTTTGAGCGCGGCGCGAAAACCGCCGCCACCGCCCATGCCTGCGCTCTTGAAGGCGACATCGCCTTCGTAGGCAACCATCGAACCCGAGATCGCGCGCAGAGAGTCACCGGTCAGGTCTGCGACCAAGACACGGTGCCCGTTCATCCTCAGCTGAGCCACGGGGGAACTATGCCACCGCTCGCACCCCCGCGGCTACTGCTGGAGAAAATCTAGACGAGCGGCTTCAGAGCCTTGCCCGCCAATTCGACGGCACCGGGCTGGTGTCCGTTGGTGATCAGGTTGATGATGACGCCGTCGATGCCTTGATCGAGGACGCGCTTCTGCACCTGCTCGGCGACATCGTCGGGCGTTCCGCAGAAGTGGCGGTCGGTGGCCTTCGCTGCGTCCTCCTCGGAGAGATTCGTCAGATCGAGGCCCTGCTTCAGCACGAACTCCCGCTGCAACTCCTTGGCCTTGTCACCGTCCTCGTCGATGATGACGAAGGCGAGGAAGCTCGTCTCGAGATCCTTCGGATCGCGGTCGACTTCCTCGCAACGGGCCTGAACGGCTGCCATCTTGCGGGGCAGTTCGTTTGCGTCGCAGATGATGTTGAGGTGATCGGCGAACTGTGCGGCCAGGCCGAAGGTCTTCTTCTCGCCGCCACCGCCCAACATGATCGGCAGATCATCGCGGATGCGGGGCTCGTTCATCGCGTTCTCGACCTGGTACCACAGGCCGTCGAACGTGGGACGCTGACCGCGCAGCATGGGTTCGATGATCTGCAGGGCCTCGTCGAGGCGCTCGAATCGGTCGGTGAACGTACCGAATTCGAGTCCGAAGCTCTGGTGCTCGAGTTCGTACCAGCCGGCACCGATACCGAGAATGGCCCGGCCGCCGCTGACGACGTCGAGGGTGGTGACGGTCTTGGCCAGGATCGCCGGGTTGCGATACGTGTTGCCGGTGACCAAGGCGGAGAGTTGGATGGTGTCGGTGGCCGTCGCGAGCGCCGACAGGGCGGAGTAGGCCTCGAGCATCGGCTCGTCGGGCTTTCCGATTCCGGGGAGTTGGTAGAAGTGATCCATCACGAACGCAGTGTCGAACCCGGCCGCTTCGGCCTCGCGCGCCTGCGCGATGACCTGGGGAAAGAGTTCCGCGACCGAACCGTCGTAGCTGAAGTTGGGCATCTGGTAACCGAGGCGAATAGTCACGGCTGCCACGCTACTCGGATATCGGCCCGCAGCACGTGGGACAGCGCGATAATTCGTCCATGACCACCATCGATCTGGCCCGATCGCCGTTCTCCGGATTCGCCGTCGACGACCTGCCGGCAGCTCGCACGTTCTACGCGGACACCCTCGGTCTCGAGGTGACCGAGAACGAGATGGGGATGCTCGAACTCCACCTCGGAGCGGCGACGGTACTCATCTATCCTCGTCCCGGTCACGTGCCGGCGCAGTACACCATCCTCAATTTCCCGGTGACCGACATCGAGGCCGCAGTCGATGCATTGATCGCCAAAGGGGTGGTGTTCCAACAGTATCCGGACATGGGCACCGACGAGAAGGGGATCTTTCGGCACGGCGGACCGCTCATCGCCTGGTTCACCGATCCGGCGGGCAACGTGTTGTCGGTGCTGCAGGACTGAACTCGACCGCTCAGGCAGCCGGGGTTCCTTCCGCCAAAGCCGTTGTCGCGGAACGTCGTACGCCCTGAGGATCGACCCACTCGACGACGGCGACATCACCGGGGTGACGTCCGATGAGGGCCTGGGCAAGATCCGACGACGAACCGACACCGGCACCGTCGAAGGCGACGATCACATCGTCGCCGGACAGTCCGATTGCCGAGGCCGGAGAATCGGTAGCCACCGTCACCACCTCGGCACCCATCGCCGGCTTGTTGTCGAACACGGACACATCTCGCACCGACACCCCGAAATACGGAGTCGGGCCCACATGAACCGTCCCGCCGGACTGCCCCGCGACGACCTGGTCGAGCACGGCAGCAGCCTCCGAGATGGGAACCGCATACGCCTCGGGTGCCTGCGGAGGCCTGCTCTCGGAGCCGGTGCGCGCCTCGTCCGACAGCCCCGCTGTATTGACGCCCACCACGCGACCCCAGGCATCGAACAGTGGGCCACCCGAATCACCCGCTCGCACATCGGCATCGACTCGAATCATCCGATCCAGAGTGTTCCGCGAACCGTCCACCGAACTACGGGTACGCACCTGCTGATCCAGAGCCGTCACCGCACCCGGGGCAGGCACCAGAACACCTGCGCCAGCAGCATTCCCGACGGCAGTGACCGCATCCCCCACCTCGGGAGGTGAGTCCGGAGCGAACTCGACCACCGGCAGGTCGGCCGCGGAAAGCAACTGCATGACCGCCAGGTCACGAGATTTGTCGTAACCGAGCACGGTGGCGTCGTAGATCAGTCCGTTGCCCATGTGCACGGCGCTGATCTCGGTCGCGTTTTCGACGACGTGGAAGTTGGTGAGCACCAGGCCGTCCGGGGCGACGACGAAGCCGGTACCTGCGACGCCGGAGTAGCCGGCCGTGGCGGAGATCGTGACGACGGTGGGGTTCACTCGCGCCGAGAGGTCCTCGAGAGTGAGCGGTGGCGGCTCGACGACGGGGACGGACGTGACCGCGGGGGCCTGCAGCTGGACGTCGGTGCCGACAATCCCGGGACTCAGCATTCCGGGACTCAGCACTCCGGGACTCAGCGGCGTGGCGAGGAACCAGACACCGGCGGCGACCAGCGTCAGTACCCACGCTCGCCCACCCGACTGCATGAAGATCGATTATGGTCCGATGCCGAGCACCGTGCCAGTCAGTCTGCGATCACGGCTCGGGGAACGTCGGCGCGCAGTGTGAAGTCGGTGACGAATTCGCCGTCCTCGGGGCCGTATCGATTCTTGATGTCGTAGCTCTCGACGTCGAACGCGTCGAGTGACGGCGAATGGGTGGTGACGGCCATCGAGCCACCGTCGACGTCGAACTGGAGCAGGCGTTGGAAGCCGGTGCTGCGTTCGCCGTCGACCTCGAAGTACTGATAATCGGCCAGCAGCTGCACGACGGAGCGGTCGGTCTCTCCCACGTGCTCGTCCACGACCGCGACCTGGCCGTCGACGTGCCCGGACAGGACGAGGAAGACGGTCTCGTGTGGAACGACCAGTCGATTCCAGATCTGCTGGCCGGAGCTCGACCCGATGTCGCCGAACCCCATCAGTTTCTTCTCGCCGAGTTCGTCGAGGTAGTAGTGCGTGCCGATGACGACATTGCGGTCGGGGTTCTCGTCGAGAACTCGTTCGGCCCACTGCATGACCTTTTCCGGCGGGTTGTAGCCGATGTACAGCATCAAGAATTTGGCACCCGCGATGTCGACAAGGTCGTAGTGCGCCGAATTGTCCTCGTCGGTGAACGAACCGCCCCAATAGGGTTGATCCCGATAACGCTGAGGGCCGAAGTACTCGTTGTAGAGCGCGTGGTTCTTCTCGTGCTCCCCAGGGACCAATTTGCCCGCGACGTTCCAGATGTTGTCGTGGTTACCGGGCAGAACGCCGTGGGCGATGCCGGCATCCTCGAGGATCTGCATCGATTCGCTGGCGGCCTCGAACTCCTTGCGCGCCTGAGTATCCGGCCGCCCCGGGCTGATCCAGCTCTGAATCAGGTCGCCGGTGTGCATGCTGTAGTCGATCTTCAGCTCGTCGGCGTTGTCGGCGGTCCACTGCGTCATCTCCGAATACACACCGGGATCGTCGCGGGCTATGTACTGCGTGTCCGTGATGTGCTGGAGCGCGAAATCGTACGTGCTCGGATCGGCGAAGCTGCTGTCGGGGCGCGCGTTGGTTTCGGCGAAAGAACGATCTGCACGCGGGTTGTCGATGACCAGTACTTCGACAGAGCCTCTGTCGGTGGAGATCTCGGCACTCAATTCCACCGAACCGCCGGGCGCAACCGGGTCGGCCGTGGCAATGGCCGGACCCCACGTGTTGCCCGACTCGTCCCACACATGCAACGCCAGATCGTTGGTGTTCACCGATCTGCCGGACCACGTCAGCGTCGCCGTGTCCGTACCCGGCGCGAACGTCGCGGTGTAGCGGAGGTAGGGATATTCGTCCCACCCCGAGGTTCGCATCTCCGTCGTCGACGACTCGACCCCGACCTCGCGAGTCGGCGGATCCGGCGCGTCTGCGACACCCGCGACCATGGACGTGGTGATCGCCGCGGGCACCGTCGTCAAACCGATCCCCGGTACCGCAGCCGCCTGACGAGGCGTCGGCTGGTCGCGGCGCTCGGCAGCCGCATCGGCACCGGTGAGGGCGAGCAGCACACAGGTCAGCGCCAGGGAGCCGAATGCCGATGGGCGCTTCATGCCATCGAGGTTACCGATACCAGCGCCAGAGCCGCGGAAACCGCAGGGCTGCCCGGCTACAGTCGGCTCATGTCCGCGCAGCATCGCCCTCGGGTTCTGATCGGTATCTCCGGCTGGACGTACGCGCCGTGGCGAGGGGATTTCTATCCGAGCGGTCTCGCGCATCGCAAGGAGCTCGGGTACGCGTCCGAGCACCTGACGTCGATCGAGATCAACGGCACGTTCTATGCGATGCAGAAGCCGTCGAGCTTCACCAAGTGGCATGACGAAACTCCGGATGACTTCGTGTTCTCCATCAAGGGTGGGCGGTACGTCACGCACATCAAGCGGCTCGTCGGCGTCGAGTCGGCATTGGCGAACTTCTTCGCCACCGGGGTCCTCACCCTCGGTGACAAGCTGGGGCCATTCTTGTGGCAGCTCCCGCCCAATCTCGAGTTCGACGCGCAGAAGATGACGGACTTCTGCGCCCTGTTGCCCAGAACTGTTTCTGCTGCAGTGACTCTGGCGGAGTCGCGGGACGACAAACTGGCCGAGGATCGAGTGCTGTTGCCGGCTGCGTCGTCTCGGCCACTGCGGCACTGTATCGAAGCCAGGCATGCAAGCTTCGCCTCCGACGAGGCAGTGGAACTGTTGCGCGAGAACGATATTGCGATCGTGGTTGCCGACACCGCCGGAAAGTACCCGTACATCGACACCCCCACAGCGGATTTCATGTATGCCCGACTGCACGGAGACGAAGAGTTGTACGCCAGCGGCTACACCGACGACGCTCTCGATCGATGGGCCACCAAGATCTCCGAGTGGACGTCGGCGGGCCGGGACGTCTTCGTGTACTTCGACAACGACATCAAGGGCTACGCACCCTTCGACGCCATGAAACTCATCGAGCGCGTCGGTAGCTGAGTATTCGTCTCTCTAGGATCGAAGCTAGAGGAGCGAATACTCGTGTAGCTACTGACTCGATGCAGGTAGAGCCTCTGCGACACGTGAAAGGCTGCGCGCCGCCGCGAGAATCGTCTCCACCTTGTCCGTCAAGGCGTCGCCCTCGAATGTCTCCACGCGGCCACCGACGCTGATCGACGCGACGACCACCCCGTCGCGTCCGAGAATCGGTGCGCCCACCGCCGCGACGCCGGCCAGGTAGTCGGAGTTGCTCAGCGCGTATCCCTGCGTTCGGATCCGGTCGAGATGATCCATCAACTGGCCGGGTGACGTCAGTGTTCGGCTCGTGTATGCAGCAAGCTCTCCGCCGAGCCAGCGGTCGCGAATGCGAGCGGAGAACGCGAGCATCGCCATCGGCCCGGCCGTGGCGTGATACGGAAGAACGGATCCAATCGAAATGCCAGCTACCACAAGGGGATTGCTGCCCTCGTGGCGGTCGATGCACACCGCGCCCTCGTCAGCGGGAACCATCAGATAGGCGGTGTCGCCGAACTTTTGGGCGATGTCCGACAGATACGGCTGGGCGGCACCGCGGATGTCGAGCTGTGTCAACGCGGACGATCCGATCTCGAACACCGGCATGGCGATCCGGTACGAACCCTCCGCTGTTCTGTCCACCCAGCCGGCATGGATCAACGTCGTCATCAGGCGATGCACGGTCGTCTTGTTCATTCGACTCGCCGTCGTCAGGTCGTTGAGCGTCCACACAGGATGCGTCGTGTCGAAATGGTCGAGCAGAGCGCATGCCTTCACGACGGCACCGACGATGTCGCGGCCGGCCTGGGCGTCGGACTCGGTGGGAACTGCCACGAGTTGTTCCTTCCGGTCGGGTGGAGCGTCGTCGCCATCCTACGAACCGACGCGCGATGCGCTATCGATCCACGGGTATTGACTTGTGATCCGAGCCACTCTAAATTCGGAAGGCGTTCCGCAATACGAAACGGAGAGTGCTCGTGACGATGACTTTGAGAGGCCTGACCGAACAAGGCCTGGTGTATGCGCCCGGCGTCTGGGACGGGTTGACGGCCAAGCTGGCCGAGCAGGCGGGCTTCTCGGCGCTGTGCGCGTCCGGCTTCGCCGTATCGGCTGCGCTCGGACTGCCCGACGCCGAGCTGTACACCATGACCGAGAACCTGCAGGCCGTCCGGACCATTCGCGAGGCATCGTCTCTGCCCCTCGTCGCGGACATCGACACGGGCTACGGAAACGCCGTCAACGCCGCGCGCACCGCGACGCGGTTCGCCGAGGCCGGCGTCCAGGGTGTGTTCATGGAGGACCAGCTGTCGCCGAAGAAATGCCCGATCTGCGTCGGCGAGCCGGTGGACTTGATCTCCGTCGAGGAGGCGTCGGGCAAGGTTCGGGCGGTGCGTGATTCCATGCCGGACGACGTTCTGCTCATCGCACGCACCGACGCACGTGGCGACGAGGCGATCATGCGCGCACAGGCCTACGTCGACGCCGGAGCCGACATGATCATGCCGGTGACGAAGACGTTCGAGACCGTCGAGCAGTGGGAGAACTGTCACCGAGCGGTCGGGGTTCCGCTGATGGCCACGCTCACCGCGTCGACCTGGACCGAGCGGGAGTTCACTCCGGAGGTTCTGGCACAGATCGGAGTGCGGCTGGCCCTGCTGCCCACTCAGGTGCTGATGGCCGCAACCGGTGCCGCACGCGAGACTCTGCGTCGCCTGGCCGCAGGCGAAGCTCCCGCCGACGTCAGTGCCGACGCGCTGCAGCACCACGAGTTCGTGGACCTCATCGGTTTTCCCGAAGTCGAAGCGCAGCAGCGTAAGTACCTTCCTGCAGAGGCGAACCGATGACATCGGCCGCGTTCACGATGGTCGAGAAGATCCTCGGTCGGACCTGTGGCGGTGACCCAGTGCGTGCCGGTGAGAACCATGCGGTACGACCGGCGCGGATGATCGCGTACGACTTTCCCGGGTACACCGATGTGATGTTCCGGCAGATGCGCGACGACTTCGGTATCACCTCACTCGAGGACCCGTCTCGGTACGTCGTCTTCATCGATCACATGTTGACCAAGCGCAACGACCGGGAACAAGAAGTACACCAGGTCACCCGAGAGTGGTGCGAGTACTACGGAATCGAGCTGCACGAGGGCCGCGGCATCGGGCACCAACTCACCGCCGAACTCGGCCTGGCCATCCCCGGTGACTTCCTCGTCCACTTCGACGGCCACATCAGCGGAATCGGGGCGTTCGGTGCGTTGGGCTGGGGTATCCGCCGAGATCTGATCGAGGCATGGGTGACCGGCCAACTCTACGTGGATATCCCAGCGACGACGCGGTTCGACCTGTACGGAGAATTCGCGCCGGGAGTGGACAGTCGCGATCTGGTGCACACCATCATCGACCTCGTCGGGGCCGACGGGTGCGCACACCAGGTGATGGAATTCGGTGGCCCCGGTGCCCGGTCGATGAAAATCGATCACCGGCAGGGATTGTGCGGCATGGCGATGTTCACCGGAGCCGTGTCCGCGATATTCGAACCGGACGAAACCTCACTCGCCTACGCCAACGATGTTGCGCGACAGTCGTTCACGCCGGTCCACCCAGACTCCGATGCGACCTACGCAGCTCGGCACACCATCGACCTCGCCCAGATCGTGCCGCAGGTCGTGCAGCCCGGCTCGGCGCGTGCAGCCAACACCCACACTGCAGCCGAACTCGCCGGCACTCCGATCACCAAGGCGTTCATCGGATCATGTGCCAGTGGACGAATCGAGGATCTGCGGGCCGCGGCACTCGTGCTCGACGGACGCACCGTGGCTCCCGGTGTGGAGCTCAATGTCGTGCCCACGTCGCAGAAGGTGCACGATCAGGCAGAGCGAGAGGGGCTGCTCGACGTACTGCGCGCGGCTGGTGCGCACATTGCAGTGTCGAGCTGCGACTTCTGTTTCGGCTATCAGAAGCCGTTGGCGGCGGGCGAGAATTGCATATCGACCGGCGTGCTCAACATCTCCGGCCGGATGGGTAGCTCGGACGCCAACATCTACATGGGTTCTCCGTACACCGTCGCCGCCAGCGCGCTGGCCGGCACGATCCAGCAGGTGGGCTCGTGAGCGCCTACCCACCCCCGCCCGACGTCATCTCCGGCCGAGTCGCCTGGGTCTTCGGCGACGACTTCGACATCGATCTCGTTGTCGGCGTTGCGAATATCAAGTCGTACGATCCCGAGCATCTGAGGTCGGTCTGCATGACCGCATACGATCCGGGTTTCGTCGATCGCGTTCGGCCGGGCGACATCATCGTCGGCGGCCGGAACTTCGGCTACGGCCACCCGCACTATCCGCCGATGGTGGCTCTGCGCAACGCCGGTATCCAGGCCATCGTGGCCGAGTCGTTCTCGCCGGGATTCTGGCGCGGAGAGACATTCAACGGAGTACCCCTCATCACCATTCCGGATGTCTCCGGCGCGGTCGTCACCGGTGATGCCGTCGAACTCGATTGGCGACGAGCAGCATTGACCACTGCCGATGGGCGATCCCTGGTAGGTAGTGCGCCCAGCCCTCGTACTGTCGCAGTCATCGAGGCCGGCGGATCGTACGAACTACTTCTGGCCGAACACCGAAGCAAGCAACCACTCACAGGACAGGGAACAGCGCGATGACGAACGTCGACCAGCCTTCTACGGTCACCAGCGCACCGAAAGCCGACACCACCACCGCGCGCCGTGCCGCGCTCGCCGGTGGCGTCGGCACGCTCATCGAGTACTACGACTTCGCCGTCTACGGATTTCTCGCCGTAGTCATTGCGCCACTGTTCTTTCCGTCCACCAGCCCCGGCGTGTCCATCCTCGCGACCCTGGCGGTATTCGGAGTCGCATACGTCGCACGTCCGCTCGGCGGAATCTTCTTCGGACGCCTCGGCGACAGAAAGGGTCGTCGACAGGCTCTGGTCGTGACGGTGGTCTGCATGGGCATCGCGTGCGGAGTTCTGGGAATGCTGCCCACACATTCGAGTGTGGGCGTATTGGCACCGATTCTGCTCGTCATCATCCGACTGGCCCAAGGATTTTCCGCGGGAGGTGAAATCGGCGGTGCAGCAACCTATATCGCAGAGTCGGCACCGCCGAACCGTCGCGGCTTCTTCGGATCGTTCACGCCGATCGGTTCCACCCTCGGATTCGCGGTCGCCGCAGCCGTGGTCGGTGTGGTCGCCCTCGTCACCACCGACGACCAGATGTCGTCGTGGGGCTGGCGCATTCCGTTCCTGCTTGCACTTCCCCTCGCTCTGGTCTGTCTGCGAGTGCGGCTGAAGCTCGAAGACAGCCCGGAGTTCGAGGAAATGGCGGCGAAGAACGAGGTTGCGAAGAGCCCGTTGAGCGATGTCGTGAAGAAGCAGCCGTGGTCGGTGCTACGTGTCGTCGGAATTGCGATCGCGATGAACGGATCCGGTTACATCGGTCTGACGTACTTCAGCGTGTACCTGATCAACGACCTCGGATTCTCCAAGGACTCGGTCTACTGGACATCGGCGATCGCAATTGCGTTGGCCTGTGCCACCTTCCCGCTGAGCGGCATGCTCACCGACAGATTCGGGCGTAAACCGGTACTGCTCAGCGGCTACGCTGCGTATGTCGTCATTGCGTTGCCGGTGTTCATGATCCTCGGCGCGACGTCGTCGATCATCGTGGTGGGCTGTGTGTACTTCGTCTACATGGTTCTCAACGGAGTCGTGCAGGTACCCGCGTTCCCACTGTTCACCGAGCTTTTTCCGCGGGCGGTTCGATACACCGGAGTGTCGTTGGGCTTCAACATCGGGACCATCGCCGCAGGCGGAACTGCACCGTACGTCGCCGCTCAACTGGTGGAGTCGACCGGCAACGCCATGTCACCCGCCTACTGGGTCATGGGTGTCTGCGTGATCGGCGTACTCACGGTGCTGACCATCAAGGAAACCGGACGCGAGAAACTCCCGGTGTAGTGCGTCGTAGATGCCGGCCGTAGTTCGAGACTCGTCCCACCACGTGCACTCGGCGTGGTGGGGCGTCCCGCGTGTGTGCGGTCGAGGACGCAGCCGACCGGGGTGACAAACGCGAGCGCACTTGCCAGATGCGCGCAGAATAGCGACGTGATCGGTGTCTAATTTGTGCGCGTTTGGCAAACGCGCGCGCGTTTGCGGAAATGGGGGCCGCTACCCCAGTATTCCGCACTCTTGCATCGAAGCTAGATATCGATAGAGAGCGCTACGGAGCGCAGAGTCGACGCACGGCGGCTTCGATTTTCGACGCCCGACGCTGAATTTCGGCGTCGTCGGCAGGCTCGCAGTGCAGGCTCGGCGCGGTCATCCACGCCGAGGTGATGCCGAACATCATGGTGATCAGATCCTCGACGGTGAAGGCGTCGGAGATCAGTCCGTCTCGCTGGGCGTCGGCCATGGCCCTGTGGCGCTCGGCGATGACCGAGTGGATGTCGTCGGTGCCCGAGGTCGCCATACCGCCCTGCAGCTGGGTCCACAGCAGGAGTCGGTGCTCCTCGGGATGCGCAGCGAGGTGCAGGTATTCGCGCGCTGCGTACCCGCCGAGGTCGTCGACGGCGAAGGGTACTTCGTCGATGAACCGCGCGAACCCGTCCTCGACGACGGCCCGGAACAGGGCTTCTTTGTCGCCGAAGTAGGCGTACAGACGTTCCTTGCTGGCCTTGGCCGCGGCCGCGATCCGATCGACGCGGGCCCCGGCCAGCCCGTGTACCGAGAACTCGTCCCGGGCGGCGACGACGATGCGGGCGCGGGTCGCACTGGCGTCAGGTTTCATGGCGGTCACCATACCCCCAACCAACTAGTTCGTTTGACTATTGGTTCTGGGTCGCCTACCTTTTTGCTCGGGACATTTTTCGTGCCCAGAATCAACGAGTACGAGTGGGGTAGAAACATGTCGCAGCTCTCCGAGCGCGAAGCGCCGGATCTGAATCCGAACTACGAGCGCCGATGGCTGGTGCTGTGCATCGTCGCCATCACGCAGCTCACGATCGTGCTCGACGGCACGATCGTCAACATTGCGCTGCCGCAGGCTCAGCTGGACCTGGGCATCAGCGACAGCAGCCGCGCCTGGGTCATCACCGCCTACGCGTTGTCGTTCGGCGCACTGCTGCTGCTCGGCGGACGCATCGCCGACTACTGGGGACGCAAGCGCTCGTTCATCGTCGGCATGGCAGGCTTCGCCGTTGCCTCCGCTATCGGCGGACTCGCTCAGGAAGGCTGGCAGCTGTTCATCGCGCGCGCCGGCCAGGGTGTGTTCGCTGCACTGCTCGCCCCGGCAGCACTGGCCATCCTGACGGTGACGTTCACCGACACCAAGGAACGCGCCAAAGCGTTCGGCGTCTTCGGTGCCATTGCCGGTGGCGGCGCAGCGGTCGGCCTACTCCTCGGCGGAGTGCTCACCGAATACGCGAACTGGCGCTGGTGCCTGCTGGTCAACATCCCGGTCGCAGTGTTCGCCATCGCCGCAGCGGTGCCGCTGGTGAAGGAGAGCAAGGCTCACGGAGACACCCGCTACGACCTGCCCGGCGCGATCCTCGTCGCTCTCGGTCTGGCATCGCTGGTCTACGGCTTCACCGAGGCCGAAGACGGCTGGGCGACGGTACCCACCATCTCGTTCATCGCGCTCGGCCTCGCTCTGCTGGCCGCGTTCGTCGTCGTCGAGTCCAAGTCCGCCAACCCACTGCTGCCGTTGAGTGTGTTGCTCGACCGTGACCGCGGTGCCGCGTACATCGGCTCGGCCGTCATCGGCGCTGCCCTGCTCGGTGGCACGTTGTACCTCACGTTCTACTTCCAGATCGTGCTGGAGATGAGCCCGGTGATCGCCGGCGTCGCGTCGCTCCCGATGACCGGCGGCATTTTGATCACGGCCGCGCTCGCTTCTGCACTCGTGCCGAAGATCGGACCCAAGCCGCTGATGGCCGTAGGTCCGGTCGTCTCCGCAGTCGGCCTGCTGCTGCTGACCCAGATCGGCGTCGACACCTCGTACTTCACGCACGTCCTGCCGGGCGTCGTACTTCTCGGCCTCGGCCTCGGTCTGCTGATGGTTCCGATGCAGAACGTCGCACTGATCGGCGTTCCCGATCACGACGCAGGTGCCGCATCGGCGCTGATCAACGCCACCCTGCAGGTCGGTGGTGCACTCGGTGCTGCGGTGTTCACCACCGTCTACACCTCGTCCAAGACCTCGTACCTGGCCGAGAATCCGGCACCGACTCCGCCCGCGGGAGTTCCCGCGGAAGCTCTCGCCGGCCAGGAAGTGCCCAGCGACGAGATGTTGGCCGCGCTGCCGGAGCCGATCCGCAACTTCGTGCTCGCGACCATCGACCACGCGTTCTCGGCCGAGGTCTCCGGCTACGCCTGGGCATTCGGTACCGCCGCGATCCTCGTAGCGCTGGTGAGCCCGGTCGTGTTGCTGCTCGTCCGCGCGAAGAAAGACGACCTGCCCGTCGGCGACACCCCGGTACATATCGGATAACGCAGGCACGAACCGACAACCCCGCTGCTCAGCCGTCGAGCAGCGGGGTTGACGTTCTTCGAAGGCATCGTCAGTCCGGGTCGATTGCTTCGGCCTGCGCGGTGAGCAACATGTGCAGCAGCTCGGGAGGCAATGCCATCGGAGGCATCGCGCCGAGAGTGATGGAGTTGTCGGAATCGCCGTTCAGTTCCTCCACCTCGTCGTGCAGGCTTTCCATCTTCTCGTCCAGCGTGTTGGCCGTCTCGGCGGCCTCGGTCAATTCCGCCAACAGGGTGGGCGGAATCTGGCCGCGGTACTTGTAGAAGATCTTGTGCTCGAGGCTCGCCCAGAAATCCATGGCAATCGTGCGGATCTGGAGTTCGACCAAGACCGGTTGGACGCGATCGGACATGAACACCGGAATTTCGACGATGAGGTGCAAACTCTTGTAGCCGTTGGCTTTCGGGTTCGCGATGTAATCCTTGACCTCGACGACTCGAACGTCGGTCTGACTACTGAGCATGTCCGCGATGCGGTAGGTGTCGGAGATGAAGCTGCACGTGATGCGGACACCTGCGACGTCGAAGATGTTCTCGCGAATGGCGTCGAGCGTCAGTGCGCACTTCTTGCGCTGAGCCTTGTCGACGATGCTCTCGGGCGTCTTGAGTCGCGACGAGACATGCTCGATGGGGCTGTAGCGGTGGATGTGAGTGAATTCCTGCTTCAGGATGTTGATCTTGGTGATCAGTTCGTCGATTCCGAACTTGTAACTCATCATGAAGCGGGTGAAATCGTGCCTCAGCTGCACCAGGTCGACGACGGCGTCACTGTTGCTCATGCCCCCGATTGTCCACGATCGCCGGACGTGACCGCGCCGCGCGAGAATCGAAGCTGGCGTCGCTGCACGTGGCACCGAGTTCTGGGGTGAACCGCACGAGATTGCACCTCTGGCACTGATGGGTACGGTGATGCCCCCGCTCACACGAGCAAGCACGCGAACCCACCAGTACCGAACCGGCGACAAGCGGATGGCCGTTGGTGCAGTGAGTAGGTGCTCGTTCTGCCCACCGATCGCCGACGCGGTAGAGCGAGCCGGCAACCGGGTCGGTGTCGCGCTCGTCGGATGCCACCGCGCGCAACCGCCTTCGACACTGTCTACCGCCCGATATGGACCGCCCGAAGTGGCTCCGCTGGCCGCATCGCCAACTCCGGGGGCCCGCTCAGACTAACAGAAATCGAACGTATGTTCTAACGTGGATGTCAAAACCACGTCTTGCGGCCACCGACTGCGCGCCCCATCGAACCGAGCAACGTCAGAACCGCGCCGACGACCACCAGAATGATGCCGATAGTCGTCAAAATTGAAATGCCGGCGAAATAGCCGATGAGGGCGAGGATGATTCCGAGAACGATCATGACTACTCCTGGTGCCAAAGTGAGCCCACTATCGACGAATTGTCGATGGGACCGAACCTACTCGGGCGCGTGGACGATTGCTCACAATTGTCGCTATTTTCCGGCATCCACTTTCGCCGCGAGGAAAGCCTCCGGATCGATCAGATCCGCCTGCCCCACGATCGATCCCAGATCCGCGATGCGCTCGATCCCGGTGAGCACCATCTCCTCCTCGACGGTGCCCTCGGCGTAGCCGTAGTAGCAGGTCGACGTGGTGTGGTTGTGGTCCTTGTCGATGCGGTTGGCGCGGCCCTCGATCTGCCTGATGTCGATGGGTGTCCACCGAGGATCGTGAATCAGCGTCACGCGCGGTGCGAGTGTGGAGACCGTCCCCTCCGGGAGCAGTAACTCGTTGGTGTGCAGGTTGATCGCGCTCGTGGTGGTCGAGACGATGACCGACGCGTCGCCGGTCTGAAAACTGCGGATCGACGCCTCCTGCTCGGGACTGCTCATGCTCCCGTCGACCACGGCGACCTCGAGCCCCTCGTCTCGAAGTGTCTGGGCCAGAGCAGCGACCGACTCGCGGTAGAACATCGAGACGAACACCTGATTGCCTGCCTTGACCCACGTCCGGACTTGATCCGCAGACGCGGGAATGCGCAGGTACGAGCACTTCTGGCGAAAACGCAGCGTCGCCGCACGAGTACTCGGATTCTTCTGCAGCACTCGCTTTCCGCCGACGGCCTTCCAGATCGGCAGGCCGACTTCCTTGCGGTAGTCCACCCACGCCGAGTTGTACAGCCGCTTCTGCGCGGCCGTGAGTTCCTGGCCGAGGGGCTCCCTCGGAGTCGGTGGGGACGGCCGCGAAATAGACCACGGCACAGCGCCTCCCGACAACCAGCCGTGCACCGACGCGATGTCGCGGGCTCGCGTCGTCGCGTCCTCGGGCTCCCACCGCCACGTGGTCAACCCCGTCGTCGCCTTCCCTGCCTTGACGGCGAACCCGGACTCGATGAGGAACTCCGCCCACTTCATCGTCACGGCATACCCGAGATACTCGTCGTCGCCGAGGATCTCGACGCCGCGGCTGCGTTCGACGGCGCGGGCCATGTACGCGAAATGCAGCGGCTGATAGCCGGGAGTGGCAGACATCCACACCACGGATCGAGCCGCCTCCTGATACCGCCAGAGGATCTGCGACTGCTGCGACTCGATGTTCATCAACGCATGCGACTCGTCGGCGATCACCACGTCGATGTCGAACCGCAGCTCTCCCAGCGAGATGGTCCGCTTGTTCTGCGTCCGTTTACGTTTGCCCAGATCGGTCTCGGGGGGAACCGACAGCAGTTTCTTGGTGGACTGATAGGTGATCAGCAACCAACGCTTGCGGTCGGACGGTTCGATATCGGCCTCGCTGTCTGCAATGGTGCGACGCCACCCCGGCAGCGCACCCTTGGGTGCCACCACCAGAACCGTGCCGATCTCGGCGGCCGACATCTGCCGCACGGCCTCGCACACGGCCAACGTCTTACCCAGACCTGTCGAATCCATCTGCGCGAAGTATGGGAAGCCGGCGTCGAGCGCGGCCAGATGGCGTCGGACCGATTCGAGTTGGGTGTCGCGAGGCTGCATCGCCCGTTCGCGCACCTCTTCGTCGCGCCAACTGTCGTTCGCGTCGTCCTCGAGCCACCGCTGCAGGCTGTACGGCATCGATTCGTACGGCTGCAGGTACTCGGGCAGTTCGGTTCCGTAATACGCGAACACGCGCGGTCCGGGGTACCAGCGCGCTCCCGCTGCGCCCGCCGCGGACCGATCCTCGAACGGCACGTCCAACACCCACACGCGCTCGCCGGGATCGGGCACCCGAAGATCGGGGGCGGCGGACTTGCGGGGCGAGGTCTTGCGCGGGGCTGCTCTCTTGCGAGGTGCGGCCTTCTTCGGGGCAGCTTTCTTCGCCGCAGGCTCACCGTTTCTCGCAGCCGCGAACTTTCGCGCAGCGCTGCTCTGCCCGGCCTTGACGGTGCGGGCAGTGGTGGATCGGGCAGTGCGTTTACGAGGTGGCATCGGATCCAGTCTGTCGTACGGTGTGCACGAACACCGTAAAGGAGCCCTGTGACATACCCGAACGACCCGCGCGCCGTAGTTCTCGTCCACGACCGGGACCCGTCCCTGGCGCGTCGCGATATCGGCACCCTCGCCGCCGAATTGCGTACCAGGGGTTTCCTGTTGGACGTGCACTCCTTCGACCACAGTCCCGACGTCGCACCACCGGCCCTGTCCGACGCGCAGTTGGTCGTGGTCATGGGCTCACCCGACGCCGCGTACGACGACACGCTGACATGGCTCGCGCCGGAGATCGCGTACGTGCAGCAGGCGATCGATGCGCAGGTCCCGGTTCTGGGTGTGTGCTTCGGCGGCCAGTTGCTTGCTCGCGTGCTCGGCGGATCCGTCCGCAAGTCCGAGTACCCCGAGTACGGATTCGTCGACGTCGAGACGTCCGATCCCGAGCTCGTCGCCTCGGGCCCGTGGATGGAATTCCACGGCGACACGTTCGTCGCGCCGCCGGAGGCCACGGTCATCGCCCGCAACGCGGCTGCGCAGCAGGCCTTCGTCTGCGGCCCGCACCTCGGGTTGCAGTTCCACCCCGAGATCGACCTCGATACCTACGATGCATGGGCGGCCGCGTGGGAGCGCGACGGCGTCGAACATGCGGTGGACGTGCACCAGATCAGGCAAGACATTGCCGACTCCGAAGCTGCAGCTCGCAAGCGGTGCTCGGCGCTGCTGGACGCATTTCTCGCCCGATCCTCGGCGGTGCCCCGGTAGGGTCGAACGATGACCGAGGCCAGGCCCAGCAACTTCAGCGATCACCAACTCGGCATCTACACCGCCGGAATGTTCGCTCAGCAGACACCGTCGATCACCACCAACCTGGCGAGGCTGGAGGACCAGGCTGCCGAGAAGCTCTCGCCTGAGGCGCTCGGCTACATCGTCGCCAGCGCGGGCAGTGGCTCGACGGCGCGTGCGAACCGGGCCGCCTTCGACAGGTGGGCCATCACGCCGCGGATGCTGCGCAGCTCGGCCTCGCGTGATCATGCGTGCACCGTGCTCGGCACCGACATGCCTGCACCGCTGCTGATCGCTCCGGTGGGTATTCAGACTCTCGCCCATCCCGACGGTGAACTCGCGACGGTTCGCGCGGCTGCGGAACTCGGTGTGCCGTACATACATTCGACGCAGGCATCGCATTCCTTCGAGCAGATCGCCGAGGCGGGCGGAGATGCGCCACGCTGGTATCAGTTGTACTGGCCGACGGACGAATCGGTACTGCTGAGCTTCCTGCAGCGTGCGAAGGACACCGGATTCACCACGTTGGTGCTGACGCTCGACACGACGTTGCTGGGCTGGCGGCCCGCCGATCTCGACCGCGGGTACCTTCCGTTCTTGGCCAACCTCGGAATCGAGAACTATCTGAGCGATCCGGCGTTCCAAGCCGGACTCGCTCAGCCCGTCGAGGAGAATCCTGTTGCCGCCGCCATGCATTGGGCGCAGATGTTCCCCAATCCCGGCCTGTCGTGGAGGAACCTCGCGTTCCTGCGCGAGCACTGGGACGGTCCCATCGTGCTCAAGGGCATCTGCACCGTCGGCGACGCCCGAGAGGCGGCCGCCCACGGAGTCGACGGCATCGTGGTCTCCAACCACGGTGGACGTCAGATCGACGGTGCCAGGCCGTCTCTCGACGCATTGCCGTCCATCGTCGAGGCTGTGGGCGACGAACTGACGATCCTGTTCGACTCCGGTGTGCGCACCGGTGCCGACATGGCCAAGGCGCTGGCGCTCGGTGCCGATGCGGTTCTTCTCGGCCGCCCGTTCCTCTACGGTCTCGCCCTCGGCGGGCAGGAGGGTGTTGCGCACGTATTGCGTTGCCTGCTGGCCGAATTCGACTTGGTGACCAGCCTGTCCGGCCATACCGGCGCGGGCGAGCTCGGTCGCGACTCGATCGAGGCGTCCTGATGGAGTGGACGAAGCACGCCATCTGGTGGCACCTGTACCCGCTCGGCTTCACCGGCGCTCCGGTGCACGGATGGGACGGTGAATCCCAATCGGATCTGCACCGGCTGAACAGAATCGAGAAGTGGCTCGACTACGCCCTCCAGCTCGGTGCGTCGGGCATCGCCCTCGGTCCGATCTTCGAGTCGGAGAAGCACGGCTACGACACTGTCGACTACTACCACGTCGACGGTCGGCTCGGCACCGACGAGGATATCGATTCGCTGATCGCTGCGGCGCATTCCCGCGGTCTGAAAGTGATGTTCGACGGCGTCTTCAACCATGTGGCGCAGAGCTTTCCGAAGTTCCGTGAGGCCCTGGCCGAGGGCCCGGATTCCGAGGCCGCGGAGTGGTTCCACCTCGACTGGTCCGGCGACGAGCCGACGCATCGCAACTTCGAGGGCCACGACGAACTGGTCGCGCTCAACCACGAGAGCCCGCACGTGCAGCAGTACGTGGTGGACGTGCTGTCGCACTGGCTCGAACGCGGCGTCGACGCCTGGCGGCTCGACGCGGCCTACGCGGTACCGCCACGCTTCTGGGCCGCGGTGCTGCCGAAGGTTCGCGAGAAGCATTCGGACGCATACTTTCTGGGCGAGGTCATCCACGGTGACTACGACCGGATCGTCTCGGCCTCCACGTTGGACTCGGTGACGCAGTACGAACTGTGGAAGGCGATCTGGAGTGGGCTGAGCGAGAAGAATTTCTTCGAGCTCTCGCATGCCCTCGAGCGCCACAACGGTTGGCTCGACGCCTTCGTGCCCGCCACGTTCGTCGGCAACCATGACGTCAATCGCATCGCCAGCGTCATCGAGGACGAGCGACATCTGCTGCACGCGTTGGTGGTTCTGTTCACCGTGGGCGGTATGCCGATGATCTACTACGGCGACGAGCAGGCATTCCGCGGTATCAAGGAAGATCGCGTCGGCGGTGATGACGAGGTGCGTCCCGAATACCCGGACACTTCCGAGGATCTCGCCCCGTACGGCTGGCCCGTCTACCGAGTGCATCAGGAGCTGATCGCAGTTCGGCGTCGCAATCCGTGGTTGTACTCCGCACGCACCGAGACACTCGAGCTCACCAACACCGCGCTGCTCTACCGCGTGTACGCGGACGACAATTCCATGACGGTGGCGCTCAACCTCGGCGACGAGGCCATCGACTACCCGGCCCGGGGCAGCGAAGTACTGGCCGGTGAGGCGCACCTGAACGACGGACGGGTAAGCGTTCCTCCCCACGGCTGGGCTGTCATCGGCTGATCGCTGCATACGGTTGTGTTCGGCTGTCTACGTCGAGCGCAAGAAAGCAGTAGAGAGACCTACAGGTACAGTCGACCGCGACACGGGGTGCCCGTCAGGGCTGAGATCACACCCGTCGAACCTGATCTGGTTAGGACCAGCGAAGGGAATGTCGTGACGTTTCGGTATTTCCTGTCCCTCGCGGCGGTCCCGACCTCGAACGAGAGGCGATGCACGTGAAGATCGACGAGCAGACAGTGTTGATCACCGGCGGCGGCCGCGGACTGGGAGCAGCGATTGCCGCGGCGTTCGCCGGTGAGGGCGCGCGTGTGGTGATCGACTACCGCACCAGCAAAGAGGCAGCGGAGGCGTTGGCGGACAGGCTCGGCGACCGTGCATTTGCTGTTCAGGGCGACGTGACCGACGAGAGCGCGGTGGCCTCGGTGTTCGACTCGGCCCGTGCGCATTTCGGCACTCCGATCACCACAGTCGTCAACAACGCATTGGCCGACTTCTCCTTCGACGGAGATGCCCGCCCCAAGGCCGACACCATCACCTGGGATCGGTTCGACGCTCAGCTACGAGGCAGCGTTCGCGCGGCACTGCTCACCACGCAGGCGGCCCTGCCGGGAATGCGTGAGGCGGGCTTCGGCCGAATCATCAACGTGGGCACCAATTTGTTCCAGAATCCGGTGGTGCCGTACCACGACTACACCGCCTCCAAGGCCGCACTGCTCTCGCTGACCCGCACTCTGTCGGCGGACCTCGGCGTAGACAACATCACCGTCAACATGGTCTCGGGTGGACTGCTGCGCACCACCGACGCCAGTGCCGCCACCCCGGCCGCGGTGTTCGACTTCATCGCGGCCTCGACCCCGCTGCAACGCGTCACCACCCCCGAGGAATTCGCCGACGCTCTGCTGTTCTTCGCTTCGCCGTGGGCGCGGTCGGTGACCGGTCAGAATCTGGTGGTCGACGGCGGCCTGGTCAAGGACTGACATGCACCTCAACGCGTTTCTCTACGGCTGCGGCCACCACAGCGCCGCGTGGCGTCATCCCGATTCGCGCGTGGAGGACCTGGGCGATATCTCGTACTACGAGGAACTTGCGCAGCTGGCCGAACGGGGAAAGTTCGACGCGGTGTTCTTTGCCGACGGGCATTCCGTTCGCGACCCGGCCGGCGCAGGAACCTGGTTTCTCGAACCGATCACGGCGCTGTCGGCCATGGCCAGAGCGACCACCCACATCGGTCTGGTCACGACTGTGTCGTCGACGTTCTACACACCGTTCCATGCCGCGCGCATGCTGGCGTCGTTGGACCACATCAGCGGCGGACGGGCCGGCTGGAACGTCGTCACGTCCATGTTCGACGCCGAGGCGCGTAATCACGGAATGGACGCCATCCCGGCTCGCGAGGAGCGCTATGCCCGCGCCGAAGAGTTCGTCGATACTGCACTGGCGCTGTGGGATTCGTGGGACGCCGACGCGTTGACGCTCGATCGAAGCGGACACTACGCGGACCCGGCCAAGGTGCATGCCATCGATCACGACGGCAAACATTTTCGGGTCGACGGTCCGTTGACGGTGCCGCGTTCACCGCAGGGTCGGCCGGTTCTGTTCCAGGCCGGGGCGTCGGGTCCGGGCCGCGACCTGGCGGCGAAGTACGCCGAGGCGATCTATGCCGTCGCCTACGATCTCGTTGCCGCGCAGGGCTATTACGACGACGTGAAGGCGAGAATCGATCGAGCCGGTCGTGACAGTGCGGCAGTGGGCATCATGCCGGGTTTGGTGACGTACATCGGATCGACGATGGAGGAGGCTCACCGGAAGAAGGCCGAACTGGACGTCTTGCTGCCGACGGAACAATCCTTGGCGATGCTCTCGACGTTCACCGGGCAGGATTGTGCTGCTTGGGAACTCGATGAACCGGTACCGACTCTGCCACCTGCGGCCGAGTTCACGGGACCGCAGGGTCGGTACGAGACCATCCTGCGCATCATCGAGAAGGATCGCCCCACCGTGCGTCAGTTGCTGGGCACCCTTGCGGCCGGCGGTGGGCATGCCACGATGATCGGCACGCCGGATTCCATTGCCGACGAGATGGAATCGTGGATCGGCCGCGGTGCCGATGGATTCAACCTGATGTGCCCGCGCTACCCGGACTCACTCGCGGACTTCGTCGAACACGTGGTCCCGATCCTGCAGCAGCGCGGCCTCTTTCGATCCGAATACACGTCGTCGACGCTGCGCGGTCACCTGTCCAGCTGAGCGGTTTGTCCGAAGACCCCACGATCGACGAACGCCACGAGGGCGTCGAGACCGCCCTCGGGCGAGCCCTGCCACAGCCGCGCGAAATTCTCCGCCGCACCGCCGATCAGCATCGCGGTGGTGGCAGGAGGTGCCGGAAGCTCGACTCCTGCTTTCTCGAATGCGCTGAGGCGTTCGACCCAGGGCTCGAATTGGACCTGCGTGAATCGCTGCATCCGTTCGGCGAACTCGGGACTCACCAGTGCGGCGTCTCGAAGCGCATCGATCACAACCCGGTGCCGTGTCAGCAACTGCCAGAAGACCTCCAGATGCGGACGCATGGTGGGGTGATCGCGAGCGGACGGATCCTGCGCCGCGACGATGACGTCGGCGTCTTCACCGATCTGTTCGGCGAGGGCCAACAGCAGCCCGTCCTTTCCCGAGTAGTGGTTGTAGAACGACCCTGCGGCCCGGCCTGCTTCCCGGGTGATGTCGACGATCTTGGTGTTGAGGTATCCGGACCGGGCGAAGACGGCGCGGGCGGCATTTTCCAGCTCGATGCGAGTCTGCTCGGCCTGGTGAGCGCGACCAGTGGTTGCCACCGCTGTTCCCCTTCCTGTTGACACCTCAGCAGTCAGGCTACACACTGAATCAGGATTCAGTGAATGACCATTCGTCGAAAGGCCGGACATGAAGGCAGCAGTTCTGACCGAGTTCGGGGTGCCGACGTACACGGACCACGGCAACCCAGCACCTGCGGAGGGTTCGGAGGTGATCGACGTGGCGGCTGCAACGCTCAATGCCGTCGACATCGTCATTGCCGCCGGTACCCACTACCTCAGTCCGCGGTCGCTGCCGACGGTCATCGGCATCGAAGGCGCGGGTACCACGCAGGACGGACGCCGCGTCTACTTCTCACCGGCGCTCTCGCCCCACGGTTCGATGGCTGAGCAGACTTTGGTGCCGACGGCCTCGCTCATCGAACTACCCGACGGGCTGGATTTCTCGACCGCCGCGACACTGGGTAACGCAGGTCTGGCCGCCCTGATGCCGCTGACCCATGGGGCTCGAATGACGCCGGGGGAGAACGTCGTGATCCTCGGTGGCACCGGGGTGGTCGGGCGCCTCGCCGTACAGGCGGCGCGATTGCTCGGCGCAGGCTCGATCACGGTCGTCGGACGTGACGAGCACGCCCTCGAATCCACCCGTGAACTCGGGGCCACGGCCACGGTTGCCATCGGCGACAACAGTGTCGATGAGCTGAGCTCTGCTATTCGGCGGGCATCCTCCGGCGTTGATGTCGTTGTCGACTATGCCTGGGGCACAGTCGCTCTCGCGGCACTGCAAGCCGGCAACCGCCTCGTTCGTCTGGTGCAGATCGGTGACCGAGCCGGGGCCGACATCACCGTGCCGGCGCAGCTCCTGCGATCACTCGGGGCGAGCATCGTCGGCTTTATGCCGATGCACTACGGACCCGACGCAACCTCGCAGGCGTATCGCACCCTCACCGACTGGGCCGTCACCGGGCAGATCGCTGTGGAATACGAGAATGTGCCACTGGCCGAGGTCGCGGGTGCATGGGAGCGAGCCCCACGCACCCGTCACAAGCTGGTACTGGTCCCCTGACCCATCAGCCCATCAGCCCATCAGCCCATCAGCCCATCAGCCCATCAGTTCAGCGAATCGATAAATTCCTTTGTCAGTCTGGCGATGTCGTCGGCATGGGAAATCGGCGACCAATGCCCCGCTGGAATGTCGTTGCGAGTCAGGTTCTTCACCCACTTGCCGGTGTCGTCGTAGTGGTACGGACGCACCGCGACGTCCTCGGTATTGACGATGAGGTGAACGGGGATGTCGATGTAGCGATCCCGCGGATTTGTCAGCAGCGGAATGATGTTGGCGCGGTACAGGTTGGTGCCGTTGGTTGCGTCCGACCACAGTGTGGGGTTCTGGGTGACGAGCTTCGGATCGACGCCCGAGAACTCCTGGAGGAATGCCGGCCAGCCCTTGGCGAACTGTCGCTTGATGCGCAGCGTCGAGAGTCCGGGGATGTGGAAGGTGACGGTGTACCAGGACGCTCGGGTCTGGGCGAGAACCTGCTTGATGCCGGCAAGAGTGGGACGACGCAGCCGCGACTGCGACCACTTCCCGAGGTGATCGAGGTTAGGTCCCGAAATCGATGTGTACGAACGGATTCGATCCTTCGCCTGGGGCTGGGCTGCGGCCTCCCAGACCTCGACGGCACCCCAGTCGTGTGCGAGCACGTGAACGGGAGCGTCGGGGCTGACCGCATCTGCCACGGCATAGAAGTCCGCCGCCAGCCGGGCCAACTTGTACGCCGACTGCTCGACCGGCACCGTGCTCTCGCCGGCTCCGCGCGAGTCGTAGCTGATCACCCGAAAACGGTCTTCGAGTTGCGGCACGATGTGGCTCCACAGTTCGTGAGTATCGGGCCACCCGTGAACGAGGACGATGGGTTCGCCGTCGGGGTTTCCGCTCTCGAACACCGCCAGCCGAATGCCTTCGTTGACGACCGTCGTACGAACTGCGTTGCTGCTCACTGTCTTTCCGTTCTATAGATCGAGTACGAGACGGGCGCTTCGAGCGCGCGAGACGCAGATGAGCATGTGATCGCGCTGCTCCTCCGGGGTCAATCGCGATTCCAGGTGTTCGGGCTCCCCGGCGAGCACACGCACCTTGCAGGTGCCGCAGAAGCCCTGCTGGCACGAGTACGCGATATTGGGCTTCTGCTGCTTGACGGCCGTGAGCACGGAGGCGTCGGCGGCGACGTCGAGCACGGCTCCACTGCTGATCAGCTGCACCTCGAACGGTGTGCCGTCGAGGATCGGCGGCGGGCCGAAACGTTCGAAATGCAATGCGGTGGCCGGGCATCGGCGGAAGTCGCGGCGGACGGCGTCGAGCATGGGGGTAGGACCGCAGCAGTAGACGGCACCGCCTGCGGGTGCTCGCTCGAGCAATTCACCCTCGGTGGGGTACCCGTGCACGTCGTCGGTCCGGACGAACACGCGATCCGATTCCCAGCTCTCGATCTCGTCGAGAAAAGGCATCGTGTCCCGGGAGCGACCGCAGTACACGAACTGCCAATCCATCCCGAGAATCCGTGCGGCACGGACCATCGCGATGATGGGGGTGATGCCGATGCCGCCGGCGACGAACAGCGCGCTGCCCTCGGCGACGAAGGGAAAGCCGTTCCGTGGGCCACGTACGGTGACCTCGGTGCCGGGCTCGAGTGCGTGCATCTCGATGGATCCACCTGCGCCGGTGGGGATTCGGCGCACGGCGATACGGTAGCAACTACGGTCGGACGGATCGCCGCACAGCGAGTACTGCCGACGGCGACCCGACGGCAGATGTAGATCGAGGTGGCAGCCGGGATGCCAGGTCGGCAGCTGCTCCCCCGTCGGCGAGGCGAGGGTCAGAGCGGCGACGTTCTCGTCCTCGGCGATGATCTCGCGGTCGACGACCACCAACCGCAGCGCGGAATCGGGATTGTGGCCGGCTACCGCGTCGTCGTACTCCTTGCCGGCAGTCGCATGCATGTAGCCGTTGAGGAACGTTCCGAGCATCTGCATCGAGCGATCGGCGCGGGGGCGTCCGCGCAGATCCGGTGGCGCGTCCTTGGGTAACAGCCGCGGAACGCGACGCGTCGAGAGCTTCACCGCGCCGCAGCCTGCGCGGCCGGGGACGATGCCAGGTAGCGCACGGCCTGAGCTGTCGAGCCTTCCTGGCTCGGGTGATACGACTTCTTCAGGTAGCGAGACATACTGCGGCCGACGTGCGTCAGCGCCGGCAGAGTGCCGCGGCGAACCGACTTGCGCCACAAGGCAGAACGGGGCTTGCGGACCGACTTCGGGGCACTCTGCAGCTCGGGGTCGTTCTTCATCAGGAAGATGATGCCGCGCATCCAGATGTAGCCCATCAACGGAACGACCACGACGAACGTGCGCAGGCGACGTACCTCGCGCTTGTCGAAGTAACGAAGGGTGTCGTACGCGACCGAGCGGTGTTCCACTTCCTCGGCACCGTGCCACCGCAGCAGATCGAGCATCGTCGGATGGATTCCGGCGCGGTCGAGACCGTCGGCATTGAGTACCCAATCACCGAGGAACGCCGTCACGTGCTCGATGGCCGCGATGAGGGCCAGCCGCTCGACGAGGTTGTTCTTCGATCGCAGACTCGTCACCGAATCCGATCCGAGGACCTTGCCGAAGGCCCATTCCATCTGATCGGTGAACGGAGTGGGGTCGAGTCCGTTGTTCTGCAGATGCACGAGGACGCCGGTATGAGCCTCGGCGTGCACGGCTTCCTGCCCGATGAAGCCGATGACGTCGTCGCGC
Source organism: Rhodococcus sp. 06-221-2 (assembly GCF_002258365.1). NCBI lineage: Bacteria > Bacillati > Actinomycetota > Actinomycetes > Mycobacteriales > Nocardiaceae > Rhodococcus > Rhodococcus sp. 06-221-2. The sequence continues at coordinate 160,939 of NZ_NOYJ01000038.1, forward strand.
AGCTTCTCGTCGTCGATGTAGGGCAGGGCCTCTTTGAACGTGTCGACGAACCAGTGCTCGCCGGCCGGGAGTAGTAGATGCAGCACGTTGAGGACGTGCGTGGTGTACGGATCGCCGGGCACCCAGTGCATCGGCAGATCGCTCCAGTCGAACTTGACGTTCCTGGCCTGAAGCATCACTTCGCCTGGGTCCGATGCGACGGCGTTTCGCTCGTTCATCGAGTCGACCTCCTCCACGTCCACGATGTGGCCGATGCCACAGTGCGCGACTTAGTATAAACATCGGTTACAGGTAAAAGGAACCATGTCGGTAGACAGTGAGAGACTTGTGCGATGACCGACCCCTCCCCAGCGGCTGTTCCCCCGAGCAGCGTGCCCGTGGCCTGGCCCACCGAGTGGCCCGTCGATGTGCGTCGAATCGCGGACGCCTCAGTCGATGCCCTTGCTGCTGTCGTGGCGCAGGATCCGATCGCGTTCGACGAGGCCGTCGAACTGTTGGACCGCTCGGACGCGGCCAAGGCCGGGAACGTGCATGCGGAGATGGTACGGAGTTTGCTCGAAGAGGTATACAGCGATGGCTTGACCGGGGAGAACGTCCAGGAAGTACTCGGCCGGACCGTCCGCGGAGCCGAGTGGCTTCCGAGCTTGGACATCGCCGGATTCGTCGAAGTGCTCACCGGCGCGCTGGGTGTGACGGACGTCGACGAACAATCACGTTCGAGGCCGCGGCCTGCGCACGCCCTGCTGGTGGTGGCGGATCTGCTCGCAGTTCGGCGAAGCCGCGCCGAGACGTATGTGCGCCGCGCACTCGCCGAGATTCACCGCGCGCAGACGGTGGAGATGCCCTAGCAAGATATTCCCCTCTCTTGTGCCGATACTAGAGAGGCGAAGATTGCGCTACCGACACCGACGACGAACTCGACGTTATGGACACATTCCGACGGATTTTCGTCCCCAACTTCGAGTTCGCGGCGTCGGCTGCAGCTACCGATGCAGGATGTTTGCCCCGGCGACCACGGCTCTGATGGACGACAGGGTTGCGTCGAGCTCGATGGACATCGACCATTCGCGGCGACCGTCGTGCTCGGCCAGGACGAAGGTGGCGGTCTCGTCGCCGATGCGCTGCTGGTGGAACGAGAGGATCTCGATGCGGAATCCGGCGTCGTGGAGCATCGACGTCAACGCCTCGATCGGTCCGTATGTTGTTGCGGCACAAGCGAAGATGGTGTCACCGATGCCGAAGGTGGCGTCGAACGACATCTTGCCCCCGGTGGCCCCAGTGCCGGACCAGGAGCCCAGCCGGAGAGGCCCGGTGGTGGGCGAGAAGCGGTCGACGAAGGCCGTCCACGACAGGTGTTGCCCGGAAATCTCGTCGCGCATCGTGCGCGGCAGGGCGCAGCCGAAGCGGGCATGGAACGGATCTGTGGCGAAAGTCGAAGCAAGTGAATTCATGAAGGTGGTCTTCCGAATGTGAAGGGAGGACCGAGAGAGCACGACGACCCGCAGCGAGGGGTCGGTCCGAATCAGACCCCGCTACGGCGGCGTACTACGAGAATGCGCTTCACGGAGCCGACAGTAGCCTCGGCCTCGGGCGTCCCGCAAGTATCGAACGAATACGGATCTCTAGGACACGAGCTAGATGTCCGCATATATCGCACGATTCGTTGTAACTTTGGCCCCATGGACCCCGTGCGTAACCCTTACGCTCCCGGCGCAGGCCAGCGCCCACCCGAGCTCGCCGGTCGAAAGAAGCAGCTCGACGCCTTCGACGTCGTGCTCGAACGCATCACCCGCGGCAGACCGGAACGCAGTGTCGTTCTCACTGGGCTGCGCGGCGTCGGCAAGACGGTGCTGCTCAACCACCTCCGATCCGCGGCCATCGCGCGCGGCTGGGGCACCGGCAAGATCGAGGCTCGCCCCGACCAGGAACTGCGCCGGCCCCTGTCGTCGGCGCTGCACATGGCGGTACGCGGCATTGCGGCCTCGCATCGAGACCCCGAACGCGTCGACGAGTTTCTCGGCGTCCTCAAGGCCTTCGCGCTGCGCGCCACCGCGGACAAGGGGATGCGCGAACGGTGGCAACCGGGCATCGACGTCCCCGCGAAGACCGGCCGCGCCGACTCCGGCGACATCGAGATCGACCTCGTCGAACTGCTGCTCGACGCTTCCGCTCTGGCCGGGGACGTGGGTGTGGGTATCGCCATCTTCATCGACGAGATGCAGGACCTCGGTCCCGCAGATATCTCCGCACTGTGCGCGGCCTGCCACGAACTCAGTCAGGACACCGCGCCGCTGATCATCGTCGGGGCCGGGCTACCGCACCTACCGGCTGTGTTGTCGGCATCCAAGAGTTACTCCGAGCGCCTGTTCAGCTACCACCGAATCGGCAGGCTCGAGCGAGCCGCAGCAGATCTCGCGTTGATCGCGCCGGCCGACCGCGAGGATGTCGAATTCACCCCCGAGGCACTCGACGCGCTCTACGCAGCCGCCGATGGCTACCCCTACTTCGTGCAGGCCTACGGCAAAGCGACCTGGGATCTCGCCGCCGACAGCCCGATTTCCGCCGAGGACGTGCGTGTTGCCGCTCCGACGGCTGAGGAGGAACTGGCCGTCGGATTCTTCGGTTCGCGCTACGAACGCGCGACGCCCGCCGAACGCGAATACATGCGCGCGATGGCCGAACTGTCGGTGGACGACGGTTCGGTGCCGACCTCGGCCGTGGCCACCGAGCTCAAACGCAAGCCGGCATCGCTGTCGCCTGCCCGCGACGGCTTGATCAAGAAGGGCCTGATCTACTCGGCCGAGCGCGGCACGATCGCGTTCACGGTGCCGCATTTCGGGCGCTACCTGAGAGCGCAAACCGACGAGCCCGCCGCGGTCTGAGGCGTCGACCCTACGACTGCGCTCGCGCCCCGGTCAGCTTCTCGAGGCGGCGGACCGCTGTGCGATCGGCGCGGTCGACGTTGACGAGGCTCGGGTCGCCGTCGTAGAAGTCCATCAGGCGCTGATCCATCACCTTGCGCCACAAGGGCGGAACCATCGCGCAGAAGATCATCACCGCGTATCCGGCCGGGAGTTGCGGGGACTCGTCGACGGTTCGTAGTGCTTGGTAGCGGCGCACCGGATTGGCGTGATGGTCGCTGTGACGTTGCAGGTGGTAGAGAAACAGGTTGCTCCACAGGTGATCGCTGTTCCAGCTGTCCCGGTGCGAGGGTTTGGCGTAGCGCCCGTCCGGACGCTTGGTGCGCATCAGGCCGTAGTGCTCGAGGTAGTTCGCTGCCTCGTACAGGACGATGGCGATGGCGGCTTGAATCAGTAGGTACGGCAACACGATCCAACCGAACACTGCGATCAGTGCCCCGAACAGAACGATGCTCATCGCGGCCGCATTGAAAAGGTTGTTGCGCAGCGTCCACAGTGACGAGCCCGACCGTTCGAGTCGACGGGTTTCGAGATCCCAGGCCGAATGCAGACCGTGGATCATCGTGCGTGGCAGAAACTTCCAGAACGATTCACCGAATTTCGCCGACGCCGGATCCTCGGGGGTGGCGACGCGCAGATGGTGGCCGTGGTTGTGCTCGACGTAGAAGTGGCCGTACAGCGTCTGCGCCAGAGTGACTTTGGAGAGCCACCGCTCGACGTTCTCGCGCTTGTGCCCCAGTTCGTGCGCGGCATTGATGCCGACGCCGCCGACGACGCCCACAGTGACGGCCAGGCCGATCCTCTCCGGTGTGCCGAGTGGGCCGTGGGCCCACAGGTAACACGCGGCCACCAGGCCGGCGTATTGCAGCGGCAGGAAGAGGTAGACGCACCACCGGTAGTACTTGTCCTTGTCGAGTGCTGCGAGAGCCTCGTCGGGTGGATTGCTGCGATCGACGCCCGCGAACTTGTCGACCAAGGGCAGCGCGATGCCCATGATCATCAGCCCGAGTGCCCAGAATGCGCCGGGTCCGAGGAGGGACACCAAGCCCCACGCCAGGAACGGGCTCAGCGGAATCGTCAGGCCGAGCGGCCAGAGATAACGCTTGGGATCGCGCCACGTCGGCGAGCCCCCTGCGGCGTCCTTGTCGGGCATGCGTGAACTCACTCCTGATCTTCGAGGCTGCCCACGCGGTACGAGGGGGTGCGGTGGTGGTCTGTCACAAGTACATCGCCACGCCTCTGAGGATAGTTACCTAGACGAATCTGTGGGGTTCGAGCGATGGGCCGTCGAAGGCGTCGCGGTCCTTGTACGGTGACCGAATGCAGCATGTCGAGTCGTCGTTCGCCGGGGTACACGGAACTCGCATCGTCTACGACGTCTGGACCCCGGACGCCGCCGCCGATAATTCCCCTACCGGCGTTCTGGTGCTGGCCCACGGCCTGGCCGAGCACGCAGGACGGTACCGACACGTGATCGAGCGGCTCGGCTCGCTCGGCCTCGTCGTCTACGCACCCGACCACCGCGGGCACGGGCGATCCGGCGGCAAGCGAGTCTCTTTGGCGAAATGGTCGGACTTCACCGACGACCTGCACACACTGTTCTCGATCGCGGCTGAGGAGCACCCCGGCAGCCGCACCTTCCTCCTCGGACACAGCATGGGCGGTGCCATCGCACTGTCCTACGCCCTCGACCATCAGGGTGATCTGGACGCACTGATGCTGTCCGGGCCTGCGGTCAACCCGTCCGTGGGCCAGCCGAAAGCGTTGGTCGCGGTGGGTGCAGTACTCGGCAGGTTCCTGCCGTCGCTGCCGGTGCTGAAACTCGACCCCAACGACGTCTCCCGCGACAAGGCCGTCGTCGACGCCTATGTCGCCGATCCGCTGGGCTATCACGGCAGCGTCACGGCCGGGCTCGCGGCAGCACTGTTGCAGGAGAGTCGTACGTATCCCGCCAGATTGCCGTCGCTGACCATTCCGGTGTTGCTGCAGCACGGAACCGCGGACCGGTTGGCCGACGTCTCGGGCAGCGAGCTGATCGCCGAACTGGCGGGATCCGAGGACCTGACCTTGAAAACCTACGACGGGCTGTTCCACGAAGTCTTCAACGAGCCGGAGCAGGAACGCGTGCTCGACGACCTGATCACGTGGTTACGGCCGCGGGTCGGCGGCGGGGCTGTAAGTTCCTGACGGGTCCAGCGGAAGAACGGGGTTACGACCATGGCCAGACGAGCGCTCGTATTGGGCGGCGGCGGTGTAGCGGGCATTGCGTGGCAGACAGGCGTCCTTCTGGGACTGGCCGAGGCCGGGGCCGATGTCAGCGACGCCGAGATGTTGCTCGGAACGTCGGCCGGTTCTTCGGTGGCCGCTCAGATCTCGAGCGGCACCCCGGTATCGGAGTTCTTCGAGCGTCAGGCGGACGAGTCCAAGCAGGACAACGAGCCACACGCCGAGGCCACCATCGACGAGCTCGTCACCATGTTGGCCCGAGCAGCCCAGAACTCGGACGGCAGTGCGCTGGACACCCGCAGACGTATCGGTGCCGAAGCTCTGGCGACAGCGACGATCAGCGAACGGGAACGACGAGCCATCATCGCCCGTCGACTGACGACGCACTCGTGGCCCGACCGCGATCTGCGGATCGTCACCGTGGACGCCCTGACGGGACGTCATCGAGTACTGGACCGGGGATCGGGCGTCGAGCTCATCGATGCCGTGGCCGCGAGTTGCGCGATCCCGGGCATGTGGCCGCCGGTGACGATCGGCGATCACCGCTACGTCGACGGCGGTATCCGTGCGAGCGAGAACGCCGATCTGGCGGTGGGTTTCGAGAAGGTGCTGGTGCTCAAGGTCGGCGCACTCGACCTGGAAGGCGACCCCTTCGAGGTCGAACGGGGAAAATTGGTCAAGGGCGGCTCGAAGGTGGAAGTGATCGTTCCCGACGCGGCTTCGTCGGCTGCGATCGGACCCGACCCCACCGACATCGCCGTGCGCGCAGCGGCGGCAACAGCGGGCCGGGCGCAGGGCACCGCCATCGCCGAGCGTATCGCCGAATTCTGGGTGGGCTGAGACCCGCGAACGGGACTCAGCCGAACAGGGCCGCGCCGTTGCTCCAGCACACGGCGCGAACCCACTCGTCGCCGAGTCCGAGACGGCTCACCGCCTGCAGCGCGTCCAGGTAGGGGTACGGGATGTTCGGGAAGTCGCTCCCGAACAGAATGCGATCCTGCAGGTCCAACAGCCGCGGCATCTCGTGCCGGGGAAACGGCGCAGCGGCTTCGGAGAAATCCGTGAAGGCCATGGTGGTGTCCAGGCGTACGTTCTCGTATCGATCGGCCAGATCGAGAAAGTCGATGTACTCGGGCATGCCCATGTGCGCGACGATCAGCGGTAGCGCCGGAAACCGCTGCAGCAGAGCGGCGATCGGCTCGGGACCGGTATACGAGCCGGGTGCCGGTCCGGAGCCGCAGTGGATGACCACCGGAATCTGGGCATCCGAAATGGTGCCCCAGACGCCGTCGAGCAGTGGGTCGTTGGGCGAGTAGTTCCCGACCTGGATGTGTGACTTGAAGATTCGGGTTCCGTTCGTCACGGCCTGCTCGACGTACTGCGTTGCTCCGTCCTCGGGATAGAACGTCGCAGTCTGCAGGCAATCGGGGGTGCGAGCCGCGAAGTCGGCACCCCAGGAGTTCAGCCAGGCCGCCATCGCAGGTTTGTGCGGGTAGATCATCGACGTGAATCGCCGCACGCCGAACCCTCGAATCACCTGCAGCCGTCGGTCTTCGGCGAAGCGATACGAGATGGGCCAGACGCTGCCCGTCAGCGGGCCGGCGCTGTCGAAGTAGCTCCACACCTTGTCCATCACGTTCTTCGGCATGAAATGCGTGTGGACGTCGAACAGTCCAGGCAGCGACAACTCGGTCCAGAACGCGACGATGCGTTCGGTCTCCTCCGCGAGTTCGGCGTCGGAGCGAGGGTGCTCAGCGTGCGACATGCGCGTCGAACCACTCGAGGGTCTTGGTCCACGCGTCGCCTGCGGCTGCGGCATCGAACACGGCAGGGCGGTCGTCGCAGTGGAAGCCGTGCTTGCCGTGGGGGTATCGGGTGATCTCGGTTCCGACCGGTGCCGTGGCGGTGATCTCCCGCAGTGTCTCGACGTCCTGGAACGGAATGCCCTCGTCCAGATCTCCGAAGAAGCCGTGCCACGGTGTCTGGAGGGCGTCGCCCACCGAGGCCATCGCGGGATAACCGAAGCGGCCCTTCGTGATTCCGCCACCGTAGAACGTGGCGGCCGCACCGAGTTGCCGTCGAACCGCGGTGTGGAAGGCCACGGTCCCGCCCATGCAGAAGCCGACGATCGCGATGGACGAGGGCTCGAACCCCAGTTCGGCCAGCGCACTCGCCGCCGCGTCCACGTCGGAGTCCACCTCGTCCGCCTCGAGTTTCCCGATGGCCGCCATGGCGGAATCCATGTCCGAATAGTCGAGCACGCTCACACCTTCCTGCCGGTGGAACAGATGCGGAGCCACGGCTACCCAGCCTGCGGCCGCGACCCGATTGCAGACGTCGACGATGTGGTCGGTGACCCCGAAGGCTTCTTGGATGACGATGACGCCGCCGCGGGCGGTGCCGTCGGGCGAGACGACGGTGAGGGGAGTGGTGTTCACCCCTCGATTGGAGCACATCACCAGGAGTGGATGCCGGTAGCGGCGGTGAGTACGGCAGTTTTGTACCGTGGCAGGCAGGGAACGATCCCGACCGAGAGGACACTTCATGCGCGCGGTACAGATCTCCAGTCTCGACGGACCCGATTCGGTGACCGTTGCCGATATCGACGAACCCACCGCGCGTGACGGGTCGGTGGTCATCGAGGTCAGGGCCGCGGGCGTCGCGTTTCCCGACGCGTTGCTCACCCGTGGTCTGTACCAGTACAAGCCCGAGTTGCCGTTCGTTCCGGGCAGCGAGATCGCCGGCATCGTGCGGTCGGCTCCGGCCGATTCCGGCTTCTCGGCCGGAGACCGCGTGGCAGCGTTGACGGGGCTCAGTGACGGTATGGCAGAAGTCGCCGTCGTCTCGCCCGACACGGTGTTCGCGTTGCCCGAGTCCGTGTCGCTCACTGCGGGCGCGGGCTTGCTGTTCAACGATCTGACGGTGCATTTCGCGTTGCGCGAGCGCGGCCGCTTGGCGCAGGGCGAGACGGTGTTGGTGCACGGCGCGGCGGGCGGGATCGGAACCTCCGCTCTGCGAATGGCTCCGGTGCTCGGGGCGGCACGGGTGATCGCAGTGGTGAGCTCGGAAGCAAAGGCAGACATCGCGCGCGCCGCCGGAGCCACCGACGTCGTACTGGTCGACGGCTGGAAGGACGCGGTCAAGGAGCTGACGGGCGGCCGTGGCGTCGACGTGGTCGTCGATCCGGTGGGCGGGGACCGGTTCACCGACAGCATCCGTTCGCTCGCGCCGTCGGGCCGAATCCTGGTGCTGGGCTTCACCGGTGGCGAGATCCCGACCGTCAAGGTCAACCGGTTGCTGCTGAACAACGTCGATGTCGTCGGCGTCGGGTGGGGTGCGTGGTGGATGACGCGCCCCGGCTACCTGGCCACTCAGTGGGCCGAGATCGAGCCGCTGCTCGCGGACGGTTCGCTCGTGGCTCCCGAGCCGTCCGTCTTCCCCGTCTCCGACGCGGCAGCAGCGATCGCCTCGCTCGAAAACCGAACGGCAGCAGGGAAAGTGGTTCTCGACTTCAGTCTGTGATCGGGTGCGCGGGCTGTCGGATCACTCCGGCAGCTCGATGCCCCGTGCCTCGGACAGCGCTGCGATCTCGGCGGGAAAGACGTTCTTGAACACGAACGGGTCGGTGCCCAATGCCCAGTTCGGTGCGAGTTCGATGGCATACCTCTCGAAGTAGCCGAGCTGCTTGGCCACCAGGATCAGTTCCTCGGGGCTCGACGTCTTGTACTGCTTGCCCATGCCCACCAACGCCCGGATGAAGTCCGCCAGGCTGAAGTGGGCGAGGGTGGCCGAGAGCATCGGCGCGAACACCGACTGCAGAATCGCGCCGACTTCGGCGTCCGAACCCATCTGCGGGGCAACGATTCCCAGACGTTTGACGGTACCGGCGAGGCGGGTGAAGTCGCCGTCGATCACCGTGGCGTGGAAGAGGTCGAGCAACAACGCGCGCCACTGCTCGTCCACCTCGCCCATGACGCCGAAGTCGAGAAAGGCCACTCTGCCGTCGTCGAGCACCCAGACGTTTCCCGCGTGCACGTCGCCGTGGAACAGGCCGTGCAGTACCAGGGCCTCCATCCAGACCTTGGCGGCACGGCGGACGATCAGCTCCGATTGCTCACCGGGCCGGTACCGGTCCAGCGGCGAGCCGTGCATGCGTTCCATGCAGATCACGCGTCCACCGCAGTAGTCGAGAAACACCTCGGGTGCGGTGACGTGCTTGTTGTCGCCGAATGCCCCGATTGCACTGCGAAAGCTGTGCTGGCGCTTGGCTTCCACTGCGCTGTCGAGTTCTGCGAACGTCGCGGCGTGCAGGTCGACGATGATGGCCGACGCGTTGGCCGTGGCGAAGAACGGAATGAACTTCTCGAGACCGCGCGCGATGAGATATGCGATTCGCAGGTCGATCTTCATGCGATGGTAGATGCCGCGCCGCTGCACCTTCATGACCACTTCGCGGCCGTCGTCGCGGCGCACGCACAGGTGTACCTGGGCGACCGACGCCGACGAGAGAGGTACGTCGTCGAACGAGGAGAACAACTCCTCGACGCTCCGGCCCAGGTCTGCCTCGATCACCGCGCGGGCCTGCGACCCGGGAAACGGCGGCACCTCGTCCAGGCATCGCAGACAGGTGTCGGCGAGGACCTTGGGAAACAGTCCGGGCGACGAACCCATCAGTTGCCCCACCTTGACGAAGGTGGGGCCGAGCACGAAGAACGCGTCGACGACGGCCTTGGAGGCGTGAACCGGCCAGCCGCGCCGCGGCGCACGAACCCAGCGGCCGATGGCGATGAACTGAAAGTACGTCAGCACCGATCCGATCACGATGAGTCGCAACAACTCTCGTATCCCGAAGGTCTTCAGCTCGGGTGCCGGCTTCGGCGTCGTGTCGTCAGGTGTCATGCGTGCACTCCCGCCGATACGCGTGCGGCCGAGGCTTCGAGTCGGGCCAGCACCCGGTCGAATCGTGTGGCATCGTCGAAAGCCCGTGCCAGCACCAACGCCCCCTGGATTCCGGCGACGATCTCTTCGGCCAGCTCGGCCGCCGAGTCGCCGTGTCCGAGCCGCTGCAACACCGGAGTGAGTGCCTCGATCCACTGGGTGAAATGCGCGGCGACACGGCTGGAGAAGGTGGCACGCTCGAGCCCGAGCGTGAACGCGCCGAACAGGCACACCAGGCGATTGGACCGAAAATAGCGGGCGGTCTGCTCGAACATGTCGTGGGTCGTCGACGCCGCGTCGTCTCCGTGCCGCAGCGGCTCGAAGACGTTGTGGTGGAACCACAGCTCGACGTCGTCGAGGACTGCCTCGGCCATTTCCTGCTTTCCCCGCGGAAAGTAGTGGTAGAGACTGCCTTTGCCGAGTCCGGTGCATCTGCTGATGACCGCGAGGGACGACCCGTCGAACCCGTGGTCGCGGAACACTCCTGCGAGTATCGGCACCACGTCGTGGCGATCGCTCATGAGCCGGTACTGTACCAATCGGTACAAGCCCGGTGCATCGGGGTCGCCGGGAGTGGAGCCTGCGGAATGACCCAGCTGTCGGGAGTGGAGCCTGCGGAATGACCCATCGGGTAGAGCGCGGTGAATACTGCAGTCGTGAAGAGAACTACCGTCCTGGCCGCTGGAGCCTTTCTTGCCGGCGGGGTGACCTACCTCGCTGCCGAAGCGATTTCGGCGCGCGGCTGGACCGACCGACCGTACAGCTACGCGCGCAACAACATCAGTGACCTCGGGATTCCGGACATCTCACCGTGGCACCCGGTGATGAACACCGGCTTTGTGGTGGACGGGGCTCTCTTCGCTCTTGCCGGCCTCGGATTGTCGGTGTTGTTCGAGGGGCGAGCGCGCTGGATCGTGCTGGGCACGTCGGTCGTGCACGGCGTCGGCAGCATCGTCGTCGGGCTGGCGCATGCTTCGGTCGACGGAGCATCGACTCCGCATGCAGCGGGCGCGGGTATGGCGATCATCGGTGGAAACCTGGTGCTCCTGGCTGCAGGCCGGTACGGCGGACGCGTCGGCGCACCTCGCTGGTACACGACGGCCAGTGCCGCGGCCGGTGTTGCGGGGCTGGCCGGTTTCGCATTGTTTCTCGCCGATACCGGCATCCTCGGCGGCGGAGCGTTCGAGCGTATTTCCGTCTACACCATCATCGGATGGGAGATCGTCACCGGCGCAGCACTTCTCGCGCGGGCCCGGCTATCGAAAGTTCGGTGACTCCTTGGCGAGGAAAGCCCGTACGCCCTCTCGGCCGTCGGCCGACTCGAAGGCTTCCTCGAACACCGGCAGTGCGCGTCGTGTCGGTTCGTGTGGTGACTGCCCGAACGTGAGCGCGAGAGCTCGTTTGTTCGCGTGCACGGCCGAGCGGGACTTGGCGGCCAGCAGGTGTGCCAGGTCCAGTGCCATCGACAACGACCCACCGCGTGGAGCCACCTTGTTGATCAGACCCCATTCCAGAGCTGTCTCGGCAGAGATGGGCTCGCCGAGCAACACCAGTTCGGCTGCGCGCGACTGACCCACCCGCCGCAACGCACGCATGGTCCCGCCACTGCTGGGGACGAGCCCCAGATCGATCTCGGGCAAGCCGAGGCGGGCACCCGCGTCGGCGACGACGAGATCGCAGCACAGCGCCATCTCGAGCCCACCGCCCAAGGCGAACCCGTCGATCGCAGCGACCGTCGGGAGCGGTAGGTCGGCCAGTAATTCGAGGGTCGCGTTCTCGACATTGCTCTTGCGTTCGAGGACGTCGCCTGCCGCCTGCATCGCGGGCATTTCGGAGATGTCCGAACCGGCACTGAACACCCGGTCGCCGGTGAGCACGACGGCCCGGACGGAGGAGTTCTCGGCCAGCTCGCGAAGCATCGCCCGCAGACGTCGCGTCGCAGGCTGGGTCAAGGCGTTCACCGGAGGGTTGCTCAGCGTGATCTGTGCGACCGCCTGGTGTGGAAAAGACAGGACGGGTGACGACTCGGTGGGCATGAAAGAACCGTAGAGCGTTGACCTGGCGATTGGGAGTCTGCCACGACGGCATGTAGCGTGGGTATCACCCGACGCGGGGTGGAGCAGCTCGGTAGCTCGCTGGGCTCATAACCCAGAGGTCGCAGGTTCAAATCCTGTCCCCGCTACTACGAAGATCAGGTCCGGCACCGATGGTGCCGGGCCTGATTTCTTTTCTGGGTTCGCCGGACTGGCTCCGGTCAGGGCTGAAGTCTGAATTGCACGACGGCCGTGACGTTTTCGATCGCGTCGTCGAGTGCCTTCAAGCGCGACGGGGCGTCCGGTGCCGACAGGATGTCGAGTCGGTCGGACTGGCCCATCGGGATCAACGAGGCCAGTGACCAGATCTTCTCGGCGGCCGAAATCGGGAGGCTCAGAAAATCCGGAACGCCCGGCGTCACGATGTCCCCGGAGGATTCGAGCCGACCGATCAGCTCGTACAGATCCTCGACCTTGGCCCAGGTGGCGGCGAACTGCGTGTCGGCGATGACGGCATCGACGTCTGCGTCGGGCCATGCGCGGACGTCGGCCAGTGGGTAGGGGTCGTCCGGGAGCCACGCGTCGATGCGGATCCGTTCGCCGCCGACGCACTCGAGCAGATACCTGCCGTCTCCGATGGCCTCGTGACCGATGATGTGGGCGATCGTCGCCACATCGTGTCGGACGTCGCCGCCGCCTGCCTCGTGCCCCCGGGCAATGAGAACGACGCCGAAACGGGGATCGTCCATCTTCAGACAGTCCTGTACCAGTGCCTGGTATCGAGGCTCGAAGATGTGCAACGGGAGACGTTCGCCCGGCAGCAACACGCTGCCGAGCGGGAACATCGGGATGACGCTCACGGGCGCTGCAGCGGCATGGCTGCCGGGGTGATCTCCGTCGGCGCGCCGGTGTCCGCGTCGCTCGAGTCGGTGTGGTTGGCGGCCAAGAACTCGTCCAGCAGCCGGAAGAAGAAGTCCGGCTCGTCGAGCTGCGGGAAGTGGCCGGCGTCGGGAAATATCTCGACGCGACTGTTGGGTACCTCGCGTCGGATGTTGTCCGCATGCTTGGCGGGAATCATGCGGTCCTTGCCGCCCCAGATCAGCAGCGAGGGAATGGACTCGAACTTCTCGAAATGTTGCTTGGCACTGACGGTTTGGCCGCGAGGACCCACGACGGCCCGCGTCGACGCCAGAAACGCCTCCCGCGTCGACCGGTCTGCGACCGATCGGAACGAGCGCCACGTCTCGGCCATGCTGGGGCCGGGCTCTACCGGAACCCCCCACTTGCCCAGTCGAGCCAGCACACCTTCGGTGTTCCTGCGGAACCAATCCGAGGCCAACATCGGAAGCACCAGTTCGCTGCCGGGTAGCGTCGCGGCTTTGAGTAGCAGGCTCACCTCCGGGCCGAGCCCGCCGCTGCTGACCAGCACGAGGCGATCGACCCGTTCGGGAAAGAGGTACGTCATCTGCATGACGATGCCGCCGCCGAGCGAGTGGCCGACCAGTGGTGCCGAGTCGATGTTCAGGTACTCCATCAGGTCGCGGATGGTGGCCGCGTGCGAACTGAGCGAGTAGTCGCCGGACGGTTTGTCGGAGTCACCGTGCCCGAACAGGTCGGGTGCGATCACCCGATACCGGTCCGACAGTCGCTCGATCTGCGGGCCCCAGGACTTGTGCGATCCGAGCAGCCCGTGGACGAGAATCACGGGCGGCCCGTCGCCGATATCGACGTACCGCAAGACGTCCTTGTGTAGTTCCACCGACTGCAGTTCGTACGATGCGCTCATGGTCGACCTCCCTGTCTCAATTCGGGCCGGTGGCTCGGCTAATTAGCCGTCCGGCACAAACGTACAAGCTGTGCCGCCACCGCGACAGGCCGTCGCGGTCGATATTCCCAGTCAGCGCGCGTTGTCGACGGTGTCGTCGATGATGTCGGCCAGTTCCTTCGCCATCGGTCCGCGCAACATGTTCGCGTGGTGGCCGGTGATATCGACGAATGTCAGCTCGCCGTGAGCGACTGCTCGCCACGACCGGAGGTCCTTGACGTTCTCGGTGGTGCGAACCACAGTCATCGACCCCGACCACGGAGTCGGCACATGCTTGTTCAACGCCACGTACCCGATGCTGGCGAACACCAACCATTCCATGGTCGTCGGATACCGCAGCAGCCCAGCGAATTGCATACGCAGCCACAGCGCGGCCGTACCGGCACGGCCCAGATGGAAGCCGGCGTCTTCTCTGGTCGCTGCGGGCGGCGCTGCCGGGACAGACGTACCCCCGGGAAGCCGGTCCAGGAGATGACGGAACAGCCGGGTGTCGAGAAGTAGCAGATGCGGGGTACCGACGCCGGAATCTCTGATCTTCTCTGCCATCGCGATGGCGATCCAGCCGCCGAGCGAATGGCCGACAAGATGGAACGGGCCGTCGGGGGCCACCGTGCGGATCGCGTCGACATACCGTGCCGCAGTGGCTCTGATGGTCCGGTCCGGTCGCCCGCGTTTGCCTCGGCCGTGTGCCTGCAGGGCATAGACGGGACGGTCGGCGTCGAGGTGCTTGACCAGATCGAGAAACGCCATCGCGCCCACGCCGGCACCACCGATCAGGAAGATCGGAGCTCCGGTACCCCCGGTGCGCAGCGGGACCAGAACGTCGTGGACACCTGACGAGCGCCGACGTGCGGCGGCGGTGTCGCGAAGCCGAGCGTCGACGGTGGTCGCCAGCGTTCGCACGGTGGTCGACGCGAACACGTCCTGCGGATCGAGTTCGATCTTCAGGTTCTCGCGCAAGTGGGCGAGCATCGCCGTCATGGTCAGAGAGTTGCCACCGAGTTCGAGGAAATCCTCGTCCCGCCCGATGGCGTCCAGTCCGAGTGCAGTGCGAGCGGCCTCCGCGACGATGTATTCGGTGGGGCCGACCGCGGTGCGTTCGACGCGTCGGTCGGACGGCTCGGGCAGTGCTCTGCGGTCGATCTTGCCGCGTTCGTTGCGGGGCATGGCGTCGAGCGCAACGATGTGGGTGGGCACCATCCATTCCGGCAGGGTTCGGCGCAGGGCGGCCCTGATGTCGGCCTGGCTCGCCCGGACGGCCCGGTCGGAGCAGATGTACGCGACGAGGTCGGTATCGGCGCCGGATCTCCTGCCGATCACCACGGCATCATCGATGTTCGGCAGCGCGCGCAGTGCCGCCTCCACCTCGGCCGGTTCGACGAGGTAGCCGCGTACCTTGACTGCGTCGTCGATACGCCCGGCGAGCTGCAATGTTCCGTCCTCATCGAACCGGCCCAGGTCGCCGGTGCGATACCGGAACAGGCCGTCGCCGAGGGCAGCGAATTTCTCCGAGTCCACGCCGACATCCTCGAGATAGCCGTCGGCCAGGCACGCCGACGTGACGCGCACCTCGCCGATGACGTCGGGTTCGCACGGGGAGCCGTCGGCAGCAACGACCTCGACGAGCTTTCCTGCGACGGGAGTGCCCGCGGGTAGAAAGCCGGACGGCAACGCACGGTCGAGGGGGTACTCGCTGAACGCGACGGCCCCGGCCTCGGTGGTCGCGTACCAATTGACGAGTGTGGCGCGGTTGGCGGAAGCCAGGCGGAAGCGGCGCGCGTCGTCGGCGTGCAGTGATTCTCCGTAGGTGGTGACGACGCGCAGCGTGGGTACGGTGACCTGGCCCGCGACGGCGCGTAGCAGCGACGACGAGCAGTGCAACGTGGTCAGCGAGTGGTCCGCTACCCACTCTGCGATGCTGCCGACCGTGCCGGATCGAGGGTCACGGCAATGAACGGTGGCACCGCTGAGCAGCCCGGCGAACAGGGTGTTCAGGCCCGCGCCGAAACTGACGGGAAGGGCATCGCCGACGCGATCGTGGGAGCCCAACCCCAGCGCGGTGGACACCTCGTACGCCTTGGTCAGGCACATGCGATGACTGAGTACGACGCCTTTGGGCGTACCGGTGGATCCGGACGTGTAGTTGATCACCGCGGTGTGGCCGCCCGAGACCGTCGGCAGCGGAACGCAGGAATCGACCGCTGTGTCTACGGTCGCCGAATCGAGGATCGAGGCCTTGGCCTGTTCGACGATGCGGTCGCGGCGCTCATGGGGGAGTTGCGGATCCAGCGGAACCAATGGATGGCCTGCGGCGATGACGGCCAGCATCAGCACGATCGAGTCGACCGACGCGTCCGCCTCGACGGCGAGGGGCCGGTGATCGGACGGGCGCAGGGCAGCGATCTTGCGTGCCTGCGAGTACACGCGATGCAGCAACTCGTCGAAGGTCAAGGACGTCCCCGCCGCGTGCAACGCGGCCGCGTCCGGCATGGCGTGCGCTACCTCGCGGTAGCGCGCCATCAGCGTGTCGCGGCCGTCGGGACGACACAGCGGGGCGAGCGCGGATCGTGCCGGTACAGGACCCGTCGACACAGCTCGGCTCGACACGGATACCGTCGGCACAGATCGGGTCGGCGCGTAGGCGTCCTGAATCGTCATGATTCTCCTTGCACGAGCCCGACCCGCGAGGTAAAGGTTCGTTTGCGGTACACAAACCTACTAGAAGACTGTTTTACCACCCCTAAAGTAGACGCGGGCCGTCTTTCCGCGCAAGCCGAAAACCGGACATTTCGTAACGAACGGGTGTCGTTACGAAATGCCCGGTGTCGGGGCGACCCTGATCAGAGGTCGGCTATCGCCGACCCCGATCAGAGGTCGGCTATCGCCTCCAGCGGTTTGGTGCGCGCGGCCCGAACGGCAGGCCACAGAGCGGCCAGCACTCCGACCACCGCGGACCCGAGAAGCATTGCGACGACCTGCCCCCAGGGCACCGTCATGGCACCCAGGCCCTCGTCGCGCAGGGTCTGGACGAAGCCCCACCCGAAGGCGATGCCGAGGGCGACGCCGACGATGGCACCGAACAGGGCGATGAGCAGCGACTCGAGGTAGATGATGCGACGCACCTGCGGTCGCTGCATTCCTATCGCCCTGAGCATGCCGATCTCGCGTCGGCGTTCGACGACCGACAGGGCGAGGGTGTTGACGATGCCCAGCACTGCGATGACCACGGCCAGGGCGAGAAGTCCGTACAGCACCGCGAGCAGTGTGTCGATCTGCTGGCCTTGGCTGCCCTTGAATTCTTCGACGTCCTGTACCTGCACCACCACGGACGGTTTGGTCGCAGCCTCGAGGTCGGTGCGCAGCGTACCGAGGTCGGTTCCGGGCGCGGCTTTGACGAGGACCAGCAGATCCGACCGCGTAATGGATGGCGTCACCTTCTCGTAGATGTCGCCCGAGACGATCCAACTGCCGATCAGTGGGTTGTCGGTGAACACACCGGTGACGGTGACGGGAACCGAAGCTCCGTCGACGGAGTCGAACACGACCTGGGTGCCGATGTCCCAGCCCTTGGTGGACGCTTCGGTCTCGGACACCGAGAAGCCGTTGCTCTCGAGGTCTGCGGTGCCCCGAACCATGGACAGGTCGAGCAGCCCTTCCGGGGAGCCGTCGATGGCAGCGCCGAATTCCTCTTCTCCGGCGATCGTGACGAACACCGGATGCAGCACAGCGGTTCGTTCCACCCCGTCGACCTGTTGTGCGGCCGCCGTGGCTCCGGCCGGGACACCGATCGACTGTGGACCGGACAGGATGTAGTCGGCTTCGACGCCGGTGTCGACGAGTGAATCGACACTCGCCTTCGCCGTCGACCCTAGTACCCCGATGACGGTGACGAGCATGAGGCCGAGCATCAACGCGAATGCTGTGGCTGCCGTGCGGCGCGGATTGCGCACCGAGTTGGTTCTGGCCAAGCGACCGATCGCACCGAACGGCCGGGTGAGGACGGCCCCGAGCGCTCCCACGACGGGCCGTGACAACGACGGTGCGGCCAGGGCCGTGGCCACGATCGCCGCCACCGCGCCGACGCCGACGGTTGCTGCGGCAGCGCCGCCGGTCGACTGAGCGCCGATGACTATCGCTGCCGCTCCGGCAATACCCAGTCCGACGCCGATGAACGTCCGGGTTCGCAGGGTGTCGCCGGCGGACGCGAACTCCTCGCGCATTGCGGCCACCGGTGGAATCTTGGCTGCTCGCCGCGCCGGTGCGTAGGCGCTGAGGACGGTGACGATGATGCCCACCGCGAAGGCGACGACGACGGTGCGTGGTTCGAGGGCGAGTGGGCCCGACGGCAACCCGAGGTCGAAGGCATTGAGCAGAGCGCGCAATCCGTACGCAAGTCCCACACCGCCGGCGAAGCCCAGCACACTTCCGATGACGCCGACGACGACCGCTTCGAGTACGACCGAGCGACTGACCTGCCCGCGGCTGGCTCCGATGGCGCGAAGCAGCGCCAGTTCGCGTACCCGCTGAGCGACGATCATCGAGAACGTGTTGTAGATGATGAACGTGCCGACGAGCAGTGCAATGGCACCGAACGCGAGCAGGAAGTACGTGATGAACGACAGTGCCGACTCGACCTCGGCCTTGGTTTCGGCCTGGACGTCGGCAGCGGTCTGCACTTTCAGATCCGGGAACGCGGCGGCGATCTCGTCCCTGAGGTCGCTCTGCGTCTTACCCTGTGCGGCGAGATCGTTGCCCGCGACGTCGATGTACTGCACGTGCGCACCGTCGGTGAACAACTCGTTCGCCTGGCTCTGCACAAACTGAATCCCGATGAAACCACCGGATTCTGTTGCAGTGGAATAGATTCCGGAGATCGTGATGTCGGTGATCCCCTTGGACGGCACGAGGACCTGGGTCGCGTCGCCCACCTTCAGGCCCGCTCGATCGGCGCCACCTGCGTTGATCGCGACCTGGCCGGGCGCGGTGGGGGCCGAGCCGGAGACGAATGTCGCCGGATCGCCGAGCCGCTGCTCGTCCGGCAGGTAGGACTCGCCGATCGTCGGTGCTCCGCCGGATTGCACTGCGGCACCGTCTTTACCCAGCAGAACGAGTTGTCCTCCTACATACGGAGAGACAGCACGCACGCCGGGAAGCGCCGAGATGGCGGCGATGTCCTCGTTGGGTACCCCGCTCGATCGCGCATCCTCGGGGGCGACTCGAACGTCGGCTCCCTGTGCGGTGTCGGCGAACAGTGACGAGAACGTGCGCTGCAGCGTGTCGGTGAAGACGAACGAGCCTGCGACGAACGCGGTTCCGAGTACGACGGACAGAACCGTCAGTGCCAGCCGAACCTTGTGGGCGGCAAGGTTTCGCAGCGACACCTTACGCATGGGGTTGCCCGACGCGGCCCGCGTCGGGGCCTTGTCGGGATTCGATTTCTTGGCGACCGAGTGCGACATCAGTGGACCGTTTCCAGCTTCTTCATGCGCTCGAGGACGGCGTCGGCGGTGGGCGACGCCAGTTGATCGATGACAGCTCCGTCGGCCAGGAACACGACGCGGTCGGCGTAACTGGCCGCTCGTGGGTCGTGGGTGACGATGACGACGGTCTGGTCGAATTCGTCTGCGGCCGTGCGCAGAATCGACAGCACCTCACCGGACGAACGAGAGTCCAGGTTGCCCGTCGGCTCGTCGCCGAACACGATGTCGGGTCGACCGGCCAGTGCGCGGGCGCACGCCACGCGCTGTTGCTGCCCACCCGAGAGTTCGCTCGGGCGATGGCCCAGGCGGTCGCGCAGGCCCAGTCGGTCGACGACGGTATCGAGCCAGCCCTGATCCGGGGTGCGTCCGGCGATGTCGAGCGGCAGAGTGATGTTCTCGAGTGCGGTCAGGGTGGGCACCAGATTGAAGGCCTGGAACACGAAACCAATTCGGTCCCTTCGTAACCCGGTCATCTCCTTGTCGGACAGCGCCGTCAGCTCGGTGTCACCGATCGTGACCGTGCCCGAGGACGCGGTGTCCAACCCGGCCAGGCAATGCATCAGTGTGGATTTGCCCGAGCCGGACGGGCCCATGATGGCGGTGAATTCTCCGCGGGCGAACTCGACGTTCACCCCGGACAGTGCGTGCACCTGGGTGTCGCCAGAACCGTAGACCTTCGATACGTCGACCGCACGTGCGGCAATGTCGCTCATGGGTGCCAGTGTTTCAGTGTTCGGGCCCGGTCGCTATCAGGGGAGACCCTGAACTCGACCCCTATGATGGGCGTCATGCGCATCGGAGCACATGTCCGCGACAGCAGCGACCCTCTGGGCACGGCCGAGACGCTCGGCGTCGACCTGGTCCAGATGTTTCTGACGGATCCGCAGAAGTGGAACAAGCTCACCCCGCACCCCCAAGGTGAGGCTCTGTTGACCGGAGACGTCGACGTGGTGGTGCACTCGTCCTATGTTCTGAACGTGGCGAGCCTGAACAATCGCATCCGAATCCCGTCCCGCAAGGCGGTCGTCGAACAGGCCGCAGCAGCTGCCGAGATCGGTGCGATCGGTTTGGTGGTGCACGGCGGTCACGTCCGAGAGGGCGAGGACACCGCCAAGGGAATCGACAACTGGCGCAAGCTGTTCGAGCGTCAGGCCGAGCAGGGTGGTTTCGGCGTACCGATCTTCGTCGAGAACACTGCCGGCGGTGACTCGGCGATGGCGAGGCGCTTCGACGACATCGCGCGGTTGTGGGACGCCATCGGGGAGTTCGGTGCCGGTTTCTGTCTCGACACCTGCCATGCGTGGGCCGGCGGCGAAGACCTGATCGACGTGGTCGATCGCGTCAAGGCCATCACCGGACGAATCGACCTGGTGCATCTGAACAATTCACGCGACGAGTTCGACTCTGCCCGCGACCGGCACGCGAACCTGGGCACCGGAACCATCGACGCGGACATTCTGACGGCCGTCGCGCTCGCCGCCGATGCACCGGTGATCCTCGAAACTCCGGCCGAGGGAATCGACGACGACGTGAGGCTGCTGAAAAGCCTGTAGCGAATCCGGCGGTTACGAGGGCGCTGCCGTCAGCTCGGTGGTCGCTGCGGCCCACAGCCGGACCAGTTCGTCCATTCCCTCGATGCCGGCACACCAGGTGATTCGGGCCGACACGAGCCCTGATTCCGTCGCGCCGATCGCGATGTCGATGGCGTACTCGTCATGGCCGGCGTCGGCTTCGGATGCGCCACGGCGGAACAGAATCTGCGCTCCCGGGCGGCAGGCCAGCGCCGGGTAGTTCCGGGTCAGCGGGTAGTCGCGGCCACCGTGAGGTGCCGAGTCCAGCCGTCTGCAGACGTCGTCGACGAGGTACGAGGCGCGGGCGGATTCGGTGAGGGCGTCGACCGGAACGGCGGGGAGCCGGACGGGATGGACGAATCCGGTGTCGTCGACGTCGATATCGACCAGGACGCCCGACGACGAGCCGCGGCGGTTGTCTCGTTGCCACGTGGACACCGCAGATCCGAGCGCGGCGAGCAGCCGAGCGTCGAGCCGGTGGGTGTTCGCGGGAACGGGCAGCGTGACCGTGGTGCGCTCACGGAGCGGAGACGGCGTGACCTGCAGCGGACGTTCGGCCGGGGTCAGGACAGCGACCCAATAGGGAACCTGTTCGGCGACCTCGGTGCAGAAGGTACGTCCGAGCTGAGCTGGGCTGATCGTCTCGCGATGGGCGAGTTTCAGCGGTGCGAACACGGTCACGCCGAGGAACCCCACTTCCGGTGAAGATTGTCCTAGCCTTACCTAATTACTTCAGGCTAGCTCGAGTCCGGCCGGTGTGCCAGGACGCCCCCGTCCGATCCCGATTCCACCGCCCGGCGCAGTGCGGGAACGCCTGGTGAGCTCGGTAACGTTCCCGTCTCCAGGTCCTCGAGCAGGTCCTCGGACCAGCCGAGCAGACCCGTCACGTCGATCCGGTGCGGGGGCTCGACCTCGTAACCGATCAGGCGGTCGTGTCCTTGGCGAAGCAACGAAGCGGCACCTACGCGATTTCCTCGCATCAGGTGCGTCAATCCGACGGCCAGTTGCGCGAGGCCCTGCCACAGCTCGCGTTCGTCCGGGACGCAGCTCTTCCACGTGCCCTCGAGTACCTCGTGGGCGTGAAACGGCATACGTGCGTCCAGGAATCGCTGCGCTTCGGTGAGTGCGGCGTCCGGTGGAAGACGGAGATCGTCGGGAACCCGGGGTGTTCCGGTGCCGCCGCGGGCCAGCGGGCGGCCGAGGCCGTCGCGCGGCCGGGCGTTGAGGGGCTTGCCCTGCGGGTCGCGCTCGCGTTCGGCCATGGCGGTCACCCTAGTGGGGTGACCGCCATGGCCCACACGATGACGCGAGTGAGGTCACCGACGTGCGGACAGGACGGTCACCGACCCGAGTGCGATCAGCGCTGCCGCCGAGGTGGCGACCATCGTCGTCGAGACGGCGATCGCGTCGTTGCCCAGTGCACCGACGATCGGTGCGACGATCGCCCCGAGCCCGAACTGCGCGGCACCGAGTAGTGCAGCTGCGCCGCCTGCCGCTTCCCCGTGGCGGGACAGCGCCAGCGCGGGCGCGTTGGGCATGACGAACCCGACGGCCCCGAGTACGAACCACAGCGGGACGACGAACCCAGCCATGCCGCCGACCTCGGTGACCGCCAGGACGACCATGATCGCGCCGGCGACGACGCCGAAGGACAGCGCCGACAGGACGATCTGCACCGGTGCGAAGCGTCCCAACAGCAGGACGTTGAGCTGGGATGCGCCGATCAGAGAGATCGCACCGGCCGCGAAGACGATGGCGAATTGTTGCTCGTCGAGGCCGAACTCCTCCTGCAGGACGAACGACGAACCGGCGACGTACGCGAAGAGTGCCGACATGGCCAGGGCAGCGACCATGACGAGGACGACGAACTGCGTGTCCCGCAGCAGCGATCGGTAGGTCCGTAGAACGGGCATGACGCCACTGGCCCGACGACGCTCGGGCGGCAGGGACTCGCGCAGCGACACGATTGCCAGCGTCATCAACGCCACGCCCATGATCGCCAACGCGGCGAACACGAGCCGCCAGGAACCGACGAGAAGTACCGCACCGCCGAGCGACGGTGCCAGAACCGGAGCGACGCCCATGACGAGCATCAGGCGAGACAGGACGGTCGCGGCGGCGCGCCCGCTGAACAGATCTCGGACGATGGCCATGGCGACCACGGCAGCAGCTGCGGCACCGAGGCCCTGAATCACACGCAGGCCGCCGAGTACGGCGATGTTGGGAGCAACGATGCAGGCGAGCGACGCCAGGATGTGCACTCCGGTGCCCACGATGAGGGGCAGTCGTCGGCCGACGATGTCGGACAGCGGCCCGATGACCAGCTGGCCGAGCGCCAGGCCGACCAACGTACCCGCGAGCGTGAGCTGCACTGCAGACGACGGGGTGTTCAGATCCTCGGCGATGGCAGGAAGCGCCGGCAGGTACATGTCGATGGTCAGTGGACCGAGGGCGATGAGCGCGCCGAGTACGAGGATCACCCGGAGGCGCTCGCGTGACGTCGGCTCGGTTGTGGGAGCCGACGTGCTGCTCTCGCGCGTGTCGGTCACCTGCGCGCTGGTTACGGATGTGTTCGATGCTGGGGCCACCCGAAGGTCAGCAGCGTAGGAGCTGATTCTGTTCCCGTTGCTGACTACAACTTTCGTGTCCTATGCCACCGCGTCGGACAGTCCGGTGAGTGTGTCCACCTCGTGGCTGGTCAGACGCAGTGTCGGCGCGTCGAGCAGAGCCGGTACCTGAGCGAGTGAGCTCGCGCTCGCGATCGGTGCGGTGATGCCCGGTCGAGCGAGCAACCAGGCGAGAGCCACACTCGACAGCTCGGCCGAGCGGGAGTCGGCGATCTCCTGCAGGCCCTGCACCACAGCCAGGCCTGCATCGGAGAAGTAGCCCGTCGTCAGTCGCTCGCGCTGGGTACCGGCCAGATCCTCCCGGGTGCGGTACTTACCCGTCAGGAAGCCGGCGGCGAGAGAGAAGTACGGAAACACCCCGAGGCCGTTGTCGACGGCGAGGGCTTGCAGTTCACCCTCGTAGTCGCGACGGGCAACGAGGTTGTAGTGCGGTTGCAGTGCGATCGGTGCCGCGAAACCGTTGTCTTTCGCCAGGCCCAGCCACTCGCGGACCCGCGCGGGGGAGTAGTTCGAGATGGCGACGTGGCGAACTTTGCCTGCCCGGACCAGGTCGTCGAACGCGGCCAGGGACTCGACCAACGGCGTCTTGTCGTCGTCGTAGTGGGCGTAGTAGACGTCGATGTGATCGGTCTGCAGCCTGGCCAGGGATGCGTCGGCTGCGGCCCGAATGTTGTCGGGTGCCAGACCTCGGAACTCGGGATGCTGGCTCACCTTGGTCGCGAGAACGACGTCGTCGCGGTTGCCGCGGGCCGTCATCCACTTGCCGATGATCGTTTCGGATTCGCCGCCGGAGTTGCCGTCGGCGAACGCCGAGTACGAGTCGGCGGTGTCGACGAAATTGCCACCTCCTGCGGTGAACGCGTCCAGGATGTCGAAGGACGTGTCCTCGTCGCTGGTCCAGCCGAAGGTGTTCCCGCCCAGGGCAAGCGGAAAGATGTCCAGATCGGACGTACCGATAGCAACCACGAACTACTCCTTAGGTCGGCGAACAACTCGACTGTACGAGCAGGCCGGGATCAGTGCCAGGTGTGGTCCACCAGCGCGGTCCGTGGCCCGAATTTCGGCTTGGTCGCCTTGCCGCTGAGATACAGGAGCCGAATCGCGCGATGTCGATGTGGTGCCAAGGGCTGCAGATACTCGACCATCTCCGCGTCGTCGATCGGTCTACCCAACAGCGACCACCCCACCACCGCGGCCAGGTGGTAATCGCCCACCGACAACGCGTCGGGATCCCCCAGGGCGCGCTGAGCGGTCTCGGCCGCGGTCCAGATGCCGACGCCCGGGATCGCGCGCAGCCTGCGTTGCGCATCCTCGGGCGTCATGTTCGACGCCTCCTCCAGACGTCCGGCTGCGCGCGCGGCACGGACGATGGTCTTCGACCGGGCCGGGTCGACGTTGGCGCGGTGGTAGTCCCACGACGGGATGCGTCGCCACACGTCGGCCGTGGGAAACACGAACATCGTCTTCGGGGTCGGGCCCGGTGCGGGGTCGCCGAACTTGCTCACCAGGTACCGCCACGAGCCGAACGCCGAAATGCCGTGTACGCGTTGCTCGATGATCGCCGGTATCAGTGCCTCGAGCACCAGACCGGTCCGGCCGAGGCGTAGGTGCGGAAGTTGTCTGTGTGCCTCGCGCAGAATCGGATGGTCGGGAGCGAAGCTCGAGGGGTCGTCGTCCCGGCCGAGGAGAGCCGGGACAGCGTCGAGCAGTTCGTCGGCACCGGGCCCCCAGGCGCGCACCATGACGCTGCTCGGTGAGGCCTGCACCAATCGGTACGTGACCGGGCCGGAAATCATGCGCGACGTCCGCCACACGGCACCGTCCGGCGTGGACTCGTAGGTGGGGTCGCCGCGGCCCCGACGCAGCGGTGACAGGGACATTCGGATGTCGACGCGCTGCTCGAAGTCGACGAGGCGGGTGACGCCGTGATCGGTAGGGCCGGAGGAGGCGTTCTCGGTCATCGCTCGGGTCACCTCCGTCGCAGTCGTGGTCGGCCGGTTCAGTGTGTCCCTGCCAGGGCCATATTCAACACCCTTGCGCAGACACGGGTGAAAATATATTGGACGAATGCCCACATCACCGGATCGCGACGCAGTGCTGCGTGAGGGCCGCTCGTGTTTGTCCGCTTCGCCGGAGAACCGGCGGATCCTGGTGATCTCGGGTGCGCGAGGCATCGGCAAGTCCACGGTTGCCAACACCATCGCGGGCGAGGCGACAGCGCTGGGTTTCCGGGTGGTGGATCTGCCGTGCCTCGCGGGGCTGCTCGATGAGGGGCTGCTGGGTGATCTGGTGGCGGACGACGCGACGCCGACGCTGCTGGTGGTCGACGACCTGCATCTGTTGCCCGCGGGCTCGCGTGACCGACTCGCTCGTGCGGTGAAGACGGCGGTACGTAGCCCGCATGTCCGGTGTGTCGCCACGACCGTCGACACCGTCCCGCCGCCGTTGTGGCGGGAGTTTGCCTTCCATCGTGTGCGACCCCTGCCCGACGACGCGGTGCGCGATCTGTTGAACGGAACGGAAACGTCAGTGGCGCAAAGGCAATCGATCATCGAGCTGTCGCAGGGAAACCCTCTCGTCGCGACCGAACTCGCTCGCGCTGCGCCGATCTGGGGCCGGGATCCATCCGTCGGCGGCGCGATGCTCGACCGCGCCCATCTCACCGATACGCTCGCCGACATCGGCGCGTTCGAGGTCGCCGGGCTCGACGAGGAGTCCAGGCGTCAAATTCTCGGCGATGCGTTGCGACACATCGTCTCTCGCGAGCACGGTGGCGACTCCGTGGCCGCCCACCCACATGGCGACACTGTCGCACAACTGTGGATTCTTGCCTCCTCGACCGCCGAGGAGCGCATCTCCGTTCACCTCGAATCGGCTGTCGACACACGGCTGACGCCCGACGAGCGTCTGGTGCATCGAGCACTCGCAGCCCGAGCGCCCGACGCGCGCCTCGTCGCTGCGCTCGACGAGCGGGCGCACGACCTGGCGTCGCAGCATCGCTACCGCCGGGCGGTGGCGTTGCTCTGCCGTGCAGTAGAGCTCGAATCCGATCGTGGACGCGCCCAGGCCCTCGAGGTGCGGGCGGCGTCCATGGCGGCATTCGCCGGCTTCGTCGATCTCGCGGTAGCAATCTTGGACCGTATGCGGTCGGGACATCCCGATGCGGCCCTGTCCGAGACCGTTCCGGCCCGGGCCTTTGCCGCCGTGGCCCGGGGAGGCGACCCCCGTGCTGCGTTCGGCGTCGTCGTGCAGGCTCTCGATCGATTGCCGAATGCGGTCGCCCCGGACGTCGTCGACCAGTTGATCGGTTCGGCTCTGGCGTACAGCGCACTGAGCGGTGACAGTGAACTCGTTGCCCAGGCCCTGCAATGGGCGGTCAAATACGAACAGCATCTCGATCCGGTCAACGTGCTCGTCGCGCGGTCTCTCGGCGTCTCGGGTTCGAGAGTGCACGTGCGGGCACTCGACAGCCCGGCGCTGCTGAACGCGGTTCGAGCCTCGCTGCGCACCGGAGACCCGTGGAAACCGGTACTGCTGCAGCTGGCGTTGCCCACCTTGCTGTGGGATCCGAACGACAGTTGTCGGCTGTCGGACGTGGTGGACCCTGTCGCAGGTGGGTTTCCGGCCGCCGAGTCTCTGACCCGGCTGCGGCACCTCGCCGCACTCGCCGCTCGCGGACAGTTCTCTGCGTTCGCCGAGGCCGTCTCCTCGGGACTGCCGGATGGCCTTTTCGACGAGCAGGAGTGCCTGCTGAGATCCTCGGTGGCAGCTGTCGCTGGTGGCGAGAAGAGCTGTACCGCAGCCGAATCGGTGGCACTGGGCCGCTTCGACGTCGCCTACGAGCGGATGCGCCGCCGCGATCTCTCGGCGGAGCACTGTTCGATCACTCCGTACGGACCACTCGAAATACTGGATTACGTCGAATCCTGTGTACGGCTGCGGCGGTCGGACGAGGCGCGCACGTATCTCGACCGACTGCGCCGAACCCGGCCCGATTTCTGGGGAGCCCGCCACAGTGCGCTGCTGACTGCAGCCGAAGCGATGCTGGCAGAGGCCGGAGCCGAGGCGCTCTTCGAGGCGAGTCTGCATGAACTACGCACCGCTGGATGGTGTTTCGATGCGCCGCGGGTTGCGCTGGTCTACGGCGAGTGGCTGCGCCGCCACCACCGGGTGGTCGAAAGCCGCGGCCGGTTGAGGTACGCCGCAGATCTGTTCGCAGAACTGGGCGCACGCACGTGGCTGCGCCGAGCCGAGGACGAACTACGGGCTGCAGGAGCCGGCCCGCACCCGCGTGAGGGCGATGCGGGCTCGGGGTTGACCGGGCAGGAACTGCGCATCGCGTCGCTTGCTGCTGCCGGTCTGACCAACAAGGAGATCGGCGAACAGCTGTATCTCTCGGCTCGTACTGTCGGCGGTCATCTGTACCGAGTGTTTCCCAAATTGCAGATCACCACGCGGTCCGCGCTGCGGGACGCACTCCTTCGTTACGAGGGCGGCGGACGGTGAGTGAGCACGTACTCGCCGGCTCTGGTTCGATCTCCTTGTCGACGGCACAGGACGGACGGCCCTTGCAGAACAGGAGATCAGCGTGACCCGATCGGACGAAAAGTCGTCGCCCCGCATGTCGGTGTCGAGTGCGACGGCATTCGTCGGAGTTGCGTTCGCGTTCGTGGTGGCGATGATGGGCACCACCATGCCGACGCCGCTCTATGCGCTCTACGAGGTCGAGTTCCACTTCTCCGTCTTCGTCGTCACCCTCGTGTTCGCGGCGTATGCCGTCGGTGTGCTCGCAGCTCTGTTGGCGTTCGGCCGCTGGTCCGACTCGTTGGGACGACGCCCGATGCTGTTGGCGGCCATAGCATTCGGATTGATCAGCGCCGTGGTGTTCGTCACCGCCGGCTCGCTGACGGCCCTGGTGATCGGCCGCGTGTTGTCGGGAATCTCGGCCGGCATCTTCGTCGGTACCGCGACGGTGACGTTGATCGAGTTGGTACCCGATCGATGGCGTGACCGTGCATCCGCGATCGCTACCGCAGCGAACATCGGGGGCCTCGGCCTCGGACCGTTGGTGGCCGGAGTGCTCGCGGAGTACCTACCGCAACCGTTGCGTCTGACGTTCGTCGTCGACATGGTTCTGCTGGCTGCGGCAGCAGTGGCGGTGTTCCTCGCACCCGAGACGGTGCGGGTGGACGGCGGAGCACGCCCGCACATGCAGCGGCTGTCCGTTCCACCGGAGGTGCGCGGCACCTTCGTGCGCGCCTCGATCGGAGGATTCGCGGGGTTCGCCGTACTTGGCCTGTTCACTGCCGTCTCGCCGGGATTCATCGGCAGTGTGTTGGGAGTCGACAATCACGCCGTCACCGGGGTGGTGGTGTTCACGGTCTTCGCTGCGTCGGCGACAGCCCAGATTGCTTTGCGCGCTGCCGATCCCGCGTCGGCGCAGCGGTGGGGATGCGCGCTGCTGCTGCTCGGTCTGGTGTTCCTGGCCGCGTCGCTGCTGCTGACCTCGTTGGTCATTCTGGTGGTAGCGGCGCTGCTCTGCGGCGTCGGTCAGGGCATGACATTCGCCAACGGCATGTCCACGATCGGTGCCGAGCTTCCTCCGCACCGTCGGGCAGAGGTCACCTCGACTTTCTTCGTCGTGTTGTACATCGCGATCTCGGTACCGGTGATCGGGGCCGGAGCCGTGGCGACCGGATGGGGCCTGGTGACGGCGGGAGTGGTGTTCGCCGTCGTGATTGCGGTGCTCGCGGCGGTGGCGTTCGTGCTGTTGACCATCGATCTGCGCAAGTCTCGGGCTGTCGTGTCCTGAAACGGTCGACAGTGGGCCGGATTCGTACTCGATTCGGGACGGCGGGTAGGAGATGATGGTTGTCGACAGGAGGTCCTGACGATGGCCGAACGCTCGTTGCTTGCGGACTTCCTTCGGGTGCGCCGGGAATCTCTGCAACCCGAGCAGGTGGGTCTGGTGCGCGACGGCAACCGCCGAGTGCGCGGACTGCGACGAGAAGAGATCGCCCGGCTCGCCGATATCAGCGCAGACTACTACCTGAGGCTCGAGCAGGGGCGCAATCATCAACCCTCCGAGCAGGTTCTGGCTGCGCTGAGTCGGGCTCTGCGTTTGGACGAGGACGAGCGGGCGTACTTCCACCGGGTGGCGCGCGCGCAGTCCGGCCCGGCCGTGGTCGAGGCGCTTCCGCCGCGGGTGACCGAGGCGTCGGCCCGGGTGTTGGAGCAGTGGGTCCACACGCCGGCGTACATCACCGACCGCCATCACGATCTGCTTGCGCTCAACGCTCCGGCCGCGCTGATGACGCCGGGTCTGAAAGTGGGTACCAACCTGATGCTCGATGTGTTCGCGCACGAGCACAGTGCCGCCTCGCCGGAGGACTGGGCCGCCACGGCGCAGCGAATGGTGTCGGCGCTGCGATTCCACGCGGCACCGGGTCACCCGCGACTGACGGAGTTGGTGGGCAGATTGTCGGTGGAGAGCCGCGCTTTTCGCAGGATGTGGGCCACACACGACGTACGGCCGTTGTCGTCGAGCATCTCCGTCGTCCCGGTGGAGCCGTTCGGTCTGGTCGAATTCCGTTCGCAGACTTTGGAGATCGTCGGCGAGGGTGGGCAGTTCATCACCACCTACTTCGCCGATCCCGGTAGTCGGTCGGCATCGGCGATCCGGCATCTGGTTGCCGGAGTCCCCAGCCGCGACACTCAGTTCGTTGTTCCTCGGTCCGATTCGGACGATCGGACCGCGTCGGCCAGTTGACGTAGAGCTGCCCTCGACTGTGCTGTTCGGGGCCGCAGCACCATCAGTACGTGGTCCTCGGCGGCAGGCATCAACAGGTAGTCGAGCATCAACGGACCGACGACGGCATGTTCGATCGTCATGGTTCCGGTCTTTCTCGCGCTGGTCTCACCGGCCCACTTCTGCGCGAATGCCGAACTACGGGTGGACAGTTCGCCGACGATGCGGCGAAAGGAGTCGTCTGGCTCGTGCCGATCCAACGACTCACGAAGCATGGCGACCACCTGATCCGCCGACGATTCCCACCCGGCAGGCGGGTCGGCGGCGGGATCGTCTCGATCGCCGCAGAGCGAACCGGCGTCGACGAATGTGAACACGGCCAGATTGACCCCCTCGGCGAAGCTCGGCGACACCGCACGAGCGAGCATCGTGGACGATTCGACGGTCAGATGCCGATCCAGCAGTACCGCAGGCGAATACGCCCAGGACTCGAGCGCCTCCACGTTGTGCATGATTCGACCATAGATCCAGGCGGTTGCCGGTCCGGTAACCCTGCCAGGGCCACCTTCGACCGGCGGTGTTCGATCCTCCCGAGGTGAACGAAAGCGTTGGGGCCGACTATCACTGGGCTGGATCGGTCGTGCGGAACTTTCTCTGGTAATCCGACGGTGTCACCCCGAACTTGGTGACCAACGCACGCCGAAAAGCAGCGGGCGTGCCGAATCCTGCGTCGGCAGCGGCCCGGGCCACGGAATAGCCGGACTCGAGTGCGGCTACCGCGATATCGAGACGCATCGCGGTCACGTAATCGAGAGGCGTCGTGCCCAGTTCCTCGCGCACGATGCGATTGAGATGTCGCACACTGACATTGGCGTGTGCCGCGAGAGCGCTCAGGTTCGCGGGTCGTGTCGGGTC
The DNA here is from genome assembly GCF_002258365.1 of Rhodococcus sp. 06-221-2. Classification (NCBI taxonomy): domain Bacteria; kingdom Bacillati; phylum Actinomycetota; class Actinomycetes; order Mycobacteriales; family Nocardiaceae; genus Rhodococcus; species Rhodococcus sp. 06-221-2. The sequence goes on from NZ_NOYJ01000038.1 coordinate 192,223, forward strand.
GGCATGGATGTAGTCGGTGATAGCGCGAGAGACCTGGGTCCGCGGCGGCGGACCTTTCAGCGACACCGAATACTGCGACTGGCCGCCGGAGCGCTGCATGTACACCAGCAGTAGTTGCGCGACCGTTCTGGCTATCGGGGCACCGTGATCACTTTCGACCAACGCCAACGCCAGATCGATTCCGGCAGCGACCCCGGCCGAGGTGTAGATGTCGCCGTCGCGAACGAAGATCGAATCCGGTTGGACACGCGTGTCGGGAAAGCGTTCCGCCAGAGCCGACGTGAACTTCCAGTGAGTGGTCGCACTCCGGCCGTCGAGCAGACCGGATCCCGCCAGCGCGAACGCCCCACTGCAGATAGACGCCACCCGCCGCGCTCGGGGCGCGAGCAGCGCCACCGCGTCGAGCAACGCCGGGTCCTCGAAGACGGCCGGAGCCGATTCGCTACCGGGAACGATGAGGGTGTCGAAGTCGCCGCTGTCGGCGACGGCGGCGTTCACCGACACCGTCATTCCCATCGAGGTCACCACGTCACCGCCGTCGATCGAGAGGAAGACGATGTCGTAGCCGTCGACTCGCTGGTTCGCTTCGAGGAAGACCTCGGCCGGGCCGACGAAGTCGAGCATCTTGACCTGGTCGAAGAGCAGAATGCCGATGCGCCGACGCTGGGTCGGACCACGCCGAGACGGGTCGTCGTTCACCCGAGTGGTCGAACGCGTCACGATGCTCGGATTCCGGCCTTCATGCCCACGGCACCCGCTTCACCGCGGGTCTTGACCTCGAGCTTCCTCAGGATGCTTGCGACGTGGAACTTCACCGTGCTCTCGCCGATGTTGAGGCTCGCGGCAATGTCCTTGTTGCGCTTGCCGTATGCGAGGTAGCCGAGAACTTCTCTCTCGCGACGGTTGAGGGCGGCGAGAAGTTGTTCGTCGGCTCGTGCGGGAGGCGGGTCGAGAGGAATCGCGATGCTCACGCGTGATCCCCACCCGGCGGTGGATTCGAACGAGATCGATCCCCGGAGGGTGTGCACGCGTCCGGAGAGCTGTTGGGTCAGAGTCTCGGTGTCGCAGGCGTGCAGGCCGTCGTTGCGGACTTCGAGCAGCAGGTTGGTTCCGTCGCAATCCCACGCGATACGTACCCGTCGAACATCCGGCTGAGCCACGTAGGCGAGTACGACGGTCCGAACCACGGCTCGCGCCGCGCGTGCGATTTCGCCGGGGACCGGTCTTCCGTCGACTGGGGGAGCGACATATTCGACGTCGATCGAGGACTGGTCCAACACAGTGGCGAGCTCCCCCTGCAGCCTGGCGAAGGCGGTGGTCACTGCTTCCTGCCCCAGCTCACGGTTGGCTTCTTCGATGGAGCGAAGCTCGATCAGTGCCGCCGACGCGGTATCGCTGGCGGTTGCGCGTGCTCGCGCGTCATCGAGGTCCTTCGAGCGCAGCGTGGACAGCACGGACGTGAGGGTATCGACGTGGGCGTCGACCATCTCCGAGATCACCCGAGCACGCTCGCTCGAGGCCGCCAGGGATTCGGCGAGATACGCAGGACTCGCCTGGACCACCTGATGGCGTATGGAGGTGGCTACGATTCCGAACGCAACGCCGACGTCTGAATCCGGATCGAACTGCGGCGCAGCCGATTTGGGCACCAGAACCAGCAGGGTGTCGGTGGTGTCGTCGAGTTGCGTCGCGAGACGTCGCTGTGCACCGGCCAGGCGCCCCGGGCCGTCCAGAGCTCGGTGTCCACTCTGCTGCACCGATTGCTTGAGGTCGTCGAGCTCCTTGATCGTCACGCGGCTCGTCATCGACTCGTCGCCACTGACTTTTCTCGGACGGCCGGTGCATTCCCTGGTGAAAATGATCATCGCCGAGTGCGGATACCGCTGCGACGACCACCACGAAAAACGAGCAGCTATCTCGACCAGCGGACCGGTCAGGACCTCCCGAAGCGCGGCGAGCGAGTCGGTCGGTTCGGACCTGGCGGTGGTCGACGGGGCAGGGCTGCTCACGTGCGCATCCTAATACTCGGACCGGCGTCGTGTGATGTCCGTTCGGCCAGTGATTGCTAGCCGTTGTGCGTGGTTCTTTTCTCGCGGTATGACGACAACCTGGACATCGGATTCATCGACGAAGGGAACACCGTTGAGGACGACCACCGAAACCCTCGCGTCGACTCTCGGCTGCCCGGAAACGAAGCGCATGATCGACTTCGCGACCCGGTGGATGCCCTACGGCGGCGGGCCGGCCGAGGACATTCTGGTCGGGTTCGGAATCAGCCCGACCGAGTACTTCACCAGACTCGCCGCAGTGCTTCGCGAACCCGACACAGAATCGACTCTCGACCGCGACACGATGTCCGCGTTGCTCGAGGTGTGCCGCCGCAGGCTCTGGCTCGGCGAGTGAATCGTCCTCCGTACATCACCTGACCTCAGGAGTGCTTGTGTCACAAACCGTTCATGCCGTCGTCGCGAAGGCGAAGGGTGAGCCCGTCTCGATCGAGACGATCACCATTCCCGATCCCGGCCCGAACGATGTCGTGGTCACCATCGCCGCGTGCGGGGTGTGTCATACCGATCTGCAT